>NZ_JAGEKG010000011.1:0-106881 GCF_049887755.1 Methylobacterium sp. NFXW15 | reverse complement strand
GGCCGTGCTCGACAGGCCCGTCGAGATCGACCCGACTCCCGTCGACAGCGAGCCCACGCTGCTGTTCGTGCTCGACAGACCCGTCGACAGGGAACTGAAGCCCGTCGACAGCGAACTCACGTTGCTGTTCGTGCTCGATAGACCTGTCGACAGGGAACCGAAGCCCGTCGACAGCGAGGTAACACCCGTCGAGAGCGAACCGACGGCGCTGTTCGTGCTCGACAGACCCGTCGAGAGCGAACCGACACCCGTCGAGAGCGAGCCGACGGCGCTGTTCGTGCTCGACAGACCCGTCGAGATCGACCCGACACCCGTCGAGAGCGAACCGACGGTGCTGTTCGTGCTCGACAGACCCGTCGACAGCGACGTGACACCCGTCGACAGCGAACTCACGTTGCTGTTCGTGCTCGACAGACCCGTCGAGATCGATCCGACACCCGTCGACAGCGAGCTCACGCTGCTGTTCGTGCTCGACAGACCCGTCGAGATCGACCCGACACCCGTCGACAGCGAGCCGACGGTGCTGTTCGTGCTCGATAGACCCGTCGACAGCGACCCGACGTCGCTGGCCGTGCTCGACAGGCCCGTCGACAGCGAACCGACGTCGCTGGCCGTGCTCGACAGGCCCGTCGACAGCGAGCCAATGTTGCTGTTTGCGCTCGACAGACCCGTCGACAGCGACGTGACACCCGTCGACAGCGAGCTCACTCGGCTGTTCGTGCTCGACAGGCCCGTCGAGATCGACCCGACGCCCGTCGAGAGGGAACTCACGTTGCTGTCCGTGCTCGACAGACCCGTCGACAGCGAGCTTACATTGCTGTCCGTGTTCGACAGGCCCGTCGACAGCGAACCGATGCTGCTATCCGTGCTCGACAGGCCCGTCGAGAGTGAAGTGATACCCGTCGACAGCGAGCCGACGGTGCTGTTTGTGCTCGACAGACCCGTCGACAGAGACGTGACGCCCGTCGACAGCGAGCCTACTTTGCTGTTCGTGCTCGACAGACCGGTCGAGATCGATCCGACACCTGTCGAGAGCGAACTTACGTTGCTGTCTGTGCTCGACAGGCCAGTGGACAATGAGCCGACGTTACTGTCCGTGCTCGACAGACCCGTCGACAGCGAGCTCACGTTGCTGTTCGTGCTCGACAGACCCGTCGACAGTGAACCGATGTTGCTGTTCGCGCTCGACAGGCCCGTCGACAGAGACGTGACACCCGTCGACAGCGAGCTCACTCGGCTGTTCGCGCTCGACAGACCCGTCGACAGTGACGTGACACCCGTCGAGAGTGACCCCACTTTACTGTTTGTGCTCGACAGACCTGTCGAGAGTGAGCCGATGTTGCTGTCCGTGCTCGACAGACCCGTCGACAGCGAGCTCACGTTGCTGTTCGTGCTCGACAGACCCGTCGACAGTGAACCGATGTTGCTGTTCGCGCTCGACAGACCCGTCGACAATGAGCCGACACCCGTCGACAGCGAGCTCACTCGGCTATTTGTGCTCGACAGGCCCGTCGACAGTGACGAGACACCCGTCGACAGCGAGCCCACTTTGCTGTTCGTGCTCGACAGACCGGTCGACAGCGAGCCGACACCTGTCGACAGCGAACTCACGTTGCTGTCTGTGCTCGACAGGCTGGTGGACAATGAGCCGACGTTACTGTCCGTGCTCGACAGACCCGTCGACAGCGAGCTCACGTTGCTGTTCGTGCTCGACAGACCCGTCGACAGTGAACCGATGTTGCTGTTTGCGCTCGACAGGCCCGTCGACAGCGAGCTTACTTTGCTACTCGTGCTCGACAGCCCCGTCGACAGGGACGTGACACCTGTCGAGAGTGACCCCACTTTACTGTTCGTGCTCGACAGACCCGTCGAGAGTGAGCCGACGTTGCTGTCCGTGCTCGACAGACCCGTCGACAGCGAGCTCACAGTGCTGTCCGTGCTCGACAGACCCGTCGACAGTGAGCTCACGTTGCTGTTCGTGCTCGACAGGCCGGTGGACAGTGAGCCCACTCTGCTGTTCGTGCTCGACAGACCCGTCGAGATCGACCCGACACCCGTCGACAGCGAGCTCACTCTGCTGTTCGTGCTCGACAGACCCGTCGAGAGCGAACCGACGCCCGTCGACAGCGAACTCACGTTGCTGTTCGTGCTCGACAGGCCGGTGGACAGCGAGCCGATGTTGCTGTCCGTGCTCGACAGACCCGTCGACAGCGAGCTCACAGTGCTGTCCGTGCTGGACAGGCCGGTCGACAGTGAGCCGATGTTGCTGTTCGCGCTCGCCAGACCCGTCGAGATCGACCCGACACCCGTCGAGAGCGAGCTTACTTTGCTATTCGTGCTCGATAAACCGGTCGATAGTGAACCGAAGCCCGTCGACAGTGAACTCACGTTGCTGTTCGTGCTCGACAGACCCGTCGACAACGATCCGATGTTGCTGTCCGTGCTCGACAGCCCCGTCGACAGCGAGCTCACATTGCTGTCCGTGCTCGATAGACCTGTCGACAGCGAGCTCACAGTGCTGTCCGTGCTCGACAGACCCGTCGACAGCGAGCCGATGTTGCTGTTCGCGCTCGACAGACCGGTCGAGAGCGAGCTCACGTTGCTGTCCGTGCTCGACAGACCCGTCGAGAGCGAGCCCACGGTGCTGTTCGTGCTGGACAAACCGGTCGAGATCGACCCGACACCCGTCGACAGCGAACTCACCGTGCTGTTCGTGCTCGACAGCCCCGTCGAGAGCGAGCCGAAGCCGGTCGACAGCGAGCTTACCTTGCTGTTCGTGCTCGATAGACCGGTCGAGATCGAGCCGATGTTGCTGTTCGCGCTCGACAGACCGGTCGAGATCGACCCGACACCCGTCGAGAGCGAGCTCACGTTGCTGTCCGTGCTCGACAGACCCGTCGAGAGCGAGCTCACGGTGCTGTTCGTGCTCGACAGACCCGTCGACAGCGAACCGAAGCCCGTCGACAGCGAGCCGAAGCCCGTCGACAGAGAACCCACCTTGCTGTTCGTGCTCGACAGACCCGTCGAGATCGACCCGACACCCGTCGAGAGCGAACCGATGTTGCTATTCGCGCTCGACAGACCGGTCGAGATCGACCCGACGCCGGTCGACAGCGAGCTCACGTTGCTGTCCGTGCTCGACAGCCCGGTCGAGAGCGAGCCGATGTTGCTGTCCGTGCTCGACAGACCCGTCGACAGTGAGCTGACGGTGCTGTTCGTGCTGGACAAACCCGTCGACAGCGAACCGAAGCCGGTCGACAGCGAGCCGAAGCCCGTTGAGAGCGAGCTCACCTTGCTGTTCGTGCTCGACAGGCCCGTCGAGATCGATCCGACACCCGTCGACAGCGAGCTCACGGTGCTGTCCGTGCTCGATAGACCCGTCGACAGGGAGCCGATGTTGCTGTCCGTGCTCGAAAGACCGGTCGAGAGCGAGCCCACGGTGCTGTTCGTGCTGGACAAACCGGTCGAGATCGACCCGACACCCGTCGACAGCGAGCTCACGCTGCTGTTCGTGCTCGACAGGCCCGTCGACAGCGACGTGACACCCGTCGACAGGGAGCTCACCTTGCTGTTCGTGCTCGATAGACCGGTCGAGATCGAGCCGATGTTGCTGTTCGCGCTCGATAGACCGGTCGAGATCGACCCGACACCCGTCGAGAGCGAGCTCACGTTGCTGTCCGTGCTCGACAGACCCGTCGACAACGAGCCGATGTTGCTGTTCGTGCTCGACAGACCCGTCGACAGCGAACCGAAGCCGGTCGACAGCGAGCCGAACCCCGTCGACAGAGAACCCACCTTGCTGTTCGTGCTCGACAGACCCGTCGAGATCGACCCGACGCCCGTCGAGAGCGAACCGATGTTGCTATTCGCGCTCGAAAGACCGGTCGAGATCGACCCGACGCCGGTCGACAGCGAGCTCACGTTGCTGTCCGTGCTCGACAGACCGGTCGACAGGGAGCCGATGTTGCTGTCCGTGCTCGACAGACCCGTCGACAGTGAGCTGACGGTGCTGTTCGTGCTCGACAAACCGGTCGACAGCGAACCGAAGCCGGTCGACAGCGAACCGAACCCCGTCGAGAGCGAGCTCACCTTGCTGTTCGTGCTCGACAGACCCGTCGAGATCGACCCGACACCCGTCGACAGCGAGCCCACGGTGCTGTTCGTGCTCGATAGACCCGTCGAGAGCGAGCTCACGTTGCTGTCCATGCTCGACAGACCCGTCGAGAGCGAGCCCACGGTGCTGTTCGTGCTCGACAAACCGGTCGAGAGCGACCCGACACCCGTCGACAGCGAACTTACGCTGCTGTTCGTGCTCGACAGTCCTGTCGAGAGCGAGCTCACTTTGCTGTTCGTGCTCGACAAACCGGTCGAGATCGATCCGACACCCGTCGACAGCGAGCTCACGCTGCTGTTCGTGCTCGACAGCCCCGTCGACAGCGAGCCGATGTTGCTGTCCGTGCTCGACAGCGCCGTCGACAGCGAAGCCACAGAGCTATTCGTGTTCGACAGGCCCGTCGAGAGCGAGGCCGTCGTGTCCAACACGGTCGAGGCCACCGAATACAGCTGGCTGCCGTTCACCGCATCGGTCGAGGTCGCGCTGAGTTGGCCCGCCGCGACGTTCTGAATCTGCCGTTCAGCGCCCACCCGGCCCACGGACACGACGCTGGCCGGCGTTGCACCCGCGAAGCCGGAGAACGACGTGCCGCCGATCGAGGTGGACGGGACGGCCACGCTCGACCGCGTCACCGAGCCGTAGCCCAGGGCCACGCTTCCGTTGACGCTCGCGCTGGCTTGCGCGCCGATCGCCGTCGCGTAGGACGACGAGGCCGTCGCTGCGTAGCCGATGGCGGTCGAGCTGCTGCCGTTGGCCATCGCGAGCCCACCGAGGGCAATGGCCTTGTCGTTGGTGGCAGAGGCGCCGTTGCCCAGGCTCAGCGATTCACTGCCCGAAGCGATTGCGTTGGCACCGAAGGCGATCGCGGCGCTGTTCGTGGCGTTCGCGCTGGCGCCGATGGCGATGGCCGTCGTGCCCGCTGCATTCGCCGACGTGCCGAACGCCACCGCGTTGCTGCCCGTCGCGCGTGCGCCCGTGCCGACCGCTGCGACTCCCGAGAGTGTTTGACCGCCCACGCCGCCGCGCGAACCGTCCCAGGCGCCGAGCGTGCTGTTCCACGGCAGGCCGTTACTGGCCGCCGCCGCCACCGCGTAGAGTTGGCTGCCGTTCACCGCATCCGTCGAGGTCGCGCTGATTTGGCCCGCCGCGACATTCTGGATCTGGCGCTCGCTGCCCGCCGAGCCCACCGACACCACGCTCCCCGGCGTGCTGCCCGCGAAGCCGCTGTAGGTGGTGCCGTTGATGGATACCGAGGAGACGGCCGTCGCCGCCGTCGTGGAAGAGTTGGAGCCCAGTGCGACGCTGTTCTGGACGCTGGCCGAGGCATGGTCGCCCAGTGCGGTCGATCTGGTCGCCGACGCGTTCGCATCGGAGCCGAGCGCGATGGCGAACATGTTGGTCGCCTTGGAGTTATTTCCCAAGCTCGTGGACCAACTGCTGTAGGCGTTCGCCCCATTGCCCAGCGCCGTCGCTGCATAGTCGGCAGCACTGGCTTGGTTACCGATCGCCGTTGCTTGGCGTCCGGTGCCTTTCGCATTCGAGCCGACGGCTGTGGCTGAATTGGTGCTGGCTGCGGCGCCGGAACCTACCGCCGTCGAGCCATCCGCGGATGCGTTGGCAGAGCTGCCAAAGGCTGAGGCGCTATTGCCGGAAGCGACAGTGCTGGCGCCAACGGCGGTAGCTGACACGTTAGACGCGTTGGCAGAGCTGCCAAACGCTGAGGCATAGACAGAAGTGGCAACGGCGGTGTTACCCACGGCGGTCGTTGCACCCTGGGACGCTTGTGACGTTTTACCGATGGCCACTGAGCTATCACCGGCCGCATTCGCCGAGTTGCCAAATGCCACCGCGCTAAGTCCGGCCGAGGCCCCCGTGCCGATGGCCGCGATGCCCGAGAGGGTCTGACCGCCGCTGCCGCGCCCGCCGTCCCAGGCGCCAAGCGTGCTGTTCCACGGCAGGCCGCCGCCGATGCTCGAGGCGATGGCGGAATAGAGCTGGCTGCCGTTCACCGCATCCGTCGAGGTCGCGGTGATTTGGCCCGCCGCGACGTTCTGAATCTGGCGCTCGTTGCCCGCCGAGCCCACCGAGACGACGCCCACCGGCGCCGTGCCCGCGAAGCCGCTGTAGGTGGTGCCATTCACAACTTGGGAGGATACGGCCGTCGCCGCCGTGGTGGTGCTGTTCGCGCCCAGCGCGACGCTGTTCGAGACCGACGCGCTGGAAAACACACCGATGGCGATCGAGCTTTCGGCAGAAGCGCTGGCATGGCTGCCTACCGCAACAGCTTTGGAATTGGTCGCGCTCGCTGCGTCGCCCAGGCTCACCGAAGATGTTCCACTCGCGACGGTGGCCACGCCCACCGCTGTGGACCAAGAGCCCGACGCGTTGGCGTCCTTGCCAAACGCCGAGGCGTTGGTGTTCGAGGCCCTGGTGCCAACGCCCACCGCAGTCGCATTGTCAGCGAGCGCATTCGCTGAATAGCCCAACGCTGTGGACCAAGAGCCCGACGCTAAAGTAGAAGCGCCGAACGCCGAGGCGCTGGTGTTCGACGCGTTGGCGGTAGCGCCGAAGGCCGCGCTGTTGGTGCCTGAGGCGCCAGCGTTCGCTCCGACGGCAGTCGCGCTCACCCCCTTTGCCGCCGAAAATTGGCCGACCGACGTGGCGAGGTCCGCCGCGGCATTGGCGAAGGTGCCGAGGGCCGTGCCACGGCTGACCGCGTACGCATTTCGGCCGAGGGCCGTGGCTTCCGAGCCATCCGCAATCGCCCAGACGCCGATGGCCGTGGCCAGCTGACCGTTCGTCGTCGCTCCCCTACCGACAGCGGTGGTGGAATCCCCAGTCGCATTGGCGCCGTTACCGACGGCTACCGACCATTGCCCGTTCGCAGCGGCACTCACGCCGCCTGCGAAAGCGTAGTTGCCTGCCGAGGCGCTTGAACCGATGGCGGTCGCGCTTGCCCCCTTTGCGGCCGAATATTCGCCGACCGACGTGGCGAGGTCCGCCGCGGCATTGGCCCAAGCGCCGAGGGCGGTGCCACGGCCGACCGCGTAGGCATTGCGGCCGAGCGCCGTGGCTTCGGCGCCATTCGCGTTCGCAGCGGTGCCGATGGCCGTGGCCAACTGATTGCTCGTCGTCGCTCCCCTACCGACAGCGGTGGTGGAATCCCCGGTCGCATTGGCATCGCTACCAAGGGCTACCGACCATTGCCCATTCGCAGCGGCATTCACGCCGCCTGCGAAGGCGTTGTTGTTGCTTGCTCTGGCGCTGTTACCTATTGCCGTGGAGTAATCTGCGGATGCGCTGGCACTGGCGCCGACCGCGACAGAGCTCGAACCGCTCGCCGCCGCGCTGTGACCGACTGCCGTTGCTGCGAACCCGGACGCTCCCGCAAATGCGCCGATCGCAACATCTTTTTCTGCAGAAGCACTGGCGTAGAAGCCGCTTGCAATGGAAAGATTACCTCCAGCACTGGCAGAATTGCCTAAGGCCAAGGCATTACCGCCCGCCGCGCTACTGCCTATGCCGAGCACGACAGATGATCCGCCAATTACCGCATTGGCTGTACTATTGTCACCGATTCTTATAGCACCTCCCGCACCAACGATGATCTTGCCGCTGTTGACGTAGAGTTGGCCGCCTAAGCTGAGGCTGCTAGAGGCCCCATCAGCGTCACCAGTAGTACCAGCTGGACCGAAAAATATCGCAGAGGTAGTTTGGGTAGAGACATTAGAATTACATGCGAGAAAATTCGCTGTTTGCGTGAAAGAATTACTACCATTGTCCGATATTCTCGCGCACGATATATCCGTCCCATCATCGATATAGACACCGCCGTTACCCGCGAATGCCTGACCTGGCGCCAGCCCGCCCAAAGCACCGAACGTCGCCGTCAGCGCTCCCACGCCCAGCGCCCCCAGCCGCGACTTCCGCCCCATGCCCAGGCAGAGGCTGGAGAGGCGCAGCACGGCCATGATGCGGCGGCGCAGGCCGTCCGTCAGGTCGCCGCGGATCCCCACCGCGTAGCCCAGATGAGCGGCGCGGCCATTGGCGCGGGTGGTGTTCGGGTTCTTGCGCTGCGTGTTCATGGTGCCCCTGAAAGAAAGATCGCGCCGTAGGCCGTCGCGGTTGTGTCGGGTGGCCGGTGCGGAGCGTCCGCGTCCCTGGCCGTCGTCTCGGTTTGGCTCCGGGGCGCCCCAGCCCCGCCGCCTCAGGTCATTCGCGGTGGAGGTCGCTGTCCTGCATGGCGCCGCGCAGCCACCAGCCGACGAAGCCCATGGCGGGGAGTGCCACAGCGACCACGGCCGCCATCGCGATCCGCCCCTGGATCAAGAGGCCCATGAGGCACCCGGAGACCGCCGCCGCGGACAGGCCGACCACGGCCGCTCCGCTGTCACCCGCCGTCTCGACCCGGCCCGGAGCCTTCACGGCGCCTTCGGCATCCCGCTCGCGCATTCGCTGAACTCCACCCCCGCCCCAGGACATCAGGGAGATCGAAGGCCACCGGCTGCGCACAGCCGCACCCTCCGCACCCTGCTGCTGCAATTCTACGATGCACATCCCCGACATTCGGTCCGTCAATCGTGGATGTAACCGCCAGTATTGCGTCTCAGTTACATGCAACTTCTGCGTTATTACGACGATATCGCAGCCTTTGCCCGGAGTTTTGTTTGCATGCGTCGGTATAAGTGTCAATTCATTGCACAGAACGACGCCATTCGCCGATTAAAGCGCTTTTATCCGATCATTTTAACGATCTGTTAACTTATGGTTACAGGCTAAAGCAGCGCGATTTTGTTCAGGCGCAGCGCGACAGATCTGCGATATCGCTGATATAACTTTGTTCAAGCGTGATTTATGCAGTAACTATGGTGTTCACGGCCACAATTGACCGAACTTTCTCTTCTCGCGAAACGATCATCAGTCGTCTTTTCGCGATGCGGCCCGTAATTCTGCGTGGGACATGCCAGGTGTCGGCACCGTGCGGCCGATGACCAATGCATCGCGCCACTCGGCGCGGCACAAAAGCTCTTTCGGCTTGAGTTTGATGAGGGAGAAGCGGCGCTGTCCCGGTCGATAGTGGTCTTCCGGGGCGAATGGCTGGCAATAAACGCAAACTTTACTGGCCCGGACACCTCTCCGGGGCCGTTTTGGATGCGAGCGAGGCTCTTGCCGGGCCTCTCCGGCGACCTAATCGCCTCATCACTACTGGGTCGGCGCGTCACGCTTGGAGATCAATACGCACCACTCCCGTGGGCGGCATCCTGGCGATCCGATCCGCTTTATCCGCGCCATTCCGTCCGTAACGTTAAACTATCGTATAGGGCGGGGGCTCGATCTTCGAGAGAGCAGCGTCGACAAGTATGAAGCGGGCCCGATCTCCGGTGCCGAAGTCTCGGTATGATCTTTCCGCGCCGATCCAGACGGTGCGACCCTGCTGCGACGGTCGTTTCTTCACCGGCCGAGCCCCTCCCCACGACGATTTCTCCCTTATTGTCGGTTCCGGGGCGGCCGTGACTTCGACGCAACAGGTGTTGCGGGGTTCGGGCCGGTCTCTTCAGACTGCGTGGGTCGGGTTTGCCGGGATTCGCGGGCGGGGATCGTTGCGGAACTTGGGATCCAGACCCTCCTCACCGTCCTTGCGAGCGTCCGCGAAGCCATCCGGGGGAGCGCAGCGGCCTGAGAACGCGGCGAATCCCTGGATTGCGCCACTTCGCTCGCAATGACGGAGGGGCCTTTGAACGCGGAGGGCCCTCCAGTCAGGCGCGCGTCGGCGGGGCCGTGTCGGGATCGCCCCCCTCATGCGCCGCCTTGCCGACCGTATCGGCCATCGTGGCCTGACGGCTGCCGAGGGGCACGGGCTCGCCCACCGTCGTGTCCTCGGCGGTCTGGTGCTCCATCTCGGCGTTCAGTTGCGCGCCCAGCAGCACGATGGTGGTCGACAGCCAGATCCAGGTCATGAACCCGATGGCGGCGCCGAGCGACCCATAGGTCTGGTTGTACTTGCCGAAGTTGGCGACGTACCACGAGAAGAGCCCCGATCCGCCGAGCCAGAGGATCGCCGCCAGCGCCGAGCCGGGGGTGGCCCAGCGCCAGCGGGGGGCATCCCGGCTGGGGCCGAACCGGTACAGCAGGGCCAGGCCGAACAGCACCGCGACCAGCAGGACCGGCCAGCGCAGTTGCGACAGCCACCACGCCCCCTCACCCAGGCCGATGAACTTGAAAACGATGGGCAGGACGATCACGGCGGCCAGCGCCGAGACGAGGAACAGCAGCGCCCCGCCGGTAAAGGCGAGGGAGATGAGGTTGAGCTTCACGAAGCCGCGCGATTCGCGCTCGTCGTAGACGAGGTTGAGGGCATCGAAGACGTGCTTCATGCCGCCATTGGCGCTCCAGACCGAGAGGGCGAGCCCCACGAACAGGCTGAGACCGAGGGTGGTGCTGCCCTTCTCGTTGAGGCGCGTCACCTGCTCGCCGACGATCTCGAGGGCGCCCTGGGGCAGGAGGCCCTGAAGGCTGCCGATCTGCTCCGCGATGGTCGAGGGGTCGGCGATGAGACCGTAGAGCGAGACCAGGGCCGCGATGGCCGGGAAGATCGCGAGCAGGGCGAAGAAGGTGACGCCCGCCGAAACGAGCATGATGCGGTTCTCGCCGACATCGTGCCACGTGCGTAGCAGGATGTCCTTCCAGCCCGCCGCCGGGATCTCGGTGGGGCCGGACGCCCTGCGGCCCCGATCCGCTTGGGCGCGGGCGACCTCCTCGGCCTTGCGGCCGGTGTGGGAGGGCGGTGGGCGCCGGGCCTCGCCCGGATCGCTGCCCTGGGGCTGCCCGGCGGGCCGACGCGACCCCGGCAAGGCCACGAGGCCGACGAGGGCGGCGGCGAGGCCGAGAGTCCAGATCAGAGAGGCCGAAGCACCCGGTTCGTCTTGATCTCGCGACGTCGTCTTGCGCATCGGCGCCCCCGTTCCATTCGGGAATGCGCCCGAATTCCTTGCGCTAACCTCCGTTCGTCCCGGCGCGTTTCAGGGGACGCTTGGTTTGTGTCACGGCCGCCTCGTCATGGTCTGCGAGTGTGTCCGCCATCCAGGCGGATTCTGCGTCCTCGCCGCGCAGGTAGCGGGCGAAGACATCGATCGGCTGCGGTTTGCCGACGAGATAGCCCTGCACCTCGTCACAGGCTTCGTCGGTGAGGAACCGCATCTGATCCGGCGTCTCCACGCCCTCGGCCACGACGCCCATGCCGAGGCTGCGCCCGAGGCTGAGCACCGCGCGAACGATGACCGCCGCCTGCGGGCTGCCCTCGACATGCCCGACGAAGGAGCGGTCGATCTTGATCTTGTCGAACGGGAAGGCCTGCAACGTCGCGAGCGACGAGTAGCCGGTGCCGAAATCGTCCATGGCGATGGAGATGCCGAAGCTCTTCAGCCGCCGGAGGATGCCGAGCGCGCGGGCCATGTCGTTGATGATGACCGATTCGGTGATCTCCAGTTCCAGCCGCGCGGGGGGCAGCCCCGTCTCGGCCAGGATGGCGAGGATCCGGTCGGCCAGATCCGCCTGCTGGAATTGCATCGGCGACAGGTTCACCGCGATCTTGAGCGGGCGGTCCCAGGTGGCGGCCTCGCGGCAGGCGGCGCGGAGCACCCATTCGCCCAGGCTGAGAATCGTCCCGCTCTGCTCGGCCAGCGGCACGAACACGCTCGGGGGCACGAGGCCGCGCGTCGGGTGGCGCCAGCGCACTAGGGCCTCGAAGCCCACGAGGTCCCGCCCCCCGGTATTCACCTGCGGCTGGTAATGCAGGGTCAGTTCATTTTGAGCGATGGCGCGGCGGAGGTCGCATTCGAGGTCGAGGCGTTCCGCCACCGCCTCGTCCATGGCAGCCTCGAACACGCGGAACGTGTTCCGTCCCTCCAGCTTCGCGCGATACAGGGCCAAGTCGGCGCGCTTGAAGATCTCCTCGCCGGACTTCCCATGCTCCGGCGCGAGGGCGATGCCGATGCTGAGTCCGACTTCCATCCGCTGCTCCTCGAAATAGACCGGCTCGTTGACGGAGCCGATGAGGCGGCGCGCGAGATCCTCGATGGCCGCGAGGTCGCCGCCATCGGCCACGAGCACGGCGAACTCGTCGCCGCCGAGCCGGGCCACCACATCCTCCGCGTGCAGTTCCAAGCGGACCCGGTGGGCCACCGCGCGCAGCACGGTGTCTCCGGCGAGATGCCCGAGGCGATCGTTCACCGCCTTGAACCGGTCGAGATCGAGGCAGAGCACCGCCGCCCTGCCCCCGCGCAGGCGCAGTTCGGCGAGGCGATCGTCCAGACGCTCGTAGAACAGGGCGCGGTTCGGCAGGTCGGTCAGCCCGTCATGCCGCGCCATGTGGGCGATCTGTCGCTCGGCGGCCTTGCGGGCGCTGATGTCGATCTGCGTGCCGATGAAGCGCAGCGGCGTGCCATCCTCGGCGCGGGCCACTACCCGGCCGCGGGTGAGGAGCCATGCCCAGCCACCGTCGCTGCGGCGCATGCGGTGCTCGCATTCGTAGAGAGGCGTGCGGCCGTCGATATGATCCTGAAGGACGCGCTCCGTCTGCGCGACATCCCCGGGGTGAACCAGCATCCGCCATGTGCGGGCATGGGGCTCGAGCTCGCCGGGCGTGTAGCCCAGCACCTCCCACCAGCGCGCGGAACACCACGCTTCCCCACTCACCAGATCCGAATCCCACAGGCCGTCGCTGCCCGCATCGAGCGCCAGGGCGAGGCGCGCCTCGCTTTGGGCCACCTGGGTCTCGGCCCGCTTGCGGGCGGTGATGTCGGTGAAGGTCAGGACGGCGCCTCCCTCCGCAAGGGGGACGAGGCGCACTTCGACCACGCAGCCGTCGGGTGCCTCCTGCTCGAAGGCGTAAGTCTCGCCCGGTGCCATGTCCTCGAAGTTCCAGCGGCGCAGAGCCTCCGGCACGTTGCCCAGACGGCCTTCGGCGATCTGGTGGAAGCTCACGCCCTCCGAAGAGGGATGCACGCGCATCAGCGCCGGGGGGAGACCGAGCAGGGTGGCGGCTCGCTCGTTGCACACCCGGACGAGGCCGGAGGCGTCCACCATCATCAGCCCCTGGTCCATCGTTTCGAGGACCGTATCGAGCAACTCGGTCTTCTCGCGCAGAAGCTGCTTACCCTCGCGCAGGACGCGGTTCGTCCGGCGCAGATGCTCCACGAACAGGGCCAGCGCCGACATCGCGAGGATGGTGAGCATTCCCGCCGCGATGGCGAGCGCCAACGCGCCGCGGGGGAAGGTCTCGGTCTCGGGCGTTAGGGCCGGATCGGGCACGATCTCGACGGCCATCATGGCGATGAAGTGCAGGCAGGCGATGGCCGCCGTCAGAAGCGTCGCCGACACGATATCGACCGCCCCTCCCCCCGGTCGCCGGGCGGCGGCCATGGCCAGGGCGGCGAGCGCCGTTCCCGCCCCGAGGGCGATCACGACGAGGGGGATGTCCCAGGTGATGAGGCCCGGCAGGCGTACGCCCGCCATGCCGGTGAAATGCATCGCCCCGATGCCGAGCCCCAGAACGGCGCCCGCGACGGCGGCTCCGGACATGCCCGGAAGGGCACTCGCCAGGATCAGCGCGAAACAGGCCGAGACGATGCCGACCACGAGGGACAGGCAGGTCAAGACCGGATCGTAGCCGATGCCGAAGCCGGGATCGTACCCCAGCATGGCGATGAAATGGGTGCTCCAGATCCCGATGCCCGCCGCGATGCCGGCTCCCAGGATCAAGGCCGCGCGACTCGCCCCCAGGCCCGCCCTGGCCTGCCGCAGCAGGTAGAGGGTGGAGAAACACGAGAACCAGCAGACCAGGGCGGCAAGGGGGACCGCCCAGACCGTGTGCTCGTGAGTCAGGCAGAAGAGCGCGCGATACATGGTGGCCAACATGCCCGTTTCGTCGAGGGCATGATGGCCGTGACAACTTTAAGATGGGTTATTTTACAACCTACGAGCGAATTTCTGTCACCGGGCGAGGGAGGGGCCTCCGGCCGTGCCACCCGTGCCGGGCGGGCCGCTCGTGGGCGTTCCGCCGATCGTGACATTGGGCGTGGTGCCGGGAACCGACGAGTTGCTGGGGTTGGCCTCGTTCCCCCGGGTGATGGGGCTCGGCCCGAGATCGCGCTCCCCGGGCGTGACGCCGCCGACGCTCGAGGGCGGTGTCACGCCGGTATTGCCTGCACCTCCGGTGACGACCTGCGCCGTGGCGGGAGAGGCCATGGCAAGAGAGAAGGCGAGAATCGCAAGGCGCATGGGTGAGTGTCCGTTCGTCGGAATGGCGGGCGGCAACGGACCGGGCGCGGGTTGGTTCACGGGTGCTGCGGCGACACTGCCCGGAACAAGGCGTGTGGCAGAGGCTTTGCGCAGGCAAACGGATCACCCGGGATCATCGCATGCGCCGCACGCCGCTCTTCGCCGCCATTCTCAGCCTCGGCTTGGGCAGCCCGGTCCATGCGGCGGAAGGCGCGCAGTTCGATGGCTCGGCGCTGAAGCCGATGCTCCAGAGCGACAGCCTCGTCTTCAACGGCGTGACCCGTTCGGCGGATGGCCGGGTGTTCTCGCCGTTCCAGCGCCAGACCAAGGACAAGGGCATCGAACTCGGCGAATGGAAGGACGGGAAGCCCGTCGCCTATCCGAACGAGGCCTGGAACGCGTGGAAGCAGGGTGACGACCCGGCCAAGGCCTTCGTAGCGGTCAACGCCATCCGCATGGGACCGGATGGCGACCTGTGGGTGGTCGACAAGGGGGCGCCGGGCCTTGGCGAGGCACCCCTCCCCGGCGGGGCGAAGCTGATGCAGATCGACATCGCCAAGAACGAGATCCGCAAGATCTATCCCCTCGACGCCGCGGTGGACGAGAAAGGCTTCATCGACGATTTCCGCTTCAACGGCCGCAAGGTCTACCTGACCGATGCCGGTCGACCCGGCCTCGTCGTGCTCGATCTCGACAGCGGCAAGCTGCGCCGCGTGCTGGACAATCATTGGTCGATGATCGCGCAGCGGCCCCTCACCGGGCAGGGGCGCGTCCTCCGCGACGACAAGGGAAAGCCCCTGGCGATCCACGCGGACCAGCTCGAAGTCTCGCCGGACGGCAAGACCTTCTATTATCAGGCCTGCACCGGCCCGCTCTACAGCATCGAGACCCGTTGGCTCGATGACGAGGGTGCAAGCGATGAGGAGCGGGCCAAGCATGTGAAGCTTTTCGCCCCCACCGTGGCGACGGGCGGCACGGCCATCGCAGCGGATGGAACGATCTATTCGAGCGATACCGACGCCCTGCGTGTCCTGAAGATCGCCCCGGACGGCACGACCAGCACCCTGGTTCAGGACCCACGCCTCGTCTGGGTGGACGCGATGTGGATCGATGAGGAGGGCGGGCTCTGGATCCCGGCCGCGCAGATGAACCGAACGCCTGCGATGAATGGCGGGGAAGCCTCGGCGGTGAAGTTTCCGACCACGATCTTCCGGCTCGAGATCGGCGCCAAGCCCTTGAGGAACTGACGATTCGGCACGCGGCGGTGGATGGCCTTCACCGCCGACGCTGCATCGCGCGGCAGATCGGCTAAAATGGGGGCGTTGCCCCAAGAGCCGTTTGAGCGATGCCGCCGAGTTCGACGCCCACCCCGGACACCGACGATCAAGCCGAAGGCCTCGCGAAGGTCCACCGCCTCGCGACCGAGCTGGCCGCCCGGCTGCGTTACGCGCAGATGGTGGAGCGTCCGCTTCCGCCGGAGCAGGTGAACGCCTTGATCGATGCAGCGCGGCTGCTTCAGGAGCGCGGTGAGCCGTGGCCGCACCTCGTCGGCGAAGTTCTGCGGAAGGTCGCCGACGATCTGAGTGAGGAAGAGACGCCGAAGGAGCCGGACGAAGCCGGGCGCGGTCGCGTCGTGGCGGGCCTCAACCGTTTTCTCGGCGCCTTCCGTCGTGACGCCCGGCCGCCCTCCGAAAGCTGAACTGGGTGGCGACGCGCCGCAGGCGGACATGGGCCGCATGCAGGCACCCTTTCAGCACTTTCGCGTTGGGCCGGCATGACCGCAGAGGCGCCGACCATGCTCCGTTCCGAGACCCCGCCACCGCCCGGCAACTTGCAGCTCAAGGAGCCACCGGATTCCGAGCGCCCGAACGTCGCGCAGTTGAAGGGCGACATCAACAGCGGCCGCACCGGCGATAAGATCGCTCATGTCGATGTCGGCGCGGCCATGCTCGGAACCTGCGAGGAGGCCGGAGGCGCCCCGCCGACGCCGCAGCAGGTGAAGCTGGCGCGGTCCAACGAGGCGGCGCCGGAACGCGTTCGGGCGGCTGCCGACCCCCATGGCCAGAGGGGCTGGACCATGCCGCTTTACCTCGGGATCGTCGGGGCTATCTGTGCCGTTCTGGTGATCGGGATGCTGGTGATCCGCTGACGGGCCGATCCCACACGAAGCGGCACAAGGAGACGTTTGCCCATGGTCATGATCATCATCTGCTTCCTGGCGCCGTGGCTTGCCATGTTCCTGCGGGGCAAGATCTTCCAGGGCATCCTCTGCATCATTCTTCACCTGACGCTGATCGGCTGGATCCCGGCGACCATCTGGGCGCTGGTCGTCACGCAGCGGGAAAAGAGCGCCTAGGCGACCCGCGTCGCCTTGGCCGTTCGGCGCTGGCGCTCGACGTTCTCGCGCGCCCGCAGCCAATGGACCAGATCCAGCACGACCACCGGTGAGACCGCCGCCAGCGCCATGAGGGTGCGGTGGCGTTCGGGATTCGAGGGCCCGAGCCCCTGTGCCAGAAGGGCGGCGTCGAGCAAATCGCCGCCGACCCGCAAGCCCAAGCGACGCTCCGGCTCCGAGCCCGCGAGCATCGCCGCACCCGACGCGATCTCGCGCAAGCCGAACGCCTGAAGCGTGCGTTCGTGGCCTTCGAGGCCGATAACGCGCGCGAGTTTCCCGGGCGCCAGCACCTCGACCAAGCCGAGGCCGATACCGAACCATGCGAGCCCTCGGGCCATACGACGGTCATCGGCTTCGTCCCAAGATATCCTGCGGTCCGGCGGGAAATAGGCGCCCTTGTCACCAGCCCGCACCGGGGCATCGCGGTATGGCGACCGGCGCGGCACGGCTACGCTGTCGAACTGCGCGGCCAGCCTGTAGAGGCCGGAGCGCAGTGCTGGCCCCTGGAGCGGCCGTCCGTGGCCGGTGATCGCGCGTTGCGGCTCGAGGGCAGCCAATTTTTCGACCGAGTGCCGAGCCGCGCCCCAATCCACCGTGAAGTACATCGGCGGCCCGTGGATCTCCGGCACCTGCAAGGTCACGGCGTAGACCGATTCCTGCGCCGTGGTGACGAAGGCATCACCCGCGATGAGGCTGCGATCGGCCTCGCGCCAGAGGGCGACTTGGCCGACCGAATGCCCTGGGACATGGATCCAGCGCCAGCCCGGCATGGGCGGCACCGAGCCGTCTTCGGGGAGGAGATGCAGCCGATCTGCGACATCGACCGGATCACGCGGGAACAGCGTCGAGAGGCGTGCGAGCGCCCCGCCCCCCACTTTGGCGGCAGCAGGAGGATAGGAAGCGGACCCGTCGAGATAGGGGCGTTCCAGGGTATGCGCCCAGACCGGCGCGTCCCACTCCTCGGCGAGGTCTTCCAGGGCACCGACATGGTCGAAATGGCCGTGTGTGAGCACGATGGCCGCCGGTCTGCTCCCCGGCCCGAAACGTGCGGCCGCCGCAGCCTTGATCGCGGCGCGGGAGCCCATGAGGCCCGCGTCGATCAGCACCCATTCTCGATCGCCCGCCCCGGGGGCTCCCCAGAACACCACGTTGACGATAGCAAGGCGCAGATAAGCCAGATCGGCCGTCACATCGTAGAGGCGGCCGTGCTCCGATGGCCGGTCGGAACGGGCATCTCGATCAATCCAAATTTGCTGGGCCATGGCGCGTTCCATCGAGGACAGGCCACCCGAAGAACGGCAGAGGTTCTTTGTGGCTCCTCAATTCAACCTGAGGCCTGGGCGAACGTTCACTCGACGCATCTATCCCTTTGCTTGCGCTCCCCGCCCGCACCGCCCGGAAACACCTATGTTAGCCGGCGACTTATATTGCGGATCATCACGCCATACCGGTAAATTCATTTTAACCAATCACCGGTTCGCCTCGGCGCTTGTCAGGCAATATCTACCGCTCAATCTGGAGGGATACGCTCTTTCGCGACCAAGCCCGCTAGAAGCGTGGCATGTGCTCCAAAGCACAGCCGAAATTGCCACTTTTGCCGAAGCCATTCCCTCGACGCTGATCTGTAATCCACGTCAATAATGGCTTTCGAGCTTGCTTATTCGATAAAGAAAGCTCATTTGGCACCTGAGGGTGCAATCATGGAAAAATGCGAATGTCTCAGGAAACCGAGGGCCAACGCCTCGACTTCATCGTAGCTGCCAGCGACATCGTCGCCGCCTACGTCTCCAACAATCATGTCGCTGCGGCTGATCTGCCCGCGCTGATCATCACCATCCATCAGGCTCTTGGCACGCTCGCGAACGGCGCTCCCGCCCCTGAGGAAGAGGCGGTCGAGAAGCCCAGTGCTGCTCAGGTCCGCAAGTCGGTGCAGCAGGATGCGATCATCAGCTTCATCGACGGTCGCCGTTACAAGACGCTGAAGCGCCACCTTGCGGCGCATGGGTTCAACCCGGCGAGCTACCGCGAGAAGTTCGGCCTCGGCGCGGACTATCCGATGGTCGCCCCCGCCTACAGCGAGAAGCGCTCGAACCTCGCCAAGTCGCTCGGCCTCGGCCGACCGGCGGAGCAGCCTTCGCCCCGTTCGAAGGCCGCCTGAACCGGCGTTCCCGGCCGCTGGACGAAGCTCCGGCGGCCGTTGTAGTGCGGTGCACACTTCTTCACGGAACCAAACGGCCACCTTGGCCATATCTGTTGCTCCGTGATCCGCAGGAGTAGTGATCCCCGTGCATCGACGTAACGTCCTCCTGGGCGGCTCCGGCGTGGCCCTCGCCGGGCTGCTGGAGACGGTCCTTCTGCCGAAGGCCGCCCTTGCCGAGGGCAACGACAAGCAGGCCGCCGTTCCGGGACCAGGACCGTTCGAGGGGTCGACTGTCCGCCGCCTCGCACAGGCTCTGGCGAAGCAGCCGTTCAAGGCGCCGTCGACCGATCTGCCCGGCGCGATCAAGTCCCTGAGCTACGATCAGTATCGCGGCATCCGATTTCGCAAGGAGCGCGCGCTCTGGCGCGACCAGAAGCTGCCCTTCGAGGTGCAGTTCTTCCCGCGCGGCTTCCTGTTCCGCCCCGCCGTGGACATCTTCGAGGTCGTCGACGGCAAGGCGACGGCGGTGCCCTACAGCGCCGACCTCTTCACCTATGACGACCCCAACTTCCGCGTGACGGAGCCGCTCGGCTTCGCGGGCTTCCGCATCCATGTGCCATCGCAGGGCGGCGGTGACAGCGACGAACTCTGCGCCTTCCTCGGGGCCAGCTATTTCCGCGCGATCACCAAGGGCCAGCAATACGGGCTCTCGGCGCGGGGCCTCGCCATCGGTACCGGCAACCCGAAGGGTGAGGAATTCGCCCGCTTCCGCTCGTTCTGGCTGGAGAAGCCGAAACCGGATTCGCCCGCCCTCGTCATCTACGCCCTGCTCGACAGCGAAAGCGTGACAGGCGCCTACCGCTTCACGGTGCGACCGGGCTCGGCCACGGTGTTCGACGTGGAAAGCGTGCTTTACCCGCGCGTCGACATCACCGAAGTCGGCATCGCGCCGCTCACCAGCATGTATCAGCTCTCGCCGAAGGATTCCCGCCGGTTCGACGAGTGGCGCCCGGCCGTCTACGATTCCGAAGCGCTGCTGATGTGGACCGGCCAGGGCGAGCAGATCTGGCGCCCCCTCTGCAACCCGGTGGATCTTCAGTTCAGCGTGTTCGGACAGGCCAATCCGCGCGGTTTCGGCCTGATGCAGCGCGACCGGATCTTCGCGGATTACCAAGATCTCGAAGCGCGCTACGACAAGCGGCCGAGCCTATGGATCGAGCCGATCGGCGATTGGGGTCAGGGCGCCATCGACCTCGTGGAGATCCCGACCGCCAACGAAACCAACGACAACATCGTCTCGTTCTGGCGGCCGAAGGACAAGCTGGCCGCGCACGGCGAGTACACCTTCACCTACCGGATGCACTGGGCCTGGGACACGCCGTGGCCGACGCAGCTCGCGCGGGTGACCAAGACCTTCATCGGCGCGGGGCAGGCCGAAAACTCCCGCATCTTCGTCATCGACCTCGTGGGCGAGGCGGTGAAGGGCAAGTCTGCCGACGCGCCGTTCAAGCCCGAGATCACCACCAGCAAGGGTAAAATCTCGAACGTGCTCGCCCTCCCGAATCCGGAGACCGGGGGATGGCGGGTCAGCTTCCACTTGGAGCATGGCGGAGACAAGCTCGCGGAGTTGCGTTGCGTCCTGCTCGGCGAGTCCGGCCCGGTCTCGGAGACGTGGCTCTATCGCTGGACCGCCTCCTGATGCAGGCGCTGGAGGCCGCCCCGGCCGAGGCGACACATCCCGCTCTTCCGCCGCCATCACCTCTGGAGATGCCGGTCCAGTCCCTGAAGGCTGAGCCCCGGCGGGAGACCGGCCTGATCCCCCCTACGCGGGGGCTCGCCCTACGTCGCGCCCTCGTCATCGGCGGGGCGGTGGTGATGACCGCCATCGGTGGCCGCCAGATGTATCTGGTGTTGAACGGCGCTGGGCAGAGCTTCCTCGGCTGGGCGGTGCTGGTGCTCTACGTGGTGCTGTTCGCCTGGATCGCGCTGGCCTTCACGAGCGCGCTGGGCGGCCTCATCGACATGCTCACCCGGCAGCGGCGCGGGGATGACGAGCCCCTTCCTGCCCTGACGACGCGCACGGCGCTCCTGATGCCCTGCTACAACGAGCACCCGGCGCGGATCGCGGCGGGGCTGCAGTCGATCTACGAATCCCTCGAAGCGACCGGGCGGCTCGACCAGTTCGACTTCTTCATCCTCAGCGACACGACCGATCCCAATGTCTGGATCGCCGAGGAGGCCTCGTTCCTCGCCCTCCGCGAACGGACCGGCGGCGCGGCACGCATCTTCTACCGGCGCCGGGCCAAGAACACCGAGCGCAAGGCGGGCAACATCGCCGATTGGGTCAGACGCTTCGGCGGCGCCTATCCCTTCATGCTCATCCTCGACGCGGATAGCGTGATGGAGGGCGCCACCATCGTGCGAATGGCCGCAATGATGGAGCGGGAGCCCGGCACGGGCCTCATCCAGACCCTGCCGGTGATCGTGAACGGCACCACCCTGTTCGCGCGGATGCAGCAATTCGCCGGGCGTATCTATGGGCCGCTCATCGCCCATGGCATCGCCCGCTGGCACGGCACCGAAGGCAACTACTGGGGACACAACGCCATCATCCGCACGCGCGCCTTCGCCGAGCAGGCGGGCCTGCCGATCCTGCCCGGCCGCGCGCCCTTCGGCGGGCACGTCCTCAGCCATGATTTCGTGGAAGCCGCCCTGATCCGCCGGGGCGGCTGGGCCGTGCATATGGTCGCCGATCTGCCGGGCAGCTTCGAGGAAGGCCCGCCTTCGCTGACCGATGTCGCCGTTCGTGACCGGCGCTGGTGCCAGGGCAACATCCAGCACGCCGCCGTGCTGCCGACGCGCGGCCTGCATTGGGTGAGCCGCCTGCACCTGATGATGGGCATCGGCAGCTACGTCACCTCGCCCCTGTGGCTGATCTTCCTGCTGTTCGGCGTCTTGATCTCGTTGCAGACGCGCTTCGTCCGCCCGGACTATTTCGGCGACGGGCCTTCGCTGTTCCCGAACTGGCCGAAGGTCGATCCCGTGCTCGCCGAGCAGCTCTTCACCGCCACCATGGCGGTGCTGCTGGCGCCGAAGATCATGGCCTACATCGCTCTGCTGTTCGACGGTCGGCTGCGGCGGGCCTGCGGCGGGGGCATCCGCGCGTTCGGCGGCGTGCTTGTGGAGACGCTGATCGGCGGCCTGATCGCACCGATCGCCATGTTGATCCAATCCTCGGCGGTGGTCGGTGTCCTGCTCGGCCGCGATTCCGGCTGGAACGCGCAGAAGCGGGACGATGGCCGCGTGCCCGTGGGCGCGGTCATCGCCGGTTACTGGCAATACACCGTGTTCGGGCTGATCCTTGCGGGCGCGGCCTACGCGGTCTCGACGCCGCTCTTCCTTTGGATGACGCCCGTGCTGGTGGGTCTCGGCCTCGCCGTGCCGCTGGTGCTGCTGACCTCGAGCCGCAGCGCGGGGCGGGCCCTGCGCAAGGTCGGCCTGTTGCGCATACCGGAGGAAGCAGCCCCGCCACCCTCGCTGCAAAGGGCGCTCGCCCTCTATCGCCAACTCGGCGACGTCGAGGAAGAGGACGCCATGCGGCGGCTCATCCGCGACCCCGCGCTGCGGCAACATCACCTCGATGCCCTGCCCCCGCCGCGCCAGCGCGGGCAAGGCGCCATCGACGCGAACCTCGTCGTCGGCTGCGCCAAGCTCGCCGATGCGGACGACTTCGAGACGGCCTGGGCCGGCCTGTCGCGGGCGGAACGGTCGGCGGTGCTGGGCTCCCGCGAAGGCATGGAGCTCGCCCTCGGTCTCGCGCGGGCGGCCTAGACGCGCGCGGTCGAGCCGATGTGGAAGATGCGCCAGCTCCGTGGCGTTGAGGAAAGGTGAGGATCGATAGGGCTTTGACGCCGAGATCGCTTCCGCCCCCGCCACAGGAATGCTCAACCATGGGCCGATGAACGCCCTGAGTCTCACCCGCGCCGAACCGGATCGCGCAGCCCATCCGGTGGTCGGCAGCGGACTCGTCGCCCTGGCCATCGCCATGGGGATCGGGCGTTTCGCCTTCACCCCGCTTATGCCGCTGATGGTGAGGGACGGCGCCCTCGACGCGGCATCCGGCGCGGAATGGGCGGCGGCGAATTACGTCGGCTACCTCATCGGCGCACTCACCGCGTCACGCTTCTCGGGGCATCCGCGCCGGGGGCTGCTTCTGAGCCTCGTTGGCGTCGCAGTAACGACGGTCGCGATGGTCGCCATCGGCCGGGTGGCGATCCCGGGCCTGGGCGCTGGGCTGCGAGCGGCGGCAGGCGTGTTCAGTGCCTGGGCGCTGGTCTGCGCCAGCGGCTGGTGCCTCGCGGAACTCAGCCGTCGAAAGGCCGGGGCGTCGGGAGCGTGGATCTACACCGGGGTCGGTGCGGGCATCGCCTTCGCGGGCCTGCTGACGTGGCTCGGGGGGCGTCAGCAGGCGCATTGGCTGTGGCTCGAACTCGGGGTGATCGCAGGGCTCGGGGCCCTGCTGGTCTGGTCCCTCTCACGGGGGCAGACCACCCACGTGGCGGATGCACCGGGGAAAGCGGCCCCCGTCGCAGAACCCGCGCGCCGGAGCAGCCCCCTCGCTCTCGTCCTCTGCTACGGAACGTTCGGCTTCGGCTACATCGTCCCCGCGACGTTCCTGCCCGCCATGGCGCGCGATCTCGCCCCAGACCCGCTGGTCTTCGGCCTCACCTGGCCCCTCTTCGGGCTTGCCGCCGCCCTCTCGGTGGCGGCAATCGCCCGCTGGCTCCCGCATGGATCGCGCCAGCGCATCTGGGCCGTGGCGCAGGCCGTGATGGCGCTCGGCACCGCCCTGCCGATCTACCTGCGGACCCTTCCGGCGATCGCCGCGTCAGCGGTATTGGTGGGCGGTACGTTCATGGTGGCGACCATGGCGGGTCTGCAACTGGCGCGAGAGGCGCGGCCGGACAATCCGACACCGCTCCTCGCAAGGATGACAGCGTCCTTCGCCGCTGGGCAGATCGCCGGGCCGCTTCTGGTGCGCGCCCTCGGCTCGGGCGCGGAGGCGATGGTCTGGACAAGCGCCCTCGCGACACTTTCGCTGCTCCTCTCCGCCCTCTGGCTGTGGCGCGACGCCGCGCGGCTCGCTTAGCGGAGGACCCCCTCGGCCAGGGCGCGCTGGATGCCACGCACGTCGGCGCCCTTCTTCAAGGTGCGCTCGATCGGCTGATCCGCGCCGGACACCCAGATCTTGAGCTCGGCATCGAGATCGAACGTTCCCGCCGTCTCGACAGAGAAGCGCGTGATCGCCCGATAGGGCACGGACATGAATTCGACCTTGCTCCCCGTCACGCCTTGAACGTCGATGAGGATGATCCGGCGCTCGGTGAAGACGAAGACGTCACGGATGATCTTGAAGGCGAGCCGGGCCGTCTCCCCCTGGATCAGGATGCCGTCGAGACGCTGCTGCAGCGACGCGGCATCGACGGCACTGCCATGCCCCAGCAACCCATCGAGCAAACCCATTCCGTCGCCCCCATTTCCGTGTCGGGACGAAGATGTGATCGCCGGTTCGGTTCGGCAACTCTCCATCATCCCCGTCAGACGGGGGCCTGCGCCTTGTGTTTCCCGGCGTGAGCCGCCATCCTCCGGGACCGCGCGGGATGTCTTCCGTGCCGGCGCCGCACCGGGCTCGCGCAGAATTGTCGTAGAACAGAATGCAGAATCTCGCGATCACCCCGATCGTCCCGGCGACGAGCCTCCGCACGCTGGCCTATGAGGCGCTGAAAACCGCCATCACCAATATGGATATCTACGGCCAGTCCGGTGACATCCGTTTGGACGAGCGCAGCCTGTCGCAATCGCTCGGTGTCAGCCGCACGCCGATCCGCGAGGCGCTGACCGTGCTGGAGCAGGAAGGTTTCGTGCGCAACGAGCCCCGGCGCGGCATCTTCGTGGTCAAGAAGACCCGCAAGGAGATCGTCGGCATGATCCAGGCCTGGACGGCCCTGGAGAGCATGGCCGCGCGGCTCGCCTGCAGCCAAGCCTCGGACGACGACCTCGCCTGCATCCGGCGGATGTTTCCCGAATTCTTCGAGGGCAAACCTCAGGAGCACCTCGACGAATATTCGGAAGCCAACATCCGCTTCCACCAGAAGATCCTGTCCCTCGGGCAGAGCGAGGTGATCCAGAGCCTGTGCAGCAATTTGCTGATGCATGTCCGGGGTATCCGTAACACCGCCCTGCGGCAGGGCGACCGCGCCTCGACCTCCATCGACGAGCACGTGAAGATCATCGAGGCCCTCGAAGCCCGCGATGCCGACTTGGCTGAACGTCTCGTGCGCGAGCATGGGCTTGGCTTGGCAGCCCATGTCGAGGCCTACGGCAACCATCTCGACTGATCGCGCCGCGAAATGCGTGGCCGCCATCGCAGGGGCGGTCAGGCGCAACTCGATTGCCCGCAATATTGCAACCGCTCAGAAATTCCCTGTGCAGTTGCAATAAACGCCGTGATTTGTGAGCGGCGGACGCTGCCCTGTGCGCCAAATTCGGCTACGGGACGGTGGCTCGTAACCACGATGGCTTCGCCACGAGCAGTGCGATCGGAATACCTCCTCAGCAGACGCAGCCGCCCATGCAATCAACGCATGGGAAATTTGGCATTCTGCAGTTGGTATACCGGATATCCCGATCTATATCGGGGATGTCGCACCGCAACATAGCCACCGAGGCATCGATGATCGCCACCGCCATTTCCGCTTTCGTCCTCCTCGCCGCCGTTCAGTGCCTGCTGGTCGTCCATGTGGCCGACAAGCTGACTCCCGGCGCTTCGGACGAGAGCACCGCAACCGGCGGAACCCCGCAATTCGCCTGATCGCGTCTGCTGCAGCTCAATCGGGTAAGGGCATCGGCCCTTCCCCCCGCCGACCAGGCTATTCCTTCACGGCGCCGGTCAGAGCCGAGACGTAGTATTCTACGAAGAACGAGTAGAGGATCACGAGCGGCAGCGAGCCAAGCAGCGCGCCCGCCATCAGTGATCCCCACTTGTAGACGTCGCCATCCACGAACTCGCTGACCACCGCAATCGGAACCGTCTTGTTCTGCGTCGAGGACAGGAAGGTCAGCGCGTAGATGAACTCGTTCCAGCACAGCGTCAGCGAGAAGATCCCCGCCGAAATCAGGCCTGGGAAGGCGAGCGGCAGGATGATCTTCGTCAGGATCTGCCACCGGCTCGCGCCGTCCATCAGCGCGCATTCCTCCAGCTCGTATGGGATGGTCTTGAAGTAGCCCATCAGCAGCCAGGTGGAGAACGGGATCAGGATCGTTGGGTAGGCCAGGATGAGGGCGATCGGCGAATCGAACAGGCCATAGGCCTGAATGATCGTAGCGAGCGGAATGAACAGGATCGAGGGCGGCACGAGATAGGCGAGGAAGATCGCCGCGCCGACCCAGCCCGCCCCCCGGTAACGGATCCGAACGCAGGCATAGGCCGCGAGTACGCTGGCGAACAGCGACAGAACGGTCGCCGCCACGGACACATACATCGTGTTCCAGAGCCAGCGTGGATACTGCGTCTCGAACAGCAGCTTGTGGATGTGCTTGAAGGTCGGCTCCACGACCCAGAACGGGTTGTACCGCTCCATGTCGATCAATTGCTCATCCGGTTTGATGGCGGTGAGCGCCATCCAGTAGAACGGGAACAGCAGCACCGCGAGAATGATGAGGAGCGGCAGGTAGGTGGTCACGAGCCGCCGGGGCAGCCGTTCCAGATAGGCCATGCCCTCGGAATTGTCGGTGATCCCGGCCGGACGCGCCTCGATCACGGAGCCGATGTGCGGATCGGCGTGGGCGGGGGGTGCGGGCGCGCTCATCGGTCGTCTCCCCCGGACTGCCAAGCCCGGCGCTGAAGCCCGAACCATGAAATTCCGATGGCCGCGAGCAGGAACGGCACCATGGCAGTAGCGATGGCCGCACCTTCGCCGAGCGTCCCCGAAAGGATGCCGCGCTGGTAGGACAAGGTGGCCATCAGGTGCGTGGCGTTCACCGGCCCGCCGCGGGTCATGGCCCAGATCAACTGGAAATCGGTGAAGGTGAACAGCACCGAGAAGGTCATCACCACGGCGATGATCGGGGTGAGCAGCGGCAGGGTGATCCGCGAGAAGATCTGCCAGTTCGAGGCGCCATCGAGCGTCGCGGCCTCATAGAGCGAGGGCGAGACGGTCTGAAGCCCGGCGAGCAGGGTGATGGCGATGAAGGGCACGCCGCGCCAGATGTTGGCGAAGATCACGCAGGCGCGGGCCATCGTCGGATCGCCGAGGAAATCGATGTTGCCGTCGATGATCCCGAGGTGGCGCAGCGACCAGGAGATGATCGAGAACTGACTGTCGAAGATCCACCAGAAGGCGATGGCTGACAGCACCGTCGGCACCACGAAGGGGATCAGCACGATCGACCGGATGATCGACTTGAACGGCATGTTCTTGTTGAGCAGCAGGGCGAGATAGAGCCCGACGCCGAACTTCACCACCGAGGCGACGACCGTGTAGAGGCAGGTGTTGAAGACCGAGAGCCAGAACACGTCGTCGTCCAGCAGCCACTCGTAGTTCTCAAGGCCGATGAACACGCCCTCGCGCCCGATCCGCGCATTGGTGAAGGACAGCCAGATTCCCTTCAGCAGCGGATAGGCCAGGAACAGCCCGAGGATCAGGGCGGTCGGTAGCATGAACCAGAAACCGGCCCAGCCCCGGCTCGCACGCAGGCGCTGCCACCCGGAGCGGGTGGGCACCGCGATCGCAGCGGGCTGGGTCAGGGCCGTGTTCGCCATGGTGTCGCCTCCGCCCTGTTCCGTCAGGTGTTCCGGAAGATGCGGGTGGCCGCGCGCTCGGCGTTGCGGATGGCGCCCTTGACGTCCTCGCGACCGGTGCAGTGGCTCGCGAACATGTCGACGATGACGAAATCCGCCAGCACGGCCGCGATGCGCTCGCTCACCGGAGCAAGCCCGCCCGCCGCCAGCGAGCGCCGTCCGGCTTCCGCGAACACGGCGTTCTTCGGGTCGCTCGTCCAGATCGGGTTCTTCGGGTAGTTCGAGAGCGGCTCGCACAGGTAGCCCTGGGCCGCCTCGAGCCAGGGGCCGTAATTGCTCGCCTCCATCATGAAGCTGATGAACGCCTTGCAGGCGTTCGGGGCCTTCGAATACTTGAAGGCCAGGATCGGGAAGGCGAGCTGGAACTCGGTCGGCTTGCCTGCGGGGCCGACCGGCCAGACCGCATGGTCCATGTCCTCGGCGAGCTTCGGGTTGTCCTTCTTGGCGGCGGCATAGATCGAGATGCCGTTATTGGTAAGGTAGAGGTCGCCCGCCAGGAACGCCTTGTTGTTCGAGGAATCGTTCCAAGAGACCGTGCCCGGCACGAAGGTCTCGTACAAAGACTTCACGTATTCGAGCGCCTTGGCCGTCTCGGGCGAGTTGATCACGATCTTCTCGTTGGCATCCACGAGGTTGGCGCCGTGGGACCAGAGCGCCCAGTGGCACCACGTGTTGCCGTCGCCCGTGGCATGGCCGAGCGCGAAACCGGCGGGCGTGTTGTTCTTCTTCAGGCCCCGGCAGAGTTCGAGGAAGCCCGCCGTATCGGTCGGGAACTTGTCGAAGCCAGCCTTCTTCATCGCCGAGATGCGATAGTTCGGATATCCGCCATTGAACGCCACGGGAATGGCGATCCACTTGCCCTTGACCTTGCCGTAGGCCTCCGCAGACGGGAACCACGGGCCATATTTCTTGGCGAGCGAGTCCGCGACATCCTCAAGCGGCAGGCACTTGTCCGGGAACAGGGCGGGGAAGGAGAACAGGCCCCAGACCATGTCCGGCCCCTGCCCCGTATTGGCGGCAACCGACGCCTTGGGCTGGATGTCGTCGAAGGATTCGTTCGTCACCGTCACCTTCACGCCGGTGGCCTTGGTGAAGGCATCGACCAGCCTCATGAAGGCCTCGTCCTCGGCGGGGACGAACCGCTTCCAGCGCAGCAGCGACAGGCTCGCGCCCGCTTCCGGCTTCCATTCGGTACTCTGCGCCCAAGCCTTGGCGAAGCCGAGGAGATCGCCCCCGGCGGCGAGGCCCGTCGCGGCGGCGGCACCGGCGAGGAGGGAACGGCGGTCGAGAACGGTCATCCTGGGCGTCTCCCTCGAGTCTTGGTTGTTCGCGGGGCATGGCGTGCCCCGATGCCTGCTTCGCAGGCCGGTTCGGCGGGTCAATTCGGCAGGCGTCGGCCAGTCTCGGCGTCGAAGAAATGGACGCAATTCGGACGCAGGGTGACCGTCTCGCCCGGCCGCTCGCGCACACGGTCGCGCAGGACGGCAGTGAGATCCTGCCCCCCGGCGCGCACCGCAAGCATCGTCTCGGAGCCGGTCGGCTCCACCACCACGACCTCGGCAGAGATGCCGTCCGGGGCGAGGTCGAAATGCTCGGGGCGGATGCCGAGGATGAGAGGGCGCCCTTCAACGGAGGCGGGTGCGCTCGTCAAAGGTACGGTCAGGCCGCCGTCGCTCACGAAGACGAGGCTTCCATTCGAGCGAACCTTGCCCGGTACGAAGTTCATGGCGGGAGAGCCGATGAAGCCCGCGACGAACAGGTTGTCGGGCCGGTCGTAAAGTTCGAGGGGCGCCCCGATCTGCTCGACGATCCCGTCATGCATCACCACGATGCGATCGGCCATGGTCATGGCCTCGATCTGGTCGTGGGTGACGTAAATCGTCGTGGTTTTCAGACGCTGGTGCAGTTCCTTGATCTCGGTGCGCATGGCCACGCGCAGCTTGGCATCGAGGTTCGAGAGCGGCTCATCGAACAGGAAGACCTGCGGATCGCGGACGATCGCCCGGCCCATGGCCACGCGCTGCCTCTGGCCGCCGGATAGTTGGCGCGGGTACCGGTCCAGCAGCGGGGCGAGGCCCAGGATCTGCGCCGCCTTGGCGACGCGCTGGTCGATCTCGGCGGCGGGCGCCTTCCGGATCCGCATCGAGAAGGCCATGTTCTCCCGCACCGTCAGATGCGGATAGAGCGCGTAGTTCTGGAACACCATGGCGATGTCCCGCTCCTTGGGCGGCACATCGTTGACGACGCGGTCGCTGATGCGGATCTCCCCGCCGGAGATATTCTCCAGCCCGGCGATCATCCGCAAAAGGGTCGACTTTCCGCAGCCCGATGGGCCGACGAGGATCACGAACTCCCCGTCACGGATGTCTACCGACACACCGTGAAGGACATTCGTCGATCCGAAAGCCTTGCGAACCTCGCGGATTCCCACCGAGGCCATGCTTCCTCCCGATCAGGGCTGCTCTGTCGGCAGCTCCGTGGACGCCAGTACAAAGCAGCACTGGGGGGAAAGCAAGCGGTCACTTGCACCATTCTGCATAATGTCTTCGATCTGTCAGGTCGGCCGGGGATAACCCCTGCCGCGCCGCAGCCTAAACTTTCATTGCACTGCAAAATATCTCCAAGAGGCTTCGTCCTAAGGGCGCACAGGCCGCTCTGCCGCCCGCGCGTTGCGCCTCCACTCCGCGGGAAACAGAGACATCGGACGTCCTTAGAGTTGGAAATAATATTGTGCTCTTCAGTAAATATAGGATCCTGTTTTTAATCGTTTTAATTTTGAAAGATAGCGATTGTTCGCAAATTCCGGAGCGTGCTAGCTGCGAGACATTCAGAATACGACGCAGGTCTCGCTGTGCTACTGTCTCATCACCATGAAGCGGGCGCGCCTTGGTCGGCAGCGGGCGCGATGTGCGTGGCCGCGCTCGAGCGCTACCGCGCGGCCTACCTGCACAAGGCGCGTCGGATTCTCGATTGCCCGGCCCTCGCTGAGGATGTGGTTCAGGACGTCCTCTTGCGGATCCTTGCAGATCCGCCGCAGGCCGAGGCCGGGACAGAGGCCGCCTATGTCGGACGCATGGTCCGCAACCTCGCCCTCGATCGCGCGAGGCGGCGCAGCTTCGAGCGGCGGCTGTTTTCGACGCTCGACGTCGCGCCGGATCCGGTCGATGCAGCGGGAGGCACGCCCGAGACGGCGACGGCCTCTCGGGAATCCCTCCGCAGGGTCGAGGCCGCCGTCGCCGAACTGCCGGAGCCGACCCAGACGGCGTTTCGTCTACACCGGGTCGAAGGCATGCCCCAGATCGAGATCGCGCGGAAGCTCGGCGTCTCACGCGCCCTGGTGTGCGGGCTTGTGAGAAGGGGGCATCTGCACTGCCTCGCGGCCCTCGACCGGCGCTGCGCCGATTGTCCGGCGGACCTCCGCCGCCCATGCGAGCATCAACAGAAGGCCCAGGCCATCCGCGCAGAACTCGGCCACGATACGGCTCCAAAGGACGCCGTCGTAACCGAACAGGGTCGGCAGGATCAGCAGAGGCGGGATCAGCGCCAGCCCCTGCGCCGCCAGGGACACGACGGCGGCCCGGCGCGGCGCACCGATCGCCTGGAACAGGGTCGCGGCGGCGAGTTGTAGTCCGACCGGCACGAAGGCGACCGCAAAGATCGCGACCGCGCGGGCGCCCTCCCGCGCGGTTTCCGGTTCCTGGGCGAACAGGGACACCAGGGGCCGCGCCAGCAAGATCATCAGGCCGCCGACGACGACCCCGTAAGCGAGCGACGCCGCGACGGTGAAGCCGAGGGCATGGGCCAGCCGGTCGCTGCGGCCCGAACCTGCGGCGTGGCCGAGAACGGCTTGCGCACCGGCCACCAGCCCCAGAAGCGGCAGGGCCGCCACGAGCGTGAGCCGCAGGGCAATACCCTGGGCGGCCACGGCGGCCTCGCCGTAGGGGGCCGCGGCCTCCACGAACAAAGCCATGGCGAAGGCGGCGAGCAGGCTCGATCCGGTCACGGGCACGGCGAGCCGCAAAGCCTCGGCCAGCAGGCCGGGCGTGCCTCGCCAGGGAGAGCGTAGCCGCAAGGCGCCACGCCCTTTGGCGAACCATACGACATAGGCGAATGCGCCCACGAGTTGCGACCCGACCGCCGCCCATCCGGCACCCGATGTGCCGAGGCCGCAGAGCCGGATCAGCACCCAATCGAGCAGGATGTTGAGACTGAAACCTCCGATCATGATCGCACCGCTGAGCCGCGCATGACCCTGCGCGCGCACCACGAATCCGCCGACGATCATCACCAGCATCAGCGCCGTTCCGACGGTGGACAGCGCTGTGTAGGGTGCAGCCGCAGTGGCGAGGGCCACGTCGGCGCCGAGGAGCCGGAGCCATGCGGGCGTATCTGAAAGGATCGCGACCGTGACGGCGCCACCCATGGGCAGGGCGAGCCAGAAGCCGAGGGCGGCGGCGGCCCCCGCGCGGTTGGCATCGCCCGCACCCAAAGCCCGCGCCACCTGAGAGGCCGCAGCGACCCCGGCGCCGTAGCCTAGCGCCGCGACGAGCAGCGTCACCGGATAGGCGATGGCGATGGTGGCGATCGCAGTCGCACCGAGATCGGCGACGAACCACGCATTCACCAGCATCTGCAGGGCATGGGCCGAGATGCCGAGGATCGCGGGCCCGGACAGCCTCAGGATCAGGCCGACGATTCCATCCTCCGCGAGGTCGATGGGGCGGCTGCGCGGGCGGGTCATTGCTCGGCTCATTGCCGGATCGCGGCGGAACGGATCGCGGATCGAACTGCCTGCTCCTCCCCGAGGATTGTCCGGGTGATGGCGCCCGCCCGCACCGGCAGGATCGAGAGCAGCGTTTCGGTCAGCCCATGGGTCGGCTCGCTGAAGCCTTGCAAGTGCAGGCTCACGCGGGGCTCGGAGGGGCACAACGGCACGCGATAATGGCGGTCGGCGGTCTCGCTGGCGAGGAACGGGCGAAGCGGTTCGAGGATCGCGGGGAGAGTGGCCCGCTGGTAGCCCGTGGCGCAGACGATGGCCGCGTAAGCCTGCCGCTCCTCGGTCCCGGCCACAGTGTCGCGCAGGGTCGCGCGCAGTCCCTCGCCCGTCGCCTCCAGCGCCGTGGCCTGCGTGTTCCGCAGCAGCCTGTAGCGCGCATGGCCGCTCACCTCCTGCTCATAGAGGGTGGCGTAGAAGGCTTGGATCAGATCCGCATCGACCACCGCGTAGTTCGTGGACCGATGGGCGGCGATGAGATCCGCGCGAAGCTCCGGCGGCGCATTGTGGATGCGGTCCACCGAGGCGGGATCGAAAATCTCGTTGACGAAGGGGCTGTCGTCAGCGGGCTTCAGGGCGGGCGCGCGGATCGCGAGGTCGATGCGCGCGCGGGGGTAACGCTGGCCGAGGTCGGTGACGATCTCCACGGCGCTCTGACCGCCGCCCACTACGAGGATGCGCGACTCCGGCCCGTCGAGGCGCGGCGCCCCGAGCGCCTGCGCGATGCCGGGGAGATACCACGACGAATGGATTACCCGCCGGTCGCGCAGATGCGCGGCGAAGGGCTCCGGAACCGCCGGATCGCCCCCCGCCGCGACGACGAGGTGGCGGCAGCGGCGCGAGCGGCGCGCGCCCGAACCGTCCTTCGCCTCCACCACGAAGGCGGCCAAGCGCCCATCTCGTGTTTCCGGGCGGACGGCTTCGACCGCTTCGCCATAGGAGACGGAATCGGCGAAGTGATCCGCCGCCCAGGCCAGGTAATCATTGTATTCGACACGCGACGGGTTGAACGTCTTGAGGTTGAGGAAGGTGGTCAACCGGCCCTTCACATGCAGGTAATTCAGGAAGCTGAACGGGCTCGTCGGATCGCGGAGTGAGACAAGGTCTTTCACGAAGCTGATCTGCATGTCCGCGCCGGGCAGCATCATGGCCCGGTGCCAGCCAAACCGGTCCTGCCGCTCGATGAAGCGGAAGGAGGGCCGCAGGGAGCCGCCCGCCAGCGCATCGCGCAGGGCGATGGCGAGCGACAGGTTGGCCGGGCCGAACCCGATGCCGATGATGTCGTCGGTGGTGGGATGATCGGTCATGGTTCGCCTCTGTCGGCAGAAGGACGCTCATCGACCGGCACGGCGGGAGGTCGCGCCGTCGCATCGGCGGCGGCCGCGCCCGGCACCCAGAGCCTGTCGTGGAAGAAGTGCTCGCGCGTCAGGGAGACGAGGGCCGCGCGCTTGTGCGGAAAATCGATGGTGGCCACCGTGCCGAAGCCGGAGGCGTGCAGGTTGCGGATCTGCTGGGCGTGGTCCGCCCGGGGCTCGCCGACGATGCGTTGCGTGCGCGGCTCGTCGAGGAACATGTAGTGCATGAGCGAGGGCAGCCACGCCGACAGGAAGGAGCGCCCGCGCAGGTCCGGATCGCCGATGGCGACATGCCAGCCGCGATCGTAGGGGCCGGATTCGTAGAGGGGCCCGAGGCGGCTTTCGCGCGCCCAGTACAGCTCGAAATAGCCGAAGGGCTTGCCGTCGAGGCAACCGAACAACGGCAGCGACGCCGGGTCGGCCTGAAGCTTGGCGATATAGCCCTCGTGCGCCGAGAGCGGTCCGCTCTCCTGCCAGACCGCATCGACACGGGGATCGTTCATCCAGGCGGAGAACAGGGCGACATCGCCCGGCTCGGTCATGGTTCGGAAGCTCAGGGTCCGGCCAAGCCAGGGAATGGCGCGGGCATAGGCAGTCCCCGCCGGTGTCTCGGGCCGGAGCGGATGGCGACGCCCATCGGTCGCGGTGAACAGTTCCGGGAAGGGTGGCCGGGCGGCCGGGAGCCAGCGTTCGGCGCATTGCCAAAGCAGGCCGGGAAGGATCTCGGCCGTATTGCCACGCCGCCGCGCCGCGCCCATCGCGATGAGCCGCGCGCGAACGGACGGCTCGGCCTCGACGGTGATGCGGTTGACGCGGGTTTCGCCCACGGTCAGCACCTCGGCGCGCGTCAGGATCGCGCGAACCGCCTCGGCCGGGGCAAGATCACCGCTCACGCGCAGGATCGGCTCGTCGCGACTCCCGGCGACCGTCGCCCCGTCTGCGTCCGCTATCGTCAAACCGGTCATCCACCCTCCCGCATGTCGTCGGCATCCCCCTGACGGATGGGCCGGGGCACGGTTCAGCGAATTTTTTGCGCAAGGTCGCCGTGAACGGCGCGAAGGGTCGTTCGTCAGACCTGTCGGAGCCTCGGATTGCGCGGGAGTTGAGGGATGGACGAACAGCCCGGTGCGGACTGGACCTCGAGCGCCGTGGTCGTGGCCTTCAGCGAGGCGGGGCACGGATCGTTCTGGCCCGCGACGCGCCCCCTCCCCGAGGGATGGAGATCCATGCATGGCCCCTGCGGGATCGCGCAGGCTCGCGAATGGATCGCCGACCCGGCCCATGCTCCCGCCATCGGCCCTGCCCGGTCGCTCGCGCCGGATGCGGATCGGGAAAGCGTGCCGGAACGTCTCGCTCGCCTCGCCGCCCTGGCCCCCGAACGTCCGGCGATCCTGTTCGGCCACGAGGCCTTGAATCGGGGCGAACTCGATGCGGCGGCCTCGGCGATCTCATCCGGCCTCGCCGCACGGGGCATCGGCCAGGGGCGCCTCGTCGCGGTGGCCCTCGAACGATCTCCGCACCTCATCGGCGCGCTGCTCGGTGTGCTTCGGGCGGGGGCCGCCTTCCTGCCCCTCGATCCCGCCTATCCGGCGGCGCGGGTGCGGATGATGCTGGAGGATGCGGGCATCGCCCATTGCATCACGACGTCAGACATCGCCGAGCGTTTGGAGCTTCCTGCGGACATCGAACAGCTCGATCCCGCCACCCTCGCGCAGGCCGATACAGTGTCTGCCCCGGCCCGGATGCCCTCGCCGGAGGATCCGGCCTATCTCATCTATACGTCGGGTTCGACCGGGCGGCCGAAGGGCGTTCTGGTCGAGCATGGCCCTCTCGCCATGCATTGCCGCACCACGGCCGATGCCTACGAGATGGACGAGACTTCGTGCGAACTGCATGTCCTGTCCTTCGCCTTCGACGGGGGCCATGAGCGCTGGATGACACCCCTGGTCGCGGGCGGCTGCATCGTGCTGCGCGGGCCCGGCCTCTGGACGGCCGCCGAGACCTTGGCGCAGATCCGCCGCCATCGGGTGACCCACGCAGGCTTCCCGACGAGCTTCATCGGCCAAGTCGCGGATTGGGCCGAGCGCCTGGGTGAGGCGCCTCCGGTGAAGGTCTATTCCTTCGGCGGCGAGGCCATGGCCCGCGAGACCTTCACCCGACTCGGACGCGCCCTGAAGCCCCGCCTGCTGATCAACGGCTACGGGCCGACCGAATGCGTGATCTCGCCCCTGATCTGGAAGGTGCCGCCGGGCGAGAGCTTCACGGAGGCCTATGCACCCATCGGCGGGCCGGTGGGCGCGCGAGAGGTCTACGTTCTCGGGCCGGATCTCGACCCCGTGCCCGAGGGCGAGACCGGCGAATTGTACATCGGCGGCGGCCTTGCACGGGGCTACTGGCAGCGCCCGGCGCTGACGGCGGAACGCTTCCTGCCGAATCCCTGGATGCGCGGCGGCCGGATGTATCGCACGGGTGACCGGGTGCGGCGGCGGCCCGACGGAAGCCTCGCCTTCGCCGGACGAGCGGACGACCAGGTCAAGATCCGTGGCCATCGGATCGAGATCGGCGAGGTCGAAGCTGCCCTCCGCGGGCTTCCAGCCGTGGCCGATGCCGTGGTGCTCCGACGCGAAGGACCCGCCGGACCCTACCTTGCGGGTTATGTGGTGCCCGCCGCGGGGCGCCGGTTAGAAGCCGGGCGCCTGCGGGCCGCCCTCGCCCGCCACTTGCCCGAGCCGATGGTGCCCGCGAGCCTCACGCTCCTCGACCAATTGCCCCTGACGGCCAACGGCAAGCTCGACCGCAACGCCCTGCCCGACCCTGCTGCCGGGAACGATGGAGGGCGTGAGCCCACCACCGCCACCGAGCGTCGTCTTGCCGGGATCTGGTCCGAAGTTCTGGGCTACCCCATCCGGGATGCGGACAGGCGCTTCTTCGCGCTGGGCGGCGATTCCCTCTCGGCTTTGCGGCTGGTCGGGCGCCTGCGCCTCATCGCGCCCCGAGGCGGGATCGGTGTGGCCGACCTCCTGCGCGATCCGAGCATCGCCGAACTTGCCGCCCGGATCGACGCCGGGGCATCGACCGACGAGGACGGCCTCGCGCCGATGGTGCGGCTCTCGGCGGGGCGGCCGGGAAGCGGAAAGCCGCTTCTCATCCTGTTCCCCGGCCTTCTCGTCAGCACCCGTGAGTACGAATCGCTGGTGCGGAAACTCGGGCCGGATCAGGAGGCGCACGGCTTCCTGTGCGCCTCCCTGGTCGAGGAGGTGCGGCCGCTGCCTCCGGTGGCAGACTTGGCCGCCGCCTATGCCGAGCGGGTGCGCGGCCTGATGCGCGGCCGATCCGGGCGCTGCCTGTTCCTGGGCTGGTCCTGGGGTGGCGTGCTCGCCTACGAGACGGCTCGCCTCCTCGGCCCGGCCTTCCCTCTGGACGGCGTCGGCATGCTCGACGCCTGCGGCCTCGAAGCCAATTTCGCGCCCGGCGCCGGCCGCCCCATCGATCATCAGGAGCAGGCGATCCACGAAGCCATGCTCGCCGATTTCCTCACCCGCTCCCCGATGCGCTCGCATTGGGAGGCCCTGCGCGCCCGCATGGATTCGGAGGCCGACATACAATTCCTGCGCTTTCTGGCGGCCGAGCCGCAGCCGCTTCCGAGCGACGGCCCGGAGGTCGGAAGCCGGGAGCGGATCCTCTGGACCCTGATCGACCACGCCCTTCAATTCAGGGCTCTGCGGTTGAAGCCGGGTTCAGTCCCGATCCGCAGTTTCGTCGCAGAGGACTCCCTCGCGCGGTCGCTGCCGGTGATCGATTGGGCGCCGCTGACCCACCGTCTCCTCTCCGTCGAAACGGTGCCGGACACCGACCATCTCGACATCGTCCTGTCGCCGCATCTGCACGACCGGATCGCCGCCCTGACGAGCCGCGACCTCGCCTGGAACGTCGCCTGACATGATGCGTCAACAAGATCCCACCTACGACACGCTGCGCAGGGCGCATATCGAGGCACTGACGGGCTCGCTGATCGACGGGGCGGAGCGCGGCCCCGGCGAGGCGGGCTACGCCTGGTCACGCGGCATCGCGGACCCCACGATGAACTTCGCCTACGGAGTCCGCACCCCGGAGCAATTCGCCTGGGCGGGGGCGGCCGCCCTGGGGCGCGGTCGTTCCCCCGCCTTCCTGGCGCAGGATGACGGAGAGGTCGCGGATCTGCAGCGCCTGTTCGCGCCCGCCTCAATCTTCCCGGCGAGTTGGATGGTCGCGAAGCCCCTGCCTGCGGCGACCGGCGCGGATGAATCCGTGAGCGTGCGAAGCGCCCCGTCCCCGGGAGCGGATTTCGAGCGGGTCTTCGCCAGCATGACCGCCGATGCCACTGTGCGGATGCACTTGCAACGGACCTACCTGCCCGCCCTGCGGCGGGCACGGGGGCGGCCCGGCCTCGTCCCCCTGCATCTCACCCTTCGGGACGTCACCGGACCCGCCGCCTGTGCCAGCCTCTACCTGAGGGGGGAAGCGGCGGGGCTTTACAACGTCAGCACCCGGATCGACCGGCAGAGGCGCGGCCTCGGCCTCGCCATCGTCCAAGCGGCGTTGAGGGAGGCGCGGGCGCGGGGTGCGGCCTACGTGTTCCTGCAATGCCCCGCAGGAGGGGCGATCGAGGAGCTCTACGTCCGTGCGGGGTTCCGGACGCTCTATGCGCCCACCCTGCTCTGCACGAGCCTGACGGGATAGGCAGACTACTTCTCGACGAAGGCTTTCTCGATGACGAAGTGGCCGCCCTCGCCGTGGTTGCCCTCCTCGTAGCCACCCTCGGCCAGGAGTTGGCGGGTGTCGCGGATCATGTCCGGCGAGCCGCACAGCATGAAGCGGTCGTTCTCGATCGACATCGGCGGCAGGCCGATATCCTCGAACAGCTTGCCCGAGACCATCAGGTCGGTGATCCGCCCGCGGTTGCGGAACGGCTCGCGGGTCACGGTCGGGTAGTAGATCAGCTGGTTCGAGATCATCTCGCCCAGGAACTCGTGCTTCGGCAGATCCTGCGTGATCGTCTCGCCATAGGCGAGTTCCTGCACCTGGCGGCAGCCGTGGACCAGCACGACCTTCTCGAACCGGTCGTAGGTCTCGGGGTCCTTGATGATCGACAGGAACGGCGCGAGGCCGGTGCCGGTGCCGAGCAGGTAGAGGTGCTTGCCGGGCAGCAGGTTGTCGAGCACCAGGGTGCCGGTCGGCTTCTTGCCGACGATGATCGGGTCGCCGACCTTCAGGTGCTGGAGCTTGCTGGTCAGCGGGCCATCCTGCACCTTGATCGAGAAGAACTCGAGCTCCTCCTCGTAGTTGGCCGAGACGACCGAGTAGGCGCGCAGCAACGGGCGGCCATCGACCTCGAGGCCGATCATCGTGAACTCGCCGTTGCGGAAGCGGAAGGCCGGGTCCCGCGTGGTGCGGAACGAGAACAGGTTGTCGGTCCAGTGGTGCACCGACAGCACCCGTTCCTCGTGGAACTTGCTCATCCCCTGCCACTCCCTCGCTCAGGCCGCCGCCGGGTCGGCGGCGCCGAAAACCTCGATGAGCTTGCCACCGCGCCCATCCCAGGCCGCGGCGTCGGCGGCCGGGTCGGTCTTCTCGGCGATGTTCGGCCAGAGCGCGGCGTATTTCGCGTTGAACGCCGTCCACCCCGCCATGCCCGGCTCGGTGTCGGCCCTGATCGCATCGGCCGGACATTCCGGCTCGCACACCCCGCAATCGATACATTCATCCGGATTGATGACCAGCATGGTCTCGCCGACATAGAAGCAGTCGACCGGGCAGACTTGGACGCAATCCGTGTACTTACAGCGAATACAATTCTCGGTAACGACATAGGTCATCGTATCGTCCGTTCTGTTCGCAATGACCGGATTCGGAGGGTGCTACAGCACCGTCGCAAGGTCCTGGCCTTCGAGATCGATGGCGAGGCCCTTCATCGCCTCATCGCTGACCTCGCCGCCCATGGCGCGGATGCTCTCCTCGCGGATCAGCGACATGAGCCCCCGTCGCAGGCCGAGGAATTCCGAGGAGAGGGTGACGGCAGGCTGGCGCGGGCGCGGCAGGGGCACCACGATCTCGGCCTTGATGCTGCCGGGGCGCGCGGTCATCACGTAGACCCTGTCGGACAGGAAGATCGCCTCGTCGATATCGTGGGTCACGAACAGCACCGAAATCTTCAGGCGCTGCCACATGTTGGTGAGGATCTGCTGCATGATCAGCCGGGTCTGCGCGTCGAGCGCACCGAAGGGCTCATCGAGCAGGAGAATACGCGGCCCGGTGGCCAGCGCCCGCACGATGCCGACGCGCTGCTTCATGCCGCCCGACAAGCGGTCGGGATAATGGTTCTCGAAGGCCGTGAGGCCCGCGAGCCCGAGAAGTGTACGGGCCTGCCGCTCGCGCTCGCTGCGGCGGATACCCTTCATCTTCAGGCCGAACTCGACATTCTCGCGGACAGTCTTCCACGGGAACAGCGAGTATTGCTGGAAAATCATGCCACGTTCGGCACTTGGCCCCGCTATCGCTTCGCCATCGACCGTCACCTGACCCGAGGATGGCGTGAGGAAGCCGGCCAGCGCGTTCAGCAGGGTCGATTTCCCGCAGCCCGAGGGCCCGATGATCGAGACGAACTCCCCGGGTCGAACCGTGAGCGAGGTGTTCGACACCGCCTCCACGGATCCTTCCATCGTTTCGTAACGCAGGCAGAAGTCGCGGACTTCGATCAAGCCCCGGCTAGGTTCGGCCATGGCGGATTCCTCGCTCGATGATGTCGGGGTGTGACCTCTGCCTCAGCGGGCGGCGGCCCAGGGCATGACGAGGCGTCCGGCGAGGCGGATCGCGAAGCTCGACCCGAGGCCGAGAAGGCCGATCGTGATCATGCCCAGCGCAATGTCCGGATACTGGACCAGGGAATAAGCCTCCCACGTGAAGTAACCGATGCCGAACTGACCCGAGATCATCTCGGCGGCGATCAGCGAGACCCAGGCGACCCCCATTCCCACCGTCAGCCCGGTGAAGATCTGCGGCAGCGAGGCTGGCAGATACACCTCCCGGAACACAGCGGGTTCGCTGGCGCCGAGGCAGCGTGCGGCGCGCACCAGCACCGGATCGACCTGCGCCATGCCCTGCAACGTGTTGATGAGGACCGGGAAGAACGAGCCGAGAAAGGTGATGAAGACGATCGAACCCTCGTTCGTCGGCCAAAGCATGATCGCCATCGGCACCCAGGCGATGGCCGGGATAGGGCGCAGCACCTCGCAGATCGGAAAGGCGATTTCGCGCAGCAGCCGATAGCGGCCCATCAGCAGCCCGAGGGGGACCGCGATGCCCCCCGCCAGAAGGAACCCGAGCAGGATCCGGCGGCAGGAAATGAGCACGTGATCGCCGAAGACCGGGCTGCGCAGAGCGATGATGGCGCGGCCCAGCACGTCCATCGGCGTAGGGATGTTGAGGAAGCGCACGTAGAGCGCGACGCGGTTCGCGGTCAGATATTGCCAGAGCGCGACGAACAGAACGAGCGAGACGAGCCCGATCAGCGCGGCGCGGAACGCCCCTCTGTGCAGGCGTAGCCAGCGGCGAGCGCGGCTTCCTACGGGGCGGGCCGGACTGGTCGGCGGGACGAGAACCGGCCGCATCGGCGCGGATTCAGGGGCGGGCCGGAGGGCGACGGCTTCCATGGAATCAGCCTCCCGTCACGGCGGCCTTGAGGGCCTCGTCGTAGGGCATCACCCTGCCGCCATCCCTGGCCGCCGCCTCCGCATCCTGCTTCAGCAGGAACGGCGCGATGCCGCCCTTGCCATCGACGACGTAGAAGGCTTCCCGTGCGAAGAGCTTGATGCCGCGCGCCGTGTCGAAGACGTAGGCGACGTCGGCGGCCTGACCCTTGGCCTTCATCTCGTTCAGCGCACCCAAAGTGCAGGCTGCGCTGGAATAGGGCTTGATATCCCCACCCTTCACCCAGATCTCGCCCGCCTTGCGCGGATCGGCGATCGGCTTCTTGCAGAAGCTATCCTCGCCGCTCACCTCGTAATTCGTGGTGGTGCCGCGCTGCTTCTCGTAATCGAGCCCGCGCTCGGCGAAGACCTTGCGCAGATACGCGTCGTTGACCCACGGCTCGACGTCGAATTCCTTGATCCGGTCGAGCTTCTGGAGAACCTTTACGTCCTCGCGGGCCGCCTCGATCAGCGGCGGCTTGATCGTGGGATCGAGCGTCATGATCCCGCCGGGGCCGAGGAAGATGTAGACGACTTCCTTGTCTGTGCCGGTCCAGGCGGAGATCTGTTCGGAGGCGCGCTTCGGGTTTTCCTTCACCCAGGCATCGGCATCGAGGATCGCCTTGATGTAGGCCTCCACGATCTCCGGATATTGCTTGGCGAAATCAGTGCGGACGACGACGCCATGCCAAGTCGGAAGCTTTGTCTCGACCCCGTCGAACACCTTGCGGGCGAAGCCGCGGAACGGCAGTAACTCGGCGAAGGGAACGAAGTCGGCGTGGGCGTCGATCTTCTTCTCTTGCAGGTTGGTGGAGCCGACCTCCGGGCTCTGGCTGACGAGGCGGAAATAGGTCGCCGGATAGCCTTTGTCCTGCAATGCCTTCAGCACCATCCCGTGGGCGGCGGAGCCGAAGGGCACGCTGACCACCTTCCCTTTCAGATCCTCGAAGGAGAAGTATTCGGATTCCTTATTGACGACGATGCCGTTGCCGGATCCAAAAAGATTGTAGGCGGCGACCGCGATGAGTTGCGATTGGCTCTCGGGGTTGTTCTTGAAGGTCGCGCCGTTCACGACGAGGGGATAATCCCCCATCGCGCCGAACTGAAGCTTGCCCGCCATCATGCCGTTCGTGACCGGCGGGCCCGAGGTGAAGTTCTGCCAATCGAGCTGAATGGTCTTGTCGGCGTATTTGCCGGTCTTCGGAAGGTATTTCTCCAAGAGCTTCAGTTGCCGGATCACAACGCCGACGGTGGCAGTGTTGGTCGTCGTGTCCTGCGTACCGATGCCGACCGTGATCGTCTCGGCATGAGCCGGTGCGGTCAATCCGGCACCGGCCAGCGCGATCAGCGCGAGAGCGGATACTGACCCGAGTCCGGGAAACCGTCTTGCCATCGCCCGCTCCATCGTTTCGATCCAATGCCGCACCGGCATCGAGGGCATGATCGGACTCACTCACGAGCTCATTCAATTGAAGACGGGCGGCGCGCGTCGATTAGTTGCGTAAATTGGCCGGGCAGCCCGGCATATGCTGCCGAATTGGGCGATCAGCTTTCCGATTAGGCGCATTCCTCGCCACCGCGCATCTGAGCGAGGATATCCGGGCGCAGAACGACGATCTGCGTGCGCCGTGTGGCAACGACGCCCTGCTCGGACAGGCGTTTCAGGCTGATCGTCACCCATTGCCGCGTGGCGCCGACCATGTGAGCGAGATCCGCATGGGTGAAGGTCGCCGCGATGACCGTTCCGTCTTCTTCCGGCACGCCGTAGAGGTCGCTGAGATGAAGGAGCAGGTGGGCCAACCGTTCGGTGATGGAGCGGGTGCCGAGCATCTGGGCGAGCGTCGAATAGCAGCGCCCCTTGAAGGTCAGACCCTCGATCACACCAATCGCCAGGGTGGGAATCTGCGTCACGAGTTGCCGAAGTGCTTTGCCCGGCAGGTGCAGGACGCTCGAATTGCTCGCAGCCATGCCGGACCATTTGTGCAGGCCCGTGCCGAACACATCCGGTCCGCCCACGAAATTCCCAGGATACCAATAGGCCAGGGTAATCTCCCGGCCGGAGGGTGCCGCGTAGAAGACCCGGATGCGCCCGCTCTCCACGAGCCAGATGCCGTCGTTCGGCGTCTCCTGCGTGAACAGGGTCGCCCCGCGATAGAGCACCCTCCTCCGCCCCTTCTCCATGACGAGGGCGATCTCGCGCTCGGTCAGCCCTTCGAGCAGGGGACGCTGGCCGCCATTCGATTGCGGTGCCGCCTCGGGAAGCAGCAGGGCATTGGCCTGCGCGGGCGATCTCGACGGGGATGGGCGAATCGGCGCCATGGTCTGCATAGCCGGCTCCTGCACATCATATGCGGCAGCGCAGCAAACCTTGTACCAGCTCTAAACTCAAGCGCGCCCCGCCTATCGGGACGCGCTGGGACATCTTTGGAAAGACTTTCGCCACAACGGTTTAACGGGAGACGATCGAACTCTCCCGTCAAGGGGAGCTGAACGGAGCGATCCAGGGCTAAAAGCCCCCTTCCGGCGCTTGGCTGCTCCGGATTCCTTCACGGGCGCTCACCATGACGGAGGGGAGAGTGTCAGGGTCGCCCCTGACACCGTCCGATCGCCCAGTTGATCAGCTTGCGGACATCGGGATCCGGGTCGTTCGCCGAAGCCTCCAGAGCGGCGAGGCCCCGCGGATCGGCGATCTCACCCAGCGCGGCGGCGGCCTCCTTGCGGAGGTTGCTGACGTCGGATTCGAGCGCCCGGCCCAGGGCATCGACGGCGGCGCTGGCCTTGATCCGGCCGAGCGCATTCGCTGCCTTGGTTTGAACCTGCCAGACGGGATCCTGCATCGTCGCGATGAGCGGAGCCGTCGCCTCGGGCAGGCGGATCTTCGCGCAAGACACAGCCGCCTCCTCGCGCACCTGCCAATTCTCGTCGGAGAGCCCTGCGATCAATGTCGAGATGCCCGGCCCACCGGGGCGCAGGAAGACCAGCGCCCCCATGGTCGCGCGACGGACGCTCGGGTCGGCATCGCCCGCCGTGGCGATCAGGGCGGGCAGCGCCTCTTCGGCCTTGAGATACCCGATGACGCCGAGGCCCTCGCGGCGGACCTCAGGGTTCGGGCTCTGCAAAGCCTTCAGTGCGGCCGACAGGGCGTCCGGCAGGACCAGTTCGCGCAAGGCCCGCAGGGCGGAGGCCTGCACGAAGGGGTCGGCATGTTCGGCCCGCTCGATCAGAAGGGGGCCACAGGCGGGCTCCTTCTTCTCGGCCAACGTGTCGGCGGCGGTGCGGCGGACGGCCTCGTCGGCATCCTCCAGAGAGCGCACCAAGCCCTCGACCACATCGGCGCCGTCATGCTCGTCGAGCGCCTTGGCGGCGGCGGCGCGGACGGTGGCATCCTCGTCGGCCAGCCCCTTCAAGAGCAGAACCTTCGCGTCGGGGCCGACCGCCTCGGCCAGTTCCATCATGGCGACGCGGCGGACGCCAGCATCGGGGCTGGCGCAACGCTCGGCCAGATCGTCCAGATCGTCATCGAAGGTGTCGAATACGGGGCTCATGGTCGGCCTCAGCGCAGCAGATATGGGATGTTGACCTTGACCGCGTTCGTCGGGCAGTCGACCTCGCAGGGCATGCAATACCAGCATTCGTCGTACTTCATGTACGCCTTCTGCCGCTTCTCATCGATCGCGAGGATATCGAGGGGGCAGACATCGACGCAAACGCGGCATCCCTTCTCGGCGATGCACTTCTCTTCATCGATGACGACTGCGGCGCTGCTGGCGTGAGTGATGATCGGCATGGATCGATCTCCAAACTATTGAAAGATTATTCGGCAGCAGCCGGCGTCTTGATGCGGAGCTGATGGTAGGCGCTCATCTCCTCGGCGGCGACGGGCACGATGTACGGATCGACCTCGCGCTTGGCGTGGGCCATCCGGCCCTGCTCGTCCTTGAACAGGACGGTGTGGCAGGCCCATTCCGCGTCGTTCGTCTCCGGATGATCGACACGGAGGTGGTAGAATCCCCACCGGCTCTCGGTGCGGTAGAGCGAAGCCGCCGCCGCCATGTCGGCGCAGTCGAGGATCGTCTGCATCTCCAGGGCGCGGTGCAGTTCATGCGGGTCGCGGGCGCAGAGAAGGGACAGATCCTCGCGGATCTCCGCGAAGCGCCGCTGGCCGAGCTCCATCTTGGCCGTAACCTTCGGCGGCTCGAGATAGTCGTTCACGAGGCGGCGGGTCTTGAACTCCATCTCGTGAGGGGTGAGCCCGTCCGACCGGCGGGTCGGGGCGAGCACACGGGCCTGCTCGGCGGCGAGGTCGGCGTCGTCGTATCCGGCGAGGCTGGTGGCGGCGCAGTAGGCCGCCGCATCGGCCCCGGCGATGCCGCCATTCACGAAGGCGCCGAGCATGTAATTGTGCGGCACGCTCGCCATGTCGCCGACGGCGTACAGGCCGGGCACGGTGGTGCGGGCGAACTCGTCCACGAACACGCCAGAGGCCGAATGGCCGGAGCAGAAGCCGATCTCGGAGATGTGCATCTCCACCGGCCGCTTGCGATAGTTGGTGCCGCGCCGCTCGTGGAAGCGCCCGCGCGAGGGCCGCTCGTTCGAATGCAGGATGGTCTCGATCTCCGAGATCGTCTCCTCGCGCAGGTGGTCCATCTTGAGGAAAACCGGGCCGTTGCCGCCCTGCAATTCGCGCCAGAACTCCAGCATCATCTGGCCGGACCAGTAATCGCACTCGATGAACCGTTCGCCCCGATTGTTGGCGGTGTATCCGCCGAACGGACCGGTGACGTAGGCGCAGGACGGGCCGTTATAGTCCTTGATGAGCGGGTTGATCTGGTAGCATTCGAGGTTCGCGAGTTGCGCACCCGCGTGGTAGGCCATGGCGTAGCCGTCGCCGCAATTGGCCGCGTTCTCGTAGGTGCCAAACAGGTAGCCCGAAGCGGGCAGGCCCAACCGCCCGGCGGCGCCGCAGGCGAGGATCACCGCCTTGGCCTTCACCACGAGGAACTCGCTGGTACGGGTGTTGACGCCGACCGCCCCGGCGATGCGCCCATCCGCGCCCTTGAGCAGGCGGGTCGCCATGTAGCGGTTGGTGACGCCGACCTGCAGGCGGCGCAGTTGCCGGTAGAGGACCTTCTTGACGTTATGGCCTTCAGGCATCGGCAGCACGTAGGTCCCCATGTGGTGGACCTTGCGCATGTTGTATTCGCCCGAGCCGTCCTTTTCGAACTTCACCCCGAGCTTATCGAGGTACTGGATCATCGGGAAGGAGCCCTGGGCGTAGGCCATCACCGCCTTCTGATTGACGATACCGTCATTGGCGACGGTGATCTCCTTCACGTATTGCTCGGGGGTGGCGTAGCCCGGAACGACGGCGTTGTTCAGCCCGTCCATCCCCATGCTGATCGCGCCGGACCGTTTAACGTTGGCCTTCTCCATCAGGACGACGCGCAGCGACGGATCGGCTTCCTTGGCCTTGATCGCGGCCATGGGGCCGCCGGTGCCGCCGCCGATCACCAGGATGTCGGTCTCGATGATCTCGGTCTTCGTCGCGGATTCGAAGGCGCTCATGGCACAGGGTCTCGCATCGATAGGTGGGGCGGCGCTCGCGCGTCGGCGGAGCGGGCGGAACAGGGTTCAGGCGGCTTGGAGCGCGGCGGGCGGGGCCTCGGCCGCGAGGGCGCGCAGGTAGGACCAGGGGAAGATCCCGCGGGCATGGCCGTCGCTGAAGCCGATATGGACGGCATAGCCGCCCATCGGCTCGACCTTCGTCACGGTGATGTCGTCGAAGGCGGCCGGAAAGCGGTTCTCGACCCGATCGCGGGTGCACCACGCGCAGCGGCAGCGCAGCCTCAGTCGCTCGGCAGGCAGCGTCGCGGCGAGGCCGTCACGCCATTCCAGGCGCAGGGCGAGCCCGCCGCGCGACAGGATGGCGGCCTCGGGGATCGCCTCCGGATCGAACGGAGGCGGGTTCGGAAGCCCGGTCGCGTGGTCTGCCATACGCTCCTCCTCTGATGACAGCGTCAGAGAAGCCGAGGAGCGTCCGGTCAGACAGCAATTAGTTGCTCAGAATCACAGTGAGGGCCCAATCACGGTGAGGGCAAAATCATTCTGAGGGTTTGAGGAACTTGCACTTCCCCCTCAGCGACCATGGCGGGGGCAGCCCCCTGTCCGCGCAGAAGCCATCGACCGCCCGCGTCACCCCCGGAAAGCGACCGCCGAGCCGGTCGTAATCATCGGCGATGAAGAGGCCGCCCGGCCGCAGGACCGGCCACCACGCCCGCAGATCCGCCGCGACCGAGGCTTCCTCGTGCCCGGCATCGAGATGGATGACGTCGGCGCTCACACCGCGAAGACGCAGCAATTCGGCGGCGTTCACCGAGTCGAGCGGCAATGGCAGGACGCGACCGGTCATGCCCTCGCGCACCACGTTGGCCAGGAAGGTGCGGTAGAGGCTCGGGAAACCGTGTTCGGTGGCGAGCTCCGCGAACAGGGATTCATCCGCCCAGTGATCGACGGCACCGAGCCACGTATCGACCGCGATCACCGTGCCGGACACATCCCGCTCGGCCATGGTGCGCGCGAGATGAAGCGCGCTCGCACCCTTCCACGTGCCGATCTCCACGACGATGGCCGGGCGGAACTCGTCCACCGCCTCGTCGAGATAGGGATGCACGCTGCGCCAGCCCTGAAGGTCGAGGGCGCGCAGGTCCTTCGGGGGATCCGCGAAGGGGTCGCGTCCGTGCCACAGGGCGGCGATGAGGTCCTGTCGGGTCATGTCTCACGTAGGTTGGAGGAGCGCGCATAGAGCGCTTCGCAGCGGTCGAGCCACAGATCGTGGGTGAACAGGCGCAGCACACGCGCCCGCGGGACTGGGCGCGGGATGGCGAGGGCCGTGCCGATCGCCTCAGCGAGCGCGATCTCGTCCCCACAGGTCACGAGGCGGCCCGCCTCGCCGACGATTTCGGCAGCCGCGCCCCGGTCGAACCCCGCGACCGGCAGGCCGCAGGCCATCGCCTCGATGGCAGCGAGCCCGAAGGGTTCGTCCCAGCACGGGGTGAACAGGAAGACGGAGGCGCGGCCGATCTCGCCAGCCAGGGCCGGGCCGTCGAGATGGCCGCCATAGCGGATCGAGCCGCCGAGCTCCGGAGCGATAAACGCGTCCCAGTAATCCGGCTCCTCGATGGGGCCGAACAGGGTCAGCGGTAGACCGGCCACGCGCGCCGCCGCGATGGCGTAGTGCGCGCCCTTTACCGCCGCGATGCGCGCGGACCAGACGGCGCTGCCATTGCCGTGCTCGCGGAAGGGCCATGCGGCGGGATCGATGCCGTTGTGGAGCAATTCGGCCTGAGGCGGAGCGCCGTCCGGCCACCAGGCGCGCAACTGGGTCTCGGAGGTCGCCGTGATGCGATGGCCCGGCACCGCACTCGCGTGCACGAACCAGCGTAGGGCATCGTAGGGCGGCACGTGCAACGAGGTGATCGTCGGAACGGCAGCGAGACGAGCCGCATCCAGCGGCAGTCGGCTCAGACTGTTGTTGTGCAGGATGTCAAAGCCACCCGCCGCGATCCGGTCCAGGGCCGCGGCATAGCCGTCATCGAGATGGGCCTTCAGCGCCGGGTCGCCCCGGTGCTCCAGGCCGGGAAAGCAGCCCTCCTGATGGACAGGGATCACAGGATCCAGGGCGAAGCGCGGGTCGCTATCGCCCGAGGCGAACAGCACGATCTCGTGACCCCGGCGGGTCAGCCCGTCGGCGAGGCTCCAGGTATAGGCTTCGAGGCCGCCCGCGAAGGGCGGCGCGATGGGGTGTCGGCAATGGGCGAGGAGCGCGATCCTCATGCCGTCAGCGGCACGGGCTCGGCGGACTCGCGCGCTTCGATGGCCCGGATGACCGAGGCCGAGTTGGTATAGGGCTGGTGGCTCTGCTGGCCGGTGAGCGCCAGATCGGCCTCGTCCGGGCGCCGCAGGATGCGGATCGGCTGGTCGGGCGTATCGTCGATCAGGCCCATTACGCGGAACGCGTAGAGCCAGTGGCCCATGGTGCGGTAGCCCCATTTGGCCTCGAACAGTTCGGCATTGCGTACCACGCTGTCGAGATGGTGGACCGGGGGCATGTGGTGCGGGTGGTACTGGTGATAGGCGCGCGCGCCCTTCATCCAGGCGATGGGAATGCCGCGCTGATCGAGGAGCTTGCCGAAATCGGTATCCTCGCCGCCATAGCCGACATAACGCTCGTCGAAGCCGCCCGTCGCCATGAAGGTGGCGCGCCGGATCGCGAAGTTCAGCGACCAGAAGCAGCGGTAATCCTGGCAGATCTCGATGCCGGAAGCCGGAGGGCCGCGACGGTCCGAGTGCCTCTCGGCGACCGCATCGAGGCTCGCGTCGTCCCAGTCTCCCACGGTGGCGCGCTCGGGCAGGTGCAGCACCTCGCCCATCAGCAGGCCATCGAGCTCGCCGAGCGCCCGCGCATAATCGGCCACCAGATCGGGACCGGGGATGCAATCGACGTCGAGGAAGACGATGTCGTCGCCGGTCGCCGCCGCGACGCCGCGGTTGCGGGCCGCCGCCAGGGGCAGATCGCGACCTGAAACCGGGATCTGCCGGATCGGGAAGCCCGTCTCCGGCAGGTCGTAGGGCTCGTCCTGCATCACCGCGACGATGAACTCGGCAGGGGGCTGGGTCTGGCGCTCCAGCCCCAGCAGCACATTGCGAAGATGCGCCGGGCGGCCCTTCGCGAGGGTCACGACGGAAACGGTGCGCATGGGCGGCTCGGACTCCGGTGGGGTTTGAGGGTGTGGAATCAGGCTGCGGCGGGGTGGGACCAAAGTTCGTCGGTCAGCCCTTCGAGCCAGCTGGCGGCACGGCTCGCCGCGTCCGGGGCGTAGAGGCTGCTCAAGGCGGCACCGTCGAGGGCGCGGGCGCGGGCGAGGAGATCGCGCCAGCCACCGAGATCGCCCGGCCAAGTGGGGGCCTGGACGGCGGCGCCGAGGCGGACCAGAGCTTCGGCCTTGCGGGTCTGCTCGGCGAAGTAGCGCCATTCCGGCATGACGACGAGGCGACCGCCGACGCGGGCCACCTCATGCACCGTGTTGTCGCCCGCCGAGGCGATGACGATGTCGGCGGCGGCGAGGTAGTCGGTCACGGACGGCACCCAGCCGAGTTCGCGCAGGTTGGCGAAATCGGTCTCGTGACCCTCGCGATGGGTCGGCCCGAGGGTGAGCCAGAGGGCATCGGGCGCGGCGCGGGCCGCGACGGTGAGCGGCGCGTAGGGCGTGCCGCTGCCGCCGCCGCCGGTCACCGCGACGACGATCTCACGTTCGGGATCGAGGCCGAGCCGTGCTCGGGCCTCGGCACGCTGCGGCACGCCATCGACGCTGGTGCACAGGCCGCCGCTGTAGAACGTCTTGGCACGAAGCCGCGCTGGGTAATCGTCCTGTTCCAGCCGCTCGTCGAAGGGGGCGAGCATGCCGACGCAGGCCTCATACGAGCCGACATGGCCGATATCGGAGCGGTCGCCGTGCATGCGGATCTGCACGGCGGGCACGCTGGCGATGCGCGCCAGCAGCGCGATCTCCGCCGAGACATCGACGACGAAGAGGCCGACTTCGCGCTCATCAAGGTGATCGAGGATGGAGCGCATGGTCCGGCGCATCGCGTCGAGACCCAGGGGCACGCAGTGCATCACCTGCGGCGTGGGCTCGGCGTAGAGGCGCGGCGTCGGGACGGCGGCGCCGATCATGTTCGGCAGGGCCACGATCTCCACATCGCGGCTGAAGCCGTCGAACAGGCTGGGATCGGCGGTGAGCACCGAAACCGGCCGGTCGCGCGCGAACTCGCTCGCCACCGCCATGGTGCGGTTGGCATGTCCTCGTCCTTGGTGGTGGACGAAGAACGCGATGGGCTTCTTCATGGTGGGCGGCATCGGTCTCAGGTCAGGAGAAGAGGGCGTCCGGCCGGAACGCAGCGGCGATCTCGGCCTCGCTCGGGGGACGGATGAGGCGGATCGCGGGGGCGCTCTCGTTCCAATCGATGAGGCCCGCGGAACGGAACTGGCCGAGCCAGTAGCTCATGCACCAGCGTCCATGCCGCGCGTGGAAGCGCGCCGCGTTCGCCAGGATGGGCGCAAAGTGCTGGAGCGGGGGCACGTGGACCGGGTGGTGCTGGTGATAGGCGCGGGCCCCGGCGACCCAGTAGGTCGGAAGCCCCGTCGCCGCGAGCCGCGCGGCGAAGTCGGTCTCCTCACCGCCATAGCCGCTAAAGGCCTCGTCCATGCCGCCGACCGCTCGCCAGTCGGCTGCGGAGAGCGCGAAGGAGAGGCCCCAGAGTTGCCCGGCATCGGGCTCGCGTCGGAGCCCGCTGTCCGGTGGGATCGGCCGGGCCGGATGGGCTTCTGACAGCCGATCGAGGGCGGCGGGATCGAGGGGGCCTGGAGGCAGGTAGCGGACCTCGCCCAGGAACATCCCGCGCGCCGTCGCGGCGGCCTCCGCATAGGCCTCCACGAGCGTCGGCGAGGGGATGCAGTCGACATCGAGGAACACGAGGAGATCGGCGCTCGCCGCAGACGCCGCCCGGTTTCGCGCGGCCGCCAGCGGCATCGCCTCACCCGGCACGAGGATGTGGCGGACGGGACAACCGGGATCGGGCAGGTCCGGGGCAGGCTCGGGCTGCATCCAGGCGATGACGAGTTCGCGTGGGCGTACCGTCTGGGCCGCAAGACCCCGCATCAGGTTGCGCAGACGATCGGAGCGGTCCCGGACCAGGGTGAGGACGCTGGGTCCCCGGCCCTCAGCCGACATGGGCGAGCATCCGGCGGAAGTAGGAGACGCCCTCGATCACGCCCCGCGCGTGAGTCCTGCGGGCGACGTAGGAGTGTTTCAAGGTCGCGTTGCTGGCGAGGTCGTCGGAATAATTCGCGACGATGATCGCCTGGACGCGGGCGCGCAGCATCTCGATGTCGTTGCCGGAATCACCCGCAACGAACACCGCGCGCTCGGGCAAGGCGTAGAGGGCGCGGACGTGATCGACCGCCGTGCCCTTCGAGGCGCCAGCGGGCAGGACATCGAGGTAGCGGCCGTGGCTGTGGATCACCCGGGCGGGAACCCTCGCCTCGTCGAGCCGCGCACGAACGCGTCGCGCCACCGCCGCATCGCCGAAGAAGCTGAGCTTCAACGTCCGCTGTTCCAGCGGCCCCTGCCGCACGAGCCCGGTGAGCCCATCGAGGGCATCGTGAACTGCCTGCCGGTCCCAGTCGGCGGCGATGACGCGGCGCCACGCGGCATCGGCCGTGTAGGTCACGCCGTTGGCGTCGAGGTGGAAGATCTCCGAGCCTACGGAGGTGATCATCACCTGCGGCCTCGGGCTGTCCTGCTGTTCCAGCACCGCCATCGCACTGTGGAAGGAGCGGCCCGTGGCGACGCCGAAGGCGAGGCCCGCCTGTCGGCTGCGCCAGCGGCGGAAGATCCCCAAGGCCGCCGCGCAGCCGATCAGCGTGTTGTCGATATCGCAGACGAGGAGTTGGCGGGGTGCGGGCGTCGGGGGCTGTGGTGCCAGCAGGGCGCGCAGAAGCACGTGGTAGCGCGCGGCGTGCCGGTCCCAATCATAGGCGGCCGCTGCCCGCGCCCCACCCGCGACGCAGCGCGCGTACAACGCCGGATCGCCGAGGATCCGCAGGCAGGCCGTGGCGATGGCATCGGGATCGCGCGGATCGACCAGAAGGCCGTTGCCGCAGGTCTCTACGATATCATTGGGCCCACCGCTGTCGGTCGCGACCAACGGCAATCCGGCGGCGGAGGCTTCCAGCAGCGTCAGGCCGAAGGGCTCGTTGAGGGCGGGGTTGACGAACAGGCCGCCCCTGGCCCGCGCATGAGCGTAGATGGCGGGCACGTCATCGGGACAATGCGTCTTCGGATAGGCGACACGGCCGTAGAGGTCGTAGCGATCGATCTGGACCAGCAGATCGCGCATGGTCGCGGCCATGTCGCCGTCGAGGGTATCGATGTCCTGGCGGGTGCCCGCGATGATGACGAGGTTCGCCGCCTCCTGGAGGGCCGGGCTCTCCCCGTAGGCTCGCACCAGCGCGGCGAGGTTCTTACGCGCGACGGGTCTCGCCAGCGCCAGAAGCGCGGGCTTGCCGGGATCGTGCAGAAAACGGTCGATTGCCGCATCGATGCGCGGGAGGGGCATGGCGGCGGCGAAGCGGGCAAGGTCGCTGCCCGGCGGCAGGATGCGCACGCGACCCGGATCGTAGGCGCCGTATCCGGCATATTGCACCTCGGCCTCGTCGCGCGACGAGGCGATGACGAGCTGGGCACGGGCGAAGGCCGCCTCTTCAGTCGCGATCCGCCGTCCGAGATCGGGACCGGGGATGGTTTCACCCAGCATCGCGGCCTTCACACGTCCGAGGGAATGGGCGGTGAACACGAACGGGATGCCGAGCCGGTCCTCCACCAGGGCGGCAACCGTGGCGGCATCCGCGTAATGGGCGTGGATCAGGTCCGGCGCCCGCTCCTGCGCGGCGATCCACGCGACGAGGCCCTCGGCGAAACTCGCGACCTCCTCATGCATCTCTTCCTTGGTGCGGTAGCCGGGAGACGCGCTCGCGAGCCGCACCAGAGTCACCTTGTCGGTGATCGCCTCTTCAGGCACGGCGTAAGCGCTGCCGAGCGGGCCGGAAAACAGCCGGGTCGCCACCACGATCCGCGTGACGTCGCGATCCTGTGCCGAAGCGGAGACGAGATCGAGCAGATACCGAATATGCCCCCCGGTATCGGCTGTGAGCCCGTAGACGACTCCGTCGCCACGCAGGCAGCCCTGCAGGGCGATATGCAACACGAACATCAGGCGGCCGAATAAATGTCCGGACGCAGACGATGACTTAACCTATGTAAAGAGGTCGCCGTGATGCGCATTGCCCAGATCGCGCCCAACATATTTCCTGTTCCTCCCAACCATCACGGCGGCACAGAGCGGGTTGTGCACGATCTAAGCACGGCGCTGTGGAGCTTGGGTCAGGAAGTAACTTTGTTTGCCCCGTCGGACAGTGCGACAGAACTGCCGCGTGTGGGAAATTATCCAAGTCTGAGCGCGTTGGAGCGGGTGCATGGGCGCGTGGCGCCGGGCGTGCCCGCGGCGCTTGATGCGCTTCAGCTGGAGGCCCTACGCGCGAGGCTGGGGGAGTTCGACATCATCCATTGCCACGGCGAATTCGCGCATGCGGCGCTGCTTGGCGAGCGCCGCCGTCACAGCCTGACGACGGTGCATTGGCGGGTGGACGAACTCGACCGGGCCCTGTTCTTCGCGGGCTTTCCGGACCTGCCGGTAGCCGCCATCTCGGCGGCGCAGGAGGCCGGAATCCCGGCCTCGAACCGGATGGGCGTGGTACATCACGGCATCGACCGGGACCGCTACGCCGTTTCCGTCGAGCCCGGTCCCCATGTCGCGTTCATCGGCCGTATGACCGACCAGAAGCGTCCGGACGTGGCCATCCGGGTGGCACGGGCCGCCGGCCTCCCGATCCACCTCGGCGGGACGATCGATGTCGGCAATCCGGATTACTTCGATCGCGCGGTGCGCCCGTTGCTCGGGCCGGAAGCGATCTATGACGGGCCGGTGGACGATGCCGCGAAAGCCGCGTTGCTCGGCAGCGCGCAGGCGCTGCTATTCCCCATCGACTGGCCCGAACCGTTCGGCCTCGTGATGATCGAGGCCATGGCCTGCGGCACGCCGGTCATCGCCTGGAAGAGGGGCTCGGTCCCCGAGATCGTCGAGGACGGCGTGACCGGCTTCATCGTGTCGAGCGAGGCCGAGGCGGTCGACGCGCTCGGCCGGATCGGACACCTGGACCGCACCAGGATCCGACGCCGGTTCGAGGAGCGATTCACCTCGGAGCGGATGGCCCGCGATTACCTGGCCCTCTACCAGCGCCTGCTCGCCGCCTGATGCGCACCGCCCTGCTGACCTGGGACTACCCGCCCGCGCCGAGCGGCCTCTCGACCGCCGCCCGTGAGATCGCCGAAAGCCTCGCGGAGGCGGGGGCCGACGTCACGGTCTTCACGATGGACAGGACGGGACTCACGCGGAGCGGCGGGGTGAGCCTCGTCGGCTTGGCCTTGCCACCGGACGGCGCGCTGGCGCGCCTGCGCCTCTGGGGCTCGGCGGGGCACCTCGCTGCGCCGCTGGCCTTTCGGCGCGCCGTTCTGAAGGTCCACGACGAGGCGCCTTTCGCGGTCGTCGAGGCGACGAACTGGTACGCTCCGGCCGCCCTGCTCGCGGCATGTCCCGGCCTGCCCCTCGTCACGCGCAGCTCGACCCCGGCGGCCCTGTCTCGCGAACCGGCCGGGACGCTGCGCAACCGGCTCGACGGGTGGATAGCCGACCGGCTCGAACAGCGGCAGGTGCGGGGCAGCGCGGGCCTTATCGCCAACACCACCGCGCATGGCGCCGTGATCGCGCAGACCTACGGTCTGATGGGGCATCAACCCTCGGCGGTGATCGGCCTCAGTCTCCCGCCGGAGATCATAGAGGCCGCCCGTGACGCCCCGTATCCGGCCCAAGCCGAGCCGTTGCGCCTGCTCTTCGTCGGCCGGGCCGAAGCCCGCAAGGGGTTCGATGCGCTCCTCGGCGCGGTCGCCCTCCTCGGAGCCGAACAGGCGCGGGGCGAGGTGCCCCCCTTTCGGCTCGACCTCGTCGGGGTGTCGCCGGGCGACCTTCCGGCCAACCTGCCCGAGGCCGCGAGACGGCGTCTCAACGCCCGAGGGCGCATCGACGCGGCTGCCCTGAAAGAGGCCTATGCCGAGGCCCACGCGGTGGTCGCGCCCTCCCGCTACGAGAGCTTCGGGCTGGTCTATCAGGAGGCCATGGCCTACGGGCGGCCCGTGATCGCCTGCGCCGAGGATGCGAGCGCCCGCGCCTTCGTCGGCCTTCCGGGAGCAGGCCCCCTCGCGAGGGAGTCGACCGAAATGGCGCTGGCGGATGCCCTTCGCCCGCTGCTCAAGGACCCCGCCCTTCGCCTCGCCTACCGGGCCCGCGCGCTGACGGCGGCGGGCCGCTTCAACCGGGCGAGCCTCGGGCGGGAGACCCTGGCGCTCTACCGCCAAGCGATCGAAGCCTCGGCCTCTCACAAGGCGAAGGGGCGGAGCAAAGCCGCCTCTTCTTCGAGCCGGCCACGACCGGGGTCGAGCGCTTCATAGCATTGCGAGCGCGCGAGGACGTGGGCGCGGCTGAGAGCGTGGGTGATGACCCCGTGCAGGGCGATGAAGCTGCGGGGCCATCCGCCATCCAGGATCGGCCGCTCATGGACCAGCCCTGCATAGCGCACTGTCCTGTGGTTCAGCCGGTACTGCACATCCGGGAAGACATCCGAGAGCATACCATCGACACGGTTCGCACGGGCGAGCCCGACCGACACCACATCACCGGCCTGGGCCAGCGCGGCGAGGGCCGGAAGCAACCGCCCGGCGGCAAGGGGAAGGGTCTCGTCGGCATCGAGCTGGAGCATCCAGTCGTGCCGGGCGAGATCCTGCAACGCGTTCCGCTGGGCGGCGAAATCCCCGTCGAGGGGGCGGGATGCCACGCGCACGGCCCCGGCCGGGAAGCCATTCACCGGAACGGCTCGCGGTTCGCTCGTCGGCCCGTCGAGGAGGATCGCGACGTCGTCCGTCCAGCCCGCCCGGTCCGGCAGCGAGGCCAGCACAGCATCCCGTTCCGCCGCACGGCAGATCAGGCCCAGCGAAACGGGAAGCCTGTCGGCCTCGCCCAGGGGGAAAAGGCCCGCCCGGGCGGCTTGGCGGTCATGGGGTTGCCGAAGTGCCGCTCCGCCTGCCTCATCGAGGGGGCGTGTCCCGAGGGCGCGGCGCGTCGCGGCGATCCTCAGGGTGTAGAGGTCGAGACCGTAGGGTGCTCCTGGGTCGGACTCGAAGACCGGCGCCGCGAGATGCGCATCGAGGTGCGCGCGGCATGCAGCCGGGTCCGCATCGTCGGCAAGCAGCATCCCGCATGAGCCGCAGGCCCACGGGAAGGCCTGGGTCCGGCCGTTGGAATAGATCAGGCAGCGCTCGGTAGGCACAAGCATGTCCGCCGAGCAGACGAAGCATCGCCGCATCTTCATCGTCCCGCCCGATCAGGTTCGCGTGTGCTCTGGTCGTTCCGGGCGGCGGCCTTACTTCGGCTGCTCGGCGCACTCGCGGACCTGAATGCCATCCGACATCGTTTCCTCTTGCCCGGGTGGGCCGGATCTGGCCACCGCCGCGTCGCTCGCCATCGTCGGCAACGCCCCCGGTATCGGTGATGTAGGGCCCGTGATCGACGAGGCGGCCTGCGTCGTGCGCTTCAACAACGCACCGGGTTTTGGCACCGATACCGGCCGACGCGTCACCCATCTCGCACTCGTCAATCGCGGCGGGCAGATGCGGGAGTGGCTGGAGGACCGCCATTTCCTGATGCGCCCGGTGATCCGCGCAGCGGGCGCTTTCATCCTGCCCTTCCCGATGCTCCCGGCCGAGCACAACGTGCCGGAGCCGATCTGCTGGACACGTGAGATCCTGGCGCGCCTGCGCCCGCTGGGCCGCCCGATTCACATCCTGCCGGAGGCGTTGCACGAACGGGCGCGCGGCCTCCTCGCCGATGGGACGTCGCGCGAGCCCAATCCCAGCACCGGCTTCCTCGTGACCCTCGCGCTACTCCGGGGGCGCACCGATCGAGGACCGGCGGCAGAGGCTTACGGGTTCGGGTTCGAGGGCTGGCCCGGCCATCCCTGGGCCGCCGAACGCGCGTGGTTCTCGGCCGCCGAGGCGGCGGGACGACTCCGCCTGCACCCCCTCCAAGGTTGAGCCATCATGTCCACGCTGGTCACGATCCTGAAGGGCGGCGGGCGTTACGACGCCACATGGGTCGAACGGCTCGCGCTCGGCGTCCGCCGCCACGCCCCGGCCTTCGAGCGGATCCTCTGTCTGACGGACCTGCCGCTGGCGGTGGCCGGGGTGGAACGGGTCCCCCTCCGGCACGACTGGCCCGCATGGTGGGCCAAGATGGAGGCGTTCCGCCCCGGTTTGACGGATGGCCCCACGCTGCTCTGCGACCTCGACACGGTCCTGACCGGACCGGCCGATGCCCTTGCCGAACCCGGTTTCGCTGCGATGGAGGACTACTTTCACGAAGGGCGGATCTCGAGCGCTCTGCTCCGCTGGCATGGAGACGAGCTCGCGCCGCTCTACGAGGAGTTCGCGGCCGAGCCGGAGCGGTGGATGTCGCCGGGATCCTGTGGCCCCGTGCCGAACGCGGTCCACGGCGATCAAGTCGTCATCGACCATTGGTTCCGCCGGAACGGCCGGTCTCCGGCCTTCATCCAGCGGGTCCATCCGGGCCTTCTCGACTTCTACGATCCACGGCGAGACGCCCACGGCCCGGTCGTGATCTTCATCGGCCCGTCGAAACCCGACACGGCGACGGGCTCCGTTCACGCCGCCTGGACTGGCGCCGCGGCGTCCACCCATTCCTCGCCCCACTCCTGAACGCTGTGGCCGGGTGAGACCTCCCGGTAGAGCCGTGCCGGGGGCTCGTAATCGGGCGAACGGATCGGACTGCGGATCTCGTCGTCCGGCAGGGCGTGCCGCGCCCGGCGGCGGGCCGGATCGGGGATCGGCACGGCGGCCAGAAGCTTCTTCGTGTAGGGATGCTGAGGGTTGCCGAACACGGAGGCGCGCGGACCGATCTCCACGATCTCGCCGAGATACATCACGGCGACCCGGTGGCTCACCCGCTCCACCACCGCCATGTCGTGCGAGATGAACAGATAAGCGAGCCCCATCTCGGCCTGAAGGTCGAGCATCAGGTTCACCACCTGTGCCTTCACCGAGACGTCCAGCGCCGAGACCGCCTCGTCGGCGACGATCAGCCGGGGCCGCAACGCGAGGGCGCGGGCGATGCAGATGCGCTGGCGCTGCCCGCCGGAGAATTCGTGGGGGAAACGCCCGGCCATGTCGGGCGACAGCCCCACGCGGGACAGCAGATCTTCCGCCCGCTGCCGGGCTTCCCGCCGGGAGGCCAGACGGTTGATGAGCAGCGGCTCGGCGATCGCTGCGCTGACACTCATGCGTGGATCGAGGCTCGCGAACGGATCCTGGAAGATCATCTGCATCCGCTGGCGGCGGCTGCGGAGCGTCGCGGCGTCGAGACCGGTGATGTCCTCGCCATCGAGCAGGACCGAGCCGGACCGGGGCTCGACGAGCCGCAGAATGGAACGGCCGGTGGTGGATTTCCCGCAGCCGGATTCCCCCACCAGCGCCAGTGTTTCGCCTGCTGCGAGGCTGAACGAGACCCGCTCCACCGCGTGGACCCGGCCGGTCACCCGGCCGAACAGACCGGAGCGGATGTCGAACCGGGTGGTCAGGTCGCGCACCTCCAGCACCGGGCGTTCGGACGCCTTCACCGTGTCCGGAGTCTGGGGCGTGGGCTCCGCCGCGCCGGTGGCCCGATCGATGACGGGGAAGCGCATCGGACGCGACCGCCCCGCCATGGCCCCGAGCCGGGGCACGGAGGCGAGCAGCGCGCGGGTGTAGGGCTCGGCGGGATCGGAGAAGATCCGCGCCGTCGGCCCGGTTTCCACCGCCTTGCCGCGATACATCACCACCGTGCGGTCGGCGATCTCGGCCACCACGCCCATGTCGTGGGTAATGAACAGGACCGACATGCCCTCGTCGTCCTGCAGGCTCTTGATGAGGTCGAGGATCTGCGCCTGAATCGTCACGTCGAGCGCCGTGGTCGGCTCGTCGGCGATGAGGAGCTTCGGGCGGCACGCCAGCGCCATCGCGATCATCACCCGCTGGCGCATGCCGCCCGAGAAGCGGTGCGGGTATTCGTGCAGCCGCGATCGCGCCGCCGGAATCCGGACCTTGTCGAGAAGGCGCAGAGCCTCGGCCTCGGCGGCGGAGCGCGACAGGCCCCTGTGCCGGATCAGCGCCTCCGAAATCTGGAATCCGATCGTCAGGACCGGATTCAGGGAGGTCATCGGCTCCTGGAAGATCATGGCGATGGAATCGCCGCGCACCCGCCGCATCTCGGCTTCGGAGGCCGTGAGCAGATCCTGCCCCTGAAAGCGCACACGGCCGCCGATGCGGCTCGCATCGCGCGGCAGGAGGCGCAGGACCGACAGGGCGCTGACGCTCTTGCCCGAGCCGGATTCGCCCACCAGCGCCACGGTCTCGCGCGGGCCGATATCGAAGGAGACGCCATGCACCACCTCGCGCCACCGCCCGTCCGAGCGGAAGGACACGGTGAGGTCGGCGACCGAGAGGATCGGATCCGTCATGGGCATGCTTCCTGGCGCATTCCGGCCTTGAACAGGGGTGGCTATCCCACCTGCACCCTCATCCTGAGGCGCCCGCGAGAGCGGGCCTCGTAGGAGGAGGCGGATGGGAGATATGGAAGCTCACCGGCCTCCTAGAGCACCCGGCGGGGGTCGAGCGCATCGCGCAACCCGTCGCCGATGAAGTTGATCGACAGCACGGTCAGGAAGATCGCTCCCCCCGGGAACAGGGCCCAGTGCGGGGCGACGTCCAAGTGGTCCTTGGCGTCGTATAGCAGCCGCCCCCAGGTCGGGATGTCCGGCGGAAAGCCGAGCCCGAGGAAGGAGAGGGTCGATTCCGCGATGATCGCCGAGGACACTTCGATGGAGGCGGCCACGATCACCGGCCCGAGCGCGTTCGGCAGGATGTGGCGCCGCACGAGGTGCCCGTTTGTGGCGCCCTGCGAGCGGGCCGCCTCCACGAACTCCTTCTCGCGGAGCGTCAGGAACTGCGCCCGCACCAGCCGTGCGACGGGCATCCAGCGCAAACCGCCGATCACCGCGACGATCATCAGGAACACGCCCCCCTGCGATCCGAACACCGCCTTCAGGCTGTCGCGGAACAGGTAGATCACAAGCAGCAGCAGCGGCAGTTGTGGCAGCGAGAGGAACAGATCGGTCAGCCACATGAGCGCCGGATCGAGGAAGCGCCGCGACATGCCCGCGAGCGCACCCACCACGACGCCGATCACGCTCGCCACCGCCATGGCGGCGAAGCCCACAGCGAGAGAGATGCGCCCCCCGTAGATCATGCGGGCGAGAAGATCCTGGCCGAGATCGTCCGTACCGAACGGGTGATCCCAGGACGGGCCCTGAAGCTGGGCCGCGAAGTCGATGTCGTCGATCGCCACCGGCCAGAACAGGCCGCCGAGCAGCACGCCGCCCACAAGCACGGCGAGCACGCCGACGCTCGCGAGCGCCAGCCGGTGCCGCCGGAAGCGGCGCCATGTCTCCCGCCCGGGCGAGGCCGGGCGCGAGGCCACCGCCTCAGCGGAGGGCGATGCGAGGGTCGAGCCAGCCATAGAGCAGGTCCGCGACGAGGTTGAACAGGATGACGAGGCCCGCGAACACGAAGGTCACGGCCATCACCACCGGCGTGTCGTTGGCGAGCATCGCGTCGATCAGCAGGGAGCCGATGCCGGGGATGCGGAAGATCTGCTCGGTGACAATGGCGCCGCCGAACACCGCCGGGATCTGAAGGGCGACGAGCGTCACCACGGGGATCAACGCATTGCGCGCGATGTGGCGGCGGGTCACCGTGCCCTCGGTCAGCCCCTTGGCACGGGCCGTCGTCACATAATCGAGCCGGGCGACGTCGAGGGCGGAGGCACGCACGTACCGGGTGTAGGAGGCCGCCTGGAAGAAGCCCAGCACCATGACCGGCATGATCGCCTGCCGGATGTTCGCCCAGGCCCAGGCGAGCCCGCTGCCGGGCAGGTCCGCCTGATAGACGAAGGGCAGCCAGCCGAGCTTGATCGAGAATAGCAGGATGAACAGCAGGCCGGTGAAGAAGGTCGGCAGGGAGAAGCCCACGAAGGCCAGCGTGTTGGCGATCTGGTCGGCGAGTGAATAGGGCCGCCGCGCTGCATAGAGCCCCACCGGCACCGCGATGAGCAGGGCCAGGATCTGCGAGGAGCCGACCACGAACAGCGTCGTCGGCAGCCGTTGCAGGATCAGCTGGTCGACGTTCACGCGGCTGGCGAAGGAAAAGCCCCAGTCGCCGTGCAGCATCGCCACGAGCCAGCGCAGGTAGCGAGTCAGGATCGGGTCATCGAGGCCGAACTTCACGCGCAGGGCCGCCCGCACCTCGGGCGGCACGTTGGGGTTCGAGGCGAGCTCCCCGAACGGGTCGCCCGGCGCCAGCGCCAGGACGACGAACAGGATCAGGCTGATGCCGAGCAGGCTCGGGATCGCGATCAGCAGCCTGCGCAGGATGTAGGCGCCCATGACGCGCCGCCCCCGCTCAGGTCGTCCGGCTCCATTCGGGCAGGAAGGAGAGATCGTTGTCCCAACCGCTGCGCGGCGCCACGAGGCTGTTGCCGACGCCTGAGACCTCCGCCCGGTGGATCAACGGCAGGACGTTGCCCGACACCGCGAGGTCGTTGGCCTTGATGAGCAGGGCGGCGCGCTTGACCGGGTCGAGTTCCGCTTGAGCCGCGTTGTAGGCGGCGTCGTAATCGGGGTTGCGCCATCGGGAGATGTTGCGACCCTGCCATTTGTTGTCCTTCGCGGCGGCTTCCCACGATACGTATTGCAGGAGCCATGTCGCCGGATCCGCCTGGGACATGCTGAACGCGTACATCTCCATGTCCGCATAGAAATGCGGGAACGTGTCCGGGTTGGCGGGGTCGGAGGAGAAGAACACCGAGCCGGTGATCGACTTCAGTTCGATCTCGATGCCTGCCTTGGCGGCAGCCTGCTTGATGATCGCCTGGGTCTTCTGGCGCGGCGCGTTGATCGAGGTCTGGAACAGCAGTTTCAGCCGCTTTCCGTCCTTCGCGCGGATGCCGTCCGAGCCCTTCTTCCAGCCCGCCTCGTCGAGAAGGGCGTTGGCCTTGGCCGGATCGAAGGCGAAACTCGTGTTCTTCGAGACGAAGCGCTCCGGGCCGTTCACCGAATTGGCGGTGGCACGGCCGGTGCGGCCGTAGATGTAATCCTGGATCGACTTGCGATCGAGGAGCAGGTTGATCGCCTGGACGACCTTCGGGTCCGAGAAGGCGGGGTGCTTGGTCTTGAGCGACGAGCGTTCACCATCGACCTCGACATTCGGATCGGTGGCGTTGAGGAGCAGGAATTCGAGCTTGCCGCCATAGACGACATCCACCCGGCCCTTGCCGCCCGTCTCCAGGCGCTTGAGCACCTCGTCCTCCACCAGGAGATTCCAGGCGTAGTCGTATTCGCCGGTCTGGATCACGGCGCGGGCGGCCGAGACCGCGTCGCCGCCGCCCTTCATCTCGATCGTGTCAAAATACGGCCGGTTCGGCAGGTGGTAGTTCGGGTTGCGCTCGCCGCGCACGATGTCGCCGGGGCGGAACTCCACGAACTTGTACGGCCCTGTGCCTACGGGCGCGAGGTTCTGGGGCGCTTCGCGGGATTTGGCACCGGTATAGGCCGCGAAGATGTGCTTGGGGAGAATCGCGCCGACATTGCCCACGAAGGCATCGCTCCAATAGGGCGTCGGCTTGTCGAACAGGATCCGGACGCTGAGGTCGTCGATCTTCTCGACCTTGCAATCCTTGTAGGAGCCGATCGTCACCGCCGCCGTGGCGGGGTCGCGGGCATACTCCCAGGTGAAGACGAGATCATCGGCGGTGAGCGGCTTGCCGTCGTGCCACGTCACGCCGGGCTTGACCTTCCAGACCACCGAGCGCCCGTCCGCCGCGAGGCCGCCATTCTCCTTGGAGGGGATCTCGGCGGCGAGCACCGTGGCGAGGTTGCCGTCGGCATCCCACGCGGCGAGCGGCTCGTAGAAGATCCGGCAGGCCTCCTGATCCTTCGTGCCGATGGCGAAATGCGGGTTGATGAGAGTCGGCGCCTGCCACCAGAGCAGCCTCAGGGCGCCACCGCCTCCTGCCTTCGTGGGCTTGTAGCCGGCCCGCAGGTCGCTCGCCATCGCCACGCCGTTCGCGGCCAGCATCATCCCGGCCATCGGAGCAGTGAGGCCCACGGCCACTATCCGCCGCACAAAGGCGCGGCGGGAGAGGCCACCGGACCGAACCCGTCCGATGAGGTCGTGCAGATCCCGCTCGTCCATGAAGATAAGCCTGTTTCCAAATGTCGGCGCCGGGCGCACAGCATCACCCGCTTGGCGCTCTTGGCAAGGGTTGCGCCAGTGACGCTTCAACTCAAGCATGTATTTTCCCCCCGTCGACTTGGCGCCAGTGAGGATCGAATGGACAACCGCAACGCCGTGTGGCGGCATGTCGACGCGCAGGCCGACCGGCTGATCGCCCTATCCGACCGCGTCTGGGGCATGCCGGAGGTCTGCTACACGGAAGCGCGCTCCTGCGCCGAGCACGCCGCCGAATTGCGCCATCAGGGCTTCCGGATCACCGAACAGGTCGCGGGCATCCCCACTGCCCTCATGGGCGAGGCGGGCGAAGGCGGGCCGGTCATCGCCTTCCTGGGCGAATACGATGCGCTGCCCGGCCTCTCGCAGGAAGCGGGCGTGGCCGAACACCGCCCCGTCGCGGCGGGAGGACACGGGCATGGCTGCGGCCACAACCTCCTCGGCTCGGCGGCGCTCCTCGCCGCCACGGCGGTGAAGGACTGGCTCGCCGAGACCGGCACGCCCGGCCGCGTGCGCTATTACGGTTGCCCCGCCGAAGAAGGCGGCGCCGCCAAGGCCTTCATGGTGCGGGCAGGCGCCTTCTACGATGCCGACATCGCCATTTCCTGGCATCCGGCAAGTTTCTGGGAGGTCGCGCCTCCGGTGGCGCTCGCCAACACCCGCGCCGACTTCACCTTCACCGGGCGCACCGCCCATGCGGCCGCGGCGCCGCATCTCGGCCGCTCGGCACTCGATGCCGTCGAGCTGATGAGCGTCGGCGTAAACTACATGCGCGAGCACATGCCCTCCGACGCGCGGGTGCATTACGCCTATCTCGATGCGGGCGGCATCGCCCCGAACGTGGTCCAGGCGAACGCCAGGGTGCGCTACTCCATCCGCGCGGGCGACCTGCCCGGTATGCTGGCGCTGGTGGAGCGGGTGCGGAAGATCGCCGAGGGCGCCGCGCTGATGACCGAGACCAGCGTCGAGATGCGGATCGTCAGCGCCGTTTCGAACATCCTCGGCAATACGCCCCTGGAACAGGCGCTCCACGGAGTGATGGAGGATCTCGGCCCACCGCATTTCGACGAGGCCGACCGCACCTTCGCCCGCGCGATCCGGGGAACGCTCGGCGATGGCGATATCGACGCCGTGTTCCGAGCCATCGGTCTGCCGCGCACCGAGGCGCCACTCGCCGATTTCCTCGTGCCCCTCGATGCCCCGCGCAAGCCCGCGGTCGGCTCGACCGATGTCGGCGACGTGAGTTGGGTGGTGCCGACAGTGCAGGCGCACGCGCCGACCGTGGCCATCGGCACGCCGTTCCACACGTGGCAGGTGGTGGCCCAGGGCAAGAGCCCGGCGGCCCACAAGGCGATGGTGCAGGTCGCCAAGGCGATGGCCGCGACCGGCACCCTGGCCCTGACCGATCCGGATCTCCGGGAGGCGGCGAGGCAGGATCTCGTCCGTCGCGGGGGTGCGGACGGCTACGTCTCGCCGCTCCCCCCGGAGGTCGAACCGCCCCTGCGCATGTCGATCGCTTGAGCGCGGGCACCATTCGATCCTTCAAGGCGATGTCCTTGCGGCGTCGCCTCAACCGGAAGTCGTAAGCTGCACCTTATCGGCCCTCCGTCCCCCACAGACAGGGCATTACTTGGCCAAACCAAACAAGACATCATCCATAGAATATCACAGTATTCATGATTAATAACAAATGAACTGCGGGATATCAGCAGGATTCCATAGCTCTTTAAGCCGAATTTAGAGATTTCGCGGCGATTTTCGCGGCCGATTAAGCTCCGCGAGCACTGCTGCGACATGACCCTCCGACCACCTTTCCGAAGCCTCCCGACCCTCGTCGCGCTTGTCGTCGGGTGGATTGTGGCGACGCCAGCCCTCGCCGACGTCGATTTCACGAACAGGACGGGTTCGGGACCACTCAAGGCTTCGCATTCCGGTCTCTGCCTGACGGTGCCGAACGGCAGCACGGCGAACGGAACGCAGCTCGATCAGGAGCCCTGCAACGGCAGTGCTGCGCAGACGTGGCAGGTGAAGGCGTTCAACAACGGCTTTACCCTCGTCAATCAAGCGAGCGGCCAGTGTATCGACTCGCAGATCTCGAACACGGCCGGTGGAGCGGTCATCCAGTGGACCTGCAACAGCAGCGCCCAGCAGACGTGGTCCGCCAAGGCGCAGGGGTCCGGCTACGGCCTCGTCACGGCCTATTCCGGACAATGCCTCGACATCTTCGGTGGCGGCACCGCCAGCGGCACGAAGGCAATTCAATGGGGCTGCTCAGGGGCCGCCAACCAGACCTTCGTTCCCGTGGCGGTCTCGTCGGGCTCGACCACGAGCGGCATCGATTTTCCCAACCGGACCGGTTCCGGTCCGATCAAGGCTTCGCATTCCGGGCTCTGCCTGACCGTGCCGAACGGCAGCACGGCGAATGGCACGCAGCTCGATCAGGAGGCCTGCACCGGCAGCGCCGCGCAGACGTGGCAGGTGAAGGCGTTCAACAACGGCTTCACCCTCGTCAACCAAGCGAATGGTCTGTGCATCGACTCACAGATGTCGAACACGGCCGGAGGCGCGGTCCTTCAATGGACCTGCAACAGCAGCACCCAGCAGACATGGTCCGCCAAGGCGCAGGGAGCCGGCTACGCGCTCGTCACCGCCTTTTCCGGACAATGCCTCGATGTCTTCGGCGGGGATACGGCCAGCGGGGCGAAGCTGATTCAGTGGGGCTGTCACGGCGGCACCAACCAGACGTTCATCGGGGGCACGGCCACGGCGGGATCGGGCACCGGCTCCGGCTCCGGCGGCACCAGCGGTGGCGCGACGAGCGGGGCCGGAAGCGGGGCGGGCTCGGGAAGCGGATCGACGGCGGGTGGCAGCCTGCCTCCCGGCGATGCGCCCCCCGCCGCCACGGGTTTGATCGTCGCCCGCCACTCGGCGATGTGCGTCGAAAATCCGGGTGCCCTGATGACGACGGGCGTCGGCATCGACCAGTGGCCCTGCGAGCCGAACGCCACCCACATGGACTGGTCCTTCGTGCCCGCCGGGTCCGGCTACCAGATCCGCAACGCCAAATCCGGCCTGTGCCTCACCGTGACCGGTGGCGCCACGAATAACGGAGCCGCCACCTCGCAGCAGACCTGCGGCGCGGGCACGGGCGGCCTCTGGACCTTCCGCAAGACCAACGGCTTCTACGAAATCGTCGCCGCCCATTCGGGCCGCTGCCTCAACGTCTACAACGGCTCGCGCGACCCCAATGCGGCTGTCATCCAGTACGATTGCACGCTGCAGGACAATGCGGTCTTCTCGCTCGTCCCGCCCGCGCCACCGTCAGCCTGGACGCCGCTGACGACGATCGGCATCGTTCCCGTTTCCGCGACGGTAATGCCCTCGGGCAAGGTGATGATGTGGGCCGCCGAGTCGAAGACTTCCTTCGGGTCCGGCAACGGCACGTGGATCACCACCTTCGACCCGGCTTCGAATACGTCCAACGACACCTATGTCGCCAACACCAACCACGACATGTTCTGCCCAGGCACCAACCTGCTGCCGGACGGACGGCTGATGATCACCGGCGGCATCACCGCGGGCGGAACCTCGATCTACAATCCCGATACGAACCAGTGGACCTCGGGTCCGACCCTCAAGATCCCGCGCGGCTACAATTCCAACGTCACGCTCTCGACCGGCGAGACCATGACCTATGGCGGTTCGTGGTCGGGCAATATCGGCGGCAAGAGCGCCGAGGTCTGGTCCGCTTCGACGGGTACGTGGCGCGTCCTGTCGAATGTCTCCGGCGATGCCGGTGCCGAGCCGAACGTCGACATGTACCGGGCCGACAACCACTTCTGGATGTTCGGCGTCTCGAACGGCTACGTGTTCCATGCCGGTCCGAGCCACGAGATGCACTGGATCGGCACCGGCGGTAACGGCTCCTTCGCAAGCGCAGGCAACCGGGCCGACGACACGTTCTCGATCAACGGCACCGCGACGATGTTCGACGTGAACCGGATCTTCAAGGCCGGTGGCGCGTCGCAATACCAGAACCAGCCTGCCAACGGCGCGACCTACACGATCGACATCAGCGGCGGCCCCGGGTCGACGCCCAAGGTCGCTTCCGCCCCGTCGCTCGCCTTCGCCCGGGCCTTCCACAACAGCGTGGTGCTACCGAACGGCGACGTGATCCTCGTCGGCGGCCAGAACGTGCCGATCCCGTTCACGGATTCCACCCCGGTCTACTACCCGGAACTGTGGTCGCCTTCGAAGAACACGGTAGTGCGGCTCGCTCCGATCAGCGTACCGCGCACCTATCACAGCGTCGCGCTCCTCCTGACGGATGGGCGGGTGCTGTCGGCGGGCGGCGGCCTCTGCAACTGCGCGGCGGACCACCCGAACCTGCAGATTCTCACCCCGCCCTACCTCTACGATGCGAACGGGCAGCTCGCGAGCCGTCCGACCATCACCTCGGCTCCCACGACCGCCTCCCTCGGGAGCACGATCACGGCCAGCACCGACCGCGCGATCCAGAGCTTCTCGCTCGTGCGTGTGGGCAGCACCACCCACACCGTGGACAACGATCAGCGCCGGGTGCCGCTCACGATCTCCGGGGCGAGCGGAACGAAGTACAACCTCGCGCTGCCCTCCGACCCGGGCATCGTGACCCCCGGCAACTGGATGCTCTTCGCCCTCGACGGGAACGGCGTGCCGAGCGTCGCGAAGGTCGTGCGGATTCGCTAACAATCGCGGGCCGGAGGACGCCCCTCCGGCCGTGCCAGCCAACGAGGACGGATATCATGCAGACGAGACTCGCCGCCGTCGCGCTCGCCCTGTTCCTTGGACTTCCGGGAAGCATGGCGGCCCAGGCGCAGGGCGCGCAGACCGCCAGTCCGGCAAGCACCGGACAGACCGACGTGACGGGCGCCTGCACGATCACGTCGCGGGGCAACCAGCAGAAGACCTGCATGAACCGCGTGCCGCAGGCGTCCTGCGCCGCCAACGCGCGGGAGCAGCGCACGACGTTCGACTGGAAGGCCGGAGCCGACTGTCCCTGAGGCTTCGCGGCAGGCTATCCGCCGAGCGCCATCCTCAACCGTTCGCAGGCGGGATGCGCCGCCCCCGCGAGCGGGACGGAGGCCATGCTCTTCCACGCGAGAAGGCCGAAGCCGGTGCCGCGCCCATCGACCGAGAGGACCGCACCACGACCCGACCGGCTGCCCGTCGCGGTCTGGGCCACGACCAGAACTTCGTAGAACTGCCGCAGGGACGGCTTTGTGTAGGCCCGCAGGCCGTCGGATTTCGTGCCGCCCCCGGCCGTCAACAGAGGGTTCAGCGAAGGATCGAGTCCGCCGCTCGTATTCCACACCGTCACCGCGGGTCGCAGGGTTGCCGCGATGCGCGGTGTCATCGACGGGAGCCGATCGAGTTCGTCGATGGAGCCGTAGGGCGCGTTGCGCGGTCCGTAGGAGAGGCCACGCGCCCGGTATTGCGCGGCTTCCGCCCCCCCGCCCGGCTCCGGCGTGTCGTCGGGATCGCGATCATCGACGATCTCGGCCGCGATGATCGGGGCATCGGAATCGGACAGGCCCAGGGCACGGAAGGCCTCTTCGAGAAGCGGCCGGGGCGAAGTGTTCAGGTCGATCAGCCCGCCCTGATCCTGAACGGAGAGAGAGAGCATGACGCCGCCGGGCAGCGGGCACGTGACCGCGCGGCCATCCTCGGGAAGCGCGAGGCCGGGCATGCGCCGGGCTCGCTCGTTGATCAGCGACATCGCCACGAAGCGTGTGGCGCCATCCACCAGCCCCTGGAGCCGCAACTGATCGAGGCGCGCCGTCGCGATCTTGGTCTGCGTCTGCAGTTGCTGCGTCGCCAGGGCGGCGGCGGCGGCGATGACCACGAGGATGGCGACCACCGACGGCAGGACGAAGCCGGCCTCAGGGGAGGAATCGCGCGTCACGACCCTGCTCCCAGCGGGAGGATCAGGGCGGGCCATCGCCGCGGATCGGCGGCCGGGAAAACGACCGTGACCTCGACGAGGGCCGGAAGCTTGTCCTTTCGCTGCCAGGTCTCGACCCAGCGCGGCTGCCAATCCCCCTGCCCGCCCTGGCCCGGAGCTCCGAAATAGCGCAGCCGCAGACCCGCCACGCCGTCGAGGAGCACATCGGGCGGAGCCGCCTCGGTGCCGTCCGACGCGCGGGTGTTCTCGATCAAGACGAGGCCGCTCCCATCCGGCGTCACCGCCGTCGACAGGCCGAATTGCAATTCGGTATCGCGCTCCGCCTCGCGGTTGGCACCCACGATCGCCATCAACTGGCCGTCCTGGCCGAGGAACGGGATGCGGCTTCCGTCTCGGCGACGGCGGACGACGCTGGCCAGCGTTTTGCGCAGATGCCCGCGTACGAGTTGGACCTCTTCCTGCGCGGCGAGCCGCTTGGCATTACGGGTGATGAGGCCCGTCGCCTGAAGGGACTGGATCAGGAGCAGCGCGATCAGGGCGGTCACAGCGAGCGAGACGATCATCTCGACCAGCGTGAAACCAGCTTCGTCGGACTCAGCCACCGAGCCCCTCCGCCAGCAGGGTGCCGTAGAGCAGCCGCCCGTTCGGGCCGCCCTCGTGCAGCCGCACGCGCCAGAGCGGCGGCAGATTCTGCCAGCCGAGTTGGGGGCCGATATCGGCGGCTTCGAGCGTCCAGACCGTTCCGTTGGAGAAGCGCCCCTGCTCGATGCCCGGCCGCAGCGTCCCGGCCGCCACCCGCAGTTGCACGATGCCCTCCGCCTCGTCGATCAGGGTATCGACCGTCATGACGCGCTGGCCGCGCACCGCGATCTCACCGCTGATCCTCAGCACGAAGACCGCCGCCAGGGCGACGATGGCGAAGGCGACAAGCACCTCGACCAGGGTGAAGCCGTCCTCCCCTCCCCCGGAACCGGGCGCCTTGCGCACACGCGTGCGTCCGCTCACGGCACCGCCTCCGCCTGCCTGACGAACCCGGTCGCCCGGCTGACAGTGAGGATGCGGGTGCCGCCAGGCCCCGACAGGCTGATCCGCGCCCCCGTGCAGCCGCCATCCGGCCGGAAACGAAGCTCGCCGGGTTGCACGCGGCTCGCCGTGCCGGTCTCGAACTGAACGGACCAGCCCGCCATCGCGAGGGCGGGCGCGCCGGGCCGGGAACTGACGAAGCGGTTCGTCTCTCCGTCGAAGACGAGCCGGGTGACGTGGCCCGTGCGCTGCGCCTCCGTCCGCAGCAGAGCGATCTCGCCAGCGATCCGCTCCGCCGTGTTGGTCAGCCGTTGCGAGGGCACGATATTGCGGATCGACGGAATGCCGAGCCCCGCGGCGAGCGCCAGGATGGCCAGGACGACCAGCATCTCGACCAGCGAGAATCCTGCCACCGGGCTATGATCGGGGCCGTGCCTCATCGGGACGGCGCGGCAGCCCGCTGCAACGCGGCGAGCCGGGCCGCCATCGCGTCGGGTCCATCCTCCGCCATCATCCGATCCACGATCAGGCCATCGCCATTGACGAGCATGATCGCGGCGGTGTGGCTGTAGGCATAGCCGCCGGTCGGCAGATCGGTGCGGCGCGCGACCGCGCCGAAGCTCGCCACCGCCTCCTCGACGGCCTTCCGCGTCCCCGTTAGGGCGACGATGCGCGGATCGAAGTTCGCCATGTATTGGGCGAGCACCAGCGGCGCATCCCGTTCGGGATCGACCGAGACGAAGTAGACCCTCACGCTTTCCTTGGGCAGGCGCGCCAGGGCCGTGGAAAGATTGGACAACGTGGTCGGGCAGACATCCGGACACTGCGTGAAGCCGAAGAAGATCCCGTAAGGATTGCCCGCAAGCTCATCGGAATCCACCCTCACGCCATCCGGCGTGGCGAGTTGGAAATGGCCGGCGAAGAGGCTCGGAGCAGGAACCGCCTCCGGCAGCGGCAGCGGTCCCTGCTCACCCGCGAGGGTGGGCGCGGACAACAGGAGCCCGAGCGTGGCGGCGGCGATCCTGAGCGACGGCATGGTCTGGCCCTGCGGAGGCGGCGATGCAGGATCTCCGCTCGGCGGAGCCGTCATCTCATTTCAGGAAACTGACCCGCGAGCCTAGTCGCCAGGCGTTAACGATGCCCTATGCGCGCCAGTCTGCATATCTCGACGCGGAACTCGCTCGCCTCTTCAGGACAGTTCGCGCGGCTTAAGACGATCGAGACGTTTTGAGCAAAATAGTCCGGGTACCGATTCGGTCGCAAGCGAGACGATCACGCCCGCAACCGTATTCGACCACGTCTGCGAGAGGATTGGGCGCATCGACGTCCAGGGGCCGCCTCAACCACGGCTTCGCCGCCCGACCTCTCTCGAAAAGCAAGGCACGGCAAAAACCGATGCCATCTATGTGCAAGTCGGAAACTGGTTAAATGGACGTTCTGATCGTAGACGACAGCTCAACGATGCTGATGTATCTACAAAGACTACTCGTCAAAGAGTACGCGGCGGATGTCGTCACGAACCGCGATCCGGTCCAGGCTCTCCTCGAGGCAGGCACGCACGCCTTCGATCTCGTGCTCGTCGATCAGAACATGCCGCAGATGGACGGCGTGGCGTTTATCCGGGCGCTCCGGGCCATTCCGCATTACGCGCAGGTTCCGATCGCGATGATCACGGGCGAGGCCGAGGTGTCGCTACGCCTCGCCGCGCTGGAAGCGGGCGCCACCGATTTCCTCGACAAGTTCGCCGACAGGATCGAACTCACCGTCCGTCTCCGCAACCTCATCATGCTGGCGCGGGCGGTGCGGCGGCTCGACGACGAGGCGTCGAGCATCGCGGGCGAACTCGAACGCGCCATGCGGCAGCTTCGGGAGCGCGAGGCGGAGGTGATCTTCCGGCTCGCTCTTGCAGTCGAGTATCGCGACAACGACACGGGCGATCACACGTGGCGCGTCGCGCGCTACAGCCAGATCATGGCGGAGACGCTGGGCCTCGATCCCGATTATTCCTGGCGGCTCTATCTCGCCGCGCCGTTGCACGATGTCGGCAAGGTGGCGGTGCCCGATGGTATTCTGCTGAAGAAGGGCCGGCTCGATGAAGCGGAATTCGCCGTCGTCAAAAACCATCCCGTGGTCGGCAAGCGAATCCTCAATGGAAGCGATTCCGACCTGATCCAGCTGGCGGCGGAGATCGCCGAAGCTCATCACGAGCGATGGGACGGCACCGGTTATCCGTACGGATTGGGCGGGATGGAGATCCCGCTTTCGGCGCGGATCGTCGCCGTCGCGGACGTGTTCGACGCCCTGACGACCGCGCGTCCCTATAAGGACGCGATGAGTTTCGAGGAGGCCCGGCGCTGCATCGAGAGCGAGCGCGGCCGCCATTTCGACCCCGATTGCGTCGATGCCTTCATCGCGGCCTGGGACAGGGTTCAAACAGTGCGGGCAGCCAGGGGCGGCGAAATCCTGGCCGGTCTCGTGCGAGGCACCGAGCCGTGGGCACGGGTCCCGGAAATGCGCCGGGAGATCGCCTTCGCGAGCGAGTGAGAAACCCGGGCGCGAACGGTCCTGTTCGTGCGCCGACGGAGCAGCTCCGAGAGCCGTATCCGACCGAGTTGAGCCACCCCCGTCGATGGATCCCCCATCGTCTTTGCCAGCGCAGTGAAGACGGAGGCACGTGAGTCCACTTGGTCGAAGACGGTCTAAATCGCGTGCGGCGGGGTCTGGCGCCACCACGTGTGGGCTTGCTCGTAAAGGTGGGCGAACCGCAGAAGCATCGCTTCGGCGAAGGGCCGGGCGGCAATCTGCAGGCTGATCGGCAGGCCCCGGCGGTCGAAGCCGCAAGGCAACGCGATGGCGGGCAATCCCGTCAGGTTGAAGGGATACGTGAGCCGCCAGGACGCCGCCAGGACGCTCTCCTGTTGGCCTCCGATGGCGACGGTCGATTCGTCCGTGCGCCACGCCGTGAGCGGCGAGGCCGGTGTGACGATGACATCCGCGCTGCTCAGAATGTCGGCCATCTCGGCCATGATCAGCGCCCGTGCCTGCTCGGCGCGTAGATAGTCGGGCCCGGTGACGAACCGGCCCATCTCCACGAGGTCCCGGACGTCCGCAGAGAAGCCCGCCACATGGCCCTGCGCGAGGCTGCGGTCATGGTAGGCGGTCGAGGACGCCAGTTCGATCGCGAAGATGGCGCCGAGCCCGTAGCGCAGGGAGGGCAGCTGGACATCCCGAACCTGACAGCCTTGGCTTTCGAAGAAGCGGATCGCCCCCTCGACGGAGGCAGCGACGTCCTCGTCGATCGCCTCGAAGAAGTGGTTGCGGATCACCGCCACGCGCAATCCGCGGATCGGCTCCCCGAGACCGGCCGTATAGTCCGGAACGGGCGCCGATGCGGCGGCCGGATCGTTCGGATCGGATCCCGCCAGGGCTTGAAGCATGAGCGCCGCATCGGCCACGGTCAGGGTCAGCGGTCCGGCATGGTCGAGGGACCAGGAATGCGGGACGATGCCGGATCGACCGATCCGACCATAGGTCGGCTTGAGGCCCACGACGCCGCACAGGGCCGCCGGAATGCGGATCGAGCCCCCGGTGTCCGAGCCGAGGGCGGCCGGGCAGAGACGAGCCGCCACCGCCGCGCCCGAGCCGCCGCTCGATCCGCCGGGCACCCGCGCGAGATCCCAGGGGTTGCGCGTCGGCGGCGTGACCATGCCCCAGGCGAATTCATGCATGCGCAACTTGCCGAGGATCACCGCGCCGGCCGCCCGTAGCTTGGCCACGCAGTGGCTGTCCTCCCGCGGGAAGGCCAGGGCCTCGACCGTCGTGCCCGCCCGGGTCGGCAGATCGGCGGTCGTGTAGTTGTCCTTGATGCCGATCGGGATCCCGTGGAGCGGCCCCCGGGAGCCTGTGCGCGCGATCTCCTCGTCCGCGACCCGCGCGGCGTCGAGGGCCGTGGACGACAGGCACACGAAGCTCTGCAGATCGCCGTCGTGGCGCTCGATCCGATCGAGGTAGGTTTGGACGAGCTCCACGCTGGAAAGCTCTCGCGCCGCGATCCGCCGCGACAGCTCGGTGATCGGCAAGGACCAGACCGCGTCAGTCATGGGGCACCGGGCGATAGGGGAGGCTCGGATCGAAGATGATCGGCGGGTGGACCTCCGTGAGGTCGAGTTCACGGAGCTTCCGGATCTCGGCCAGCACCGGGGCGAACTGATCCTGGGGAGAGATGGTCCTGTCATCGCTTGACGGAGCGGAGTCGGCGCCAGGCCTCTCGCCGGGCGGCCTCAGGAGCATGGCGGACACGTCGTCCGGCAAGGCACCCGCCGGGCCGTCCTTTCGCGGCATTCCCGCTACGAACGGGACGAGCTGGCGGCGGGCGATGGTGAGGATCCGGCGCAGTTCGGAAATGGGCGCGGCGTGCTCATCGACCCTGAGGTCGAGACTCGGATACTCTTCCCGGTCCACGATCTTCAGGGCTGCGGATTGCTTGCCGCGCCGGTCGCCGCCCGCCCTGTCACCGGCCTCCAACACCTGCATGAGCCGCTCGTCCAGATCGAGAGCGGCAGAACCCTCGAAGGCCTCCGCCATGGCGTCGATCACGGCCTGACTTGCCAGCATGTTGCCTTGGACGGAGTAGCCCGGCCCCCTGCGGTGCCCAGCGTCCTCCGTGCAGCCGGATCCCGTCCAGGCGGCCGCCGCGCCCTTGGCATCCACCAGCCCGACCTGGCGCAGATCTGCCCGATCGTCGGCGGCGAGGACCGCGGACAGGGCCGCCTCCACGCGCTCACCTCGCCCGATCCTGTCGAGAAGGTGCAGGGCGAGGTAGGGATTCACCCAGGACTGGGTGCTGACCGCGCCGACCCCCGCCCGGAGATACGGGCACATCGCGCCCACGGCCGGGACGGCGCTCGCCACGGCCACGCCGAGTTGTCCGGTGCGGGGGCAGCGGGCGGCGATGGAGAAAGTATTCAGTTCCATCATGGCTCACACCGCGAGATGACCGATGACGCGCGCCTGCGCGTCCGGCGCCTTGGCGGAGCCGCTCTCCACGATCTCGCCGAGCTTCAGCACGGCGTAGCGGTCGGCGAGGCCCAGGGCGAAGGCGACGTGCTGCTCCACCACGAGCATGGACAGGCCCGCCTCCCGCTCGGTGAGGAGCACCTTGCGCAGGCGCTCGACCATCGAGGGCTGCACGCCTTCGGAGATCTCGTCGATCAGCAGGAGGCGGGGCCGCAGCATCAGGGCGCGGCCGAGGATCAGCATCTTCTGCTCGCCTCCGGACAGCGTCCCCGCCCGCTGGGCGAGGCGGTCCTTCAGGAAGGGAAAGTGGCCGAACAGTCGTTCCAGGGCCTCCGGCAGATGCCGGTCCGAGGGGAGCGCGAGGCGCAGGTTGTCCCGGATCGACAGGTCCTGAAACAGGGGCTGCTCCTGCGGCGCGTAGCCGACCCCGAGCGCCACGAGCTTGGCGGGCGACAGGCCTGAGAGGGCCTGTCCACCGATGGTGATGGAGCCCCCGCGCAGGCCGACCATGCCGAGAATGGTCTTGAGCAGGGTCGTCTTGCCCATGCCGTTCTTGCCCAGCAGGGCGACGATCTCCCCCTGCCCCACCGTGAGGGACACATCCTTCACGATCGACACCGCGCCGTATCCGCTCGACACATCCGTGAGTGCCAGCGCCGTATCCGCCGGCGTGCTCCGCCGCGCTGCCTCAGCCATGGGCCCCTCCCGAATAGATGGTGCGGACCAGTTCGGAGCCGACCACCTCGTCCACGGTGCCGTCGAGGACGAGGCGCCCCTGATGCAGCACCACGATCCGCGAGGAGATCTCCCGCACGAAGTCGAGATCGTGTTCCACCAGTACGGCCGCGATGCGCCCGTCGGCGGTGAGTGCCTTCAGCACGCTGCCGATGGTCGTGCGCTCGGCCTTGGTCAGGCCTGCGGTCGGCTCGTCGAGCAGGATGAGCCGTGGTTCCAAGGCGACCACCATCGCGAGTTCCAGCGCCTGCTTCTGACCATGCGAGAGGAGACGCGTCGGCTCGGTGAGCAGGCGGTCGAGGCCGGTCATCCGCAGGACATCGAGGGCGGCCTGGGGCAGCCCGAGCGTCGGCGCTTCGCCCAACGGATTGAGGCCATCCTGCGAGGCTCTCGCGAGGCGCAGGCAATCGGCCACCGACAGGCTTTCGAACACGCTGGCGACTTGGAACTTGCGCCCGACTCCGAGGCCGACGATCCGGTTAGGCGTCAGACCGGTGGTAGGCGTGCCGCCGATGGCGATGGTGCCGCGATAGGGCTCGGTCCCGTCGCTGAGGCAGCGCATCAGCGTGGTCTTGCCCGCGCCATTGGGCCCGACGAGGCTCACGAGTTCGCCCGCCCGGATCGTCAGGTCGATCCCCTCCAGCACGGTGAGGCTACCGTAGCTCTTGGCGAGGCCCTCGACCTTGAGGATCGGTGCATCGGTGACGGCCGCCCTCGCCGTCGCCGCCCTCGCCTCCAAGGCGGGGGCCGCCTGCCCCGCCCGGCCGAAGGGCAGAACCCGCCACAGGCGGCCGACGAGATCGGCGAGCCCACCGGGCAACAGGATGATGATCGCCACGAAGGCGGTGCCGAGGAGGAGCTGCCAGAGGAAGGGAAGATCGCCGGAGAGGTTCGCGGCGAGGTAGTCGATGGCGATCGTTCCGAGGACCGGGCCGAGCAGGGTGCCCCGGCCGCCGAGCGCGACCCAGATCACCAGTTCGGTGCCGAACAGGAACCCGGCATTTTCCGGCGCGACGACCCCCGAGGCATTGGCGAACAGGAAGCCCGCGAAACCGGCGACGGCGGCGAGCGCGGCGGTGAGACTGATCTGGAGGCGACGCGGATTGAGGCCGAGATAGGCGCAGCGCGCCTCGTTGTCCCGGAGCGCCACCAGGGCGCGGCCCGCATCCGACCGCACGAGGATCCACGCCGCCAGGGTCACGACGATTAGCACCAGGGCCGCGAGGCGGAAATAGCCTTCGATCTCGAAGGGCATCACGTCGAAGCCGACGAGACCGCTGCTGGAGCCGGTCCATTCGCCGCCGGAATAGATCAGCTGCACCACCACGATGGGCACGACCAGCGAGATCACGGAGGCGTAGAGCGGCGTCGAGCGGTGGTAGAACGACAGCCAGCCGACCACGAGCCCGAGCAGGGCGGGCGCGAGGACGGCCGTGCCGATGGCGAGCGCGATCCCGCCGGGCGTCGCGCCGTAGGCGCCGAGGATCATGGCGGCGGCATAGGCCCCGACGCCGAAGAACGCCGCCTGCCCGAAGGTGAGGATGCCGGCAAAGCCCCAGAGCAGATCGACGGTGATGGCGAGCACCGCGTAGATCATCGAACGGGTCAGCACGTTGACCGCGAACGTATCGAGAAAGGTGGGCGCGACCCACAGGGCCAGGGCCGCGAGCGTCGCGGCCACGAAGGGGGCCGCCCGCGAAAGTCGCGGACGGGAGCGCGGAGTGGCGGAGGCGCGCGCCGCAGCGGGACTCATGTCAAGCACGGGAGAATCCTTTCGGGCTGACGCGCAGCACGAGGGCCGCGAGCACCGCGATGGCGATGCTGCCGAGGATCGGGCTCACGAAGGTGCTGATCAGGACCTGCGCCCCCCCGAAGACGAGGCACGCGACCGCGAGCGCGAGGAACGAGGCGTCCGCCACCATCACCAGCATGAAGGCGCCGATCAGCCAGGAGACGCCCATGTTCGGATCGACGCTGGTGAGGGGTGTCAGGAGCACGCCCGCGAGCGCCGCCAGCCCCGCACCGATCATGAACACCACGAGGCGCACCCGCCCCGTGTTGACACCGAGGCTTCGGGCGAGCGTCTCGTTCATGATCACCGCCCGGGCCGAGAGACCGAGGCGCGTCCGCTCGATGGTGAGCGCGAACAGCGTCCCGATCACCAGGGCGATGCCGAGCGCCACCAGCCGGTAGGCCGAGTATTCGACACCCAGCACCGCCACCGTTCCCGCATAGAGGTTCGGAGTGAGCTGCACGTCACGCCCGAACCCCAGGGTGATGAGCTGCCCGACCACGATCCCGAGCCCCCAGGTGGCGAGGATCGCATCGAGCGGCCGTCGGTACAGGGGCCGGATGATGAAGTGCTCCGCGAGCCCTCCGAGCGCCGCCCCGACCACGAAGGCCAGGGGCAGCGCGGCCCAGGGGTTCAGCCCGAGCTTCGCCGTCGCAACGGCGCAGTATGCGCCGACCGTCAGCCACGCCCCATGGGCGAAGTTGATGATCTTCAGCACGCCGAAGATCGCCAGGAGGCCGATCGACACCACGAACAGGATCGCGGCGGTGGTGAGGATATCGAGAGCGAGCAGCATCGGGGCTTACTGCAGCTTCGGGCACTGATCGCCCGGATCGACGTCCTTGAACGTGCCCGCGACCTTCACCGAGCCATCCGCCTGGATCTGGCCGAGATACATGGTCAGCGGCGCGTGGTGCTGCTTGCTCATGCGGATCGTGCCCCGGGGGCCGGTCACGCTCACGGTCGGCAGGGCTTCGAGGACCTTCGCCGTCTCAGTGCCCCCCGCCTTCTCGACGGCGGCCTTGTAGAGGTAGATCGCCTCGTATTCTGGCACCGAGAGATCGTTCGGCGTGCGCAATTCTGCGCCGAACTTCTTCTTCATGGCCTCGAGAAAGGTCTTGTTCTCCGGGCTGTCGATGCCGGTGACGTAAGAAGCCGAGAGGTAGACGCCTTCCGCATCGGCGCCCATGCTCTTGGCCGTGCCCTCGTCCAGGGCGAGGTTCGCGAAGGGCAGGGTCACGCCCGCGCCGCGCAACTGCTTGGTCAGCGTCACGTTCGGCGCGCCGCCCGCCGTGGAGGTGATCAGCGCGTCGGGGTTGGCCTCCTTGAGCTTTGAGATGATCGCGGTCCAATCGCTGCCGTCCATCGGCAGGTAATCCTCGCCGACGACCTTACCGCCCACCTTCTCGATGTAGCTCTTGGCGAAGCCGAGCATGCCGCGCCCGAAGGCGTAGTCGCTGCCGATCAGGAAGTAGGTCTTGGCGCCCTTCTGCTGGAAAGCGTCCACCACGGGCGGAACCTGCTGTTCCGGCACCCAGGCATTCACGAACAGGTTCTTGTTGCAGGAATGCCCCTCGTAGAACGAGGTATAGATGTACGGCACACGTCCCTTGGTGACGGCGGGCAGACCGGCGTTGCGGGCCGCGCTCGTCTCCATCGAGATCAGGACATCGACCTTCTTCTGATAGATCAGCCCGTCGAAAGCCTTCTGCGCGCCCGCAGCACCGGAGGCGTCATCGGCCACCTCCAGAACGAGCTTGCGGCCGAGCACTCCGCCCTTCGCATTGATCTCCTCGACGGCGAGTTCGGCCGATTGCACCACCGAGGGGGCGACCACGCTGTTGGCGCCGGACAAGCCGATCGGCACGCCGATGACGATGGGCTTGCTCTCGGCAGCCTGTGCCCCGGCGGCCGCCAGAACGAGGGCGGCGGAGGCGAGGAGGGAACGTGTCACCATGAACGGACTCCTTGGATAAAGATGAGGATAGACGGGGGTTTAGCCGTAGATGTCGGTTCGGCGGTCCCGCAGGAGGGAGTTGAAGTTGTTGAGGTCCTTCCGGCCGGCCTCATCGAGATCGACCAGCGCCGAGACGGTCTCCGTGCGGTCCCGGCTCGCGGGCCCGGCGAGGGGCCAGCCCTTGGGGCCGATGATCAGGCTCTGCCCCTCGAAGGGCTGGCCGCGCTCGATGCCGACCCGGTCGGCGCAGGCGATGTAGATCCCGTTCGAGTGGGCGGCGGCCCGGTGGAGGGTGTTGGCCATGGCGGCCTCCCCCTCGGGCTGATCGGGCATCGGGACCCAGTTGGTGGGGATGCAGACGATCTCGGCGCCGCCGAGCGCCAATTGCCGGAAGGTCTCGGGGAACCAGCCGTCGTAGCAGATCGCCACCCCGACCTTGCCCAGCGCCGTATCGAAGACCGGGAAGCCGAGATCGCCCTTGGCGAAGAAGACGTTTTCCTGGTCCCAGAGATGAGCCTTCCGGTAGGTGCCGATATAGCCCTCCGGCCCGACGATCACGGCGGCGTTGTAGAGGGTGTCACCGGCCTTCTCGGCGATCCCCGCCACGATGTGCACGCCGAGTTCGGCCGCGAGCGCCGCCCAGGCGCGGGTGGTCGGCCCCTCCGGCACGGGCTCGGCGAGGGAGGCCGCCTCCTCGCGCGATTCGAAGACGTAGCCGGTGCTGGCGAGCTCCGGCAGGACGATGAGGCGGCTGCCCTCGGTGGCGGCGGCCCGGACGAGATCCGACGCACGCGCCCTATTGGCTTCGACCGCGCCGATCTGTGGCGCGAACTGGATGCACGAGACCCGTATTGATGGGCGAGCGGGATCGTTCGCTTGGATCATGATTGCTCCAAAACGCAAAAAGCCCCTGGGCGCGGATGTCATCCGCGGTCCAGAGGCTCCAAAGCCGTGCTGTAATGCAGCAATCCTGCTGCGGGGCAACCTTGCCCGATCCCTTTACGATAGACGTACTCTTGCCGAGAGCAAGCCGCTAATTGCGGCACGCTGCACGGATCAGGTCTTTTCCGCCAACGCGATGCGCAGACCCAGCCCGCTCATCGCCTCGTGGGCGGAGACCACACTCTCCGCGACGCTCGCCATCGGCACGCGGGAGGCAGTCGCCTTGTCCCGGAGCATCTTGTAGGCCGCGTCCTCGTCGATCCGGTTCAGCTCCACCAGGAGGCGCACCGCTTTCTCGACGGTGCGGCGCCCCTTCATGGTCTCCTCAAGCCGGTTGATCTTGCTGGTGAGCCGCCCCTCATAGCCCCACCTGTATCGGGCCAGGGCGAATTGGGTGAGCTCGCCCCTCGCATGAAGCGGCTTGTTCAGCACGCCGTGGGCGTTGACGTCGGCGATGGCTTTCAACGACGTCGGGCTCTCGTAGGCGACGATGGCGATGACGGCGGGTTCCGCCTCCTCGATCGAGGGCAGGAGATGCATCACCTGCGCATCGTCGAGTTGGATGAACAGCGTGTCGATGTCGGGCGGCAGCGCGGCGGGCGGCGGCCAGACGAGGGAGACCTCGCAGCCGAGGCGGCGCAGCTGCTCCAGCAGGGCGGCGCCCTCCTCGTCACGGGGGTGGATGACGAGGGCGCGGGCGCGCCTGAGGTCGTCCAAGATCTTGCGGGCGGAGGCGCTCACGCGGCGATCCCCTCGTCCAGCCAGTTCGTCTCGAAGCGCGACCACGCAAGGTAGGGATCGGGCCGGACGGGACGGCGCGCCCGCCAGACGACGTCGAATTGGCCGTCCGTGCGGGCGACCCCGATGCCGGGCGTGAGCCAGATGTGGCGGGTCTCGCCGTCGAAGGCCAGTTCGCCCTCCGGAGAGGCGAGGCGCTGCTTCAGGGCCGCCGCGCCGAGGCGCCCGGCATCGAGGGTCCCGGCCTCCGCCAATGCGCGGGCGAAGAGATGCACCTGCGCATACGCGGTCTCCGACCACATGCTCGTCGGCCGGTCGGCCCCGAACCGGGCCTTGAAGCCGGATACGAAGCGCCCGTTCGCATCCCCCGGCAACGCTGCGAAATACGAGGCCGCGAGGACATGGCCGTTGCACAATTCGGGGCCGATCGCCCGGATCTGTCCCTCCGCCAAAGTGAGGCTGGCAATCGGGCAGCGCGCCCGGTCGATCCCGGATTCGGCATAGGCGCGATAGAGTCGCTCGGCTCCTCGCCCGACCACCGTCGAGAACACGGCGTCCGGCGCGGCCTGGCGGATGGCGGCGATCATCGCCCCATGAGCGGAATCGTCCGCATCGAGGGGAGCGTAGAGTTCACCGACGATGGCCCCACCCTTCGCCTCGATCAGATCCCGCATCACGCGGTTCGATTCGCGCGGGTAGATGTAGTCTGACCCGATCAGGAAGATCCGGGGACCGTGCTCCCGCAGCAAATAATCGGCCAGGGCAAAGACGTTCTGGTTGAGCGTCGCGCCCGTGTAGATGATGTTCTCGGAATACTCGAAACCCTCATAGATCGACGGGTACCAGAGGAGGCCGTTGTGCCGCTCGACGGTGGACAGAACCGACTTCCGGCTGGCCGAGAGGGAGCATCCGAACACCACCTCCGCCCCGTCCTCGGCGAGCATCCGCCGGGCGAAGGATCGGTAGGCATCCGTATCGCCGGCAGGATCGTAGCAGATGGGCTCGATCGGCCGTCCGAGCACGCCGCCGGCGGTGTTGATTTCCTCGATGGCGAGGGCAGTACCGAGGAAGTGCTCGGTTTCCGTGATGCCGCTGACCCCGCTGCGGGAGAACAGGACACCGACGCGCCACGTCGGCTCGTCTTTACTGGTCATGGCATCCTCACCGGTCCGGCCGGTTGTTTCGTTCCAACGACGGAAGCGCGACGCAGAGTCATGGTCTTACAGAGGGCCTCCGCCATGAAGGCCGCCGTCGTGACTTCATGAGCGACCCTGCCAAGTACCCTCGCTCGGGACGCTGGAAACCAGGGATGACCATGACGCGAGCTCTGATCGGCGCGGCATTGACGGCTAGCCTTTTCATCACTCCGGCTGCGGCGCAACAGGCCGCCCCGCTCGAAGTCCCCGCCAAAAGCGTGCCGGTGCCGAGCGACGTCAGCCCGCAGATGAAAAAGATCATCGGCATGCCGCTCCGCACCAACTGGGACATCCATCCCAAAGATGGCGCGGCCTGGAAGCCCGTCGCGGAGGCTGGCGCGGAGACGCTGAAGAAGCTCGTGCCCGGCATGATGGAGCGCCTGCACGTCAAGGTGGAGCGCACGACCATCGACGGGGTGCGCGCCTTCATCGTAACGCCCGAGCGGATGCGGCCAGAGAACCGCGACCGCGTTCTCGTCCATGTGCACGGCGGCTGCTACGTGCTGAACCCCGGTGAGGCCGGGCTGCCGGAGGCGATCTTCATGTCCGGCTTCGGCGGCTACAAGGTCATCTCGGTCGATTACCGCATGCCTCCAGAGGCCGTCTATCCAGCGGCCCACGACGACGCCATGACGGTGTGGAAGGCTGTGACCAAGACCACGGACCCGAAGAAGACCGCGATTTTCGGCACCTCGGCCGGTGGGGCGCTGACCCTGGCGATGGTGATGCGCGCGAAGCAGGAGGGGCTGCCGCTGCCCGCCGCGATCGCGCCGGGAACGCCGATGTCCGATACGACCAAGGTCGGCGACAGCTTCGTGACGAACGCGATGCTCGACAACGTGCTCGTGTCGCCGGACGGATTCTGCGACGATGGGGCCAAGGTCTACGCCGCGGGACACGACCTCAAGGACCCGATGTTGTCGCCGGTCTACGGGGACTTCAGCAATTTCCCTCCCACGATCCTGACGACCGGCACACGCGACCTGCTGCTCTCGAACACCGTGCGGGTCCATCGGCGGCTCCGCGAGGCCGGTGTCGAGGCCTATCTCCAAGTGGGCGAAGGGCAGTCGCACGCCCAATACATCCGCGATGACACCGCCCCCGAGACCAAGGCCGTCTTCGAGGAGATCGCCGGCTTCTTCGACAAGCATCTGGCGCGATAGGGCCTCGCGAGAGCCCCCGGCGGACCGAGACCCGGAGCCGGATCGTATGAGCGATCCGGCTCAAGGAAGCAGGAAGCCGGACACCCAGTAGACAAGGGCCGCCACCAGAGCCGCCGCCGGCATCGTGATGACCCACGCGACGACGATTCCCTGCGCAACGTTCCAGCGCACGGCGGAAACCCGCCGTGCCGCCCCCACGCCGACGATGGCGCCCGTGATCGTATGGGTGGTCGAGACCGGTATACCGAACGCGGTGGCCGCGAAGAGCGTGATCGCGCCCCCGGTCTCGGCGCAGAAGCCCTGCATCGGCGTCAACCGCGTGATCTTCGATCCCATCGTATGGACGATGCGCCAGCCACCGAGGAGCGTCCCTAGCGCCATGGCGGACTGGCAGGAAAGGACTACCCAGAGCGGGACGTGGAAAGCGCCGTTCTCCTGCCCATGGGCATAGAGGAGCACGGCGATGATCCCCATGGTCTTCTGCGCGTCGTTGCCGCCGTGGCCCAGAGAATAGAGCGAGGCGGAGACGAATTGCAGCTTGCGGAAGACGCCGTCGGCGGCGGACGGCGTGGAGCGCACGAACAGCCAGGACACGATCAGCACGAGGACGAGCGCCAACAGAAAGCCGAGAGCGGGCGAGAGGACGATGGCGGCGGTCGTGGTGATGACGCCCGGCCAGACCACCGCCCCGAGACCGGCCTTCGCGATGCCGGCGCCGAGGAGGCCGCCGATCAGCGCGTGCGAGCTGGAGGACGGGATGCCGAGGTACCACGTCAGCAGGTTCCAGCTAATGGCGCCGCCGAGCGCCCCCAGGATCACCCGGTCATTCACCACCGAGACGTCGACGATACCGGAACCGACCGTGCCCGCGACGTGCAGGCCGAAGACCAGAAAGGCGACGAAGTTGAAGAAGGCCGCCCAGAAGACGGCATAGCGGGGAGAGAGCACCCGCGTGGAGACGATAGTCGCGATGGAATTGGCCGCGTCGTGCAGCCCGTTCAGAAAATCGAAGAACAGCGCGACGGCGATGAGGCAGATCAGAAGCGTCACGGCGGCAGCTCAAACGTGCTCGACGACGATACTGCTGATCTGGTTCGCGACGTCCTCGAACCGATCCATGACCTTTTCCAGGTGATCGTACAGTTCCGAGCCCACGAGGAAGGCCATCGGATCCTGACGGGAGGCCTGGAACAGGGCCTTCAGGCCCGCCTCGTGAAGGTCGTCCGCGCGGCCTTCCAGCTTGATGACCCGTTCGGTCAGGGCGTTGAGGTCTGTGGCGTTCTCGTTGAGCGAGCGCAGCTTCGGCATCGCCTCGGAGACGACGGAAGCGGCCTCTTGGATGATGACGCCCATCTCACGCATCTGAGGCTCGAACTGGGTGACCTCGAAGAGGCGGACCGCCTTGGCCATCTTGAGCATCTGATCGATGGCATCATCCAGGGATCCGACGAGCTCCTGGATGTCGCCGCGATCGAACGGTGTGATGAAGGTGCGGCGGACCGCCTGAAGCGCCTCCTGCGTGATGGTGTCCGCTTTGTCCTCGTGGGCGGCGATGGCGGCGCAGGCCTGCGCAAGATCCTGCGTTCCGTCGAGCAAGGTCCGCAAGGCCGCCGCCCCATCGACCAGTGTCGCGGCATGCCGCTCGAACAGATCGAAGAACCGATCTTCCTTCGGCATCAGCGCACGGAACCAACCCAGCATGCCGTAGCCTCGCCGATGCAGAGGGAATCATGGAATCTTAGCCGGAATAATAATCCACTCCCGGTACAGTTCCGCGGCGGGCGCAGAGTCGATGGGTCCACGGCGCGAGAAGAGCGTCGAGAATCAAGCTGGACCGCACGGCGCGGGGATGCGGCAGTGTTGATCCGTCATCCGCCGCTTCAATGGTATGGCTGTACCAGGATCGTAAAATAAATTTCGGAACCAGCTTGCGCGCAACCGGTTCATGCGTCGCCGCCGCCCGGTCGGGCCGGATCGCCGGGCCGGTCGCCTCTCTGAGAGACGGGAGGTTCGACGCAAGCCGTCGGCCATCGGCCCGATCCACGGCTCCGGGGAACCGACCTGCCATGACGACACTCCTGCGCCGTATCCTTGCCGCGGCCCTGATCGCAGTGCTTGCCGGGGCGGCGGTTGTCGTCACGGCACTCCTCGGTCGGCGGCCCAGAAAGCGCGTCGAACGTGACACGGAGGCTCTGGTCCCCGTTGCAACCCCACGATTAGCCCCGAGGAAATCGGGCCGCGGGCGGGGCTTCGCCGTAGGGCTGGTGTGCCTGCTGCTCCTGACTGGATTGGCGGGCATCGTCTATGAAAGCCGCCACGCACTACTCGGCATCGCCCACCGTTCACCGAACGGCGACGGCAAACCGCTCGCCGCTCTGTCGCCTCCTGACGCGGGCACAGCCGGTACGCCCGCTCCCACTGGCGAAAGTCCGACAGGGTCCGTCCAATCACCCACATCGGCTTCGACTGCTGCCGCCCCGCCGGCACGGCCCACGGCATCGCCCGCGCCGGATTTCGACGTCGTCCGCATCGAACCGAACGGCGACGCCGTCATCGCCGGACGGGCCACGCCGAACGCCAGCGTTGAGTTGCTCGTCGACGGCAAGCCGGTGGGGAGCGCGCGGGCGAATGCCGATGGTCGGTTCACCTTCATGCCCCCGGCGCTTCCTGTCGGGAACAGCGAGATCGGCCTGCGCGCGACGGATGAAACGGGCGAAAGACAGCGCTCGACGGCGCACATGGCGGTGGTGATCGAGCCGGGCCGGAACGCCAAGCCTCTCGTGGCCATCATCGCTCCCGACAAGCCGACGGTGATCCTGTCCCAGCCCGATATGCAGACCCTCGAACCCGCCACGGAGGCGCGCCGGGAGGCTAGCTCTGGCGATGCCATGGTCGCGGAGAACCGTCACGCGTTCGATACGGGGGCGAACTTACGCGGCTCTGAAATGGCTGGTGAGGCTTCGAGTCTCTCCAAGGAACCGGGTCGGCGAGAGGGTGGGGCTCCGACCAGTCCTGGAAAATCCACCCAAGAACCAAGCCGTGTGGATGCGCTCGACAGCGGGACGGTGGTGGCTCCGGCCGTGGTCAGCATCGATGCCCAGGACGGAGGGAAACTGGTCGTGACGGCCCGGGGAGCCCCCGGCGCTGCGGTGAGGCTCTACCTGAACGAAACGCTGATCGCTCCTGCCACAGTGGGCAGCGATGGCACTGTGACGTTCACGGTCGGGCGGGGCGTCAAGCCGGGGGATTACAGGGTTCGCCTCGACTCGGTCGATCCTGCGACAGGCAAGGTTCGCGACCGGGCGGAGGTGCCGTTCAAGGCACCCGATCCAGGCCACGACGGGGGCGTGGAATATTCCGCCCAGTCCCAGGGCCCGGCCGGTCACGCCGCGGAACCCTCGACATCCGAACGGCAGGCTGCAAGTCCCAGATCTGCATCGGACGAGAGACAGGCGGGTCAAATGCGGCCCCTGACGACCGGCAGCCTCGCTGCGAACGCGCCGCCGGGTGCCGTAACCGGCTCGTCGGACGTCCATATCGCGGGGATCGAGACGGCACGCATCGAGCGAGGCGATAGCCTGTGGCGGATCAGCCGCCGCACCTACGGCGAAGGCGAGCGCTACACCCTGATCTACGACGCCAACAAGGAGCAGATCCGGGATCCGGACCTGATCTATCCCGGACAGGTCTTCGTCCTACCGCAAGGACAGGATGGGGACACCGCAGGGGATGCGCGGCCCCGTTGAGGCCGTCGTGCGCCGAGGCAACTCCCCGGCGGAGGGCTCGCATCGCGCCGGTAAACCACCTCGCGGGAAAGCCGCTCATTCCTTCAAAGGCGGCGACCGAGGCGAGATTTTGCTCAGGTCCAAGCGGCCGCGAGCAGAGAGGTGGCCGTCTCGCCGGGAGACGTCCGGGCGCAATCGAATAACACGCCGACCACGGCCGCGAAGGCGGCCGGTGACGGCGCTCCGGACATCAAGGCCCTGATGCGGCACAGCTTTTGAGGCAAGAACCTCGGACGGTCAGCTTCTTCGCTTTCGAGCGCAAAAATGAAGGCCCAGCCGTCTCTCGGAAAAAGCCTCAGCTCAGCTACGAAAGTCGATCAAGAGCGCAGAATTGTTGACGCTGTACTGGCTCGATCCCGTCGCGCCGTAAGCTGCATTCTTCGACTGAGCCGCTTGCAATTGTTGCATGAAGGTTGAGAGCAAGTCGCTGCTGCTTGTGCCCGAGGTCGAGGAACTGCCGTCGGAAGTGGTGCCGTCCGGCGATCCACCGGGCGGCGGACCAGGAGGCGGGCCGCCGATCTCGGACGTTCCGCTCGCGGAACTCGAAGCCTCGGTACTTCTGCCGCCGCTGGCGAAAAGGTTCTTGAGTTCGTCGGCTTGGTCGCTCGTGAGGGCTCCGCTGTCGACCTGATCCGAGATCAGGCTGTCGATACGGTCCTTCATGGAGCCGGGATCGAGGCGGGAACTGGCCGCGGCTGTCGAACCGGTGCCGGTGCTCGACGATAGACTCGTGTCGATGGCATCGAGCGCACTGGTCAGGGCCGTCGCGTCTGTGCTGCTGAGGGCGCCGGACGAGAGTTCGCTCTTGATCGTCGAAGACATGCGCTCACGCCCGCCACCAGGAGGGGGCGGGGGACGCTGCGTGGAGATCTGGGAAGTCGATGACGTGGACACACTGCTCATCGGTTGCCTCGTCGTAGGAGAACCGGAGCCGCTCGCACGCGCTCCGTGGGCAATTTGCCCACGTTGGTTTTAAGATCGCGTTACGAACGCGGCCTTACCGCGGCCTTGGACCGCCTGGGCCACCGGGGCCGCCCGGTCCCGCAGGCCCTCCGCCGCCGCCCCCGCCAAAGCCCGGAGGCCCCCCAGGAGCACCCATCCGCGATCCGCTTCCGAAGCCCCCCTGCCCCCCATAGTCGCCCGGATCGCGGAAAACCCCGCCGGCGCCGTTGTCCGGCGCGGGAACGGGCTCGATCGAGAGCGACCGAAGATCGGTGCCGGGCCCGTCGCCCGGTTGCCGCCCGAATGGCGTTGGCGATCTGTCAGGCAGGCCCCGAAGGTCGAGTTGGTCGCTTTCGCGCTCGAAGCGGGGTGAGTCGGACGTCGCAGGCATCGTGCGCTCGACAGCCTGCAAGCGCTCCACCGAGATCCGTCCGTTCTCGGAGACGCTGGCCGTCATGACGGCGCGGACACTTCCCGTGCGCGGGATGACGGATGACGGACGCCCGGAGACCACGAGGCCCGAACCGAGACTGAGACCCGATCCAGCGCGACCGGCATAGGCTTCGATCGAGACATGCCGCAGACCTTGCGGAAACGGGGAGCCGGTGAGGGCGGCTTTCGTCAGCCGAAGGGCGCCGCCGACAGCCTCGCCGACGACGACGGCGCGCTGGCCGGGGGCGAGGCCGTCGGCCCGTTCCAGGCGGAGGCCGCCGATGCGCAGCGTCCCCGCCGCATCCCGGATGACCGGACCCGCAACCCTGTCCGGGCCGGTTGTGCGGGGCTCGATCAGGCTCGCGTGGATCACCCCGTCGGTCGTGCGCAAACCGCTGACGGCGACCCGAGTGCCGATGGCCCAGGAGGTGGGAAGATCGCCCGTCATCACCCGCTGGCCGAGGACGATGAGACGGCCCGGCGAGGCCGCCTCCACCGGTCCGACCACCTCGCTCGTCACCGCGATGCGGCGCGTCGCAAGGCCACCCTGGTCAGGCTGGGCGATGACCTGCACGACCTGGCCGATCTTCAGATCCGTCGTCCCGGCGGGCACATCGTCGATCAACACGGCCGCGTCCGCCGGATAGGCGATGCGCAGGCCGTTGACGATGATGGACCCGAAGCCTCGGATCGTGCCGATGACGCCCGTGCCGCCGAGGCCGCGGTCGCCCTCACCGAGCGGCGGTTCGCCGAGGGGGCGCTCACGCGGAGGCTCCGTTCGCATCATGCCGGTGCCGCCGATCCCCTGATCGACGGGATTCGCCTGAGCACATGCGAGGCGAGGCAGCATCGCGCCTCCCGACAGCCACGCCGTGCCGGCCAGCAGCCCCAGGACCCGCCGCCGGTCGGGCGCGCGGCTCACGGCTCGTCTCCCACGTCCTCGGAAGGCTGAACCGGACCCGATTGCTCGGTGTAGACGTACACGCCGAAATTCCAGCGGCATGTCCCCCCGGAATCGGTCTGGCAGGCGGCGTGCGCTTCGCGATTGGCCTGCTGCAGGGCCTCCATCGCGAGTTCGCGGGCCCGCGCCTCGAGCCGCGCGGCGAGTTCGGGCGACAATCCGTCGTAATGCGCCGCCCGCTCCAGAAAGCGCGGCGTGTCGGCCATCACGTTCGTGGTCGCGGCCGCGATGTGGTCGTGCAGGTTTCGGCCGAAGTAATAAGCCTGCGCCTCGGCATTCCCGTCGGCGCGGGGCACATAGGCCGTGTCCGCGAGCACGATGCGACCTTCGGCGTCGATGAACGCGAGCCCCCGATCCAGCCACTCGTCAAGGACGGCGCGGGGGCGCACATCGCGCGTCACGGTCGCCACCAGAGCCTCGAAGGAAGGCGCGCCGGCTTCGGCGCTCCGCGGCAGGGGAAGCGGAGCCTTATCCGGTCCCGTGAAAGCCGGGTCGGCCAACCAGCGAGCGATGATCCGGCTGGTCCGCGAAACCGAGGCCGGGACCGTACTCACCGGTGCCCCGGAACCGCGCAGGCGCCGCACCTCCTTGCGATGGATCCCGGTCAGCAACGACACCCGGCTATCCGTCTGATCCTTACCAGGCAGGGCGAAGTCGTACTCGGCGACGTTCACGTACAATTCGCGCAGCAGATCCGCGATCGTCGGAAACGTGACGCCCCGGGCCACCAGCAGGCGCACCAGCGGGCGAAGCAGCCGCGCCAGGGGGCCGTGCAAGCTTGCGCCCTGCGGGGGAGTGTCTGGGGTCTCCGACATCTCCCTCCCATGCGCCAGCTCATCGTGGGAAACAATCCCACAAAGTGTGGTGGCACACCCTTTCCGGATCTTTTCTCGATTGACGTGGCATATCCACCCCCATACCAATCTGTGGGCAAATTTCCCACAAGCGGGAGAGAGACGTGATGTCCGCAAACAACCGAACTCTGGTGGCTCCAGCCTCACTGCCGCCGATGCGCCTGCAAGGGCCCCCTGCCCGTCGTTCGGAGGGACGGGCCTTCCTGCCGCAGATGACCCGCGTCTTCTATGCGCTCACCGCGTTCGCTCTGCCGGGCCTCGGCTTCGCTCTTTCGAACGGCCTTCCCGGGGGTCATGCCCTACGAAGCAGCGCAGGCTTCATCGCGCCGCTCGCCTTTGGGGAGAAACCGTCCGCCGAGCGTCCGGGGAAGGGCCTGCAACAGACGCCGCGTTACCGGCTGTCATCGATCCGCATGCCGTGACGTGACGCCCGCCATGATCACCCCTTGGAATGGCGCATGGCCCATGCCCGAGCGCGGCACTCTTACGGAGTCCCACCGGCTGGGGCCCGCGCGACACCGGACCGTGCAACCTCCGATCGCGCTACGCCTGAGCGAATCCACCAAATGGTCAGGCGACCTCATCCTTGATCTGGCCCTCTGCCTGATCCTGGCCGCGACGATCATCGCGGTGCTGATGCAGGCCCTCTGACAACGCACCGATCAAGGGTGGTCGCGACAAGGCCCCCTTCCCTCCTCCGGCATTAGCCCGGTCGAAGGGCTTCCGCGCCACGACGCGCCCCACACAACGAAAGCTGACGATGACATCCTTCGTCTCGACGTCGCTGCTCACCGCAGCGACCCTCTTCGCGTGCGCCGCACAGGCGGCGGATCTCCCACGGGTCGCTCCGCCACCGCTCCCGCCGAGCCCACCGATCTTCACCTGGACGGGCTTCTATGCGGGCGTGAACGCCGGCTACGCCACTGGCACGGGCCGTTCGGGGTTCACTGATCCGACCTACGGCCAGGTCACCGGCGGCGGCCGATCTGGCGGCTTCGCCGGCGGTGGGCAGATCGGCTACAACTACCAGTTTACGCCCGGCTCCGGTTTCGTCGTCGGTGTGGAGGCCGATCTTCAGGGTCTCGCCGCCGCCAAGGCCGATGCGGCTTATCTGGGAGGCGTGCCCTATTACAACGTGAGGCCGAGCCTCGATTACTTCGGCACGGTCCGAGGCCGCGTCGGCTACACGTTCGACCGGGTCGTGATCTACGGCACAGGAGGCTTTGCCTTCGGCGGTGGCTCTCGAGCGTCCGCTGCGGCGGCTTATCCCTACACGCTGCCCGACACGACGCGGACAGGCTACGCTTTGGGCGGCGGTGTGGAATATGCCTTCACGGAGAAGCTCTCGGCCAAGGTCGAGGCCCTCTACGTCCGGCTCGGCCGCGGTGTCGCGGCGGCGACCTACTTCAGTGCAAACACGCCTGCCTACTATGGCACGGGACGCGAAGATGCAGGCTTTGCCGTTGTTCGCGCTGGCATGAACTATCGCTTCTGAACCTGGTGGGGCGTGCGTTGACGCTCGCCCTTCCAGACATGGCGAGCACTGTGCGCATCCCAAGTACCGGGATGCCACCATGACACACAGCTCAAAGAGCTCGCCTAGTCAGTGATAATCTTCGACGACAAAGCTTATCGCGACAAAATCTACTCTTTCCAAGACCCCAACATGACCTGCCCGATATTAAATACAAAACGCAGTCTGGCAGCATGCTTGCAATCATATCATGTCGGCAGCGATTGAATGCGACGGGCCATTGTCATCGTTGGAGCGCCACATACAGACGCGAGCATCCTCGTCGGAGCTCAAACTATTGCAGACGAGGAATCAACGAGATCTGTTGTTTGTCTCTCATCAAGCGTTGCAACGCTATGTGAAACGACCGCTTGCGAAATCCGACTGCGCACTGAGCGGATTCTTGGAGGACATCCTCTCTCCTCGGGCAACATGACACTCAAGGGTCTTGCCGACACGTTAGCTCGCTCGAAAGCTGAGAACGTGACCGTTTTCGCCAACGATTTTGGCAGCATGAGATCTAATATCCGCTTCCCTGGTATGATACGCGATGTATTCGCTCGTTTTGACTTTACGATGGACGTTGCGCTCGTCGTCAGACCGCAAGTAGAACAACTCGAAACCGACTATCTGCAGCGGATCTATGCAATCTCTGAATCGCGGACCTTCGAGAAGTTCTCGTGTCGGTATGGTTTTTCCGAGCGCTACGACCACATCGCCTTACTCAGTACGTGGCGACGCGCCGCGAAAAATCGCATCGTTGTGGCGCCGTACCGAGACTGTCGATCACGTGCTCCGCTCATGGACCGTCTCGTTCAGGCTCTGGGCCTCCAGGATCAGTCGATCCACGTATTGTCTTCCAAAGACCGTTGTCGTGAAATTGTCCGGAGCTCTGGCCCCATCGCGGTGGAGGCCTCCCGGCGTTTGCACGCGCTCGGGCTCCATCGACGGATTGCGGGACACCCGAGCCGAATCGGACGAATCATCGATGATTTGTCTCGGACACGCGGTCTCGATACTCAAAAATTCAGCGGCAATGCACGTGAGACCCTCGCGACGATCGAGGCGTATCACGGCAAAGCAAATGAATGGCTTGCAGCCACCTATTGGGGAAACTCGTGGGACACAGTCGTAGCTCGTGCGCCTCGTCGACGTCCCAATGAATTGGCGGGTCAGTTTGTGCACTCTGACGTCGAAGACGAAATTGAACGAATCGTTTGCTGGGTGCTGACTCACACCAAGTTCCAACCCCCTCCTTTTTGGTTGAGGCGAATTGATCCTTTGGTAGAGCGGGGAATCGAGTCGATTGGCGAACTTTTGGGGCGCCCGATCTAGTTCTGTCGTCTCGCCGCTGCAGGCTACGATGCCTATGATCCGACATGATCGGATGCCGCTCCAGCATTCACACCGTCGCGGCCGGCAAGGGTCTACGCACGACCCGACGGCGATCGATGTCGAGCCACTCGGGCATGGCCTCAGCGCAGAGTCAGCACCTCAACTTTCGATTTTTCAGCCGGTAGCGCGAGGGCAACGTTCGCGTGATCCGTGACAACTTGCGATAGCTGCCGTGCGGCAATCTCAAATCGGTCCGGCGCCATTTCCACGAGTGCAGCCAATGCCTTCTGGATATGTACAGGAACCTGGATAATTCCTGCTCCCTCGCGCGCCAGCGGATGGAAGACGTCTTCCAGCAGATCGTCCGTCGAGAGTGCGGGTACGCGCACGTGCGGGTGGTCTGGTTCGGGCGCTGGTTCGCCATCGGGGATCCAAGTCGCCAGAACGCGCAGTGCCGCGCCGATCACCGCAAGGGCCGTTCCGTAGTCTGCTGCCGTAGGCGGCAAGGATTTCGACCCGATCTCGGCCAGCACCGACAGCCCGAAGCGTGGGTCCTGCTCCCAGGATCGGTCGTCTGCCACGAGGAACGCCTTGCAGACGGCCTCCCTGCTCTGAGCCGGCATCTCACGGTCGACATAGGCCAGTGGCGTCGCGAGGTGGATGAAGGCCCCGGGCAGCGCGACCACGTCCAACATCACCGCGCGGCCGTTCAGAGCCCGGGAGAGGGCCGCCATATCGATGTACTGGATATAGCCGATCCGTGCCGGAAAGACCGGTACCGGCTGTCGATGCACAGGATCGGCTGGGATACCGCCGAGATACGGCAGTTCGCGACGGGCTCGCAGCGCCTTGGTGGCAGCCTGCTCAACGAGCCGGATCGTCTCCCCGACACGCCCGAAGCTCGTAAGTTGCTGCATCCATCGCAACAGCGTGACGACGATGAAGCCAATCACGATCACGGTCGCCCCAAGCAAGAGCAGGCGACCGCCCGATCCGTAAAGGTGGGTCGATAGGGCGATGATGCCGACCACCGAGAACATGAAGGCGCCAATGAAGGTCGCGAGCGCATTGTGAGCGCGACGATCCTCACTCCACAGAGTAGTCGCACGGGGAGTGACGCCTGCGGAGGCGGAGCCCAGCGCGCTGACCAAGACAGTGAGCGAGAAGGTCGTGACGGTCAGCATGGAGGAGGCCAGAACGCTGAGCACGTTCCCTGCTGCGTCGGATCCGACGCTCAGCGCCAAGTCCTCCGGTACCAGGAACTGAAAGCGCCAAGCGAGCAGCGCGGCAACGATGCCGCCGAGGCAGTAAAGGGCAGCTTTGACCCACGCTTGTCGAAGCGCGCGGCTTAGGATGAGGCGCCAGCGAGAAATAGGACGAGGACGAGCCATAGGGCTCTCATACCCCTGATCGTGTGATTTGATGAGACCGAGGCTACCTGGGGTGAACCGGTTAGCCTCTCCGCACCATACCTCGTATGTCAGCCTCACTCGTCCGTAAGACGGTGGCAGACCGTCGCGAAAGAACCTGAGCAGACACTATCCGTTTTCGTCCCAGCACGGCCATACAGACAGCGGCTGGCGCTCCTTGGAAGCAACCGTTCACAGATCCCAGTCCGAGGTTGATGCGCGCGCGGTGCCGACCGGCGTGTCGGGCAGTCGCCGGCTCTCATGGCGTGGGACGTTGCCCTCGACTTGACCACCACCGTGTCGAGATTACCTCGATCAGGATTATCCCGTTGGCTTACTGTTCGACGTGCCGAACCTCCTTCGGTGTAGGAACAGACAGGATGGTGTAAGGGATGGGCATGTTCGCATGCAGCATCATCACCGGCTCCATCAAGCCGGAGCTGAACGCCTTCATCGCCGGCCATCTCGGCACCGGCCGTTGCGGCAATGCCAGAGAGGTCATGCATTCAGCCATGCGCCTGCTGGAGCAGAACGAGTCCCAGCTGAAGCTGTCAGAGGTTCGGCGATCCATTCGCGAGGCAGCGGAACGCTGACGTGAGCGCGCAAGAAACCCCCGTGACGGGCAGCGGGCAGGATCACACCGAGACGGCGCGTCTCGCAGCTCTTCACCGGTACGAGGTTCTCGATACGCCGCGGGAGCGCGACTTCGACGAGGTGGCCGAGCTCGCCTCCGCGATCTGCGAGACGCCTATCGCGGTCGTGAACCTGATCGGCGAGGGCCGTCAATTCTTCAAGGCGGAAGTCGGCCTCGGCGTGCTCGAGACGCCGCTCGAAAGCTCGTTCTGTGCCGCTGCCATCCTGGAAGGCGACTTCCTGCTCGTACCCGACGCCACCCGCGACGCGCGCTTCGAGTGCAACCCGCTGGTCGCCGGCGACCCCCACCTGAGATTCTACGCCGGGGCGCTCCTGAAGACCGCAGAGGGCCATGCTATCGGGACTGTCTGCGTGCTCGACTACGAGCCGCGCGACCTGACCGCCGTCCAGCAGCAGACCCTGCGCGTGCTCGCACGTCAGGTGATGACACAGCTCGAGCTGCGTCGCGCGCTCAGGGAGCGTCGGGAGGAGGCTGCGTTCATGCGCAGCGTCCTCGCCTCGTCCGCCGACTGCATCAAGGTCCTCGATCTGGACACCCGCCTGACCTTCATGACCGAGGGCGGCAAGCGCGTGATGGAGGTCAGCGACTTCAACGCCATCCAAGGCTGCCCCTGGCCGGATTTCTGGCACGGACAGGGCAACGCGGACGCCAAGGCGGCTGTCGCGACAGCCAAGGCCGGGGGCGTCGGCCGCTTCCAGGGCGGAGCCGACACCATGGCCGGCAACCCACGCTGGTGGGATGTGCAAGTCACGCCGATCCTCGACGCGCAAGGTGTTCCCGAGAAGCTGCTCTCGGTCTCACGGGACATCACGAGCCAGAAGAATGCCGAGCGCGCCGCCACAACGAGCGAAGACCGCTGGCGGAGCCTGTTCACCAGCATGCATGAGGGGTTCTTCTCCGGCGAGATCCTGCGGGACGATGCCGGTCATGCGGTCGATGTGCGTTTCCTGGAGGTCAACCCCGCCTTCGAGACCCAGTCGAGCCTGCCGGCGAACCAAACCGTGGGCAGGACCATCCGTGAGGTGATCCCGACCATTCCGCAATGGCTGATCGACATCTACGCGGGCGTGGTCGACACCGGCGAACCGGCGACGTTCGAGGTCGCCGTGCCCGCCCTCAACCGTACTTTCGAGGCGCACGGCTACAAGGAGGCGGATCAGCGCCTCGCCGTCATGTTCATCGACATCACCGAGCGCAAGCAGGCCGAGGAGCGCCGCAACGCCCTGATCGAACTCGGCGACCGGCTACGCCATGTCACCGCCAAGGCGGAGGTCGGCCCCGTCGCGGCGGACATCCTGTCGCGAACGCTTGGGCTTAGCCACGTCGGATACGGTGATGTCGACCACGTGCGCGAGACCGTCACCATCGCCGACGACCACGTCGTGGAAGGGGTCGAGAGCCTGAACGGGGTATACTCGTTCCGGAGCTACGGGTCTTACGTCGATGATCTCAAGGCCGGTCGAGCCGTGTTCATCGACGACACCGTAGACGACCCACGGACCACTGAAGGTAGCGATGCCTTGGCCACCCTAGGCGTCCGATCCATCGCCAACATCCCGCTGATGGAGCACGGCCAGTTCGTCACCCTGTTCTTCGCCCTCAAGGCTGACCCACACGTCTGGACGTCCGAGGAGCAGGCCTTCCTGCGCAACGTCGCCGACCGCACCCGGGCCGCCATCGGTCGCCTTGCGGCGGAGGAGCAGCAGCGGGTGCTCAACCAGGAACTGAGCCACCGCATGAAGAACATGCTGGCCATGGTGCTCTCTATCGCAACCCAGACCCTTAAGACGGTGCCCGACCGGGAACCGGTCGAGGCGTTCGAGAAGCGCATCCACGCCCTCTCGGCGGCGCACGATGTCCTGCTGCAGCAGGAATGGACGGCGGCCCCCCTGGACGCAGTCGCCAGCGCGGTGCTGCGCACCTTCGCCCAAACCACGCGACTCAAGGTTTCTGGGCCTCAGGTCTCGCTTGGGCCGCGCGCGACCCTATCTGTCTCTCTTCTGCTGCACGAACTCGCGACCAACGCGACGAAGTACGGGGCCCTCTCTAACGACGAGGGCCACGTTGGGGTCAGTTGGCGTGTCGATGGCGATGGCGACGAGGGTGACCTGGTGCTCGACTGGGAAGAGAGCGGTGGGCCGCCCGTGAAGGAACCCGCCAGACGCGGCTTCGGCTCGCGACTGATCCGCCTCGGATTGGTCGGAACGGGTGACGTCGACCTACGCTACCAGCCCACCGGTTTTCGGGCCGAGATGCGCGCGCCGCTCGCGCAGATCCATCAGTCCTAGTAAGCCATCATGGGACAAGCCATGCCAACGGCCTCCGCCGTGATCCTCGTGGTCGAGGACGAACCCCTGCAGCTGATGATGGCGGTCGATCTCGTCGAGACGGCGGGGTTCGACGTCGTCGAGGCGCGCAGCGCCGACGAGGCGGTCCGTATCCTGGAGAACCGTCTGGACATCCGTGTCGTGTTTACGGACATCGACATGCCCGGCGGCGTTGACGGGATGAAGCTCGCGGCCATGATCCGGGACCGTTGGCCGCCTATCGAACTGATCATCATTTCAGGTAAGCACCGCCCCACGCAGGAGGATCTTCCCGTGCGAGGTGTGTTCTTCTCCAAGCCGTACAAGCGGGACGAGGTAACCCGGACGCTGCAGCAGTTCGCAGCCTGATTGGTGCCCCTACGGCACCCTTCCGGCTCGTAGGGAGAGGACGGCCAAATATGCGAGGACGATGGCCGTTTCCCTAAACTGACCCTCCGAAACCGGACCGCCCGCTTTCTACCCCGAGGCGACCTTCATGGTAGGTCCGCCAATCAGCTGCGACTTGCCGAGGACACGTGATTTCGCGTCCTGGCGCGCGCTCAGCGCAACACCAGGATCGAAACCGAGACGGGGCGTCGCCGCGATAAGCCTTGACCCCTATTCTCGGCTCGATCGGAGGCGTGCGATCTCGTTGGGCCCCATCTCGAGGTAGAAGCGAATTGCATCTTCGACCAAAGCGTCGGGCGTGATGCCTACCGCCTTCGCTGCCCGAGTGACTTGGAGGCCAAGCGCAAGATCGACGCGCAGCTCGGCTCGCTGGCTCGGCGGCGCTGGCTTGGGGGCAATGGCAGGTACGGATGCAGCGGTGTTTCTCGACTCGAGCTTGCCAAGTTTCGCTTCGCGACGACCCCGGTGGACAAGGGCGTCGGCACGTTCATTGAGATGGTCGCCGGCATGCCCCCGGACCCAAGTCCATTTCACGTCGCGCGCTGCGTTTAGCTCGTCGAGACGTTTCATGAGGTCGACGTTCTTCACCTCACCTGTCGTCGTGCGCCAGCCTTTGGCCTTCCACCCGCGCATCCACTCGGTCACCGATTTGACGACGTACTGGCTGTCGCACCGCATCTCGATCGCCGCCCCCGGCGAGAAATGCTCGAGACCCTTAATCGCGGCGGTCAACTCCATGCGGTTATTGGTGGTGCCACCGGGCTCTCCCCCGCACAGCTCAACCATCCCGTCGGGAGTTGCGATGACAACCCCCCAACCACCCGGCCCCGGATTTGGGTCGCAACCCCCATCGGCATAAACGATCGTTCGCATTGCGGCGTCGGGCCTTTCGTATGGGTCGGCGGTGGAAGCCCGCCCTCAATGCCCGAGAATGGCTGACAGATGGTATCCCGGTCCCAGGCGCGGAGAGCGGCAGCGGGAGGGTATCGCCAAGGAAGGCGGCGCGCCCATAGCATCGCAAGCCCGCCGCCAGGGCCTAGGCGGCAAAGATTGAGGCCCTGTCCAAAAGGGGTTGAGCATGGGGGCCATCGCCTCTGGGCTCGGGATCGGCTTAGTGACGTTGTATGTAATATCCTTAGCCTTTGGTTGCAGTACTGGGTTTTGGCAGTTCAGCTCGGCTTGCCTCTCGTGCAAGACTCGACAAACGCCTGTAGATCAGACTGGTGAACCAGCCAATGCTCTCGCTCGGTCCCGCAGTTGTTATTCACATGAGCGATCTCACCTGCATTGACGTGAATTCTGAATGTCTTTGTGCAGACGACAAGGATCTCAGCCGTTTCCACGGGTGAGAGGAGCTTTGAGACCATTACGGCATCGCACGCCCTGTTCCATCCTTGTTGCACGGACCAGCCTACCTCCAGTCGTCAGCCATTGTGAAACCACGCCCCGCATTGCAGCGTATTGCGAGCGCCAAGCGACGTGTTTCGGTCTGGGGGTGACGATGGCAAACCTGATCTGGCGTCGGACGAGCGATGGGCGGTGATCGAGCCGTTCATGCCCAGGGACCAGCCCGGACCGGAAGGACGACCGGTCGATCATCTCGGGCATCCTGCACGTTCTCACGTCGGGACGTTGCTGGCGCGACTGCCCAGCCGCGTATGGCCCTCGCACCACGGTCTACAACCGCGTCAACCGCTTGTCGCGGCGCGGCTTCTGGAAGGCGATGCTGACGGCCCTGGCCGAGGCGCCCGGCTGGATCCGCCGCTTGAGTGCCGACAAAGGCTACGATGCCGACTGGCTGCGCACCGATCTCCGCAACAGCAGGGTCACGCCGATCATCCCCGGCAAACGCGGGCGCAAGCGCCGGATCCTCCATGACAGGTCCCGCTATCGAGAGCGATGGCGCCTTGAGGCGATGTTCGACCGCCTCAAGGACTTCCGTCGCATCGCCACCCGCTACGACAAGCTCGCCCGCAACTACGCCTCAGCTTTCGCTCTGGCCGCCATCGTCGCGTTCTGGTGCTGATCGAGTCCTGACCCTAGGCGTCGTGCCCATCGCCGTGGGGAGCACCATAGCCACGATGGCTGGATGCAGACCTCAGGCCGGGTCGAGTTCGTGAACCAGCGTCGAGAGGTAGAGGGCGATCCGCCGGCTCGCCGCCGGGTCGGGGGCCGCGACCGAGAAGCCCACGTCGAGGATGTCGTCGCCGTACCGCCTCATCACCGACTCGGCCATCAACGCCACCTCGCGCTCCGCCCGTGCCGTCAGGACCCGGCGTCCGTCACGGGTGGCCAGCCGCACCTCGTAGCGCCGCCTGGACATCACCGGTTCGCCCCCTCCCAAGAAGCCGCCCGGCAGTGCGCCTGACGATGCGGCCGAGCAACGAGCGGCCTTCGAAAACCGATCCGATACTGCCTCAGGAGGTGCCCGAGACCGCCCTCGGCCGCAAGCGGGGCGGGAATCTCCGGTTCGTAAATTCGGGTTCATTCAGGAACGGGCTGGGTGCCCCGCTTGTCCCTGATTGAGCTCACCGCCCGAAGGCGTGCTGGGCCACCCTGTTCCAAAGGCTTTCGATGACCCGTCCGATCCACGCCCTTGCGGCCACGCTCCTGCTGGCCTCGACGGCGCTTTCCCCGGCCCTGGCCCGCGAGGCCGCCCCGGCCGCCTCAAGCCCCGCGAAGGCCGCCGCCCCGTCCGCCACCCAGATCCTGGCGCGCATGCAGGTCGCCCAGGAGACCACGGCGACGCCGCCCGCGGCTTCCCAGCCCTCCGGCACGAAGACCGACGGCGTGCGCCAGTCCTCGCAGACCCAGGTGAGCAGCCGCCAGCCGACCGGCGCATTCCCGACGAACGAGGTCAGCCGTCAGCCGGTCATCGACCTGGGCGCCGGCGAGGACGGCATGAAGAAGGACGTCGCCGCGCTTCAGCAGACCCTGACCGAGTTGCAGCAGCTCCAGTTGCAGACTAAGCAGGCCCACTGGAACGCGTCGGGCACCCTGTACTACCCGTTGCACCTCCTGTTGCAGGAGCACTACGAGGGGCTGTCGAAATACGCCGACACCATCGCCGAGCGCCTGCTGGCCATCGGTGTCTCGGCCGACGGGCGCGCCAACACCATCGTGAAGACCTCGGGCGTGCCGGAAATTCCCGGTGGCTTCCTAGACGATGCGCAGATCCTCGTGTGGTTCACCAACGCCTACAAGCGCGTCGGTGAGGAGGTGCACGCGGCGATCAAGACGACCGAGGACGTCGATCCCACTACCTCGAACCTGCTGCAGGAGGTCGAGCACGGCATCGCCAAGTACCAGTGGCAGATGCGCGCCCAGCTCCAGCGGACGCACACCGACCCGAACACCGGCTGGGACCTGAACGACAACAAGCCGGTCGATCTGCAGGGGCAGCAGGCCCCGGCCCAGGCACCCGCCAAGCCCTGACGCGGGCGGACCCCGTGCCGCGAGGCGCGGGGTCTCCCTTGACCAGGGCGCAGTTTATATTAATTCTAAACAGGCGATGACCCCACGGGATCGAACGGCGCCCCAGCCTCCCTCGACGCCCGGCCAGCGAGCCATGCTGCTCCGGCTCGACCGGGAGGGGCCGCTCGTGTCCCTCAAGCCGTGGGAGATGCGCACCGTCCGGTCCCTGCGGGAGCGGGGGCTGATCCGGCCGAGGCTATCGAGCCGGGACCCCGAGGGGCTCTGGTTCATCAGTGCCAAGGGCAGGCGGGCCATCGACACGGTGCGTCCGGTCGGCGGCGACCGTCATCCCCCGGCAGCATCACCGGCGTAGGCAGGACCCCGACCATGGCAGCACCGGAGACACGATGCGCGCGACGGCGCAGTACGACGGCGGCACCATCGCCCTGCACTGGCTTACCGCCATGCTCGTGCTCGGCTTATGGCTGGTCGGAACCTTCCTCGAAGACATCGTCCCAAAGGTCGGGCTTCGCTCCGGCATCTGGTCGGCCCACTTCGACTCGGTTTCGTCCTCACCGGCCTGATGGTCGCCTTCCTCGTCTGGCGGCGGACTAAGGGCCGCGACCTGCCGGTCGAGGATCCAGGGCCGCTCCATCGCCTGGCCAAGGCGACCCATGCGGCCCTCTACGTCCTGCTGATCGTCATCGTCGGCCTGGGCATCGCCAACGCCTTCGTCCGCGGCGTCTCCCTCGGCCCGGTCAGCCTGCCGCAACTCGGCGATCCCGCGTGGCGGCGCTCTCTGACACACTGGCACGGGCTCGCCGCGAACATCCTGTTGGCGCTTGCCCTGTTCCACGCGGTCGCCGCACTCGTTCACCATTACCTCTGGCACGACGCCGTCCTGCGCCGCATGCTGCCCCGGAGATCCTGACGACCATGCGACCCGTCCATCGCGAGCGGCACCTCATCGACCGCGTCGGCTGGCTGCGCGCCGCCGTGCTCGGCGCCAACGACGGCCTCGTCTCCACCGCCAGCCTGATCGTCGGCGTGGCGGCCTCGGCCGCCCAGACCAGCGAGATCCTTGTCGCAGGAAGTGCCGGCCTCGTCGCCGGTGCGATGTCGATGGCGGCCGGTGAGTATGTCTCGGTGAGCTCCCAGGCCGATACCGAGCAGGCCGACCTCGCCCGCGAGCGCCAGGAACTCGCCGACGACCCGGGCGCTGAGCGCGAGGAACTGGCGCGGATCTACGTCGAGCGCGGCCTCGACCATGCGCTCGCCCTTCAGGTCGCCGAGCAACTCATGGCCAAGGACGCGCTCGGTGCCCACGCCCGGGACGAACTCGGCATTTCGGAGGCCACGACGGCCCGGCCGGTCCAGGCGGCGCTGACCTCGGCGGCGACCTTTTCGGCCGGCGCGGCGCTGCCGCTGGCGACAGCGGCGCTCTCACCCGGCAACCTCGCGGTCTACACGGTGTCGGGTGCCTCGTTGGTGTTCCTGGCCGTGCTCGGGGCGCTCGGCGCCAAGGCGGGAGGGGCCCCCATCGCCCGGGCCACGGCGCGGGTAACCTTCTGGGGCGTGCTGGCCATGGCCGTCACCGCCGGCATCGGAAGCCTGGTCGGCAAGGCAGTCTGATCACGGCTTCGGGTCGTGGCAGTGCATCTTCGGCGGGGCGGTCCCACAATCGAGTGAACAAGTCTGCTCGGGCCGACAGAACCACTGCAAGGCGCCGGTCTTCAGGCACGAGCCCGAGCAGTGCCGGTGGGCGGCGTTCGTCGGCTCGACGAAGGTCGGGTCCGCATCGGGCGAACGTACCGATTGCTGCGCCTCGGCGACGGAAAGGGTTGCGGCAAGGGCAAGCGCGGCGAGCACCGTGCGGATCATCGACGTCAGGTCTCCCGGTTAGCTGGCGAAATGAGTGCCGAATGACGGCGGCCAGTTTCACGGGGGAGTTCGGACCGGCGGGCCACCCGTCCCGGAGTCAACGGCAACTCCGTCCGACAATCCGAAAGCCGCCGCGCTCCCTCGTCAGTCGAAGGCGCGGGTCCTCATGTTATCAGCCTTGCTGGTCGCGCCCGGCGTTATCCGTGCGTCATTCGCGCCCTTAAGCATGCCCCGTGACGTGCAATCCCAGTGGGGAACGGCTCCCTGAGCTGAGCCGTTCACCGATTGCTGCCCACTCATTGGGGTGGAGCAAGCCGCCGGCGTTGACCGGCACGCCAAAACCTGGAGAGGAACGCCCATGAGGAAGACCCTGCTCGTCGCCGCCGTCCTGGCTGCCTTCGGCGCGGCCGGCGCCGCGACCTCCGCCTCGGCCGCGCCCGGCCTGCCCGGCGCGGTGAGCGCCCCGTCGGACGTGGTCTCCGTCCGCATGGACCGGATGCACGGCCACCATCACCACCGGATGATGCGCCATCACCGTCACGGCCACATGATGCGGCACCATCATCACCGCGGGCACATGATGCGGCACATGCACCGCCACCATCGCATGTAAGCCGGCGCGGCGCGGTCGAGATTTCGACCGCGCCTCGTTCGCGCAGAGCGACATGGCGTCGGCGATGGGCGATGTCTCATTTACGGATCATGGTCTCCAAGGGACGGCGCGCCACGCCCGGCGACGGGTGCAGCCTGACGCCTTCAGGCGGGCTCGACGGTCGCTCCGGCCTTCGCCAGCGCAGGGAAGCCGCCCGCGACATGGGCGACCGGGCCGAGGCCCATGTCATTCAGGGTCTTAGCGGCCAGGGCCGAGCGGTTGCCGGAGCCGCAGTAGAGCACGAGGCGTTTGCCCCCGCCGAGCTCGGTCCGGTGGGTCGGGCTCGCGAGGTCGGCCTGGAACTCCAAGAACCCGCGGGGGACGTGGACGGCGCCGGCGATCCTGCCGGTCTTGGCCAACTCCTCCCCTTCGCGCACGTCGACGAGCACCGTGTCCGGCTGGCCGACACGTGCCAGCGCCTCCTCGGCCGACAGGGTCTCCACCTCCCGGTTGGCCTGGGCCACCAAGTCCTTCGCGCTGATCTTTGCCATGGTGACCTCCGTCATTCGCCCCACGCCGCGCCGTCGAGGGCGTCGAGCGGGATCTTCAGGTAGCGGCGTCCGTTCGCCTCGGGCTTGGGCAGGCGCCCGCCGCGGATGTTCACCTGCAGGGAATGCAGGATGAGCTTCGGCATCGGCAGTTCGCGGTCGCGGGCCTCGCGCATCGCCACGAACGCCTCCTCGGTCGGGGTCTCGACGAGGTGCGGGTTCTCAGCCCGTTGCCGGGCGACGGTGCTCTCCCAGGCCGCCGCCCGGCCGCCCGGGCGGTAGTCGTGCCCGGTGAACAGCCGCGTGTCGTCCGGCAGGGCCATGATGCGCCGGATGCTGCGCCACAACGCGTGCGCATTGCCGCCCGGGAAGTCCGCCCGCGCCGAGCCGCTGTCGGGCATGAACAGGGTGTCGTGGATGAAGGCGGCGTCGCCGATCCGATAGGCAATAGAGGCCATGGTGTGGCCCGGCGTGAACATGACCTCGACGTCGAGGTCGCCGACCCGGAAGCGCTCGCCGTCGGCGAAGAGCCGGGACCACTGCGAACCGTCCGTGCGGAACGTCTCCGGCAGGTTGT
>NZ_JAGEKG010000010.1:0-154681 GCF_049887755.1 Methylobacterium sp. NFXW15 | reverse complement strand
CGGCCAGACCATCACCACCACCTCCCCGGGCGTGACCCTGGTCTCCGGCCCGGCCAACAACCGCCGCGACACCGAGTTCGCCGTCGTCCGCGCCGGCGTGAACTACAAGTTCGGCTCGTACTAAGACCGGCATCGCCGCGGCTTCGGCCGCGGCCTTCCACCTTCGAAGCCCGGCCGCACGGCCGGGCTTTTTGTTTTCATCCCTCCGCGCGCGCACGAAGATTTTGAAAGACGCCCCTGACAAAGCGTCGCCGCGTTCCCATGTCCTGCGCAAGCCGAGCGGTGCGCCGCCGGTTGTGCGCTCGATCCGAGGAGGTTCCGATGAACAGCGAGGAACGCGATATCATCTCCGGTATCTTCCAGCGTCTGCAGCAGGCCCAGAGCCAGCCGCGCGACGCCGATGCCGAGCGGTTCATCGCCGAGAAGATCCGCGCGCAGCCTTATGCGCCCTACGCGATGGCCCAGCTGATCTACGTGCAGGAAGAGGCGATCAAGAGCCTCAACCAGCAGCTCGAAGAGGCGAAGCGCCAGTCGGCGTCCTCGCAATCCGCGGGCGGCGGTGGTGGCTTCCTGTCGAGCATCTTCGGTGGTGGCGGCTCGCAGCGCCCGCCGGAGCCGCAGCAGCGTCCCGGCGGCGCCTGGGGCGGCCAGCAGCCCGGTTACGCGCCTCAGCAGGGCTACCCGCAGCAAGGCGGTTACCCGCCCCAGCAGGGTGGGTATCCTCAGCAGGGCGGTCCGTGGGCCGGTCAGCAGGGTGCCCCGGCCCGTGGTGGCGGCTTCCTCGCCACCGCACTGCCGATGGCGGCAGGCGCGGCGGGCGGCATGTTGCTCGGTAGCGCCCTCTCCAACGCCTTCGCGGGCGGTCACTCGTCGCTGGGCAGCGCCGCTTCGGCGGGGCTCGGCGGCGGCGGTGAGACCGTCGTGAACAACTACTACGGCGACAGCGCCGGCAATTCCGACCTCGGCTCCGCCCTCGGCGGCGACGGCGGCTTCCAGGATGCCGGGTGGAGCGACCAGGGCGGCGGCGATTTCGGCGGCGACCTGGGCGGTGGCGACGACAGCGATTGGACCTGATCGCCTCGCCTCGATGACCTGAAACGAAAAGGGCCCGGCTGTTTCCAGCCGGGCCCTTTTTCATGCGCGTGGATCGATCAGAGCACCTCGACCCGCGTGCCCACCGGGACGCGTCCGTAAAGATCGATCACGTCCTCGTTCATCATGCGGATGCAACCGGAGGACACGTTGCGACCGATCGTGTGCGGCTCGTTCGTGCCGTGGATCCGGTAGAGGGACGAGCCGAGATACAGCGCGCGCGCGCCGAGCGGGTTCGCCGGGCCGCCCGCCATGTGGCGCGGTAGATCGGGCCGCCGGGCCAGCATCTCGGCCGGGGGAATCCAATCCGGCCACTCGGCCTTGCGGCTCACGGTTTTCAGGCCGCTCCACGAGAAGCCCGGCCGCCCGACGCCGATGCCGTAGCGGATCGCCCGGTGCCCCGGTTGCACGAGGAAGAGGTGCTTGGAGGCCGTGTCGACCACGATGGTGCCGGGCCGCTGGGGGCCGTCGAAGGCGACCTCCTGACGGAGGTAGCTCGGGTCCATTTCGCGCTGAACGCGGTATTCCTGCTGCTGCACGTAGGTCTCGACGGGAGCCGACGGCTCGAAGGCGGTGATCGGCGCTGCGAAAGGCATCGTCGAGGGCTCGCCGTAGGGCGGCACACGGTCGTCGTGCGAGAGCGAAGCCTGCCGACGCGGGGCCAAGCCGGGCTGCGGCCATGTCGGCCGGGTGCGGGAATCGGCACGGCCGGTCACGAGATACTCGATCAGGCCGCCGCCATAGCCGCCCGTCGAGGATGCCTCGGCGTAACGGGCCTGCTGAGCCGAAGCCGGCCCGCACATTACGGACGCCAGCAGCAAGCCGGCAACCGCCATTCCCCTTTCAGACCTCATCGCAGCCACTCCGCAGCGGACCTCTTCCGTCCTGTGCGGGAAACATCGACCGCGATCCTGCGAATTCGCGTCAATGATTATGGTAAACCGCTTACTTCGGCGTCCTATTCCACGAGCGGAAGATTTTAGCGTGAATCAACCGCTAATTGCTTCGCTTCAGACGCTATTCAGTATTGGGCGACCGTGCCCCGGGGAACTCAGGCCGACCGTTAGGGTTCTGAGGTCCTTGGTCACGGTCCGCTAAGGGTTTTCCGTCAAATCTGCACCATTCGAGCAAGCGCAGGCCGTCAGCCGACCGATGAAGACCAAACGCTACCGTATCGAGCAGAGCCTGGGCATCGAAACTCCGGCGGCCATCGAGTTGCCCGAGACTGGCCGCACGGATGAGATCCTCGCAGCCATCGGCGATCTGAAGCGCATCATGCAGATGAGCGCCAGCGAGACCGTGGAGGCTTGTCGCAAGGAGCTGAACGACGCTCTCGCCATGCGCGGCGAACTCGACGCGATGAAGGACGCCATCGTCCGCACGAAGGCCGACCTCGCCGCGCTTCACCGCTCCGACGCAACCGGCAAGGGCATGCGCCGCGCCGCCGACGAGCTCGATGCGGTCGTCGAATCCACCGAGCGCGCCACATCGACGCTGCTCACCGTGGTCGAGGATGTCGAGAGCCGCGCCTCGGTGCTGCGCTCGCTCCAGTTGTCGGCCGATGCGCGCCCCCATGTGGACGCGATCCTCGAACAGGTGATTCAGGCCTACGAGGCCTGCAACTTCCAGGATCTGACCGGTCAGCGCATCAGCAAGATCGTCCAGGTCATGAAGTTCATCGAGGAGCATCTCGACCGCGTGATCGCGGCTTGGTCCGCCCTCGACAGCTTCCGCGATCTCGTGGCCTCCGAAGCCGCGCCGGAGGATCTCGGCGACGCCAGCCTGCTCAACGGGCCGAAGCTGCCCGACGATCCGGGCCACGTCGATCAGTCGGATATCGACGCTCTGTTCGATTGATCGTCAACTCCGCGATGCACGGGCGCCGGAAAGCGCCTACATTCGCGGGATGAGCCGCAGAGCCCTCAACGACCTGCCACCGGACACCTTCGACGACGGCCGCGCGGCCGAGATGGAAGATGCCGACGAGTCGGAGGTCTCCCTTACGGCCGATCCCTCTCCCGAGATCGACTTCGATCTCGAACCGGGGGCGGTGCAGGCGGGGACGGAGGTCATCCGTCGCTTCTGGTCGACCCTGCCGCCCTCACCGGGCGTGTACCGGATGTTCGACCACAAGGGCGACGTCCTCTATGTCGGCAAGGCGAAGAACCTGAAGGCGCGCGTCGGCTCCTATGCGCGGGGCCAGGCGCATTCGAACCGCATTGCGCGGATGATCTCGCAGACGGCGGCGATGGAGTTCGTCACCACCGCCACCGAAACCGAGGCGCTGCTTCTCGAAGCCAACCTGATCAAGCAGTTGAAGCCCCGCTTCAACGTGCTGATGCGGGACGACAAGTCCTTCCCCTACATCCTCGTCACGGATGACGGGCCCGCGCCGCAGATCGTGAAGCATCGCGGCGCGCGGCGGCGGAAGGGGAATTACTATGGCCCCTTCGCCAGCGTCTGGGCGGTGAACCGCACCGTGAATGCTCTGCAGCGGGCCTTCCTCCTGCGCACCTGCACCGACAGCTATTACGAGAACCGCACGCGGCCCTGCCTGCTGTTCCAGATCAAGCGGTGCTCGGGTCCCTGCACCGGGGAGATCAGCACGGAGGATTACGCCGCGATGGCGGATTCCGCCCGCGCCTTCCTGGCCGGCAAGTCGAATGCCGTGAAGGACCGGATGCGGACGGAGATGCAGGAGGCTTCCGAAGCGCTGGAATTCGAGCGGGCCGCCCGGTTTCGAGACCGCATCGCCGCCCTGTCCGCCATCCAGGGCGTGCAAGGCGTCAACACGCAGGGCGTGGAAGAAGCCGATGTGTTCGCGCTGGACGAGCAGGCCGGGCAGTTCTGCATCGAGGTGTTCTTCTTCCGCAACTTCCAGAACTGGGGCAACCGCGCCTACTTCCCGAAAGCCGACCGCAGCATGACGGCGGACGAGGTGCTGGGCTCGTTCATCGGCCAGTTCTACGACGATAAGCCTGCACCCCGCGTCGTACTGACGAGCCACGTGGTGGAGGATGCCGAGCTGGTGGGCGCCGCTCTGTCGAGCCGGGTCGATTACCGGGTCGAGATCCACAAGCCGATGCGCGGCGAGCGCAAGAACCTCGTGGATTACGCCCAGCGCAACGCCAAGGAGGCCTTGGCCCGTCGGCTCGCGGATACGGCCTCCCAGGGCAAGCTGCTGGCCGCCCTTGGGCAGGCGCTGGGAATGGAGAAGCCGCCGCGCCGGGTCGAGGTCTACGACAACTCCCACATCATGGGCACGAACGCGGTCGGCGGAATGATCGTCGCCGGGCCGACCGGGTTCATGAAGCAGTACTACCGCACCTTCAACATCAAGTCGGAGGAGCTGACCCCCGGCGACGATTTCGGGATGATGCGCGAGGTGCTTCAGCGCCGCTTCAAGCGGCTGGTGAAGGAGGCGCCCCGCAACGCCCCCGAAGCTGCAATGGCCGAGGCCGAGGGCGGCGCCCCCGAACCGGCCCCCATGCCGGAGGACTCCGATGCCGATGCATTCCCCGCTTGGCCCGACCTCGTGCTGATCGACGGCGGCAAGGGTCAATTGGAAGCCGCGCGTACCGCCATCGCGGCCATCGGCGTCGAGGATGTGCCCCTGGTCGGCATCGCCAAGGGTCGCGACCGCGATGCCGGACGCGAGACGTTTTTCGTGCCGGGCAAGCCGCCCTTCAAACTGCCGCCGCGTGATCCGACGCTCTATTTCATTCAACGCCTGCGCGACGAAGCACACCGTTTCGCCATCGGCACGCATCGGGCGAAACGGAAGCGTGAGATGATCAAGAACCCGCTGGATGAGATTGCCGGGGTCGGACCCTCTCGAAAGCGCGCGCTGCTCCACCATTTCGGAACGGTGAAAGCGATCGAACGCGCCGCATACGAGGATCTGGCCAAGACGCCGGGCGTGAATGCGGCGACGGCCCGCGCCGTCTACGACTTCTTTCATGCCGGCGCCTGATCCAGAGCGCGAGAATGGAGCCGAGCCGTTGACGGGATTGCCGCGCTCTGATTTCACCCCCCCTATGAACGCCGTCCTGCCCCGGCGACGCTCACCGGCCTGGAACCTGGCGAACTGCCTGACCTATGGGCGGCTCGTCGCTGTGCCGGTGATGGTCGCGCTCCTGTTCTACCCGGACTCGACCACCGCCCGCTCCGTGGCCTTCGTCGTGTTCGTCGTCGCCGCCGTGACCGATTACCTCGACGGTTACGTGGCGCGGACCTACCAACAGAGCTCGGCACTGGGCCGGATGCTCGACCCGATCGCCGACAAGCTGCTGGTGGCCGCTTGTCTCCTGATGCTCGCCGCCGACCACACGATCACCGGCCCCTCGGTCTGGGCAGCGGTCGTCATCCTGTGCCGTGAGGTGCTGGTTTCGGGATTGCGCGAATACCTCGCGGAGTTGAAGGTCGGCGTGCCGGTCAGCCGGATCGCCAAATGGAAGACGACGGTGCAGTTGATCGCCCTGGGCTTCCTCGTGGCTGGACCGGCGGGCGAGAGCATCCTGCCGGGCACGCAGGCCATCGGCCTCGCCCTCCTGTGGCTTGCCGCCGCCCTCACCATTTGGACCGGGTGGGACTACATGCGGGCGGGCATCCGTCACGTCATCAACGATCCGCGATAGAATTGGGATGAAGCTCGTCTATTTCGCCTGGGTCCGCGAGCGGATTGGCCGGGCCGAGGAAACCCTCGATCCCCCGCCGGACGTCGTTACCGTGGCCGATCTCGCCCGGTGGCTGGCGGGACGAGGCGAGGAATACGCCCACGCCTTCGAGAACCCGGGTATCGTGCGCGCGGCGATCGACCGCGTTCACGCCAAGCCCGATGCGCCCATTGCCGGGGCTGGCGAGATCGCGTTCTTTCCGCCGATGACCGGTGGCTAGTGCGGGCGCACGCTCACCCCGTTCGTGCGTCCCTGCCCTAGCTTTTTGTTCTTGCATCGATTTCTTAGGCGTAGCTGACGCCTCCGTCTGGATCGATGCACCAGGGCTAGCGTGCCCGAAATGAAAGAGTGATCGCAGATGTCGAACGATGCGCGGATCGTCGAGACGCTGTCGGGCGTCACCACCGCCACGATCACCACGATTCTCTTGAAGAAGGGCCTGCGCAACGTCTGGATGCGCGGTACCCGGCCCTTGCGGCCGGACCAGCCGCGACTCGTTGGCCGTGCCTTCACCTTGCGCTTCGTTCCCGCGCGAGAGGACCTCGCCACACCCGAATCGTGGTCGTCCCCCACCTCCACCCGTGCCGCCATCGAGGCGATGCCGGAGGGATGCATCGCCGTGGTCGATGCCATGGGTGTGACCGATGCGGGCATCTTCGGTGACATCCTCTGCGCGCGCATGGCGAAGAAGGGCGTCGCGGGCCTCGTGTCCGATGGCGTGGTGCGGGACCTGTCGGGCGTGCTGGGCACCGGCCTGCCGGTCTGGTGCCAGGGCGCGGCCGCACCGCCCTCCGTCGCCGGCCTGACCTTCGTCGGCTGGCAGCAGCCCATCGCCTGCGGCGGCGTCGCAGTCTTCTCCGATGATGTCGTGGTCGCCGATGCGGATGGCGCCGTGCTGATCCCCGCGGCCCTGATCGACACGGTCCTCGAACTCGCCCCCGAGCAGGAGCGGTTCGAAGGCTGGATCATGGACGAGGTCGGGCGCGGCGCAGCCTTGCCTGGACTCTATCCGCCGAACGCCGAGAACAAGGCCCGCTACGAGGCCTCGAAAAAGTAAAGCTATCGAAGCTCGTCGAGCAATGCGCCGAGCTTCTCGCGCTCCCGCTCCGGCCGGAACAGGGGCTCCCTCTCCGCGCAGGCCGCAGTGAGACGGCCGAGAAAGGCGGGCTCGTCCTCGGCGTGGGCGAGCAGCCGGGCCAGGGCGTTCGTATCGCTCGGCGGGAAGTAGCCCGGATAATCCGGGCCCAGAAGCCCGACCGAACCGTCGATCCGCGAGGCCAGGACCGGCAGACCGGATACGACCGCCTCAGAGATGACATTCGCACCGCCCTCCATGAGCGAGGACAGCACCATCAATCGGGCACGGGCCATGTGCCGCCGGACCCGCGACGAGGGACAATCGCCAAGCCAGACGTAACGCGGATTCTCCTGCATCTCGGTGCGGGCGGTCTCGGCCCAGGCGGGCTCGTGCGCCCCACCGAGATGCACCACGCGGATCCGCGAATCCTGCCTGAGGTGGCGCGCCGCGCGTGCCGTGCGGAACGGGTCCTTTTCGGGCCGCAAATGCCCGACGACGAGCACTTCGAAGATGTCGGGATCGGGCGCCTCGCGATTGGCTCGTCCCCGTGCTGATTGGTGGATCACCCGCAACTTGGGGCGGAATCGCTCGGGCAGGGCTCGCGCAACCTCATCGTGGAGACCGACCAGCCGGTCCGCGAGATCGAGGCTGCGCAGGGTCGCCTCCGGTTCGCTCGCGAGAAAGTGGTAAAGGTCGGTGCCGGTCAGCACGACCACGACCGGCCGGTTGGGATAGGCCGCACGGAATTTCGCCACGGCTCCGGCGCTCCGCCAGGCATGGAGCGCGATCAGCGCGTCCGCGTCCAAGGTGGACGGTGGGTTGATCAGGGCTTCATGCCCGAGATCGCCGAGGAACCCGGCCCACCGCGTCGCCGTGGCGCGGTTGCCGGTGCGGCGTGTGGCGGCAATGGGTGTGGCGATGGCGATGCGCATGTCAGACCGCAGCTTGCGCGGAGGTACGGCGATGGACGGGATACGGACAGCGACGGGATCCGACCTGATGGCCGCGCTGAAGGATGCCCGCGCGCGGACCCTCGAACTGATCGATGGCCTCGATGATGAGGCCCTGATGGGACCCCGCCTGTCGATCGTGAACCCACTGCTCTGGGAGATCGGGCATCTCGCGTGGTTTCATGAGCACTTCATTCTGCGTGGGCTCGACGGGCGCCCTCCCCTGAGGGCGGATGCGGACGCCCTGTATGATTCGGCCGCCGTGCCCCACGCAACGCGCTGGGACCTGCCTTTGCCCAGTTTGGCCGAGACGCTCGGCTACATGGACAGCGTCCAATCGGCCCTCGCCGACCGGATCGACGGGCGGGAGCCGGAGCCGCACGAGGCTTATCTCTACCGCTTGGTCGGTTTGCACGAGGACATGCACGCCGAGGCCTTCACCTACACCCGGCAGACCCTCGGCCAGCCTCGCCCCACCTTCGCGGCAGCCCTCACCGGCGAGGCGGAAGCCGGTCCGCTCCCAGGAGATGTGGAGGTCGGCGGCGGCCTCTTGCGGCTCGGAGCCGAGCGGGAAGCGGCCCACTTCGTCTTCGACAACGAGAAATGGGCGCATCCCGTAGACATCGCGCCGTTCCGCATCGCGAGGGCGCCGGTCACCAACGCGGAGTTCGCCGCCTTCGTCGAGGATGGCGGATACCGCGAACGGCGCCATTGGGATGAGACGGGACAGGCGTGGCTCGCGGAAAGCGGCGCTGAGCATCCGCTCTACTGGCGCCGCGACGGCAATAGCTGGATGGTCCGCGAGTTCGATGCCGATGCGCCGCTGAAGCCGCATCGTCCGGTAATTCACGTGAATTGGCACGAGGCACGGGCCTGGTGCCGCTGGGCGGGGCGCCGCCTTCCGAGCGAGGCGGAATGGGAGGCAGCGGCGATCGGAGCGCGCGAGCCGGAAGGCGGCCTCGCGACGACGAAACGCACCTACCCCTGGGGCGAGGCTGCGCCTGACCGGATCCTGGCCAATCTCGATGGTCTGCGGCTCGGCACGGTGGATGTCTCCGCCCATCCGGAGGGAGACAGCCCTTGGGGGTGCCGCCAGATGATCGGCAATGTCTGGGAATGGACGGAGAGCCCGTTCCTCCCCTACCCCGGCTTCGCGCCGGACGCTTACGCCGACTATTCCGAGCCGTCTTTCGGCTCGCGGAAAGTGCTGCGGGGCGGGGCCTGGGCGACCCGCGCCCGCATGGTGACGGGGATGTACCGCAACTTCTTCAGCCCGGAGCGCCGCGATGTGCTCGCCGGTTTCCGGACCGTAGCCGTCTAAAGTGCTTATCGCAGAAGCTGAAGGATGCCCTGCTGAGCCTGGTTGGCGAGCGACAGGGCGGAGATGCCCAGCGACTGACGGGTCGAGAGGGCCTGAGAGTTCGCCGCCTCGGCGTTGAGGTCGGCGTTCGTCAGGTTCGCGGAGCCCGTGTCGAGCACGTTGACCAAGTTCTTGGTGAAGTCCTGGCGATTCTGCACCACCGACAGATTCGATCCGAAGGTCGAGGAATCGGTACGAAGCTGGTTGGACGCCTTGGTCAGGCCGGTCAGCGTGTTGTTGATGTCGGTGTTCAGCAGGAAGCTGCCCTGGCCATAGAGGCCGCCGGTCCCCGCCGACGTGGTGGTGATCGCCTGGAGGCCGAGGCCGTTCGAGGTCTCATCCGTGGACTGGACGATCAGGCTTGAATTGCCCTTCGGGTTGAAGTTGATCGTCAGGTTGTTGTTCGTGCCCTTGCCCGCGATCAGGTTCACACCGTTGTAGCTGGCGTCGGACGCAAGCTGGTCGATCTGCGTCAGCAGGCTGTTGTACTGGCTCGCAAGGGCGGCCCGGCCCGCGACGCCGTTGACGATGAGGTCGGAGCTCTGCGGAGCCGCGACCGTGGAGCCGTAGCTCGCGCCCGTACCGGAGCCGGCGCTGAAGCCGAGCTTGGTCTGATCGCCCGAGGTCGCGAACTCGATATCCGCGCTCGCGTTCATGACGATCTTCGTGCCCGTCGTGTCCTTCGAGAAGCTGCCGGGGCCGACCACGCTGTTCAGGGCCAGGACCGCCTGATCGATGGTCGCGCTTGTCGGCAGCACCGCCGAGGTCGAGGTGCCGTTCACGAACAGGTTGATGGTCGTGGTGGCGGTCGTGTTCGGGGTGGTGAAGGCCGTCGAAGCCGAGCCGGTGGTGGTGATCTGCGTGGCGAGGGCTTGGTTCGCCACCGACTTCGCCTGATCCACGAGTTTCTGGATCGAGGTGATGCCCTGGTTGGCGGCCTGGATCGTCTGGATCCCGTTGGAGATACCGTCGAGCAGGCTCGCCAGGTCGCCCGAGCGCTGATTCAGCGACTGCGAGGTAAAGAACGTGACCGGATTGTCGAGGGCGGAGGAGACCTTCTTACCCGTCGACAAGCGGCCCTGCGTGGTCGCCTGGATGGCTGCGGTGTCCTGCAGCGAGAGGAGGTTCTGGCGGGTCGCTGCGGTGAGGGTAATGTCGGACGACATGGGCGTGATTCCGATAGATGGATACGCGAGCTATCCACGCGTTATCCCAATCAGATCACGAACATGCTTTCCGAAGCGTTAAGCAGCTTTTCCGACGTTCTTCTTAGAAAAAGATGCTGCGCGGCAAATGGCACAAAAGAAAACGGCCGGCGCAAAGCGCCGGCCGCATCTATGGTAGTTTTCCGGTCCCGGCGCTTCGATTAGCGGAGGAGCTGGAGGATACCCTGCTGAGCCTGGTTGGCGAGCGACAGGGCGGAGATGCCCAGCGACTGGCGGGTCGAGAGAGCCTGGGAGTTCGCCGCCTCAGCGTTGAGGTCGGCGTTCGTCAGGTTCGCGGAGCCCGTGTCGAGCACGTTGATCAGGTTCTTGGTGAAGTCCTGACGGTTCTGCACGACCGACAGGGCCGAGCCGAAGGTCGAGGAGTCGGACCGGAGCTGGTTCGACGCCGTGGTCAGGTTGTTCAGGGTGGTGTTGATGTCCTTGTTGAGCAGGAAGTTGCCCTGACCCACCGTGCCGGCGGCGGAGCTGCCGGTGATGGCCTTCAGGCCGAGACCGTTCGAAGTCTCATCGGTCGCGGTGACCGTGAGGTTCGAGTTGCCCTTGGCGTTGAAGTTGATCGTCAGGTTGTTGTTGGTGCCCTTACCGCCGATCAGGTTCGTGCCGTTGAAGCTCGCGTCGCCAGCCAGCTGATCGATCTGGGTCAGCAGGCTGTTGTACTGCGTCGCGAGGGCGGAACGAGCGGACACGCCCGAGACCGTGAGATCCGAGCTCTGCGCCACGGCGGTGGTGGCGCCGTAGGCCGTGGTCGAGCCCGAACCGGCGGCGAAGCCGAGGTTCGTCTGGTCGGTGGTGGTGTTGAACTCGACGTCCGAGCTCGCGTTCATCACGATCTTGGTGCCGGTCGAGTCCTTCGAGAAGCTACCCGCGCCGACCGCCGTGTTGAGGGCCGTGATGGCCTGATCGATCGTGGCGCTGGTCGGGATGGTGGCCGAGGTCGAGGTGCCGTTCACGAACAGATTGATGGTCGTGGCGGCCGTCGTGTTGGCGCTGAACGCCGTCGAGGCCGTGCCCGTGGTGGTGATCTGGGTCGAGATCGCCTGGTTGGCGACGGACTTGGCCTGATCCACCAGCTTCTGGATGGAGGTGATGCCCTGGTTGGCCGCCTGGATCGCCTGCACGCCGTTGGAGATGCCGTCGAGGAGGCTCGACAGATCGCCCGACCGCTGGTCGAGGGCCTGCGAGGTGAAGAAGGTGACCGGGTTGTCGAGGGCCGAGGAGACCTTCTTGCCGGTGGCAAGGCGGTTCTGGGTGGTGGCCGTCAGAGACGCCGTATCCTGCAGCGACAGCAGGTTCTGACGGGTAGCAGCGGTGAGAGTAACGCCGTTCGACATGACGTCGTATCCATTCTGGTTGATGCGCCTCCGTTTTGGAGACGGCCATCATTTCGAACCAGCCGACTTACTACTGTCTTAAAACGGACATTTGCTTTTGTCGGAACGAGCCTCTCCAGGTAAACTCAGTTAATGGATTGACAATGCAGCCCGTATTGCAGCCCAGATTGCGATCGGCGACACTCGGCTCTCGTCCCGACGGGTCGGCAGGGTTAGCGCAACGTTAACGTCGCCGTGCCTACCAAGGGGCAGCCTGCGTGGGATGTCGCATCATGCCCCTGAAAATCGAGCTGAAGCCCGACGAGCGGCTGATCATCGGCAATGCCGCGATCCGCAACGGCCCGCGCCGCTCTACCTTTGTGATCGAGACCAACACGAAGTTCCTGCGCGAAAGCGACATCATCACGGAGTCGGAAGCCGACACGCCGTGCAAGAGGCTCTATTTCGCGCTGACGCTGATGTATCTCGCGGATGATGCGACGCTCGCGGAGAACAGCTTCGTCGAACAGGCCAACGCCCTGATGGAGGCGGCCCCGAGCACGAAACCCTACATTGCGGCGATCTACGAGCAAGTGCAGGGCGGCGACTTGTACCGCGCCCTGAAGCGGGGGAAGGATTTGCTCGCCTACGAGGCGCAGCTGCGCTCTCTTCTTGAAGGCAACACCGCGAAGGCCGAGACGGCCGACGCGCCTTGATACCCCAGCCGAACCGGCTCCGGTTCCGCGCGGGGGAGACGTCCCGGCCTCAGCGACCCGCGAGGCCCGCGGCGAGGTTCAGATTGATCGAAATGATCGAGGTGAGCTTTTCCGGAGCGGGCTCGGCCATGGTGTCGATCATCTGCCGGAACACATAGACGGCCAAATTGGCCACGCCCTGTTTCACATCGGCGGGGAGCGGGTTGGCCGTATCGGTCGCGGCGGTCGCCAGGATCGTCCAGACCTTCTGATTGAAGTTCAGGGCTGCAACGAGTTCGCCCGACTGGTTCGCCCAATCATCGCGCACCATCTGGAGGCGCTGCGCTGCCTTGGTCAGCACTGCCGATTCCGCCTCTCGCGGGGTGAGAACGCTGCGCGAGGTTTTGGCATAGGCGTTTGCGGCGTAGCTCATCGCAATCCTCGGTTGGCGATGCGAAATCGGGCGGACGTGCCGACTTGTCGCGCCATACCAGTTAAGGACGCGTGAGTTTGCTGCTGAGTTTGTCGTGAGAACCCGAAATTCGGTTACCGGTACGTGCCGAAATTCCAAGAAAATTCCGCGTTCTGTTATAGCGCGCCAAGCTTGAACTGAAGAAGCCGAAACTACAACCTGTACAGTACAACCTCTGCCTTTACTGCCTCTTGAGATTGCATTGCGCGCGCACCGATGAACTTTAGCAGTGCCACGCGCTCCAGCACTTCACGGAAACGCAAGGATCCCCCCTCATGCTGAGGCAGGGTCACATTCTCGGGATCGGCCCCGTGCCGCCATCTTGCAGCCGACATATCGGGCAAAAAGGCGAACAGGCCGCAGATCGAGACCCAACGGGTCGTAACGCGTATGTTGAACTTTTCCCTCGGCGCGGTGGCGGGTGCCCTTATCGCCGGAACCCTGACGATCGCTGCGGCGCGTCAGCCCGAGTTGCAGACCAAGCTCGGGCTGGTCTCGGCGCCTCTGCCAATCACGACGGCGGCGGCATCCACGCGCCCGCCAGAGCCGCAATGCCGACCTGAACCGGTGACGACGGCATCGGTGAACAAGGTTCAAGACATCCTGTTCAACCGGCAGCGTTTCTGGTCCGTAGTGCCCTGATGGCCGGACCGCCCCCGGATCACAGGGGGCCAGGGGTTTCGCCTCAGAGCGCGACGAGCAGAAGGACCAGGGCCGAAGCGGCCACCATGGAACTCACGAAGCCGCACAGGGCAGCGGCGAAGGACGGGCCGTTGACGACGGCGGTCTGGGTCGTGGCTTCGGACATGATCGAACAGGCTCCCCGGAGGCCGTCAGGCCGTCCGTTGCATGTGAATGTTGGAGGATGGTTCATGCCGCTGTGCGTCAGCACACGACTCTAGACAATTCGCTGCATTCTCAGTCGCAACGGTTAATCTTCTTTGCAATGCGCAATTGCCGCAACTCGTCACGAAGATCGATCGCGATGACACCCTGGCCACAATCTTCGAAAGCATCGCGGGCATCGTTGTAGCGATCCCCGATCTCGTCGAGGGTATCGCAGACCCGGTCGTGATCGCCGAGGCGCATGTCCTGACGCACTTGGTGGCGCAGGGCCGCCGCCTCATCGACCTTCCTGCGCGCCTCGATGCAGGCAGGCGCCGCCAGGACCGAGGTCGCGGCGACCGAACCGACGATCATGCCGAGCAGGCTGGCCGAAAGATTTGATCTGAAGGTGCGCATGATATCGACTGATGGTGAACGTACACACAAGGAAAGCTGACGAGATCTTGAGCAGATCTACGCCGCCCCGTCTTATGTTCGCTCAACGGTGAAGCTGCGCGAAGGGTTCCTCATTTTCAGGGTCGGCTTCGCGGTGCACCACGGCGGCGGGAGATCAGGATGGTTGCCAGATCGACCGGCCGGAAGCCCATCGGATCGACGCCGACATCGTATTGTCTCGGGATCGGCGCCAGCGCGCCGTGTGAATGCCCGTGAAGATTGATCGAGCCGCGCCCGCCGCCATTCCAGGTGCGGAATGCGTAGTGGCAGAGCACGAGCGGACGATCATCGACCACGATCTCTGCGTAAGCCTGGACGGAGGCCCAGCCGGACGCCGCCAGCGTCGCGGGACAATCGTTGTTGCCCGAAATGAGGTGCTTCTCACCGTTTAACCGACCGAGGATCTCCGCGATCCGCTCGGGCGGAGGGCCGAGGGCGAAGTCACCGAGGTGCCAGACGGTGTCGCCCGGCGCGACCACCGCATTCCACGCCTCGATCAGGCCCTCGTCATGGGCATCGAGATCCGGGAAAGGCCGGTGATCGAACCGGAGCGCTCGGGGGTCGCCGAAATGCGTGTCGGCGGTGAAATAGATCGTCACCCTCGTCTCCCTCAGCGCGGCGACGGGCACGGTATCCGTCCCGGCGCCGCCGCACTACGTTGCCGCCACAGGCGAACGCCCCCGCGAGGGGCGCGATCCGAAGGAGCCATGCCATGACCGACAGCCCCCGTCTTACGAGCCTTGCCCATGGCGGCGGTTGCGGGTGCAAGCTCGACCCGGAGGTGCTGCGCAAGCTCCTCGCCGATCAGCCCGCCTCGGCCCGGTTCGAACAGCTCCTCGTCGGCAACGAGACCGCCGACGATGCCGCCGTGTGGGAGCAGGAGGATGGCACCTGCATCATCGCCACGACAGACTTCTTCACGCCCATGGTGGATGACCCCGCCGATTTCGGGCGGATCGCTGCCACGAACGCCATTTCCGATGTCTATGCCATGGGCGGGCGCCCGCTTCTGGCTCTGGCGATCCTGGGCATGCCGGTCGGCAAGATCGCCCCCGAGGTGGTCGCCAAGATCCTGCGCGGCGGGGCCGAGAAATGCGGCGAGGCCGGGATCCCCGTGGCGGGAGGGCATTCCATCGATACACCGGAGCCGATCTACGGCCTCGCCGTCATCGGCACCTGCCGCCGTGAGGCCGTACGGCGGAACGCCGACGCGAAGGCGGGGGATGCGCTGATCCTCACGAAACCCGTGGGCGTGGGCGTCTACTCGGCGGCGATCAAGCGAGAGGCTTTGGACGAGACGGGGTATCGCGATTTCATCGCCACCACCACGCTGCTCAACCGCGTCGGCACCGAACTCGCCGAGGATCAGGCAGTCCATGCCATCACGGACGTGACCGGCTTCGGCATCCTGGGCCACGGGCTCGAACTCGCGCGCGGCGCGGGTCTCACCCTCGTGCTGGAAGCCGATGCCCTCCCTCTCCTGCCGCAGGCGGAGGGATTGGCGCGGGATGGCTTCGTCACGGGCGCCTCGCACCGGAACTGGGCGGCCTTTGGAGGCAGCGTCGACCTGCCGGAGGGGTTGCCGGATTGGCGGCGCCACCTGCTGACCGATCCGCAGACCTCCGGCGGCCTCCTCGTGTCCTGCGCACCGGACCACGCCTCGGCGATATTGGAGCGCATCCGCGCGGCGGGTTACCCGGCGGCAGCGGTGATCGGCCGGATGGAGGAAGGCGCACCGCGCATTCGCGTCCTCGCTTAGCCACCCTAACCGATGGTTGGACAGAATATCTTCACGACTTACGATTATAAAAGCCTGGAAACCCGCGCTTTACTATGATCGCTAGGCCGATGGCCGTCAGGGTCGGGCGCGGCGAGGATTGCACCGGCACCGCCTTGGACTGTCCAAGACGGGATCGGCGCGAGCGAGTGGTCATCCGGTTTGTCGGGATCCTTCACCTCTCCGGCGTGCGGCGTCACGGGCTGGCCTTTCGGCCCGGCCCCGGCGCGTGCCCTGCGCCCGGAGTTCCTTCCGGACGGTCGCCCCTGGCCAGTGATCCGCGTGCTGTCGCCCGCCGGATCCACGCCGGAGATGGCGGCCTCCCTGGCCGGACAGGATTATCCCGAGCACCGGCACGACACCTACACCCCCGCGACCCTGGCGGATTTGCTTTCCCAGAACGACGCCTGTGCGACGCTCGTCCTGCGCGAGCACGACATGCTGGCACCGGGCGCACTTACGGCCCTGGCCTTCGAGATGGCGCACAGGGGTGCCTTGGCCGTCGCGGGGCTGCGTGTACTCTATGACGAGGCGGTCAGCGGCCTCGACGTGCCCTCCCTCACCGGGCACCCCGATGCGATCGGCGGCGAAATCCTCTGGGCGCCGGGCACGCTGACGGGCGAAGCGGACCTCACGAGCGCGTGGGCTGCACTTCCTGCAGCGGCCAAGGCCCGGATCGGGCGCCCCGTCGTCCTGCATCGTGGACAGGCCGGACAAGTCTCGAAGCCTCTGACCATCGTCTCCCTGACCGGGACGGGCACCGTGGGCGGGGCAGGTGTCGCCCACCGTCGGCTTTCGGATGCTCTGGCACTGGCGCACCATGCGGTCAGCGAAGACATCCTGAGCGACCGCCCGGCCGCCGCCGAGTGGACCGATTCCTTCCCCGAGGTAGAAGCACGCATCGCCGCCAAGGCCCCGGACTTCGTGCTGATCGGCAACGTCCACGGCGCGACCCGCAGCCTCGACGTGGTCGGGCGGCTGGCGAGCGCGCACCCGACCGCCCTCGTCCTGCACGATCTCTTCCCGCTCACCGGCCGGTGCTGCCACCCGCGCGATTGCACCCGGGCCGAGAGCGGCTGCGACGCCACCTGCCCCACACCGGACGAGTATCCGCCACTGGCGCCCAACCGCATCGCGGGGATGCACCGCCGCAAGTGCGCGGTGCTCGGTGCCGAAGCGGGACCGCTGCTGCTCGCCAACTCGGCCTGGACCAGGGCGCGGAGCGAAGCGCTCGCCCCTGCCTCGGCGGTGACGCGGCCCATGAGCCTCGCCTTCCCGACCGGCATCTTCCGGCCCGGTGACAAAGCTGCCCTGCGCCGCCGCCTCGGCCTGCCCGAAAGCGACGTGCTTATCCTCGTGTCCTCGGTCATCGTCGATGGTCCGGACAAGGGCTTCGCCGACCTGCGGGACGCCCTGCGCGCGGTCGCGCGACCGGGGGTCGGCGTGGTCGCCATCGGGCGGCTCGATGATCCGGCGAAGCTCGGAATCGGCAACCTCTTTGCGCCGGGCCTCATCGCAAGCGAGGAACAACTGGCGGCCTGGTACGGCGCCTGCGACCTCCATGTCACCGCGAGCCGCCACGAGACCCTGGGCCAGACGCCGATCGAGGCCGGACTCTGCGGCGTGCCGACCCTCGCTTATCGGACATCCGGCCTCACCACCTCGGTCATCGACGGCGTGTCCGGGCGTCTCGTGGAAATGCGCCCCGGCGCATTGGCCGAAGCTCTCGCCGATCTGGTCGCCGACGAAGCCGCGCGGACGAGGCTCGGCGCCTTCGCGCGGATCGCTCTGGAGAACCGCTTCAGCCCCGCCGCCGCCGTGCTGTCCCTCGACGCGATCCTGCGCGAGCGCGGACTGATCGCAGACGGGGCGGAGCGGACGCTCTTCGCACCCGCCATGCTCGGGCATTTTCCTTTCGCAGCCCAGCGGCTGCGTGGGGCGGAAGGGACCGTGCAGGCGTCGTCCTCGCCGATCGTTCGCCGCCTGCGGCGGACGAAGCAGGCCGTCCTCGGGCGGCGGATGCCGCTCTTCGTGCGCCGTTGCCTATACCTCGCCGACGCGCTTCGCCGGAGGGCGTCGTGATGCACGGCATCGTCTCCCGTCGGCAGCGGATCTATCTCGACCAGACGCATATCCGGAAGCGCGTCACGGGGATCGAGCGCGTCACGCTCGATCTGTTCTCGCCGGAAAGCCTCGCGCCGCACGAGGTCCGTCCCGTGGTCAGCCGGTCGCTACCGGGAATGATCGCGCGTCAGCAAGTCGGCCTGCCGCTGACCGCCCTGCGGGATCAGGAGGCCCTGTTCATCTTCCCCGGCTTCCCGCCTGCGCCTCTCTGTGCGCCGGCCGCGGCGCGCTGCCTGCTCTACATCCACGACACGTTCCTCCTGAGCCGCCCGGAGGATCTGAGCCTGCGCAGCCGGGTCTATCTCAGCCCGGCCTTCGCGCTGGCGATGCGCTGGGGCCGCAACCTGTTCGTCAACAGCCGGACCACGGGCGAGGATCTGCGGCGCTACTGCTCACCGGAAGCGGGCGTTTTCCTGCTGCGCCCGCCGGTGCGCGACGTGTTCAGCCTCGCCGAGCGGCGTGGGCCCGGCCCGCGCAACCCGAGCGATCCGCTGCGCCTGCTCGCCATCGGCACCGTCGAACCGCGCAAGAACTACCCGGCCTCCCTCGCCATCGTCGAAGCCTTGAACAGCATCGGCGTCCCCGCCGAACTGCATCTTGTGGGGCGCAAGGGCTGGGGTCGGCACGACTTCCTCGATTCGCCGCCGTCCTATCTGCACATGCACGGCTACCTGCCGGATTCCGAGCTTATGGCCCTGGCGGAAACCTGCCACGCCCTGCTCTCAACATCGAAGGCGGAGGGCCTCGGCCTGCCGCTGCTCGAGGTCCAACACGGTGGGCTGCCGGTGATTGCGCCGGACGCGCCGGTCTTCCGCGAGGCGCTCGGTCAGTCCGGCTTGCTGATCCGTCCGGACGCGGTCGACGCCAGCGCGCGGGCGATCGCGGCCTGGACCGGCTCTCACGAATTTTCCGAGGCCGCTCAGGCGGCGCGAGCCAATGTCGAGCGGTGGAACGGGATGGCGGCGGGGGATGCCGCCCGCCTGCTCGCCCTGCTCGACGGTGATCCGCGCGCCTATGCGGCACCGGATTCCATGATTCCCTGAGGCGGGCCCCCGTCCGCGCCGACAAGGCGCATCGGCGGGCCGGCGGAGGGGTCGTTTAACTGGCCTTTGACGTATAGGGCGCGGTACGGCGCTTGCGACAACGGTCTTGAGTAAGTCGTCATAGTAGTTCAACTGTCTCAAAATGGAACGTACTGTTCCATGGCGGGACGCGAGCGACGAGACGAAAGGTCAAGGAGCGAGGCGTATGTTCGACTTCTCGACACGCATCAGCGGCGAGCCGGTGCGTATGGTTCTTCCGGAGGTGGCTCCGGCCCGTCCCGATGCGCGGACCATCGCGCGGCGCCTGTGGCGCGGCTCACCGTTCATCATTCTGGGCGGCCTGCTCATGGCGGCCCTGGCGGTGGTGGTGCTGGGTCTGCTGACGCCCAGCTACACGTCGAATATTCAGATCCTCGTCGATCCGACCGATCTGCGCGTCGTGGAGAACGACGTGAATGCCCGTGCCCCTCAGGCGGATAGCGGTGTGTCCATCGCCGAAAGCCAAGTGCGCGTGATCCAGTCGGACAACGTCCTGCGCCGGGTGGTGGAAAAGCTGCACCTCGATCAGGACGAGGAGTTCGTGAGAGGCGACAGCAGCAACCCGCTGACGCATTGGCTCCGCGGCATCATGGGTACGCTTCCCCCCGAGGTGAGCCGAGACCCGACCAATATCGCCCTCGACATTCTGCAGCGGAACATGATCGTCCGCCGCCCCGAGCGTACCTTCGTGATCGATGTGGCGGTCCAGTCCCGCGATCCCGCCAAGGCCGCCAGGATCGCCAACGCGATCGGCGACGCCTATTTCGCCGAGGAGACCTCCGCCCGCATGGATTCGGCCAAGCGCGCCTCCGACGCGTTGGCCGGCCGCCTCGCCAACCTGAAGCGCGACGTCGAGGACGCGGAGCGGCAGGTGGTCCGCTACCGCGAGGAACATCGCCTCGTCGCGTCGAGCGGACGTCTGCTGACCGACCAGCAGCTTGGGGACCTGAACCAGCAGCTCGTCGGCTCCTCAATCAAGACGGCCGAGTCGAAGGCCCGCTTGGAGCAGGCTCGCAAGATGCGCTCCTCCGACCCGAGCACGGCCCTGCCCGAGATGCTGCAATCCCTGGAAATGCAGGCGCTGCGGCAGCAATACGCGACGCTCTCGCGCAATACCGCCGAACTCGCCACGCGCCTCGGCGAGCGCCATCCGGCCATGGCCGAGCAATACGCCCAGCAGCGCGACCTTCAGCGGCTGATTCAGCGGGAGAAGGAGCGCATCATCGACACGCTCCAGAAGGATTACGACCGCGCCGCCGCCAGCGAGGCCGCGATCCGCTCCAGCCTCGACCGGGTGAAGACCGAGACGACCGTCAGCGACCGCGCCTATGTCGGCCTGCGCGAGTTGGAACGCACCCTGGAAGCCCGCAAGGGCGTGTACGAGGCCTATCTGCGCCGCTCGCGCGAGGCGAGCGAGCAGGAGCGCCTGAACACAACCAACGTGCGCATCATCTCGGTGGCAACGCCCGCCCTTCAGCGGACCTTCCCGCCCTCGCCGAAGATCGTGCTGCCGGTGGCCCTGCTGCTCGGCCTCGCCATCGGCGCTGGCGTCGCCCTGCTCCTGGGCGCCGATGCCGACCGCCGCCGCTCCCTGCGTCAGGCCAGCCAGCCCACCGGGCGCAGCCTGCGTGCCGCCGACGCCTGAGCCTATACGTCCAGTCGAAACAGGCGCCGGGGCGAGCTTCGCCCCGGCGTTTTTCATTGTCCGGCGAACAGTTCGGGCCTGCGCAGTTGCAGGGCGAACAAGAGGACCAGGGTCTTCATGTCCGTCAGCGCGCCGCGCGCGGCCATGGACGTGAGTTCCGACAGGGGGAGTTCGTGGACGGTGACCGCCTCGCCGTCGTTCCCCGCACCGCCGCCCTGGCCGACCCGGTCCGCGCTCGAATAGGACGCCAGGAACAGGTCCATGCGCTCGGTCGAGAGGCCCGGCATCGTCCAGGCGCTCGCAACGGGATCGAACGGACCGAGTCGCAGGCCGGCCTCCTCTACCGTCTCCCGCCGGGCGCCCTCTTCCGGTTCTTCGTCCTCCAGAAGACCGGCGGGCGCTTCGAGAATGCTCTCGGGACCGCCCGCATAGAGAAGGGCCGCCCGCACCTGGGACACGAGGGTCGCGACGCGGCGCTCGGGATCGTAAGGAAGGACGCAGACGGCACGGCCGTGATCTTCGACCTCGCGGCTGAGCCGCGTTCCGTCTGCCTGGATCACTTCCGCCACGAGGAAGCGCGCCCACCCGTCGTGGACGACGCGCACGCCGCCGATCTGTGCTGGCATTCTGTCCGACCGCTCCGCAACTCTTCGTGAGAGTGAGCGGATCGATCAAGAATGCGGCGGCATCGCGAAGACGGTGATGGCGAAGCGCAATTCGTCTCCATCGCGCTGTGTGCGATCCAGCCGGGCGCCCTCCTCCCGCACGAGATTCGGGATGTCGATGGCCGCCATCGGATCAGTGCAGACCACGGTGAGGCGGCCCCCCTCCTGCAGCGCGCGCATCGCCTTGCGCGTGCGCAGCACCGGCAGCGGGCATTTCAGACCGGCGAGGTCGAGAAGGATCTCGGCGGGATCGCTCATGCAAAACTCCCCGCCCCGGAGCGAACCGGGACGGGGAGTGCTTAGCCACGAGTTGGCGCGACGGCCAGGGCCGCCTTACCAGCCGTAGTAGCCGCCGCCGTAACCGCCGTAACCGCCGCCGTAGCCGCCATAGCCATAGGCCGGGTAGCCATAGCCGTAGCTGCGAACCGGGGCGTAGCCATAGCCGTAGGACGGGGCGTAGCCGTTATCATAGTAGCCGTAGCGCGGGGCGGCGCTGGCAGCGAGCGCGCCGCCGATGATGCCGAGGGCGGCACCCGCCGCGAGGGCACCAGCGGCCCGGCCGCCGTAGCCGCGGCGGTAGCCGTACCCATAGCCGTAGCCGCGATAGCGGACATGATCGACGGTGGTGTTTTCACCGGCGACCTTCACGGCGCTCTGAGCCGGCAGCGGAGCCGCCTGAGCCGTGGTGAGCGTACCGGCGACCAGCGCCAGCGACGTGACCGTGCCGACGGCGAAGGTAGCGATGCGAGACATGGCTTTGTCCTTCAGTTGAACGTGTCGGACCCAAAACCACGAGTCCTACCAAGTCGTTCCACCTGAAATTTCGCGCCCGTCTGCCGCACCCGAGATCAGGATTAAAATACGCACTCGCTGAAGGCGGGATCGACTGACGTTTCCCAGCGGGACTCGTACGCGTCGAGCAGATCTTGTGCCCGGGTGCGTCCGGCAGCCACGATCATCTCCAAAGGCTGGAGATAGCCTGTCTCGTCATGGCCGTTGGCATCGCGGCGTGCGCGGGCCTTGAGCCCCGAGCGGGCGATGGCCAGAGCTTCGGCAGCGACCTCGCCGAGGGTCCGCTTGGCGATCGGCGTGGCGAGGCCGAGGCGCGGCGCCGTGGCACGAGCAGCCTCGCGCTGCGACGCGGTCCAGCCCTTCACGAGGTCCAGGGCCGCATCGAGGGCGCCCTCGTCGTAGAGAAGTCCGACCCAGAACGCGGCCTGCGCCGCGATCATGTCGGGCCCGCCGACATCGGCGCCGCGCATTTCGAGGAAACGCTTGAGCCTGACCTCGGGGAAGGCGGTGGAGGCGTGGTTCACCCAGTCCGACATCGTGGCCCGCTCGCCTGGCAATTGCGGCAGGCGGCCTTCCATCAGGTCGCGGAACGAGGCGCCCGACACGTCGTGATAGGTGTCGCCGCGCTTCACGAAGTACATCGGCATGTCGAGTAGCCAATCAGCATAGGCTTCGTAGCCGAAGCCCGACTCGAATGCGAAGGGCAGCATCCCGGTGCGGTCGCCGTCGGTATCGCGCCAGATCTCCGAGCGGCGGGACAGGAAACCGTTCGGACGCCCGTCCGTGAAGGGCGAGTTGGCGAACAGGGCGGTCGCCACCGGTTGGAGGGCGAGGGACGCGCGCATCTTGCGCGCCATGTCGTCCTCGGAGCGGAAATCGAGGTTCACCTGCACGGTGGCGGTGCGGAGCATCATGTCGAGGCCGAGGCTGCCGACCTTCGGCATGTAGCCCGCCATGATCTTGTAGCGGCTCTTGGGCATGACGGGCGTCTCGTCCCGCCGCCATTTCGGGCTCATGCCGAGGGTGAGGAACTTGATCCCCATCGGATCGGCCACGCGCTTGACCGCATCGAGATGCGTCGCGAGTTCGGCCGCCGTGGCATGAACGTCCGGCAGGGCTGCGCCTGACAGCTCGAACTGGCCGCCGGGCTCGATCGAGATCGCGCCGCCCTCGCTCGCCGCCAGCCCGATGACGGCACCGCGATCGGTGATCGGCTCCCAGCCGGTCTCGCGGCCGAGTCCGTCCAGCAGCGCGCCGATCCCGGCCTCGCCTGCATAAGGCACCGGGCGGCGGTCGGCCGAGTAGAACGGGATCTTCTCGTGCTCCGTGCCGATGGCGAAGCGCTCGCGCGGTTTCTCGCCGGCGGCGAACCACTCGATCAGTTCGGCGCGCGAGGTCAGCGGCGTCGTGTCATCGGAGTCGCGCGCCATGCGCTGCCCACCCAGGAAATCTGAACGTTCGGATGGCGGCGCGCCGGTCGCCCGGTCGTCCCGCCCGGCTATATCTCGCCCCGATACCGGGACGTCGGACGGGCGACCGCCAGCCGCGACGGGTCGGCGGCGCGGGCGGCGTCCGACCACGCACATAATTGAGAGCGCGCTGGGGGACAACGCAGGCGCCCGCTTCGAGAAAGCGCAGCTGTGGGCGATGATGGGCCGTTATTCCCAGCGCAAAATCGCGATGTGCGCGGGCACACCAAAAACTCGCCCCTCAACGGCCATCGCCCAGCACTGCTTGAACCAGGGCCAGAACAGCCACCGCCGCCGTATCCGCCCGCAGGATGCGTGGGCCGAGCGACAGCGCCACCGTGTTGGGTCGGGCCCGGATCGCCACCCGCTCCTCCTCGGAGAAACCACCCTCCGGCCCGACGAGCACCGCGAGCGGCGGGGGTCGAGCGGGATCGGCTGCCTCGGACAGGGCGCGCACGGGGTCTGAGATCGGCGCATCCTCGTCGCAGAAGACGAGGAGCCTGCCCGCGTCGAGTGTGGTCAACGCCTCTGCCAAGCGACACGGCGGCGCGAGTTCGGGAATCGCCAGGATGCCGCATTGCTCGGCGGCCTCGATGGTGTTGGCCCTGAGCCGGTCCATGTTGATCCGGTCGCCCTGCGTGAAACGGGTGAGGACGGGGCGGATCGTTCCCGCCCCCATCTCCGCCGCCTTCTGGGCGAGGTAATCGAGCCGCGCGCTCTTGAGCGGAGCGAACAGGTAATGCAGGTCGGCGGCAGGATGCTGCGGCCGCGTCTGCTTCACGAGGCGAAGCTCGCCGTCCTTGCGGCCCGTGGCGACGAGGCTCGCATGCCACTCCCCGTCGCGGCCGTTGAAGACCAAGACAGGATCGTCCTCACCGCGACGCAGGACGTTGATGAGGTAATTCGCCTGGGCCCGTTCCAGGGAGATCACCGTCCCGGCTGCGAGGGGCGTCTCCACGAAGAGGCGTGGCGCTTTGAAATCATAGGCGGGCATGGCCGGGTGGTCGCGCGGGCCCACTCGGGAGTCAACGGAGCCCGCTCCCGTGGGTGTGGCCGCGATGCGACAGGGAGGAGATTTCGCAATCCTCCCCAGGGTCACACGGGAGAAGCACCCGACCGCTCGATTGACGCCACATTCCTATGGCGAAGGCGGTAGCAACGTTCTCGTAACGCTTCGGCGGCACGAGGCAGCGAGTCGAGGGAGTCTCGAAATGACCTACAGGAGCTTCGTGCTGGGAGCGGCGTCGCTGGCGGCCGGCCTCCTGGTGTCCGGCAATGCTTCGGCGCAGTCGATGACCATGCCGATGCCTCAGCCGTCGATGTCGCAGCCCGCGCCTGCCCAGGCCGCGCCCCAGGCGGCGGCCCCGGCGGGGAACAGCGATTGCGGCGCCATCCAGAAGACGCTGGCCGAGCGCAAGGCGCTGGTCGGCCGTGCCAACGCGGCCTCGACCTCCAAGAAGAAGATGACGCCCGCCGAGGCGTGCAGCCTGTTCGGGCGCCTCGTCTCCAACGGTGCCGAGGGCATGAAGTGGATCTCGGCCAACCGTGAGTGGTGCTCGATCCCCGATTCCTTCGCGGAAGGCTTTAAGGCCGACCACGCCAAGGTCAGCGGCATCCGCACCCAGATCTGCGGCGTCGCGGCCCAGGCCGCGAAGATGGAAGCGCAGGCTCGCGCCCAGGCGCAGAATGGCGGCGGTGGCGGCCTGCTCGGCGGCCCCGGCCTCACCGGTTCGTTCAAGCTGCCGCAGGGCGCGCTCTGAACCCGCTTCCACCCGCCAACGGGGCCTCTTTTCCGGACAGGCGCCCCGCCGACGCGGTCGCAGGCCATTGGGTCGATCGCCACGCGCCGCCTGCGTGGCGCCCCTACCTGCGCCTCGCGCGGATCGACCGGCCGATCGGCTGGTGGCTTCTGCTGCTGCCATGCTGGTGGTCGGCCGCCCTCGCGGCCATTGCCGCCGACCGGACTTTCCCCGACCCCGTCGATTGCCTGCTCTTCCTGATCGGCGCCATCGCCATGCGCGGCGCGGGCTCGACCTATAACGACATCGCCGACCGCGACCTCGACGCGAAGGTCGAGCGCACCCGCTTGCGCCCCCTCCCCTCCGGGCAATTGCGGGTGCGGCATGCGGCTCTGTTCCTGCTGGCGCAGGCGCTCGTCGGCTTCGCGGTGCTGGTGCAGTTCAACGGCCACGCCATCGTGGTCGGCCTGTTCTCGCTGCTGCCGGTGGCGATCTACCCGTTCATGAAGCGGGTGATGTCCCTGCCGCAATTCGTGCTCGGCCTCGCCTTCGCCTGGGGGGCGCTGATGGGGTGGGCCGCCGTCTTCGCACGGCTCGATGCGGCGCCGCTGCTGCTCTATGCCGGGACGGTGGCGTGGATCGTCGGCTACGACACGATCTATGCCGTGCAGGACATCGAGGATGACGAGATCGCCGGGATCCGGTCCTCGGCCCGCCTCTTCGGCCGTCGCCTCAAGATGGCGGTGGGCCTTTGCTATGGGCTGGCGGCTTTGTTCGTGGGCCTTGCCGCGTGGCGGGCTGGCGCGGGACCTGTGGGCGCCCTCGGCGTCGCCGCCTTTGCCGGGCATCTCGCGTGGCAGGTCCGGCGGCTTCAGGAGCGCGACGGGGCCGGGGCGCTACGCCTGTTCCGGTCGAACCGGGATGCGGGGTTGATCCTGTTCGTCGGGCTCACCGCCGACGCACTCGTGAAGGGACTTGCCTGAAGACAGGACCGCTCACGAGCGGGCGATGATTTCGGCCTCGCCGCGGAAGATCTGCGGGCGGGCCGGGAGACGGCCGGTCTTGCGGCGGGCCAGGAAACGCGGACGGCGGGCGCCGAGACCGGCATGACGGCGGCGGATCCGGATCCGGCCGAGGCTGAGGCGGCCGATCTGCTGTGAGACAGGCACGAGGACGCCATCCTCACGGATGATCATCCGCACGAGACCGGCGCTGTTGGCGAGGTCTCGCCACGTCGCGACGACATCCTCTTCCATGAATGGGCCGAGGCGTTGGAGCGTTTGGCCCTCCGCGTCGACCAGCAGCAGGAGGAAGCGATCCTCTTCGCAGATCTCCGCATCGTCGTCGGCATAGGCCAGCGCGATGCCGACGGCCGGGCGCGCGGCGGCGAGGCGACCGATCACCGGCAGGGACGACGCCACGAAGGCGGGCATCGTCAGGGCCGGTTCTTCGCGGTGGTCACGCATATCCATCGTTCGAGCCTCAACGCCTTTTTGCGATTCTCGCAAGTGGCGGCCCCAGTCGGGCGATCCGTTATGCGCAGCAAATTCGCATCGCTCTTCCTCGTTACGGCTTAAGAGCTCTAGTTAAGCGATTCTGGACAAGGACTTCACTGACGGAATGCTCAATGCTTTCTTGAATGATCAACGATTTCTTGCGAGCGAGCTTCAACTTCGATTCATCATGCCGTTTCGGGCCTGTAAGAACCCCGCCGGTGCGGCGGCGCGGCCGTCATGGTCGCGCTTGTCGCGATGGGTCATGCGGCTTAGAACAATGATGAGGATCGGCACCGGTCTCCCTAGATCGTAGAGTCCGGCGTCGGTCGTGCCCTGCACGACGGTCTCCGCGCTGGTGCCGACAAGTCCCGCACAGGACCGTGATGTCGAAACCCTTCACCGACGCGAGCGTGGCAGGCCTGATGCCCGAATTGCGCGCGGTGATGCGCGAGGCGGCCGCGATCGCCAAGCCCTTCTTCCGGCATGGCGGGCAGACCACGGCACGGATCTGGTCGAAGGCGGGCGGCTCGCCGGTGACGGAGGCGGATGTCGCCGTCGACACCTTCCTGAAGATTCGCCTGAGCGAGATGGTGCCGCAGGCCGCATGGCTTTCGGAAGAGACGGCGGATGACCCCGCCCGGATCGGGCGGGACCTCGTCTGGATCGTCGATCCGATCGACGGCACGCGTGCCTTCCTGTCGGGGCATCCCGATTGGTCGATCGCGGTGGCGCTTCTCTACAAGGGCGAGCCGCTGATCGGCTTCGTCCACGCCCCAGCCCTCGGCGTTGCCTATGAGGCGGTGCGAGGCCAGGGTGCCTTCCGGGACGAACAGAAGATCGTTGTCGATCCACGCACGTCGCTCCGCGCGGCGCGGATTACCGGCCCGAAGCCGATGCTCGATCGGTTGACCCGTGGTGCGGGCCCGGATCCAGATTTCGTGCGCATCGACCGAATTCCTTCGCTGGCCTTGCGCTTGGTGCGCGTGGCCGAAGGCTCGGTCGATGTGGGGATGATCTCATCCGACGCGCGGGATTGGGATCTCGCGGCGGCGGATCTTGTCCTACGGGAAGCGGGAGGCCTGGTCGGTACGATGAGCGGCCAGGCAACGGTCTATAACCGGCCTGAGCCGATCCACGGCGAACTCGTCGCCTTGTCGACGGCGTTACGCGATCCCGTGATCGCGGCCTGGGGCGCCTGAAGCGCCCCGTCTCCGCTTAGGCGGCAGCCACGGTTTCCCGCAGCGAGACCGCGTTCGGCGCGAGGCCGAGACGGTCCGCGAGATGCCAGTGAAGCTCGCGCGAGGAATGGTAGTTGTAGGAGCGGTCGATCAGGTGGCTCATATCCCGACCGGTACGGTCGGCATCAGCGAGGCGGCCGACCTTGAAGGTGGGCGCGTCGGTGACGGGAGAGCGAACGCTGCGGCGCCGCGTATATTCGAACTGCATTGAAATATCGACTTCTTTTCTTGTCTGGACCGGCGCGTCGCTGCGCGCGCGGCGTCGTTTCTCGTTATGGGTCTTCTGCGCTGTCCCGGACGCGAAGGCGCCCGGGACGGCTGTCGAGGGAGCCGGTTCAGGCGGCTCCAGAACCTCGGCCGATCAAGCGGCCTGGAGGTTTGCGGCAGCGTCCTTGCCGCTGCGCTTGTCCTGCAGGATCTCGTAAGAAATCCGCTGACCTTCGACTAGGTTGCGCATTCCGGCGCGCTCGACCGCGGAGATATGGACAAAGATGTCCTTACCGCCGTCATCGGGCTGGATGAAGCCATAGCCCTTGGTCTCGTTGAACCACTTTACAGTGCCGGTATTCACGTAGTGTACCTCGTTCGTCCATAGCTCGTGCGCGCAGCATCGCTGCCGCGCATGCACGACGGTCTGTCTGGCTTTTTCCAGAGCGGCGGGGCGCGAGACATGGAACCTCTCGCGTGAGCGTCGGTCTCGACCGGTGTTGCCCCCCGAGGACTTAGATAGGCCGCCGCTGCGGCAGCAACAAGGCATGGCCGACGTCGCAACCGGACCGGGTATCTGCCGCACCCCTCCGGCCCCTGTGATTTCCCGCCCCGGCGGTGCATATAGAACAGAGGGAACAGCCTCTTACGGCTGGGACAGGGCCTTGCCGCGATCCGATCGAAAAAGTCGGGCGGGGCGGGCGCACACATCGGCTTCCGGGCGGTATATGGCAGGCATCTCGGTCTCGCTGGATGGCGCGAACATCCAGCTCTCGTTTCAAAAGGACGATCAGGCGACGGCCGTGGTGATGGACGCCCGTGCCGCCCGCGCGCTGGTGCGCGCCGTCGGCCAGTTGCTCACCGCGATCGACGACTCCGACGAAGGCGACGAGCCGGAGGGCGCGGATTCGATGGGCGAGGACGTCGCCATGCTTGACGTGACCTCGGCCGCCATCGAGGTCGGCACCGACGAGGATGGGCAGGCGGTCGTCGCGTTCCAGGCGGGGGCCCTGCCGCCGTTCCAGCTGCGCCTGACGGACGAAGAGGCCCGTCACGTGGCGACGAGCCTCTCCGAAATTCTCAATGCACCCCGTGACGTGCGCGCCTCTCACGGCGGGCACTGACGCGAGGGCCGAACGCTACATCCGCGTGCCGGGATCGGTCGGGGAGCCGGGAAACACGTCCGGCTCGGAACCGGGTCCACCGGGCTCCCCTACGCCGGGATCGTTCACCGGATAGGGCGTGCGCGGTCCGGTCGGCCCGATATCGGGCTCCTGATCGGGCGGCGGCGGGGGCGGCGGCAGATCTCCGGGTGTCGGATCGGGGATGCCTGGATTGACCATGAGAATTCTCCTGAGGCGTCCGGGTGTGGGTCCAACGGGGTCGGCACGGCCTTGTTCCGGCGTCTCCAGCGGCTGGCCGATGGGGCCAAGCGTCCCGGTTCGGGCCGGGAACACGCGATGCGCTGACCCGTTTGCGGGACAACTCCACGAACGGGAGATCCCCCATGACCGACATCAAGCAAGCCAAGGTTCTCATCATCGCCACAGACGGCTTCGAGGAGAGCGAGCTGACCGTGCCGCAGTCGAAGCTCAAGGAGGCGGGCGCTACCGTCACCGTCGCGGCGCCGAAGTCCCGGCAGGGCGAAACCAGCATCCGCGGCTGGGACAAGACCGATTGGGGCAAGGACGTGAAGGTCGATGCCGACCTTGAGACGGTCGATGCGTCGTCCTTCGACGCGTTGGTCCTGCCGGGCGGTCAGATCAACCCGGACAAGCTGCGCCTTGAGCCGAAGGCTCTGGAGATCATCAAGACGTTCCTGACGAGCGGCAAGGTCGTCGCTGCGATCTGCCATGGCCCGTGGCTGCTGATCGAAGCCGGAGCCGCCAAAGGCCGTGACATGACGTCATTCCCGTCGATCAAGACCGACGTGATCAACGCGGGCGGCAAGTGGCATGACAAGGAAGTCGTGACCGATCAGGGCATCATCACCAGCCGCAACCCGAACGACCTCGATGCCTTCTGCGCGAAGATCATCGAGGAGATCGGTGAGGGAAGCCACGGCCAGCGCCAGCTCGCGGCCTGAGCCACCCTACCCGCCGCGGGTCACTTCCAGAACCGCGGCGGACCGGATGGGACGGCCGTATTCGTCGCTGCCCTCCACACCGATCCGGTGCGCGCCCGGCGGCAGGTCCGCCGGGAGGCGCGCCGTCCAGATATGGCTCGAGGGGATGGCTTGAACCCAGGGCTTCTTCGTCTCGGGATACCGGGCGAAGAGTTCGGTCACGAATGGATCGGGCCGCCGCGTGCGGACCATCGGCTCGGGATCACGCCCGCCGACTCGCACCGTAAGACGCGTCTTCGGCCCGCCATCGAACACGTTCACCACCACCATCCCATCGGTCAGGGCGTCCTGCGGGATCGGCGGGCGGAGGCCCTCCATCGGCCGGGTGGCGCGCACCATTTCCGTGGCGCCGGTGCGGATCTGGCTCTCGAAGGCGATCCGCATCGCGCCGTCGGGCTCGCCCTGGGCGGGCACGTAGCGGGTCGTGTAGGCCGTGCCGCGCACCGACAGGACATGGAAGCCGTTGGGTGTCCCGTCACGGCTGTCGGCGGAAGGGATCCCAGTTCGCGTGTCCGGCCCACTCCACCACGATCCCGACACGGCGGTGAGGACGTGATGGTGCAGATCGTCCGTCAGGTAATGGTGCTCGGTCGTGTGGGTGTGCCCGCAGATCGCGAGCACCTTCCGCCCCTTCACGATCTCCAGAAGCGCTGCCCGGTCAGCGGTCTCGTTCTGCTTGCTGCCGGTCGCTGAATCGGTGTGCAACGGAATATGAGTCGCCAGGACGATCAGGGTGTCGGACGGGACCTGGTCCAGCAAGTTGCGCAGGAACGCGAGGTTCCGCTCGCCGATCCGCCCCTCGTAGGTGTTCGCCCCCGTGGCGACGGGCGGCCCGAGCCACACGACGTTGTCGAGCATCACGAACAGCGCCTTGCCGTGCTGGAAGGCGAAGGACGGCGCGCCGAAGACGCGCTTCCACGTCTCGCGACTGAAGCGAGCATCGGGCGCCTGCATGTTCAGGTCGTGGTTGCCGGGCAGAGAATACCAGGGAATGCCGATCCGCCCGACGATGGCGTTCGACCGGCCGTAGAGCGACAGGTCATCGAACAGGACGTCCCCGGTGGTGATGCCGAAGGCCGCCGGAATGGCCATCGCGCGATTCACAGCCGTGTCACGGACGTGATCGAGTTCGTGGCGGCTTTCGGGCTGCGGATCGGTGAAGAGCAGGACGTCGAAATCCTCCGGCTCGTCCTGTTTCGTCAGGGTGAAGTCGATGGTGGAGGGAAGCGGACCGGTCGGGTCGACGCCCCGGTAGCGCAGGCCGAGATCCTTCGGCGTCCCCTCGGGCTGGTGGATGTAGCTGTGGCGGACGACGTTGTCGGCATCGCGCGGTAGGGCGTAGCCCCGTGGCTTGATCACGAAGACCGCGCCGTCGCCCGGCAGCGGCAAGCGGTAGCGCCCCTGCGCATCGGTGCGAGTCACTTCCTGCCCGTTCGATACGAGCACGCCCGGCAGAGGCGAGCGGGCCGCGCCGTCGAGGGCGTAGATGGTGCCCGTCGCCTCGGTGGATTGCGCTGAGGCATGCCCCGACGCGAGCGTCAGGGCGGCGGCACCGGCAAGGGTTCCTGCGAGAGTACTTGCGAGGGTCTCGCGACGGGTCAGGGGCGGCATCGTCGGCTCCTCGATTGCGTGGCCGAACCACCAGATTTCCGCGACCGTCGCGTGACAGTTCGACCACGAAAAAGGCCCGCGCTTCGGGGAAGCGCGGGCCATCTCATTTCAGAGGGTCGAGCGATCAGTTGGCGTCTTCGTCGCCCGGCTCGAAGGTCTGCGGCATGGTCGACTCGGCGCTGGCGACCGGGGTCGGGGCGCTGATCGTCGAAGGCACGTTCACGCCGTCACGCTTGTAGATGTCGTCGCGGAACTGCACGACGCCGTCCGGGGTCGCCCAGGCGGTGATGTAGGTCCAGTAGACCGGCACCGGCGACGACAGGGTGGCATCGACGCGCTTCCCGCTCTCGATCGCCTGCTCGACCTGCTCGCGGCCCCAGCCGGGCGTGTCCTTGAGCAGCCACGTGATGTACTCGCGTACGTTCTGCACGCGCACGCAGCCCGAGGAGATGAAGCGGAAGTCGTCGCCGAACACACCCTTGGTGTTCGTGTCGTGCATGAACACGCCGTAGGGGTTCGGGATGTTGATGCGGACGATGCCCATTGAGTTGAAGTCGGCGCCCGAATCCTGACGGTAGGTATAGCGGGTGCCCTCGTCCGAGTTCCAGTTCACCGCCTTCGGCGAGACTTCCTGACCGTTCGACAGGATGCGGATCCGGTTATCCGTGAGGTAGTTCGGATCCTTCTGCATCTTCGGGATCAGGTCCTTCTTCACGATGGAAGCCGGGACCGTCCAGGTCGGGTTGAAATTGATCTGCGTCGCCTTGGTGTTCATGATCGGCGACTGGCGATCGATCTTGCCGACGCCCGCCGCATGCAGCGTCACGATGCGCCCGTCCTCGACGGTCTGCACCAGGGCGGCCGGGATGTTGGTGATGACGAAGCGGCGTCCGAGATCGCCCGAATAGGAGCGCAGGCGCAGCACGTTGGTCTCGAGCTGGCGCAGGCGGATCTCGGCGGGCACGTTCATGGCCTGCTCGGTCGCCGCGCTCATGGCGCCGGTCTGGCTGAGGCCATGGCGGGCCTGGAAGCGCTTCACGCCCGCCGCGACGTAGGAATCATACACGCCGGTATTGGCCGAGGCCGGGTCGAGATCGCCCGTCACGATCAGGCGCTGCCGGACGGCGGCCACGGCCGGGCCCTTCGAGCCGATGCGCAGGCGCTCAGCGCCGTTCACCGGGCGCCAGCCGCCGCGCGAGACGATCTCGCGGTACTTCTCGACCATCTGCTCGGTGGCCGCCACGGTCTGGGGCGAAAGGATCGGCACGGTCTCGCGCTGAACCTGCATTGCGGCGGGCGCCGCGTAATCCTGCGCCCATTCGGCCTGCGCGTAACCGGATTGATCACGCGCCGGAGCGGCCATGGCGGCGGACGCCGCGGCTGTGCCGAGGGCGAGTCCGAGCAGGGCCGTGAGGCGGGGGGTGGTGAACCGGGATGGTGCCTGATTGCGCATCGGTGGCTGGCTCTGGTCCAGATTTCGGTTGGCACGGACGGCCTGTGACGATGGCCGCACCGTGTCGTGTCGGGTTTTAACACTCCCTATCGAAGGGGCCGGAATGTGGCGCCGCCGTGCGGCGGCGCACGTCGACGCCCACCTTCGGGCGAGTGCGTCCCGCACGCCACAGTCGATGAGCCGGAATCGCGATCCACAGGCGGCTACGCAGCGGCGATCACGGAGACGGCGGCGATCTGCTCACATTCTCTCGAAGATTCGCCGATCGGCCGTTCTGGCGGTTTAAGGTTAACGAGAGGTCAACTTCGCATCGGCGCGAGTAAGGCGCTAGGATTGCGTTGCCACCGCGAGATCCGCCGGGGGTTGGTCCGGCCCGGGACAGACGGGGCCGCTCCGCGGCACAGGAGGCAGGATGAACGGATACGACGTCACGTTTCGGGACAACCGGGACTGGGTGGAGTTCGGCGCCAGCTACGTTCACTCGGATGCATTCAAGGCCCTGTTCCGCGACGGCATGGCCCTCGTGGAGGAAACGGCGGGCTACCTCGACGGTGACGGGCGCGACGAGTCTCGCCTCGTCTCGCGAGACGCGACCCTGAGCTACGCGGCCGAGAGCATGCGCCTCACCACGCTGCTCATGCAGATCGCCTCGTGGCTTCTGGTGCAGCGCGCCGTGGCCGAGGGCGAGATGACGCCCGCCCAGGCGACCGAGGAGAAGCATCGGGTGAAGCTCGGCGCCACCGAGCCGCCGAAGGCGGAAGCCTTCGCGCTTCTGCCGCTGCGGCTTCAGGAACTGATCATGCGCACCCGCCGCTTGCACTCTCGCATCCTGCACTTAGACGGGCTGATCACTGAAGACCGGCCGACGCCCCGCCCGGTGGAGAGCCCGGTCGCGGCCCAGCAGGGCCTGCTTCATGCGGTGTTCGGGCGGCGCGAGGGCTGAGGGACGAGAGCGCCTCGGCCCTAAGTCGAGTCGCTATTCCATCCCCTCGATGGCGACATGCAGATGCTTCGGCCCGCGCAGGGCCGCACCCGGCCGGTAGGGCGGCGGGTCCTCGACGAGGCGGGGGCTCTTCAGGCGACGCGTCAGGGCGGTGAGAGCCGATTCGGCCTCGAACCGGGCGAGTGGTGCGCCGACGCAGTAATGCAGCGATCCGCCGAAGCCGAGATGGCGGATGCCGACCCGATCCGGATTGAACCGATCGGGCTCGGGGAAGACGGAGGCGTCCCGATTGCCGGCAGCAAGCAGCAGCACGAGGTCCGCGCCTTCCGGGATCGTCACGCCGGCGATGTCGATCGGGCTCAGTGTCGTGCGGGTCCGGAATTGGACAGGCGGCTCGTAACGCAACAATTCCTCGACCACCTTCGGCGCGCGGGCGGGATCGGCCCGTAGCTTTTCGAGCTCGTCCGGGTGGCGCAGCAGGGTCAGGAGGCCGTTGGTGATGAGATTCACCGTGGTCTCGTGGCCTGCGACGAGCATCAGCACCGATGTGGCGATCAGGTCGTAGTCGCCCATTTTCACGCCCGAGGGCGTCGCCTCGTTGGCGAGGCCCGAGAGCATGTCGTCCTTGGGATGGCGCCGCTTATCCTTGATCAGACCCGCCATGTAATCGGCGATGGCATCGAAGGTCCGGCTGTTTTCCGCGCGGGTCTCGTCATCCGTGAGGCTGTCGGGTTCGAGCGCTGTGGCGAGCTGCGTCGCCCAAGAATGGAATTGCGGCTCGTCCTCGCGGGGCACACCGAACAATTCGCAGATGACGGTCACCGGCAAGGGATAGGCAAGGTCGTCCACGGCGTCGAAGCGATGGGCGTCGCGCTTTGCATCGAGCAGTTCCGCCACGAGCCGATCGGATCGCTCCCGCATCCCCTGCACGCGCTCCCGCGTGAATTGGTGCATCACCGCCGCGCGCAACGTGTCATGGTCGGGCGGATCGCGAAAGATGAAGGGACGGTGCTGATCGGTGATCCGGTCCTTGATCGGCTTGATCAGGTAATCCTTCAACGGATTGCCAGTCTTCGGCCTGTCGGCGGGCGGCAGCGTTTCCGAACTCACCCGCGGGTCACCGAGCAGACTTGCGACCGCGCCATGGCTCGCGGCCACCCACGTGCCCTCCGGCGTGCCGTCCTCCTGATGAGAGACCGGGTTCTGGCGCAGTCGCGCATAGAGCGGGTAGGGATTCGCGCGGTTCGCGGGGTCCTTCACCTGCGACAGGAGGGTGGCGTCGGCCATCTTTTTTTGACTCCTAGCCGTTTGGTCAGGCGAAGCCCGGATCTTGGATCTCGGGCTCACGCAGGGGGCGGTCGGTGGTGGCCTCGACCGGAGGGAACGGCGCGGCGGTCGCGACCTTCTCGGCATAGGCGGGAAGCCAGCGGGCGCTGTCGACGGACAGGGCCGCGATACAGCGCCCGGCTCGTCCGTAGACGGCGAGGAAGCGGCGCTCGGCCGGGTCGCCCTGCACGATGGCGACGGCATCCGCCCCATCCGTGAGGCCCACCGACTTCACGACCATATCGCCCTGCGTCGACCAGAAGTTCGGTACCGCCGCGTAGGGCGCGACGGGATCGGCGCCCGCGAGCAGCCGCCCCGCATACTCCGCCTGCGCAACCGCATGGCCCCAATGCTCCAGCGCGACCCGGCGCCCGCCATAAAGCGGGTGCGGGAAGCGGGCGACATCCCCCGCCGCCGCAAGGGCGTGATCCGGGTTTCCCTGCTCATCGAGAACGAAGCCGTGCTCGTCGCAATCGACCCCGCCCTCATCCGCCGAGAGGCCAGCCCCGGCGAGCCATTCGACGTTGCGCACGGCGCCAAGGGCGACGACGACGACATCCCCGGAAAGCCGCTCGCCATCCGCGAAGATGGCGCCCGTCACACGTCCATCCCGATGGTCGAGATGCGACACCTCAGTGCCGAAGCGCATTTCGACGCCCCGGCTTTCATGGATCTCACCGATCAGCTTTCCGACCGTCGCGCCGAGCACGCGCGTGAGCGGCGCAGGCGATGGGTCGACGAGCGCCACGGGAAGGTCGAGTTCGCGGCAGACCGAGGCGACCTCGCACCCGATGAAGCCCGCGCCGATCACGAGCACTCGCCGGGGCCTCTTCGCCAGTGCAAGCTGCAGCAAGGCGGCGTCGTCGCGGGTGCGGATGGTGAAGACGTTGTCGAGCCGCGCCTCGTCGTCATGGATCCAGGGCCGCGCCCGCGTTCCGCTCGCGACGAGGAGCCGATCGTAATCGAGACTCTGACCGTCCGCGAGATGCAGCCGCCGGGCCGCCCGGTCGAGGGATCGTGCTCCGACACCGAGGCGCCACGTCACGGCATCATCGAGTTCGCTCGGGAGTCGGCTCGCCTCCGCAGGGACCAAGCCCAGCAGCACATGCTTCGAGAGGGGCGGCCGGTCATAGGGCCGGTGCGGCTCGTCCCCGACGATGGTGAGTGTGCCCTCGAATCCGGCGGCACGGATCGCCTCGGCTCCGCGCAGGCCCGCAAGCCCTGCCCCGACGATGACGATCCGCTCCGGAGGTGGTTCGGACGCCCGGTCAGGCATTGGGATCCTCGACGCGGATCGCCTGGACCGGACAGGCCAGCCTGGCACGCTCGATATCGAGGCGGTCGGTGGCCGAGGGTGCAGGATCGTAGAAGAGCGCCTCGCGTCCCTCGATGCGGAAATGACGCGGCGCCGCGTAGCAGCACTGCGCATACGCTTGGCAGAGATTGAGATCGACGCTGACCCTGAGGGGGGTGGCGTCCGGTGAAGTGTCCGTTGGCATCGGCCTGCAAACCACGCGCAGCCATCGCGGTTCCGTGCCAGATCTTCGCATCGCACCAAAAGGGGAATCGTTCGCACCGAAACGGGCGAAATGCGACGAGAGAGATCAATCCTTCCGCGATGACAGGATTAACTTAATCGCCGGATCGACTGACAATCCATCTATAAAAGATTGTCGCTCATTGCGGCGCGCCATATCTCGAATCACGCAATTGCTGTATACAGTTTGGCAATCTTGCGCCGCTCGTGCGGCAGCACCTTTTCGGGAGGTCTTCATGCCGTTCGGCGTGCGCTCCAGCCTCGTCATTGCCTTTCTTTGCAGCACGGTCGCGGTGCATGCGGCGGATGGCTCCACATGGACCGATCCGCCCCCACGGCCGCCGGAAACCGCCAAGGCCGCCCCTGCGGCTCCGGCGCCTCAGGCTGCCGCACCCGACACTCCGGCCGCCCTCTCGGAGTCGGCGCGGACATCGCCGAGGGTCCAGCGCAGGAAGGTGGCCGCCCAGAAGCGGCTTGCTGCTCAGCCACGGCGCGTGGTCGTGGCCCACACGATCCGCCGACCTGCCCGGATCGTCACATTGCAGGCGATGCGACCCGCACCCCGGCGCTCCGCCTATCGGGTCTACAGCCAAGCGGGCGTTCCGGTAGATTATGACGATCCGCGGTTCGACCGGCTCGGGTCGGCGGTCGGCTCCGGCTACCTCGTGATGCACCGGCGCACGGTCGAATATCCGGACGGGCGCATGATCCGGTACTATCGGCCCGTGGAGTCCGACAGCGACGAGTGAGGCTCAGGCCTCACTGAGCCCGGCGTAACGGGGCCGAACCCGGAGCCGTGAAGCGGTCGCCGGCAAGTGCGCCTTCCGGCACGTCCCGCGCGAAGCGGGTTGTCACGCCCGATGTCGCGGCAACGGGCACGTCGGGCGCCGCCGCACGCGGTTTGGTGGTCGCCACCCGCACCGGCACGTCGCGCCCGGCCGGCTTGGCGACGGATCCCATCGAGACGGCCTCGAACAGCGAGCGTAGCTGTGCCTTGGCGTCGGCATCCGGCCCGACGAGCTTCGCATGCGGAGCCGACGCGGCTTGCGGAGCGGGAGCGGCAGCCGTCGACGACCGGAGCGGCAGGGCCATGCCGCCATCCAGGGCAGCCAACTGAACCGGGCGCGGCGGCGGCAGCGGCATGGTGAGCGCGGCGGCCGCGACGATGGCGGTCTCGCTCGGACGACGCGGCGGCAGCGGCGCGACAACCGAAGGCAGCGCGTATTCGGTCGGCGCGACGTCACGCTCGGCGGTCAGCATCGACCTGACATCGGCCGACGCGGGGGGCGGCGCAACGGCAACCGGCGCCGCATAGGCCAAGGCGGCCTTGGCGGCGGAGGTATCCTCGGCATCGGCGCTGGCCACGGCGACGATCGGGGCGCGTCCGCCCTTGCGCGAGGCCACGACAGGCGGCGGAGCGACCGGCTCCGACTTCGAGCCACCGAACAGCCCAGCCAGGAAACTCATCAGGCCGGGGCCATCCTCCTCCTCGCCAGCGGCGAGCTGAGTGGTGATCCCGGCGACTGTGCCGCCCCGCGCCAGAATCTCGGCCTTCGCCTCCTCGTAGCGAGGCATCGGCCGTCCCTCGGCGGGCAGGTGCACGGTCTTCCCGTCTGGGAAGAGCCGGGCCAATTGGTCATGCGTCATGCGCGGCCACGAGCGCACCGAGCCGACATCGAGATGAATGAAGGGGTTGTGAGCGCGCGGATACCAACCGACGCCGCCGCGCGACATCAGGAAGCCGACCTCGCGGATCCGGTCGATCGAAACATCGGGAAGGTAGAAGTCCATCGCCTTGCCAAGCATGTGCTGGCTGTACTCGGCGACCATCCGCGAGCGCCGCCGCAGCATGGCGTTGGTGCCGGGGGAGCGATAGGCGGAGACGATGTTGATCGGTTGGCCGGAGCCGACCTGCCGGTAGGCTTCCCACACCGTATCGAACAGGCGCGGGTCCATCTTGGTCGGCTCGTTGATCCGCCAGTCACGCAGCAGCCAGTTCAACTGGTCGAGGGCGGCCCGGTCGTAGCGCCCGTCCCGCTTGAACGTGATGGTGGCGCTTTCCTGCGTATGGGTGTGGTAGATGGAGAGGGTGCGCGTATCGCCGTTGGCGACGGCGTTCTCGGTCTCGGCCGTACCCGCAATGATCGCCACGAGGACGGCCGACGCGGCCGCGAGCCATCGGCGGGCGAAGCGGGCGGACACGCGACTGGTCGGCACGGCACATCCTCCCGGAGCCCGCCCGATGCGGGGTGATCCGTGGCTGCACCCTGTCCGGCCCGGCCACCGAGGGGACCGGACCGCCGCGCGGCCATCTGCCTGAAACGGCTAAGCATGGACCGTGGCGAAATCGTGCCCTGTCGTGCGAACCCGCACGCTTCGGCGTGGAAGCGTGGCCGCCGCTACCAGAAAGAGCGGCTGACGGGCGCGGGCGCCGGGGTCCACAGGCCGGGTTCGCCGTATTCCGGCCGCCCGCCGCGGGAGGCACGGGGGGAATCGAAGGCGTCCATCTCGGGCTGCGCATAGGTGCGGGCGTGGGCACGCACCGGAGCCGCCTGGCGCGACGGCCCATGATTGTGCGGAGCGGTTGATCCGGTCTCTTCGGCAACCTTGCGCGCGGGCTCCTTCGGCAGTTTGGCGATGGCCGGACCACCACCGCCGGGCAGACCGAGGGCGGCCCGCATCGGCGCATCGTAGCCGTAGAGGTCGGGCACTCGGCGCAAGGAACCGAGATCATCCACGTAAGTGGTGAAGTAGGCGATGTGGACCGGCAACTTCTGCGGCAGACGGATGGTCCGCTCGCCCTTGCCGATGAGCTTCTTCAGGCGCTCCTCGGTCCAGTCCGGCAGCACCGTGTCGGCGAAGCGGAATGGGTCGTCGACACGCACGCAACCATGGCTGAACGCCCGGGTCGACGCCGAGAACAGCGAGCGGTTCGGCGTGTCGTGCAGGTACACGGCATGCTGGTTGGGGAACATGAACTTGACGAAGCCGAGAGCATTCTTCTCACCCGGCGGCTGGCGGAGGGAGATGTGACCGCCGCGGCGTACGATCTCGTACCCGCCCCAGGTCTTACCACCGTAGCTCGCGAGCTTCGGCGCCATGGTCTTCAGGATGGAGGGCGGCACGTACCAAGACGGGTTGACGACGGCATATTCCATCATCCCCGAGAAGATCGGCGTGGGCGATTCCGTCTTGCCGACGATCACGCGGGTTTCGTCCCGCATCTTGCCGTCGCGGAAGACGCGCAGGCGGAATTCCGGTACGTTGACCAGCACGTAATCCGGCCCGAGCTCGTGCGGCAGCCAGCGCCAGCGTTCCATGTTCACGAGCAATTCCGGCTCATCGGAGGACTTGGCCCCGCGGCCCGTTTCCGCGAGCGCCAGGACCGTACGCTTGTTGAGCACCCCGTTGCCCGGCAGGCCCCGCAGGCGCTGAAACTTCGTCACCGCATCGGCCACGCCGGAATCGTAGAGCGTCGGCTCGGCCGAGTTGGCATCGAGCCCGAAATACGCCCGCAAAGCGGGTACGCGAGGGTCACGCATGCCGACCTTGAGGGTCGCACCCGGCGGCAGGGTCAGGGGCTTGGCCTCCTGCACCTTGGGCCCGCGAAGACGCGCGAGTTGCGCCTTCAGCGCACGATAGCCCTCGGAGGCGGGGTTATAAGCCGCGAGCACATCGCCCGCCTGCTGGCCCGCCTCGGACAGTTTGCTCAACACCGCATCGCCCGTGGGCAGGTCGAGCGTGGGCGTGATCAGACGGGAGATCGAGGACGGGTTGGTGCGCCCTCCCCTCGCGTCCCGCGCGTAAAGCACGGCCGCAGCGGAGAGGCGCAGTTCGGCCTCGGCCACGGCTTTGTCCTCAGGCTTCTCCGAAAGCGACGGGACCGGATAGGCGCGGGGATCGAGACCATCCTCGTCGGCCGCGGCGAGGCGAGTTGCGATGGACTTGGCCGCCACCGTCCAGTCACCCTCCGCAATCCAGACCGGCTTGTCGCCGCGCGCCTCGTAGAAGGCCTTGATCGCCGCCCGCTCCTTGGTGCCGAGGCGGGTCAGAAGGGGGGCGGACTCGGCAAGCCGCGCGAAGATCGCTGCCGGGATCGGCTCAACCGGGCTCGTCGGAGCGGAGGCCGTCGGCGCCGGGGTCGGCGCGCTGTCGGGGGCGGGCTCCGGCGGCTTGTAATCGGTCACGGGGTTGGCAGGCGTCGCCGCCGCGTCGTCGCTGACCACGCCCGTCGCGTTGGAACCGGTGATGGAAGCCGGATTCGGCGTCGGCACCACGGACGGCGTCGACGGGACATCGACGGAGGCCTGGGTCGGTTCGGGAGAGGCGGCACGGCCCGGTCCGCCGGCCATGAGCCCGGCAAGGAGGGCAGCCAGCGCGACCTGGTTGGAGCGCGGGATGCGCATCGGATCCTCCCACCGGCGGCCGAACTGCCGCCACCCAACGGGTAGCTGTATCCCCTTAAGCCAAGCTTTAAGCAACGGCGTTGGACGGCAACGCGCCCGGAGGTTGTGTCTCCGGGCGCGTTGCCGCTTCGTTTCCAAGTCGCTTGTCCTGCCGGAATGCAGCGAAGTTCAGGGCCGTTGACGTACGAACAGGGGCGAAACCTCAACATCCGGCGCGGATACTGGCACAGCGGCGGCGTGCGGTGGCGCACGCCGTCCTGCTGTCGCTCAAACGGGTTGGGGCAGCCCCGCGTCCTTCAACGCCTTGGCTTGACGCTTTGCGAGCGCCTCGGTCGAAAAATGCTCGATCTCGGCCTCGAACAGGCGGTGGTAATTCAGCTCCGAGCGCAGGTGCAGGAAGACTGCACCGAGACCCACCGCCGCGCGATCCATGAAGACGAATTCCTGCGGCACGGTCACCGGCCCGCGCTCCTTGAGCGCCTGGTGCACCTGGAACGCCTGACGCCGCCCGTATTCGCCGGGCTTCACCCCATCGGCCACGGTGCGCACACGGTCCTCGAGGAGCGGTCCGTAGATGAAGCGTGCCCAGATGTTCAGGATCTCGATCTTCTCCCGGTCGAGATCCCGGAAGCCCCATACCTCGTAGGCATGGACGATGCGCGCCTCGTCGTTCTCCAGGAGTCCCCGATAAAGATCGACCACGCCGCCGACGAAGCGCGGGTGGAAGATGCGCACGCAGCCGTAATCGAGCAGGTTGATGCCCGCCGGCTCATCGCCATCGCGGAAGATCGTGTAATTGCCGAGATGCGGGTCGCCGTGGATCACCGCCGCGCGGCTGAACGGGTGCCACCATGCCTTGAACATCGCCTGGGCGATGCGATTACGCATCTCGACTGACCCTTCCGTGAAGCCGAGGATCTTCTCGCCATCGAGCCAGCCGAGGCTGAGAAGCCGTCCGGTCGACAGGTCGGGAAACACCTCCGGCACGCGCACGGCGTCGATGTCCTTCAGCACCGCACCGTACAGGCGTGCGTGCTTGGCCTCGCGCTCGTAATCGAGTTCCTCGCGCACCCGCGCGCCGATCTCCTTGGCGATCTCGCGGGTATCGAGCCACGAATTCATCCGCCGGTGCAGGGCGAAGGCGAGTTCGAGCTGCTTCAGGTCGGCCTCGACGGCCGATTGCATGTCCGGATACTGGAGCTTGCAGGCGAGGTTCCGGCCGTCCTTCGTCGTGGCCCGGTGAACCTGCCCCAACGACGCGGCGGCGGCGGGCTTCAGATCGAAGCTTCCGAAGCGGCTCGACCAATCGGCTCCGAGCTCGGCCTGCATGCGGCGCTTCACGAAGGCCGCACCCATGGGCGGCGCATCGGCCTGGAGCTTCTGCAACTCGGCCGCATATTCCGGCGGAAGCAGGTCCGGCACGGTGGCCAGAAGCTGCGCCACCTTCATGATCGGCCCCTTCAGCCCGCCCAGAGCCTCGGCGAGGGCCGCGGCGTTGGTCGTGCCTTCCTTCCCGAACAGGCGTGACATGGCCATGCGCGCGGCGACACCGCCCACATTGGCGCCCACGCTGGCATAGCGCCCGGCGCGGGCGGTGAAGCGATTGGCTTCGCGGTCTCTCTCGGCCCTGGACATCGTCTCTGGCATCTCGACTGTGATTGAAGACGAGATATGGCTCGACCCCGCCCGCAGAAAGGCACCGGGACGCCGGGACGCGGGGCAAACTCAGGCCGTGGGCCAGTTGTCCCGGATCCACCGGGTGAGACCCGCCTCGTCGATCTCGCCTGAGGCAAGGCGGATGATCGCCGTCGTTGCCTGCGCGGGGTCGGGCGCGAAACGCACGCCGTTCAAACGGAGGAACACCATCATCGACACGAATGCGATGCGCTTGTTACCGTCCAAAAAGGCATGGTTTCGGGCCAAGCCGAACGCGTAAGAGGCAGCAAGCGTCGCGAGATCGGCCTGCTCGTATCGCCAGCGGTTGATAGGTCGCGCCAAGGCCGAGGCGAGCGCGTTTTCGTCCCGAATCCCCCCAGGACCACCGAACCGGACGAGTTGCTTCTCCTAAGCGGCGATAACCTCTTCCAAGCTCAACCACCTGGGCTCGATCACTTGGCGAGCACTTTCAGGGTATCCCGATACTCGTCCATGACTTCATCGACGAGCGCCATCGCCGCAGCGAAATCGGGGTCATAGGGCGTCAAGCGAAAGCCGCCTTCGGGCATTTCCTGCACATGAAGCCACTGCCCCTGTTCGAGATTGAGGCGAGAGACCAACTCCTTCGGCAGGATGAGCCCCGTCGAATTGCCGATCTTCTTCACTTCGAGCTTCACGACAGCCTCCGCGAACCACGTTCAACCAACGTATAACGCCCAATGCGAAAGCCTGTCGCCAACGAAAACGGGCGGCCCCGAAGGACCGCCCGCTCGAACATCCACTGCAAATTTCGGGGGTCGCTTAGCGACGGCCGCCGAGGTTGCCGAAGCGCGAAGTGAAGCGCGAGACGCGGCCGCCGCGATCGAGCATCTTCTGCTCGCCGCCGGTCCAGGCCGGATGGGTCAACGGGTCGATGTCGAGGTTCAGCGTGTCGCCCTCGGCGCCGTAGGTCGAACGAGTGCGGTACTCAGTGCCGTCCGTCATCACCACCTTGATGAAGTGGTAATCGGGGTGCTCGGTCTTCACGCCCTTGGCCTTCGCCGGGGCCTTGGCCGGGACGGCCGCTACGTTCGCCGGTGCCTTTGCCGGTGCCTTCGCCATGACTCGTGATCCCTATTGTTCTCGCACTCGGCGGGAGGCACGAAGGGCGCCGCCCGACCCGGTTGCCACTTTAAAACGGGTCTACGCGGTTGCATCGAACGGGGAGTTCATGGCAACCGCGCGTCGGAAGCCGAGCGGGTGGCGGCCCGCGGCCATTGAACACACGCAATCGGATAAGGGGCGGCGTATACCCCAGCCGTCCCGCCGGAACAAGCGTCGGGGAGTGAATGATGAGGCGTGATGGCCCGCAAAGGTAGAGCCGCCGACGGTGCCGCCGGTCCGGCACGGCCGAAGGCGCCGATCAAGGCGCTGCGCCCCCTCATCCCCTTCGCCCTGCGCTACCGGGTCCGCATTGCGGCGGGCCTCGTGGCGCTCGCCTGTGCCTCGGCCTCGACCCTTGTGGTGCCCATCGCCATGCGGCGTGTGATCGACCACGGTTTCTCCGAGGATGGCAGCGGGGTCATCGACGCCTATTTCGTCGCCCTGCTCGGGGTGGTCCTGTGCTTCGCCCTGTCGAGCGCGGCGCGGGTCTACACGGTCGTCACCCTCGGCGAGCGCGTAGTCGCCGACCTCCGCTCCGCCGTGTTCGCGCGGCTGACGGTTCTCGACCCCGCCTTTTTCGATAGAGCGCAATCGGGAGAGATCGTCTCGCGCCTCACGGCCGATGCGACGCAGATCAAATCCGCTTTCGGTGTGTCGATCTCGATCTTGCTGCGGAACCTGTTCCTGTTCATCGGCGCCATCGCGATGATGGTGATCACCAGTCCCAGCCTCTCCGTGCTGGTGCTGGCGGCGATTCCCGTGATCGTCTTTCCTCTGATCTTCTCCGGACGCGGGGTCCGCCGCCGCTCGCGGGCGGCGCAGGACCGGCTCGCCGAGGCGTCGGCCTACGCGGCGGAAGCAGTCGGCGCCGTGCGGACGATGCAGGCCTTCGGGCGCTCGGCCGACGCTGCATCCCGTTTCCGGGCAGCCTCCGAGGAAGCCTACGGCGCGGCGCGGGCCTCGATCCAGGCGCGCGCCATCCTCACGGGCGTGGCGATCTTCCTGATCTCGGCCTCGGTGGTCGGCGTCATGTGGTACGGCGCGCAGGGCGTGCTCAGCCACACCATGACCGGCGGGCAGCTCTCGCAATTCGTCCTCTACGCGGTGTTCGGCGCCGGGGCGCTGGGCCAATTGTCGGAGGTCTACGGCGACCTCGCCATGTCGGCGGGCGCGGCCGAGCGGCTGACGGAAATCCTCAGCGCGGAACCGGCGGTGAAGACCCCCGTGCCCGCCCTGCCGCTGCCGGAGCCCGCACGCGGCTCCGTCGAGTTCGATGCGGTGCGCTTCTCGTATCCGACGCGGCCCGGCCATCTGGCACTCGACGGCTTGAGCTTCACGGCCGCGCCGGGCGAGCGCATCGCCCTCGTCGGCCCCTCCGGCGCGGGCAAATCGACGGTGCTCCAGCTTCTGCTGCGCTTCTACGATCCGCAGGGCGGGCAGGTGCGGATCGACGGTGTGGACGTGACGCGCGTCGATCCTGAGGCGCTGCGCGCCCGGACCGCCCTGGTACCGCAAGACCCGGTGGTGTTCTCAGGCACCGTGTCGGAGAACATCCGCTACGGCCGGACGAACGCCTCGGACGCGGAGGTGCGCCACGCGGCGGAACTCGCCAACGCGCACGCCTTCATCGAAGCTCTGCCCCAGGGCTACCAGACCCAGGTGGGAGAACGAGGCGTGACGCTCTCGGGTGGCCAGCGGCAGCGTATCGCCATCGCTCGCGCGATCCTCAAGGACGCGCCGATCCTGCTCCTCGACGAGGCGACGTCGGCCCTCGACGCGGAATCGGAGCGCGCGGTGCAGGCGGCCCTCGGCACATTGATGCGGGGGCGCACGACCATCGTGATCGCCCACCGCCTCGCAACGATCCGCGCCGCCGACCGCATCCTCGTCATCGATGATGGGCGCATCGTGGAGTCGGGCACGCACGAGAGCCTGCTCGCCTACGGTGCCCTCTATGCGCAGTTGGCCAGCCTGCAATTCACCGACGCCCTGGACGAGACGGCGCGTGGGCTGGACACGGGCCGGAGCCGGACGGTGCCGAGCGAGGCGGCGCAGTAGGCGACGCGTTACCGCTCGGTGAGCTTCAACTCGATCCGGCGGTTGCGGGCATAGGCGTCGTCCGTCGTGCCCTGGTCGATCGGTTGGAATTCACCGAAGGCGCCTGCCAGCAGGTTCTGCGGCGGGATTCCCTTGCTCGCAAGGTACTGCACCACCGCGATGGCGCGGGCGGCCGAGAGAGCCCAGTTCGACGGGAATTGCGTCGTCGCGATGGGGCGGGCATCGGTATGCCCGTCGACCCGAAGCACCCAGGACAAATCCGCCGGGATCTGCTTGGCGAGGTCGGACACGGCACTCGCGATCCGGTCGAGCTCCGGCGCGGCCTCCGGCTTGAGGGTGGCCGACCCGCCGGGAAACAGAACCTCCGATTGCAGAACGAAACGGTCGCCGACGACACGGATGTCGGAGCGGCTGCCGAGGATCTGACGCAGGCGGCCGAAGAAGTCGGACCGGTAGCGGGCGAGTTCCTGGACCTTCTGAGCCAGCGCCACATTGAGGCGGCTGCCGAGTTCGGCGATTCGTGCCTGACTTTCCCGGTCGCGGGTCTCGGAGGCGGCCAGCGCATCCTCCAGCGCGGCGAGTTGACGGCGCATGGCGGCGATCTGCTCGTTGAGCAGATCCACCTGCGTCAGGGCCCGCTTGGTGGCGCCGCGCTCGGCCTCCAACTGCTTGTCCAACACGCCAGTGGCGCCCTGGCTCACCGTCGCGGCCTCGGCCTGGGTCTTGGCCTGATCCCGCTCGGCCTGAACGGCGGCGAGCGTCGAGCGCAGGCTCTGTAGCTCGCTCTCGGTGCCCTGCTTCTTCGAGCGTTCGAGGGCGAGGAGATCCGTGAGGTCGGCCAGTTGGCGGTTGAGGCGTGCGAGCGTCGCATCGCGCCCGGTGAGTTCCTGCGAAACGAAGAACTGCCCCACGACGAAGACGGTCAACAGGAAGACGACCGACAGCAGCAGCGTCGCCAGCGCATCGACATAGCCCGGCCAGACATTGATGCCGCGTCGGCTGCGGGCGACGGTGGAGGCCATCAGACCCGCTCCCGGCCGAGCCGGTCGAGCACCTGCTTCAATTCACGCTCGCGGCTCGCCTGCGCTTCCACCCAATCGCGGATCATCTGCTGCTCGGCCCGCATGTGCTGGACAAGCCCCTGAATACCTTCCGCGAGATTGGTCATGGCGAGCGTGGTGGCGCGGTTGCTGCCGTTCTCGGCGATGACGGCGGAGAGGTGATCCACCGCCTCCTTGAGTTCCTGCGAACTCGGCCCGGCGCGAACGGGCATGGGCGCGGCGATGGCCACGCTGGGCTCGGACGCCACGCCCACGGCCATCAGCCAATCCTGCAATTCGTTGTGGAAACGGGCATGGGCCTGCCCCGCCTGCAACTCCAGGAAACCGGTGATCAACGATGAGGCGAGGCCGAACAGCGAGGCCGAGAAGGCGAGGCCAATGCCCGAGAGCGGCACGGCGAGGCCCGATTTCAATTCATCGAACATCACGGCGGCGTCGCCCCCGCCGCGCATGCCCTTGATAACGCCACCCACCGCCGACAGCGTGTCGATGAGGCCCCAGAAGGTGCCGAGCAGGCCGAGCAGGATGAGGATGCCCGCGATGTAGCGCAGCATCTCCCGCCCCTCGTCGAGCCGCGCGGCGATGGTGTCGAGCAACGTCACCGTGCCGGGGACGGCATTGCCGCCGGTGCGGGCGGCGATGGCCCGTGACAGAGGCTTGAGGAGGTGCGCGGGTCGCCGCGCGACTTCGCCCGCCGCCGCCGCGTTGACGAAGGCGACCTCCCGCGACAGCCGGAAGACCTGACCGAAGGCGATGATGATCGCGATGAGCAGGACGCCCAGGATCAGGCCGTTGAGACCCGGATTGGCCAGGAAGGCGGGCGTGACCTGCTTGAAGAGGATGAACGCGAGAAACCCGACAAGGGCGAGGAAGATGACCATCCGCGCCAGGTAAATACCGGGCTTCGAGAGCGGCCTGTACTGGGTTTCGCGGGTATCGCGCGCGGCCATCGATCGGTCTTGCCTACGGAGACGGGATGCCGGACTTCGCGGAGCCGGTGCGCGCGCACTCTGGCGGCATGACCCTGCCCAATCAAGTCGCGCTCTTTGCCGGGTTGGCGGCATTGAGCCCGTATCCACGGAAGCGCTCGACTGTGTCGGCGATCTCAGCATCCGAGAGTATTTGCGGCGTTCCGACTTGCAACGCGACCGCGTATTGCTGGCACAGGGTCTCCAATTCCTGCGCGAGCCAGAGCGCCCGCCGGAGGTCGGACCCTGCGGCAATCATGCCGTGGTTCGCCAGAAGGCAGCAGGACCGGTTCTCCAGGGCCTCCAGCGCCAAGCGGGACAGCGCCTCGGTGCCGTAGGGCGCGTAGGGCGCGCAGCGTACGTCGGGGCCGCCGAAGGCCGCGATCATGTAGTGAACAGCCGGGATCGGCCGCCCGCAGATCGCGAAGGCGGTGCAATGGACCGGGTGCGCGTGCACCACGGCGCCGACTTCCGGCCGCGCGGCGAGGATATCGCGGTGGAAGCGCCATTCCGAGGAAGGCTTGGTGCCCTTCGGATAGGAGCCATCGAGCCCCATCGGGACGATGCCTTCCGGCGTGAGTTCCGCCGTTGGCACGCCGGAGGGCGTGATCAGCAGCCCCTCGGCGTAGCGGCAGGAAACGTTGCCTGAGGTGCCGCGGTTCAGACCCAGCGCGTCGAGTTCGCGCGCCGCCGAGACCACGCCCTCCCGTAATTGCCATTCCTGCTGATCCATGGCGAGTCTCGTCCCGTCGTTCCGAAGGCGTGGCGGCGTCCCGTGGAGGCCGCCACGCCTGTACACCGTGACTGTCTCGCCTATTCCCGCGCCCGGCTTCGGTCCAGGCCTAGCGAGAGCGCGGCCGCGGCCTCGCTCCGCCTGGCTTGCGGTTCGGCAACTATCCGCGCCGGACGACTAAACATTGCCCTCCTAAGCTGAGGCATGAACCAGAGAGAATTTCTGTCATCGCGCCACGAAGTCTCTGTTCAGGTCCTCAATGACGAACTACTGTCTCATCAATTCAAACTGCGACCGCATCACGAAAAGGTGTCTGGCGGCTGCCTTGAAATTGGCCTGCGCGCGGAGCGCGACTGCGACATAGTTAAGCTTTCCATAGGAAGACACTGATAGTCTTATTCAATCAGCGGCCTTCTTCCATACCCACGAGGTTCGCGTGTCGTCGTCTACGGACAGGACGCTTCCTCCGGTGAGAGAAGCGTTCGTCCAACTGGTCTCTGACCGGCCATCGGAACGCGCCGCTCTCGCGCGAGCGATCGGCTTCGTCACGACCTGCCGGCCCCACGCGCCGGGAGATACGCCTCACCCGGGAAGGCCGGTCTTTGCCCTTCTCGATCTTCCGCCGCCGGCGCTGGCGAACTGGACCCGCCGCCTGGACCGCTTCACCCCCGCCGTGCCCCGCATCGTCCTCGCCCGGGGCGAGGGCATCAAGCCGGATGCCAACACCCTCGTCCTTCCGGCCGGAGCCACGCGCGAATCCATCCTGAGCCGGGCCTTCGTTCTGATCGAGGCGGCCACACGGGCGGCCGAGGCTCTGGCTCGCCGCCTGAACGAGCGGGCCAAGGCCGCCAGAACCCTCGTGACCGACCTGTTCGACAGCGCGGCCATCGGCGGAGCACTTCCGCCGCAGGACATCGAGCGCGGCACGGAACTGGTGCTGGCCGCAGTCTCGGAAGCCGGCATCTCGGCCTGGCTCGCGGAACTCTGGCAGCACGATGCCGGCCTCTACGAGCACACGCTGAGCGTGGCGGGCCTCTGCGCGTCCTTCGGCGCGCGGATCGGCCTGTCGCGGGCGGATCTCACACGGCTTGCCCGTGCGGGCTTGCTGCACGATCTCGGCAAGTCACGCATCCCGAAGGAGATCCTCGACAAGCCGGGCCGTCTCGATGCGAATGAGATGCGGCTGATGAAGCGCCATCCCGAGATCGGCGCCTCCCTCCTCATCGCGGAGGGCGGGTACGATGCCGAGGTGATCGACGTGGTGCGCCACCACCACGAAAGGCTGGACGGCACCGGCTATCCCGATGGGTTGAAGGGCTCCCAGATCGCCGACCTCGTGCGGATCGTCTCGATCTGTGACGTGTTTTGCGCGCTCACCGAACGCCGGGCCTACCGCCAGCCCGCCAAGCCCGCCGAGGCCCTGGCCATCATGGTCGAGACACGGGGTCACCTCGATCCCGTGCTGCTCAAGGCCTTCACCCCCTCGATGCTCGCCTGCGAGCCCTTCGCCTGACGAGCGTGGCCCCCGCGCAACGCAATTCCGCCGTACGACGCTTGAACCGTCTCCTGCCGCGCTTTCGCCGCATCGGCCCCGGAGGGACCCACGTCCCGTTCCGACAGCAGCCGATCCCGTGACGCCGATCCGCCTTCTCCCCTTCGCCCTCGTCCTGTTACCGCTGGCCAGCTGCGGAAGCCTACCCCTGTCCGAGGAACCTGCGGCCCGCTATTCGACCCGCACCACGGTGCTGGACGAGGTCGCCGCCGCCGCCGCGATCTCGGCCTACCGCGTCCAGCACGGCCTGAGCCCGGTCATCGTCGATCCGGGCCTCGTGAAGGCCGCCTCGTTCCAGGCGGGCAACAATGCGCGGCATGGGCAGCTCAGCCACGATGTCGGAGGGAGTTTCACCTCACGGATGAATGCGGCAGGCCTTGCCCGCTCCTACGCCGCCGAGAATCTCAGCGCGGGCGCGGAGACCTTCGATGAGGTCTTCGCCCGCTGGAAGCGCTCGTCCGAGCACAACAAGAACATGCTGATCCCGCAGATCCGCCGGATCGGCATCGCGCGGGTGGACGCGCCCGACACCCGCTACAAGAGGTTCTGGGCGCTGGTGATGGCGGGCGGCTAGAGCCGGAGCCGACCCAGTTAGCTTTTGGGCTTCCGTCATTGCGAGCGTAGCGAAGCAAACCAGGGAGTCGCATCGTTCGGAAGCGTCCTGCTGCCCTGGATCGCTTCGCTACGCTCGCAATGACGACGAAGATTTTGGACGACGAGGATTTCGGCGTTGGGGGTGGCTCAACTCGGGCGGCCCTGGCTCTAGCGCGTCACTCCGTCCGGTTGGGCTCCACCACGTTGCCCGTGCCGTTATCACGATTGTCGGCACTGCTGCCGAACGGATAGCCGGAATCGTCCCAGCAATGGATGTCCCAGCCGTTGCGGGAATTCACGACGATCGGCGCGGTGAAGGTGCCTGCGCCCCGGAAGCTGTTGCCGGTCACAACGTTGTCCGAGGGCGTCTGGTGGCGCACCGTGCCGCCTTCACCGCAATTCCGGTAGAGGCGCACCCCGCCCTCCCCGTGTAGGGCGAAGCGGTTGCCGGTGATCCGGTTGCGGGCCGAGCCATCGACCGCAATGATCTCTCGGCCTGTCCGGATCTCGAAATTGTTGTCCGCGATGACGTTGTCCGCACTCTCGGCATCGAGATAGACGGCGGTCGCGGATGAGGTGCCGCCGATCCGCGAGCCCTTCAGCGTGACGCTCGTCACCCCCGGCCCGAGATAGACCGGGATCCGGCCGAAGGCGGTCATCGCGGAATTGAGGATGCTCACGCGGGTCGGCGCGGCCGCTTGAGCACGCTCCGTATGGCCAAGGCTCCGAGACGAGTCCCGCACCATGGGACCCTGACCGTTCATGCCCATGCCCCAGATTCGGACATGCCCGAGGATGGTGCAGGCCCGGATCGTGATGTCCTCTGGCCGGTCCCAGTTCGGACGGTCCTGCGTAGGCGGGCGAGAGCGGATCTCGACCGCGAAATCGGTAAGGCCGGTGCCCGCCTCACCGGGGCCAATGGCGCCACCGTCGCAGGTCACCCGAACGCCCGAGGCCGCCGACCCTTCGAAGAGAAGGCGCTTCGTCACGCGCTCATTCGGTCCGAGATGCAGGCTGCAGGAGATCGCGACGACGTCGTCCCCCGGTCGCCGGGGGGCGAGGATGCGGGCGCGGGTCGCCGCGTCGCAATCCGGCGCCGGGCGCACGATCGCAGGAGGCGAGGAAGCGTCCATCGCCGGGCGATCAATCCGCCGGGGCGAGATCGACGATGCGCAATTGCGCCCGCTCGGCGCCGCGCCACTGATCGCGCGAGAGCGTGCCCACGGCGTGGACCTCCCGGCCGATACTGTCGAGGATCGCCCGGCCGAGCGGCCTCTCGGCGGCGCGGAAGCAGATGGCCCCCACAGCCTGCCCGTCGCGGCTGCGCAACCGCGCGCGGACATGGCCGGTGCCGACGATGCCCGCATCGACGATGCGGTGGCGGGCCAGTGCGAAAAGCGGCTCCGGTGCGCCCTGGCCGAAGGGCCCTGCACGCTGGAGCAGCCGCACCGTCTCGGCCGTGGCGCCCCCGGCGCTCAGGGTGCCGTCAATGAGCAGAGCATCGGCAGCGCGGGCCTTTTCCACGGCCGCGCTCAGGGTGGAGGCGAGATGCGCCTCGAACGCCGCGATCGCATCGCCATCCAGGGTCACGCCCGCCGCCATGGCGTGGCCGCCGCCCTTGCGCGCTCTTCCCGCCTCGACGCAGGCGCGCACCGCCTGCCCGAGATCGACCCCCGGTACGGAGCGGCCGGAACCCGTGGCGCTGCCATCCGGCCGGATCGCGAAGGCGAAAGCCGGGCGGCCGAACCGCTCCTTCAGCCGCGCCGCGACCAAGCCGACGATGCCGGGGTGCCAATCTGGATTGCCCATGACCAGAACCGGCAGGGCCGGATTCTCGGTTAGAGCCCGGTCCATCCCGGCCTCGGCCTCGGCCACCGCCTGCGCTTCGATGGCCTGCCGCTCGCGATTCAGCCGATCGAGATCGACGGCGATGCGTGCGGCCTCCACTGGATCGCGGGTGGAAAGCAGCCGCGCGCCGAGAGCGGCATCGCCGATCCGGCCACCCGCGTTGATGCGCGGCCCCAGCACGAAGCCGAGATGCCAGGCCTCCGGCGGCTCGGAGAGCGACGAGGCATCGAGAAGCGCCGCGAGGCCAGTGCGCCCCCGATGACGCATCACCGAAAGGCCCTGCACCACGAACGCTCGGTTGAGGTCACGCAGCGGGACGACGTCGGCCACCGTCGCGAGGGCGACGAGATCGAGGGAATCGGTCAGCCGGGGTTCCGGCCGCTCGGGGCCGAAATAGCCTTCGATCCGAAGGTGGCGGTTCAGGGCGACCAGGGTCAGGAACACCACCCCCGCCGCGCAGAGATGCCCGAGGCCGGAGAGATCGTCCTGCCGATTCGGGTTCACGACCGCATGGACCTGCGGCAGGATCTCGGACGCCGCGTGGTGGTCGAGCACGATCACGTCGAGCCCGTTCCGGGCGGCCTGTTCCAGGGGACCGTGACCGCTCGTGCCGCAATCGACACAGACCAGAACCCGCGCCCCCTCAGCGGCGAGCGCCGCGATGGCGCCCTCGTTCGGGCCGTAGCCCTCCGCAATCCGGTCGGGGATGTGGACCGGCACTGTGAGGCCGAAGCCGCGAAGATACTCCGCCAGCATGGCCGCGCTCGCCGCGCCGTCCACGTCGTAATCGCCGAACACGGCGATGATCTCGCCCTCACGCACCGCCTTGGCCAGGCGGCGAACGGCCGGCTGCATGTCGAGCAGACTGTCGGGATCGGGCATCAGATCGCGCAGGCGCGGTGCGAGATACGCTTCGGCCGCATCGGGCGCCACGCCGCGCCCCGTAAGCACGCGGGCGAGCAGTTCCGGCAAGCCATGGGCCTGCACCATGCGGGCGATGGCGCGGTCGCTCTCCAAGCCCGCGCAGCGTTCCGCCCAGCGTCGGCCGGTCACGGAGCACTCGACGCCGAGGAGGGATGTGGCGGGTTCGATCAAGACGGAGGCGGCAGACACGCGCGCATCCTATACCGCTTGCTCAGGCAATGCTGTGGCAGCGCCCACACAAAAAAGGGCGGGCACAAGGCCCGCCCCCGATTCCGGTCCCGTGATGGGGAGATCAGAACGCCTTGAGGATCTGATCGACTACCTTCTTGGCGTCGCCGAACAGCATCATCGTGTTGTCGCGGAAGAAGACTTCGTTCTCGACGCCCGCATAGCCGGAGCCCATGCCACGCTTGATGAACAGCACGGTCTTGGCCTTTTCCACGTCGAGGATCGGCATGCCGTAGATCGGCGAGGTCTTGTCCGTCTTGGCCGCCGGGTTGGTGACGTCGTTGGCGCCGATCACGAAGGCCACGTCGGCCTGCGGGAACTCGCCGTTGATGTCTTCCAGCTCGAACACCTCGTCGTACGGCACGTTCGCCTCGGCGAGCAGCACGTTCATGTGGCCCGGCATGCGGCCCGCCACCGGGTGGATGGCGTACTTCACGTCCACGCCCTCCTTCTTCAGCATGTCGGCCATCTCACGCAGGGAGTGCTGCGCCTGGGCGACCGCCATGCCGTAGCCGGGGACGATGATCACACGCTCGGCGTTCTTCATGATGTAGGCCGCGTCGTCCGACGAACCCTGCTTCACCGGGCGCGTCTCCACCTGGCCGCCACCGGCCGCAGCGGCGGAATCCCCACCGAAGCCGCCGAGGATGACCGAGATGAACGACCGGTTCATCGCGTGGCACATGATGTAGGACAGGATGGCGCCCGAGGAGCCGACCAGCGAGCCCGTGATGATGAGCGCGAGGTTGCCTAGGGTGAAGCCGATGCCGGCCGCCGCCCAGCCCGAGTAGGAGTTGAGCATCGACACGACCACCGGCATGTCGGCGCCGCCGATCGGGATGATGATCAGGCCGCCGAGCACCAGCGAGACGAGGACGATCAGCCAGAAGATGGCCTTCGACTCGGTGCCGATGAACAGAGCGATCAGGAGCACGAGGCCGGCGGCGAGTGCCGCGTTGATCAGGTGGCGCTGCGGCAGCATGATCGGCTTGCCGGACATGCGGCCGTCAAGCTTCGCGAAGGCGATGACCGAACCGGTGAAGGTGATGGCGCCGATGGCGACACCCAGGCCCATCTCGAACAGCGACTGCTTGTGGAAGTGGCCGTTCTCGATGATGCCGAAGGCCTGCGGAGCATAGAGCGCACCCGCCGCCACGAACACCGCCGCGAGGCCGACCAGCGAGTGGAAGGCCGCCACGAGCTGCGGCATCGCCGTCATGGGAACGCGCTTGGCGATCACCGCGCCCGCGCCGCCGCCGATGCCGAGGCCGAGCAGAACGAGGAACCACGCGCCGATCCCGGCGGGCGGATGGCCGACGAGGGTGGTCAGGATGGCGAGCGCCATGCCGACCATGCCGTACATGTTGCCCTGGCGGGAGGTCGTCGGGTGCGAGAGCCCCCGGAGCGCCATGATGAACAGGACGCCGGCGACGATGTAGAGGAGTGAGGAGACGTTCTCAGACACCGGCTCAGCCCTTCTTCTTGTACATGCCGAGCATGCGCTGCGTGACGAGGAAGCCGCCGAAAATGTTCACGCTGGCGAGCACGATGCCGATGAAGCCGAAGAAGCGGGCGACGCCCGTACCCTTCTCGATGAGCGGCACGCCCACGGCGAGCAGGGCGCCGACGATGATGACCGAGGAGATGGCGTTGGTGACGGACATGAGCGGCGTGTGCAGCGCCGGGGTCACCGACCACACGACGTAGTAACCGACGAAGATCGCCAGCACGAAGATGGCCAACCGGAACACGGTCGGATCGACGGCACCGCCGGTCGCGGCATGAATGCCGTGACCCATGCCGTCGGCGATGGCCTGAGCCTGATCGGCGGCGTTACGGGCGACGGCAGCGGCGGCGCGGGCGGCGTCCGACAACACCCGGGCCTGCTCGGCTGCCTGATCGGGAGGAACGACAACGTTTGCCATGAGTGAAATCCCCTCGACGGATCAGGCGGCCGGCTTAGGCTGGAAGGAGGCGTGGACGACGGAGCCGTCACGGGTGAGATTCGTGGCCTTCACGAGCTCGTCGTCCCACTTGATGGCGAGGGCCTTGGATTCCTTGTCGACCAGCGTCTCGATGAAGGCGAACAGATTGCGGGCGTAGAGGCTCGACGCCGTCGCCGCGAGGCGGCCCGCCACGTTGAGGTGGCCGACGATCTTCACGCCGTTCTCGGTGGTGACGATCTCGCCCGGCTTGGCACCCGCGACGTTGCCGCCGCGCTCGACAGCGAGATCCACCAGCACCGAACCCGGCTTCATCGAGCCGACCATCTCCTCGGAGACGAGCTTCGGCGCGGGACGGCCGGGAATGAGGGCCGTGGTGATGACGATGTCCTGCTTGGCGATGTGGCCCTTCACCAGATCGGCCTGCTTCTTCTGGTACTCGGCGGACATCTCCTTGGCGTAGCCGCCGGAGGTCTCGGCCTGCTTGAACTCCTCGTCCTCCACGGCGACGAACTTCGCGCCGAGGGATTCGACCTGCTCCTTCGTGGCGGGGCGCACGTCGGTGGCGGTCACCACGGCGCCCATGCGGCGGGCGGTGGCAATGGCTTGAAGCCCGGCGACGCCGACGCCCATCACGAAGACGCGGGCGGCCGGGACGGTGCCCGCCGCCGTCATCATCATCGGCATGGCGCGGCCGTATTCGGAGGCGCCGTCCACCACGGCGCGATAGCCCGCGAGGTTCGCCTGCGAGGACAGGACGTCCATTACCTGCGCGCGGGTGATGCGGGGCATCAGTTCCATGGCGAAGGCATCGACGCCCGCATCCGCCATCTCCTTCAGGGCCGCCTCGTTACCGTAGGGGTCCATGATGGCGATGACGACCGCGCCACGCTTGAGATGCGGCAGTTCCTCGGCGGCAGGACGACGGACCTTCAGGACGAGGTCGGCGTCACGGGCGGTCTCTTCGGCGCTCGCGGCGATGGTGGCACCAGCGGCCTCGAACTCACCGTCCGGGATACCGGCGCGCTTGCCGGCACCGGCCTGGACCACCACGTCCGCTCCGAGACCTTTGAATTTCTTCACCGTCTCCGGCACCGCCGCGACCCGCGGTTCCGCGGAGTCCGTTTCGGACAGCACAGCGATGCGCATGCGACGTACCTCAGACAAAAGCGGACCAGGTCCCGCCATGCTCCTAGCTGAGCAGGTTTTCGAGGGAGCCAGTCAAGTTGCGATAGGAGTTTGTGAGTTGTTGTAACCCGTCAGCCGTGCTGCCGACAGGCACTCCAGGGGGGTCGTATGATCCCCCGGTTCGCATCGTTCGCCTGAAGCGTCAGGCGAAGGCGAGATAGAGGGCGAGCAGGATAGCCACCACGAGCGGCGCGCGCCAGCCAACGGCCGGGGCCAGAGCACCGACGGCGCCCGCCGCGCCGGAAACGACGACGCCGAGGATGGCCAGCATCCACGCTTCGCGGATGCCACCAACGGCCAGGGCGAGAACCCAGCAAATGACGACGCCGGTACCGATTTCGACGAAACGGACAAATCCGCGGTAGGTCTGCTCGTGTGTCGACCCGTCCATAGCCGGGCTGTAGGCGTGCCCCGACACGGTGTGACTCTCGGCCATTTGATGCGGATCCCTTGGGCGCAACTGTTTTTGTTGTTAGCTTATGTACCCCACGGGCTCAATCGTCGCAATTGCCTGCTTTTCCAAGGCGGAAGGGCTTCGACAGGCTATTTCCCGTACCAAAGTCGCATTGCCGCCTCGCCCGTTGGTTGCAGGCGGGCGGGTCCGATTCGGGCTCTGTTCCGCGATTCGCGGAAATCAGGCGGCGTCTTCGGCCTTCTCATCCCCTTCGAGGCCGAGATCTTTCAACTTGCGGTAGAGTGTTGAGCGGCCGATGCCGAGCCGCCGGGACACCTCCGACATCCGTCCCCGGTAGAATTGCAGGGCGAAGCGGATGATGTCGGCCTCCAGGGCATCCATCGTCTTGATCTCGCCGGTCTCCTCGGTGACCAGCGAGAGGGCGTGCGGATCGCGCACCTCGACGCGGACGATCTCGCGAACCGGCTCCGGCACATAGGTCGGCATCAAGGGCTGGTTCGGTGCCGCCGGAATCCGGACGTCGAAACCTTCGACCTGCGCAGCGATCTGCGGGAATTCGGCGAGCGTCAGCTCGTCGCCATCGGCCAGCACGACCGCGCGGAACAGGGCGTTCTCCAGCTGTCGCACGTTGCCGGGCCACGGATAGCGCGTCAGCAGGGCCATCGCCTCCTGGCTGATGCCGCGGACGCGCTTGCCCTCCTCGGCAGAGAACCGGGCGCAGAAGGAGCGCGCGAGATCGGCCACGTCCTCCCGGCGCGCCCGCAGCGGCGGCAAAGTCATCGGGAAGACGTTGAGGCGGTAGAACAGATCCTCGCGGAAGCGGCCCTGCTTCACGAGATCGAGGAGCGAGCGGTTGGTCGCCGAGATCAGGCGGATGTCCACCCGCACCGAACGCTTGCCGCCGACGGGATCGACCTCGCCCTCTTGCAGGGCGCGCAGCAGCTTCACCTGCGCATCGAGGGGCAATTCGCCGATCTCATCGAGGAACAGGGTGCCGCCCGAGGCTTCCACGAACTTGCCGGCATGCTTCTCGGTGGCGCCGGTGAAGGCCCCCTTCTCGTGCCCGAACAGGGTCGATTCGACGAGGTTCTCGGGGATGGCGCCACAATTGACGGTGACGAACGGCTTGCCCTTCCGGTCGCCAGAACCCTGGATAGCCCGCGCCAGCACTTCCTTGCCGACGCCCGATTCGCCTTCGATGAGAACTGGAATCGTGGATTTCGCCGCGCGTTCGGCGAGACGGATCACCCGCTCCATGTCCGAACTGCGGGATGTGAGATCCTTGAAGGTCAGGGCGCCGGAAGCCCGGCGCCGCATCCGGCGGACCTCTTCCTCCAAGTGATCGACCCGCAGGGCGTTCTTGATGGACACCTGAAGCCGCTCTGCCCCCGCGGGCTTCACGACGAAGTCCACCGCCCCGGCGCGCATGGCATTCACGACGGCATCAATTGAGCCGTTCGAGGTCTGCACGATGACCGGCGTGTCGAGACCGCTGCGGCGCATCTCCGCGAGGACGCCGAGACCGTCGAGGCCCGGCATCACCATGTCGAGCAGCACCACGTCGGCGCCCTCCGAGCGGAGGAGCGCGAGCCCATCGAGTCCGTTCTCGGCCACACGCGCCTCGAAGCCGAACCGGCGCACGGCAGCTTCGGTCAGGCGGCGTTGGACCGGATCGTCGTCGACGATGAGGACGGCGGTCGACATGGCATCATCCCTGAGGCCGCGCGATCGGACTCTTCCCCGGGTGGGTGGGGTACGTCCGATTCGCTGGCTGTTTCGTTTCGAGCCGTAAGGTCGCCGATATCCGTAAAGTCGCGCTTAACGACGTTTTGTGTTCCCGCCGGATGGGCATCGGGAGCATGAAGGTAGCGCTTGCGTTGAACCTTGGCGCCTTTCGCTCGATATCCCACGTGCGCGTGCCGCCCCTTCGCGCCCCCGAGGACACTGGAACCGATGAGACTGAGTCCCGCCGCCCCGATGCCCGCAGCGACGGCAGAAGGAGCCGACGCCGCACGCGCGGCCGCCAAGGCCGCCGATCTTGGCCAGATCCTTGGCCCGCTGCCCGAATGGGACCTGTCCGACCTCTACGCGGGGCTCGACGATCCGAACTTCTCCCACGACCTCACCCGGGCCGAGGAAGAGTGCCGCCGGTTCAGCGAGACCTACGCAGGCAAGATCGCCGGGCTCGCCCAGGGCCCGGATGCCTCGTCCCGCCTTGCGGAGGCGGTGTTGGCCTACGAGCGGATCGAGGATCTGCTCGGCAAGCTCATGTCCTATGCCGGGCTCGTCTATTCCGGCGACACGACGGATGAGACCCGCGCCAAGTTCTACGGCGATACGCGCGAGCGGTTGACCAACGCCTCCGGCGATCTGCTGTTTTTCGGGCTCGAACTGAACCGCGTCGATGATGCCGCCCTCGATGCCGCCAAGGCGCAGGCGCCGCTCTCGCGTTACGCCCCGTGGATCGATGACCTGCGCCGGGAGAAGCCGTTCCAGCTCGAGGACCGGATCGAGAAGCTGTTCCTCGAGAAGTCGGTGACGGCCAACGCCGCCTGGGACCGGCTGTTCGATGAGACCATCGCGGGCCTTCGCTTCACAGTGCAGGGCGAGCGCCTGTCGCTGGAGCCGACCCTGAACAAGCTTCAGGACGTGGACGGCGCGATCCGCAAGGAAGCCGCCGGGGCGGTGAGTGAAGTCCTGCGGGCAAACCTGCGGATCTTCACGCTGATCACCAATACGCTTGCCAAGGACAAGGAGATCTCGGATCGCTGGCGCGGCTTCCGCGATGTCGCCGACGCGCGCCACCTGTCGAACCGCGTCGAGCCGGAGGTCGTCGCAGCCTTGGTCGATGCCGTGCAGGCCGCTTATCCGCGCCTGTCGCACCGCTACTACAAGCTGAAGGCGAAGTGGTTCGGGAAGGACGCCCTCCCCTATTGGGACCGCAACGCCCCATTGCCCAAGGTGGACCAGCGCACCATCCCCTGGACCGAGGCACGGGACACGGTGCTCACTGCCTACGAGGCGTTCTCACCCGACATGGCGGGGATCGCCCGGCGGTTCTTCGACCGCAACTGGATCGACGCGCCGACCCGGCCCGGCAAGGCTCCGGGCGCCTTCGCGCACCCCACCGTGCCCTCCGTCCACCCCTACGTGCTGGTGAACTACCAGGGTAAGCCTCGGGACGTGATGACCCTTGCCCACGAACTCGGGCACGGTGTGCACCAAGTTCTCGCCGGGCCGAACGGCGCGCTGATGGCGCCGACGCCGTTGACCCTCGCGGAGACGGCCAGCGTGTTCGGCGAGATGCTGACCTTCCGCAAGCTTCTCGCGGCGACCACGAACACGTCCCAGCGCCGGGCGATGCTCGCGGCCAAGGTCGAGGACATGATCAACACGGTGGTGCGCCAGATCGCGTTCTACCTGTTCGAGCGGAAGGTCCACCTCGCCCGCGCGAAGGGCGAATTGACGACCGAGCAGATCAACGCCCTGTGGCTCTCCGTGCAGGCGGAATCCCTCGGCCCGGCGATCACGCTCGATGCAGGGTACGAGCCGTTCTGGGCCTATATCCCGCACTTCATCCACTCGCCGTTCTACGTTTATGCCTACGCTTTCGGCGACTGCCTCGTGAATTCGCTTTATGGGGTCTATCAGAAGGCAGGCGATGGCTTTGCCGAGCAGTACATGGCCCTGCTCGCAGCGGGCGGCGCCAAGCCTTACGGCGAACTGCTCGCGCCCTTCGGCCTCGATGCCCGCGATCCCGGCTTCTGGCAGGTCGGCCTCGGCATGATCGAGGGGATGATCATAGAGCTCGAAGCGATGGAAGGGCAGGACTGAGGACGAGACGGTGGGACGAACTTCGTCCCACCTTCCACCTCATCCTGAGGTGCGGCGCCAGCCGCCTCGAAGGAGCCCTTCAGGGCCCGCGCGATCCCTGGAGCCCTCCTTCGAGGCCCGCTGACGCGGGCACCTCAGGATGAGGCATGGAATTGGACGGAGACGCTCAGCGCAGCGGCTTGGCGAAGTTCACCGCCAGCGCGGAGACCAGCGTGCGGGCGTAGCCCTCGTCTTGAGTATCGGCGATGCGCTCGGCCTCGCCTCCGCTATTGGCGGCGACGGACATGATCAGCATCAGGGCGGTGATGACCGCGCCGAGACCGGCGGTGAGGGCGAGATAAGCCCGTACGGCGGCACGGGGGACGAACGTCCCAGACGCGCATTCGCCAAGGGCCAGCGGAGGGGGGCTGCTGTCGCTCATGGGAGGTAGCTTTACCCGCGACGCCAGAGGCCGGACGATCCGGCCACGCTCTGCGGACCCATCGGGTCGCTAGCATGCAACGTGCCGTAACGGCAAAGGTTCAAGCGTTGCTATTGAGAGTTGCTGGATTTTTTGCACCGGCAGATTGGCGCACCAGCGTTCCGGCGCCCCGTTCGGGCGGGGCGCCGGAAGTAAACGTCAGCCCTCGCTCGCGTGGGCCTTGCCGAGGGCGGCCTGGGCAGCGGCGAGGCGGGCAATCGGCACGCGGTAGGGCGAGCACGACACGTAATCGAGCCCGACCTCCTGACAGAAGCCGATGGAGGCGGGGTCGCCACCATGTTCGCCGCAGATGCCGAGCTTGATGCCCGCGCGGGTGGCCCGGCCGCGCTCGCAGCCGATCCGCACCAATTCGCCCACGCCTTCCTGATCGATCGTGATGAACGGATCGGCCGGGAGGATGCCCTTCTGCGTGTACGGCCCCAGGAAGGTCGCCGCGTCGTCGCGCGAGATGCCGAGCGCCGTCTGGGTCAGGTCGTTCGTCCCGAAGGAGAAGAACTCCGCCGTCTGAGCGATCTCACCCGCCTTCAGGGCCGCGCGCGGCAGTTCGATCATCGTGCCGACCTGATAGTCCAGCTTGGCCGACTTCTCCTGCTCGACGGCTTTCGCGGTGGCGTCGATCCGGCCCTTCACGAGGTCGAACTCGGCGCGGGTGAAGACGAGCGGCACCATCACCTCCGGCGTCACCGGGCTGCCGGTCTCGGCGGCAGCCTGGATCGCGGCCTCGAAGATGGCGCGAGCCTGCATCTCCGCGATCTCCGGGAAGGCGATGGCGAGGCGGCAGCCGCGGAAGCCGAGCATCGGGTTGTGCTCGGAGAGTTCGCGGGTGCGGTGGCGGATCTTGTCCTCCGTCACGCCCGTCGCCTTCACGACCTCCTGCACCTCCTGATCGGTATGCGGCAGGAACTCGTGCAGCGGCGGATCGAGCAGGCGGATCGTCACCGGCAGGCCGGACATGATCTTGAACAGCTCGACGAAGTCCTGGCGCTGGTAGGGCAGGATCTTCGCGAGCGCCGCCTTCCGTCCCTCGGCATCGTCGGCCAAGATCATCTCGCGAACGGCGATGATCCGGTCACCCTCGAAGAACATGTGCTCGGTGCGGCAGAGGCCGATACCCTCGGCGCCGAAGTTGCGCGCGGTGCGGGCGTCGTTGGGCGTGTCGGCGTTGGCGCGCACCTTCATGGAGCGGATGCCGTCGGCCCATTCCATGAGCGTGGCGAAATCGCCGGACAGTTCCGGCTCCAACATGGCCACCTCGCCCAGGATCACCTGGCCGGTCGAACCGTCGATGGTGATCTTGTCGCCCGCCTTCAACGTCTGGCCGCCGACCGTCATGGTCTGGGCCTTGTAGTCGATGCGGATCGTGCCGACGCCGGAGACGCAGGGCTTGCCCATGCCACGGGCGACCACCGCCGCGTGGCTGGTCATGCCGCCACGGGTGGTGAGGATGCCTTCGGCGGCGTGCATGCCGTGGATGTCCTCGGGCGAGGTCTCGACGCGCACGAGGATGCACTTCCGCTCGGCCTTGCGATGGGCCTCGGCATCCTCGGAGTTGAACACGATCTCGCCCGTGGCGGCGCCCGGCGAGGCCGGCAGGCCGTTGGCGATGACCTTGCGCTCGGCCTTCGGGTCGATCGTCGGGTGCAGCAGCTGGTCGAGGGCGGAGGGCTCGACGCGGCCGATGGCCTCGTCGCGGGAGATCAACCCCTCGGCCGCCAGATCCACGGCGATGCGCAGGGCCGCCTTGGCGGTGCGCTTGCCGTTGCGGGTCTGGAGCATCCAGAGCTTCCCCTTCTCGATGGTGAACTCCATGTCCTGCATGTCGCGGTAATGGCTCTCCAGGATCCCGTAGATCCGGGTCAGCTCCGCGAAGCTGTCGGGCATGGCCTTCTCCATCGAAGGCTTGTCGCTCTTGGCCTCCTCACGGGCCTTCTCGGTGATGTTCTGCGGGGTCCGGATGCCCGCCACCACGTCCTCGCCCTGGGCGTTGATCAGGAACTCGCCGTAGAGCGCCTTCTCGCCGGTGGACGGATTGCGGGTGAAGGCGACGCCGGTAGCCGACGTGTCGCCCATGTTGCCGAACACCATCGCCTGCACGTTGACGGCGGTGCCCCAGCTCTCGGGGATGCTGTTCAGCTCGCGGTACTTCTTCGCGCGCGGAATCATCCACGAATTGAACACGGCGCCGATGGCGCCCCAAAGCTGATCGTCGGCGCCCTGCGGGAAGTCGGAGCCATGCTCCTTCTTCACGATCTCCTTGTAGGTCTTGATTAGGGTCTTCCAATCCTCGGCGCCGAGTTCGGTGTCGAGGTCGAAGCCCTTCTGCTCCTTGTAGTGCTCCAAAGCCTCTTCGAAGGCGTGGTGCTCCACGTTCAGCACCACGTTCGAGTACATGGTGATGAAGCGGCGGTAGGAATCGTAGGCGAAGCGCTCGTCATCCGCTTCCTTGGCCAGCGCCGTCACGGTCTCGTCGTTGAGGCCGAGGTTCAGCACCGTGTCCATCATGCCGGGCATGGAGGCGCGGGCGCCGGAGCGAACCGAGACGAGGAGCGGCGCCTTGGCATCGCCGAAGGAGCGGCCAGTCAGCTTGCCGACCTGCGCGAGCGCGGCGGCGACTTGATCCCTCAACTCCGGCGGGTATTGCTTGCCGTGATCGTAATAATACGTACACACCTCGGTGGTGATGGTGAATCCGGGCGGCACGGGCAGCCCGAGATTGGACATTTCGGCAAGGTTCGCACCCTTGCCGCCCAGCAGATCGCGCATCTGCGATTTGCCCTCGGCCTTGCCATCACCGAAAGCGTAGACCCATTTCGCGTCGCCAGCCATCTCGATACCGCTCGTAGCTTGCCGTTGGGCCGTCGATGCCCTTCATGGCGGGGTGAACCATCCTGCACTGCAACGCAAGATGAACGAAGGGCCGAACACGCCCAATTTTCGCAACGAAGTTGCCGCCTTGAACGGCGATGACGACCGGCCTGCGCAGGAGCGACACTTTTCACCGTCAATAGGACAGAAACGCTCCGTTCAACACGTTCATTTTCCACACGCTATTCAATTGATTGCGCGCGATAATAATACGCGCATCATGATCGACCCGTGTGGACAGTTCCGCGGATGCCGCCGATCGACCCGGCCGGATCGTCATCCGTCTCTTGTTCCGGCTTCGGTCGGAGCGTGCCTCAGGACAGGCCGCGGAGCAGCCCGAGCCCCAGAACGCCGACGGCAATCAAGTAGATTGCGACGATGAAATTCAGCAGGCGTGGCATCACGAGGATCAGGATACCCGCGATGATGGCGATGACCGGTTGCAGGTTCGAGATCGTGATCGTCATGGCTCACCCTTCCGCCAAGCTCGGCGGTACGACGTAGACTCCCCGGGGCTGCCCCCGGTTCCGCAGCGCAACATACGAGAAGGAGGGCACATGGCCCTCCTTCCGCATTCGTCAGAGATGGTGCGCTCGGCCCGGCTCTACATCGGCGGCTTGACGGCGGGCAAGGTCGTGCCCGGGATCGGGTCCTTCGCCTCACCCGTCGGCAGGCTCACCTGCGTCGTGGGCTTGGCGAGTTCCGGATAGGGCTCGATCACTTTGGCGCCGTTGAGCGGCTTGTTGGCGCCGTTGTGGCAGGTGGCGCAGCTGATCTTGGCGACATCGCCCGTCGGCCCGAGCCGGGTGGCCGGGAATGTCGTCGTCAGCGGGTGCATGTAGTCCTGGTTCAATTCGCGAACCATCTGGACGCCGTACCAGGCATGGACCCGGTTCGGCGTGCTGGTGTCCCATTGCGCCACCGAGCGGGTGTTGTGGCAGAAGGTGCAGTTCACCCCCAGCGCCTGGGACATCGTGATCATGATCGCGAAGGTCCGCTCGGCGTCCTGGATCGGCTTGCTCTTGGCCTCGGGCAGAGCGGTCGTGGCGTTCACCCGCACGTAGGATTGCGGGGTGTCCTTGTTGGCGTAGTAATCGTCGAAGACGGCGTAGGGCAGCGAGGTCAGGCCGACATTCGCGGAAGCGAGGTTCTGACCGTTGTTACGCGGGATGAACTTGGCGCCCACCGACGGAGCGGGCGTGTCGAACCAGATGTTCGCGGGCACCGGGTTGCCCCGGTGGCAGGTGTAGCAGGTCACACCCGCTTCGTGGACGTGCTTTTCCTTCCAGGTCGAGTTGATGTGCTGGGTCATCTGGAGCATGCGCCGGGCGACACGCTTCTGGTAAAGCTCGTCGGAGGCCATGTTCTCGGTGGAATGGCAGTAGGTGCAGCCCTGTTGGGGGGCTACCCATTCCGTCATCGACACCATCACCCGGTTGAACTGCTCGGCGGAGAGATCGCCGAGCACCTGCACGTTCTCGTAGACGGCGGAGGCCTTGTCGCCGCTCGCATCCGCCGGGTCGGCGGGAGGCGGCGCCCGGTTGGCCTCGGCCAGCTCCTCGTTTCCGGCCTTGGTCCGGATGAGGTCCATGCCGGTGCCGCGGAAGCCGGTCTGCTTGTTGGCCATGGGCGGGTGGGTCCAGCCCGCCCCGCCGAACATCGCGATGGTCAGGAAGAGGGCCAGGGCGGCCCCCGCCACGGAGAGAACGGTCTTCATGGCGTTCTCCTCACGGCTTCACGACGGGGGCGAGATGGGCCGGATCGACGATCGGCCCGTACACCTGCGGATAGGACGGCGCGACACCGTGCTTGACCGCCCAGAGGTACCAGTTGTCGACCACCGTGCCGGTCAGCAGGATGCCGATGCCGCCCGTGAGCGTCGTCAGCACCGCGAACCACCAGGCCCAGCGATGGATCGATTCCATTGTGGCGTTGAAGCCCATGGTCCAGCGCCAGAACAGGGCGGCGCGCTCGGTCGCCGTGCCGCGATCCACGATCTGATCGATCTCGCGGTCCGCGCCGTAGCGGGAGCAGGCCAGGATGGTCCCACCATGCATCGCGAAGAGAAGCACCGACCCGTAAAGGAAGGTGATCGAGAGCATGTGGAACGGGTTGTAGAACAGGTTGCCGTAGCGCAGCGAGAACGCGGCGGTCCAATCGAGGTGCGGGAAGATGCCGAAGGGCACCGCCTCGGACCACGAGCCCATCATGATCGGCCGGATGAAGCCGAGCACGAGGTAGAGCCAGATGGCGCTGGCGAAGGCCCACGGCACGTGGGTGCCGAGCCCGAGCGCCTTGGCGCGCCGGTAGAGGTGGACCCACCACAGCAGGATCGAAGCGGTCAGGAAGAAGCCCGCGATCAGCCACCAGCCGCCCTCGGCGAGCGGAGGCAGGATGCGCAGGCCGTATTTCGGCAGCGGCGGCTCGAGGGCGAGCCACGGGAGCTGGCGCACGAACTGCACGGGATCCCAGTTCACCGACGCCCACATGTTGAGGCCGATGATCTCGAAGGCGATCACCCCGCAGGTGATCGACAGGGCCGCGATATAGCCGATGTAGATCGGCCCGACCTGGCTGTTGCCCAGCAGGCCGAACAGGTAGCTGTTGAACGGCTTGCCGACGCGGCCATCGACAGAGACGGGAATCCCCATCTCCGGCTCGAGGGGCCGGACCTGAACCGCCGTGAAGAAGTTTTGATAGTAAGCCATCGTCCGATCCCCCCGAGGCCGGTCGGCCGTGCCGACCCGGCTCGTAGCATCCGCGTCAGACCCCGCGCGGACTGCGGGACATTCTTCAGCGCCACACGGGCAGGTTGAGCCACCAGCCCCACCATTCGGGCCAGCCCTGGGTCCAGAACGGACCGCTGATCACGATGCAGACCGCACTCCAGAAGCCGGCGGCCAGGGCGAGGTACCAACCGAGGCGGTGCACACCGAGCGTGCCGATCGAGTAGCCGATCGCATCACGGAAGAAGGTGTCCTCGTGTTCGGGGGTCTTCACCGTCTCGCCCTTGGCCGGGTTGGTCGAGGACAGGATCAGGCCGCCATGCATGGCGAGCGCGAGCGTCGTGGTGAAGAAGAACGTCACCGCAAGCATGTGCGCGGGGTTATAGTGGAAGTGGAGATACTGGTATCCGGTGTTCGACACCCAATCGAGATGCGAGAGGATGCCGTAGGGAAAGCCGTAGCCCCAGGCGCCCATCAGGAACGGGCGGATCACCACCAGGGTGAAATAGGCGAAGATCGCCATGCTGAAGGCGATCGGCACGTGATAGCCGATGCCGAGCTTGCGGCAGATCTCGACCTCGCGCAGCGCCCACGAGCTGAACGAGCCGAGCGCGCACATGGTGATGATCTGCCAGAGCCCACCCTCCTTCAGGGGCGCGAGCTTGAGGCCGTAGGAGATGTCCGGCGGCGCGATGTTGATCTGCCAGATGTTCCAGGTCGGGCCGAGGGCCGCGCCGTAGATCACCAGGGCCGTGCCGAGCACGGTGAAGAACAAACCCGTCACGCCGAAGAAACCGACGAAGAACGGGCCAATCCAGAAGTCGAACAGGTCGCCGCCGAGCAAGGTGCCGCCGCGGACCCGGTATTTGCGCTCGTAGCTCAGCATCGCCATGGCGAAGGCCTCCCGTTCGATATTCGGAGGGGCGGGCGTTCGAGGTCCGCCCCCCCGGTTACTGTTGTCAGGCCGGCATTTCCGGCAGCGCGAGCGTGATGGCGTTCGCGGCCTTGTTCGCCTTCGGACCTTCCAGCCAGTTGAACCGGTCGGTCGAGAGCAGAATGAAGTGGATCAGCAGCGCCAGGATGAAGAGGAAGGTGAACAGAGCCACCAACGTGCGCCGCGGATCGAACAGCAACCAAACCTTGTGCATCCGATCCTCCTCAGCCGATCATCGAGACAAGAGCGCGGGCCGTGTCGGTCACGCCTTCGAGCGAGGCGTAGCCCTGCGGTCCGGGAAGCCACGGGCGCCACAGCCAGACGAGGATGTGGGCGACCACGGCGATCGCCGTGAAGATGAGGAAGCTCGTCAGGAAGATCGCATGGAACTCCTTGGCCTCCGGTTCCGTCAGCCCGGACAGGCTGCTCGGTCTTTCTGTCGTGATGGGTCCACCAGCCATGGTTTCGACCTCCGTGTGTTGGCCGCGCCTTACGGCGCGACGGGTGCTGCCGCGTGTGGCGCGGCCTCACTTCCCCCGCGTCACCGGACGGAAGCGTCTCCTGAAAGGCCTGCCCTGACGGGCTTCAGCCCATGAACGCGAAGGGGATGGCCTGAACGGCCATGGCGCGAGCCTCCCCGAAGATCGAGCGGTGGGGCGTGGGCACGCCGGCGCGGGGGGCCGCACGGCCCGGCGAGAGCCGGTGGAACGCCGCAGCAGCCAAGAAGAAGGGATAGGTGGCCGCCAGGATCAGACGGAACTGGAGTGCCTCCTGATGCAGGCGCGCGGTCGGGGCCATCGTACGCATCGACAGGTCTCCTCTCGGGAAGGACGGGCTCATGCGGGGACTCCCGCAGCGAGTTCGGAACGGGCGGCGGTCACGTCGGCGGACGTGACGCCATGGGCACCCGCGTGGCGCGCCCGGCGCTCGGCCGCGTCGCGCAGACGCTTGGCGGCTGAGATGCGGGCGAGGACGGGCTGCGCCTCGACGGCGCCTTCCAGAGCGGACAGGGCCGCCGCATCCCATTGCATCTCCCGGTGCGAGCGGGCCGGGGTCGGGTCGACCCGGTCCATGTCGCGGGCGAGCGGCAGGATGTGGAAGAGGGTGTCGAAGAGGGCGTTGCAGACCTCTTGGACGAGGTAGGTCGCACCCGCGTAGCCCATGAAGGGCGTGCCGGTGTGCCGCCGGATGATCGCGCCGGGGAAGGAGGCGGGGACGTAGGTCGCTCGGCCGCCCGCTTCCGCAAGGTACATCCGCTCGTTGAACGAACCGAACAACACCAGCGGCGGGTTCTTCGCGATTGCGTCCCGGATCTTGGCATTGTCGGGCTTTAGCCCGGCCGAACGGCCGAAGGCGAAGTGACAGGGCAGGCCCATCTCCTCCTCGAGGAAATGGCGGACGCCGCGCGCGTAGGTCTCGGTGGCGGCGATACCGAAGCTCGCCGTGCCGAAGAAGTCCTGCGTCACCGACCGCCACAAGTCCCAGACCGGCTTGATGGTGGTATGGCGCTCGCGTTCGATGAACGGCTCGGGATCGACCCCAAGGATCTCGCCCAGCGCCCGCAGGAACTTGGTGGTCGAGAGGACGCCGATCGGCGCCTGGAGATACGGACGTTCCAGCGCCTCGCAGAGGCCCCGGCCGAATTCCCGGTAGAGGCAGATATTGGCATCCGCGTTGACGAGCTTCGGCACGTCCGCCAGATGCGAGCCGAGCGGGAAGGTGAGGTTCACCTCCGCGCCGATGCCTTCGACCAGCCGACGGATCTCGGCGAGGTCGCTCGGCATGTTGAACGTGCCGTAGGCCGGGCCGATCAGGTTGACGCGGGGGCGCTCACCCTCCTTGCGGGGGGGCCGAGCGGGGATGCCCTTCTTGGCGAACTTCTTCGCCCCGTATTCCTGCCAGAGCCAGGTCATGGCCCGGTCGGCCGCCTGCCACTGATCCTCGTCGATGGTGCGCGGCAGGAAACGCTGGAGGCCGGTGCCCTCCGGCGTCACGCCGCCGCCGATCATCTCCGCGATGGAGCCGGTGACGACGACGCTCGGCAGGCCGGGATCGAGGGTGGAATGGGCGCGCTTCATCGCGCCCTCGGTGCCGTGGCGGCCGAGTTCCTCCTCCGCCAAGCCCGTCACCACGATGGGCAATTCGTGCGGCGGCAGGGCGTCGGTGTAGTGCAGCACCGACGTGACGGGCAGGTTCTCGCAGCCCACGGGACCGTCGATGACGACCTGCAGGCCCTTGATCGCCGTGAAGACGTAGACCGCGCCCCAGTATCCGCCGGCCCTGTCGTGATCGAGGATCAGCATTATGCCATCTCCCCGATCGGCTTCTTGGGCGCGTCCACCTTCGGAGCTTGCTTGATCTGCGGAACGTCTTGCCAGACACCCGCCGCGTGACCGGTTCCGACACCTTCGAAGAAGTCGCGCATCGCGTCGAAACGCGGCTTGTTGCGCAGCGCCGCGTTGACCACCGTCGCGAGCGACCCGGCCCCCGCCGCGCCCATGAGCGGGCGGGCCGAGATCAGGTTCGTGAAGTAGAGGGCCGGGGTCGCCGCCTCCTTGGCCTTCTGCACCACAGGAGTCGTGCCGATGGCGAGGTCGGGCCGGAAGTGTTCGAAGGCGTAGAGGTCGTCTTCGAGAGATGCCCGGTAATGGACCTCGCAACCATGGGCTTCGAGCCAATCCCGGTCCGCCTCGGACCAGGGCGTGCGCGGGCAGGCGGAGCCGACGTAGGGCACCTCCGCGCCGCTCTCGATGAGCAGCCGCGCCACCAGAAGCTCCGAGCCCTCGTAGCCGGAGAGCGTGATCCGGCCCTTGATCGGCGAGGCGGAAAGGGCGCCACGGATCCCGGCGAGGATGCCGGCCTTGGCCGTATCGATCGTCGCGTTGGAGACGTTGCAGGCTGCGCCGATCCGCTCCAGCCAGGCGGCCGTGCCTTCGACGCCGACGGGCGCCGAGCCGACGACGGGGCGTCCCGCCGCCTCGAACTCACGAATGCTCGCCGTGTAGAACGGGTGGATCGCCGCTACCGCTGTGCAATCGAGGGCCGCGTAAAGTTCGCGCCACTCGCGGGTCGGGACGACCGGCCCCGCCGCGAGGCCCAGCGGCGCCAGCAGGCTGCCGATCACCATCGGGTCGGCCGGGAACATCTCGCCGAGCAGCGCGACAGTCGGGCGCTCGGAGCGACCGCCCTTCGGGGCCTGGACCGGACCCTGCTCGGCCTCGGCGCGGGCGACCTTCAGCATGGCCCCGGCGAGCACATCCTTCGCCTCGGCATGGGTCGGGACGCCGAAACCCGGCACGTCGATGCCGATGACGCGAACCCCGTCGATCTCCTTCGGCAGGAGCCGCAGCGGCACGCCCGAGGCCGTGGGCACGCAGAGGTTGATGACGACGACGGCGTCGTAATCCTCAGGCTTCGCCGTGGCGTGGACCGCCTCACGGATGTCCTCGAACAGCTTGCCGGTGACGAGCGTCTCGGAATTGAACGGGACGTAGCCGACGCTGCGGCGGGCGCCGTAGAAGTGCGAGGTGAAGGTCAGCCCGTAGACGCAGCAGGCCGAACCGGAGAGGATCGTCGCGGTGCGGCGCATCCGCAGGCCTACGCGCAGCGACCCGAAGGCCGGGCACATGCTCTGCGGCTGGTCGTGCGGGCCTTGCGGATAATCCTCGCGCAGCTGCGCCAGGGTCTCGGACATTCCCGCCGCCTCGGCGGCCTCCCGCATCGCGTCCTTGCCCGCATGGCAGCCGAGCCCGTCGCCCTTGGTGGCGGCGATGTCGATGGCTTGGGCAGGCGCTTGGGCCGCCTTGCGGGCCCGCAGTTCAGCGATGTCGAGAGAGACTGCCATGCGCGTCAGACCTCGTCGTAGACGACTTCGAGGGACGGCTTGGACACATGGGCGACGCCGCACATGTCCTCTTGCGTCGCGGGCACCAGCACCACGTCGCGGCCGGTGGTCTCGCTTGAGAACAAGCCGAGGAGGCCGTCCTGCGTCAGCGGCGTGGGGCGGTGCGGGATCGCATCGGCGACGTTGGCGGCGAGCCCGGAGAACAGATCGCCCCAGCGGCCGTCCGGCTTGCCGATGATCTCGTAATTCGCGCTCTTCTTGCGGATGTCGTCGTCGGCCGGGATCGAGGCGAGCACCGGGATGCCGGCGGCTTCGGCGAAGGCCTGCGCCTCGCCGGTCCCATCATCCTTGTTGATGACAAGCCCGCCGACGCCGACGTTGCCGCCCATCTTGCGGAAGTATTCGACCGCCGAACAGACGTTGTTGGCGACATAGAGCGACTGAAGGTCGTTCGAGCCGACGACGATGACCTTCTGGCACATGTCGCGGGCGATCGGCAGGCCGAAGCCGCCGCAGACCACGTCACCCAGGAAGTCGAGCAGGACGAAGTCGAAGCCCCATTCGTGGAAGCCGAGCTTCTCCAGCAACTCGAAGCCGTGGATGATGCCCCGGCCGCCGCAGCCGCGCCCGACCTCGGGACCGCCGAGCTCCATGGCGTAGACGCCATCGCGCTTGAAGCAGACATCGCCGATGGCGACCTGCTCACCCGCGAGCTTCTTCTTGGTCGAGGTCTCGATGATGGTCGGGCAGGCCTTCCCGCCGAACAGCAGGGAGGTCGTATCGCTCTTCGGATCGCAGCCGATGAGCAGCACCTTCTTGCCCTGCTGGGCCATCATGTAGCTGAGGTTGGCCAGCGTGAAGGACTTGCCGATGCCGCCCTTCCCATAGATCGCGATGATCTGCGTCTCCTTCTTCGCCGGGGCGGTGGAGACGGGATCCGGCTCGATCGCGGCCTCGGCCCGAAGGCGCTCGGCGTTGGCGAGGGCAGCCTTGTCGATCTGGACGTTCATGCGGCGTCCCTCCAATCCAGGACCATCTTGAGGCAGGCCGGATCGGCGAAGGCCGTCCGGTAAGCCTCCTCGGCCCGCGCGGCGGGCGCGCGGTGAGTGATCAGGCCGTCGAGGGACAGTCGCCCGCCCTCGATGAGGCGGGTGACGGCGGCGAGATCGTCCGGCCGGAATTCGGCGGAGATACGCAGGCGCGCCTCGCGCATGAAGGCCGGCGGGAAAGCGAAGGAGAGAGGCGCCTCGTAGAAGCCCGCGAGCACGATCTCGCCGCCGGGGGCGAGACGCGCGACAAGCCCATCGAGCCCGGCGGAATCGCCGCTGACATCGAGGATGCGCGCATAGTCCCGGCGGGAATCGGCCTCGGGCGACACGCAGCCATAGGTGCCGTCCGTGTTCCGGCGGGTCTCGTCGGTTTCCCACACGGTCGGCTCGGCACCCATCGCCACGGCGACGCGAGCGAGCAGACGGCCGAGGACACCGTGGCCGACGATGAGGGGACGCTCGCCCTCTGCCATGCCGCGGGCCGCGCGGTGGGCGGTGGCGGCGAGGGCCAGGAGGCACGCCCGCTCACCCAAAGCGCCATCGACCGGCAGGAGCTTTTCGGCGGGAGTGACGAGCCGGGAAGCCGCGCCACCGAACAGGCCGCGCACGGTGCCGAAGCAGCGGGCGCCGGGAACGAAGACCCATTGACCCGCACGCACGGACGCCCCGGCGGGCGCCTCCGCCACTTGGCCGACGGTCTCGTAGCCGGGCACGAGGGGATAGCCCATTCCGGGGAAGCTCGGCATCCGGCCGGACCAGAGCAGACGCTCGGTGCCGGTGCTGATGCCGCTCCAGGCGACATCGACGACGGCATCCCCGGCGGCCGCATCCGTCAGCGGAAGGCGCCGCAGGGCCAACTTTTCCGGCTGTTCGAGGATGACGGCGAGAGCGTCCATCAGAGGAATTCCGCCCGACTCAAACGAAGCGCCGCGTCGGCGACGGTTCGATGTGTCATTCTAGATAGACACTAATCCGCGTCAACTGATCTTGACGGTCACGCGCCGCTTTTATGTGCGACCAGCACCCGGGCGAGGAGCGGACGGCGCGTTCCGTGCTCACGGACGCTCGCGAAACCGGCCTCCCGCACCATCCGCGACAGCTCATCGGACGTCCGGGGTCGTCCGGACCCCATCGCCATGAGATAGAAGCCGAAATAGGCGTCGCCGACAGGCTCCGCGCCGGGGGTCCCAGCCATCGGTTCGGCGATGATCAGGCGGCCGCCGGGGGCCAGCGCGGCGTGAGTCGCCCGCAACAGCTCCCGGACGGGCGCATCATCGTGATCGTGGAGAATCCGTACCAGGGAAATGGTATCGGCCCCGAAGGGCAGCCCATCGTGGAAGCTGCCGCCACGGCACTCCACCCGATCCCCGAGCCCGGCCTGTCCGAGGCGGGAGGCCGCTCTCTGCGCCACGGCGGGAAGATCGAACAACGTCAGCCGCCGCCCTGGCAGATGCGCGGCAGCGGCTTGCAGGAAGGCTCCCTCCCCGCCCCCGACATCCATGAGATGACGGATCGGGGAAAGATCACAGGCTTCGAGGATATCCTCGGCGATCATCGCCTGGGACGTCCCCATCAGAGCACTGTAAGGCGCTGCCTCGCCGGGCGCGACGGAGGCGCCCTCGGCATAGGGCCAATAGGCCGCGAGCTGCGTGCGCTCCGGTCGGCCCTTCAGCAGAGCGACGGGATCGGCGAGGTCGGCGTAGAGCAGCGCATGGTGCTCCACCATTGCGGCGATGCCGGGATTGCCGACCACGGCAGCGCCGAGATCGGCCAGGGCGAATCGGTCGCCGGGCAGGTTCCGGACGAGATCAAGGGATCGGGCCGCGAGCAGAAGCGTGCGCGCCTTTTCCGGAGACAGGCCGAGGCGCGGAGCCAGGGCATCGACGGTCAGCGGCCCCTCGGCCAGAATCGCGAACAGGTCGAGACGGACGCAGGCGGTCAGCACCTGCGCATAGACGAAGCCCGCGCAGAGATCGAACAGCGTGCGCGTATTGCGATGGGCGATCCGCCGCGTCAGCGGAAAGCCTGCCGCCCAGCGCTGGAAGCGCGGGTTCGCCACGAGGCGGTTGCGGAAGGCGAGCCAGCGCTCCGAAAGCGGACGGGGCCGGGAGGCCGGGGGCTCGGCCAGGGCCGCGCCCCGGCTCAGGCCGACACCGCCCGCAAGCTCGCCGGCAGGAACAGCCGGGCCTGCGCCTCGATCTCGGTCGTGAGACGCGCCGCGCCGGGGCAATCCGGCACAGCCGCGATGGCCTCGCGGGTCAGACGCTTAAGTCTGTCGAGGGCGCCCCCCGTGCCGAGCAAGGCCGCCGCATTGGGTCGCCCGAGGGTCGCATCGCGACCGGCGGGTTTGCCGATTTCTTCCTGGCGGCAGGCGACGTCGCGCAGGTCGTCGGCAACCTGATACGCCTCGCCCAGGGCCTCGCCGAGGCGCCGCCACGGCTCCGCATCGGCACCTGCGGCCGCGGCACCCAGCACGGTCGCCGCCGCGAACAGCGCGCCGGTCTTCGCCTGCTGATAGGCGCTCAGATCCACATGCGCCTCGGATTCCCAGGCTTGCCCCGCGGCGATGCCGGAGGGAGAGCCCGCCGCCCGCCCGAGAAGGCTCACGAGGCGGGAAAGGCGGCGCGGGTGCCGCCAGGCTCCGCGCGCCAGTGTCTCGAAGGCCAGCACGATCAGAGCATCGCCCGTCAGAACGGCGATGGGCGCGCCGAAGGCGACGTGGACCGTCTGCTTCTGGCGGCGCATCGGCGCGTCGTCGAAGCAGGGCAGATCGTCGTGGACGAGGGAAGCGCAATGCAGCAGCTCGATCGCCGCCGCCGCCGAATCGGCCCCCACGGGATCGTCGTCGCCGCAGGCCAGTGCCACCGAGAGGCAGAGGCGAGGACGGATGCGGTGACCACCGGGGAAAATCGCGTAACGCATGGCGTCCGCCAGCAATGGCGGCGCTCCGGGCGCTTCGGCGTGGGCGACGGCCCTATCCAGAGCCGATTCAATCCGCGTGCCGGGCTCCATGCCGCCCTCCCTGTCATGGCGGGTTGCCATCGCCATGTGTCACTTATAATTGACACTTGAGAACGACAAGATCAATCCCGTTGAGGGAGGCTCCGCAACCGTGTCGCCAGCGCGCGCCGTCGTGATCGGAGCCGGAATCGGTGGTCTCGCCGCCGCCTTGAAGCTCGCCCGTGCAGGATTGTCGGTGACGGTGGTGGAGAGCGCCGAGGCGCCGGGCGGCAAGATGCGCTCCGTGCCGGTGGACGGCACCCGCATCGAGGCGGGGCCCACCGTCTTCACCATGCGCTGGGTCTTCGATGAGCTGCTGGCCGAATGCGGCACGCGGCTCGAAGAACGGGTGCGCCTGCGGCCCGCGAGCTTGCTCGCCCGTCACGCCTGGAGCCGCGAGGAGCGCCTCGACCTCCATGCCGACATCGATGCCTCCGCGGATGCCATCGCGCGATTCGCGGGGGGCGCGGAGGCCGAGGGTTACCGCCGCTTCTGCGCCCGTGCGGCCGAGGTCTACCGCACCCTCGAAGGCCCCTTCATCCGCTCTGGTCAGACCGGGCCGACGGGCCTCGCCAAGCGGGTCGGCCTGTCGGGCATCGGCGATTTGTGGCGCATCCAGCCCTTCGCGACCCTCTGGTCGGGGCTGAAGGAGTACTTCCGCGATCCGCGCATGCTTCAGCTGTTCGGGCGCTACGCCACCTATTGCGGCGCTTCGCCCTACACCGCGCCCGCAACGCTGATGCTGGTGGCGCATGTGGAGCAGGCAGGCGTCTGGACCGTGGATGGGGGCCTGAGTGCGCTGGCCGGCTCGATCGCCGAACTTGCCGTCGCGCACGGGGCGGAGTTCCGCTACGGCGCGCAGGTGCAGGAGGTGCTGGTCTCGGGGGGCAAGGTCACGGGCGTGGCCCTGGCCGGGGGCGAGCGCATCCGGGCCGACATCGTCGTCTGCAACGGCGACGTGGCGGCGCTCGGGGCCGGTCTCCTGGGCCGAGCGGTGGTCCCGGCCGGGGACAAAATCGCCCGCGCCGAACGCTCGCTCTCGGCAGTGACCTTCTGCGTGCGGGCCGAGACGGCGGGGTTTCCGCTGGCCCACCACACGGTCTTCTTCTCCCGCGACTATCGCGCCGAGTTCGACACCATCCTGCGCGACCGCCGCCTGCCGCCCGATCCCACGGTCTATGTCTGCGCACAGGATCGCAGCGCCGATGGTGCCTTCGGCGGCGGGGCGGAACGGCTGCTCATGCTCGTCAACGCCCCGGCCGACGGATCGGAGCGCCCCCTGTCAGCCACGGAGATCGCCCGATGCGAGAGCAACCTGAAGGCACGGCTGCAGGCATGCGGCCTTTCCCTGACACGGGAATCACCGGCGACGGTGACGACGCCGGACGGGTTCGCGGCTTTGTTTCCGGGCAGCCAGGGCGCCCTCTACGGCCGGGCGTCGCAGGGATGGGCGGCGACCTTCAAGCGGCCAGGGGTGCGCACGAAGGTCCCGGGTCTCTATCTGGCGGGGGGATCGGTCCATCCGGGGCCGGGCGTGCCGATGGCGGCGCAATCGGGGAGGCTCGCAGCGGAAGCGATCCTCGCCGACCTCGGTTCGACGGGGCAGTCGGGCGCGACGGCTATGCGTGGTGGTACGTCGACGCGGTAAGCGACGACGGCACACAGGGGCTCACGATCATCGCCTTCATCGGCAGCGTGTTCTCGCCCTATTACGGCTGGAGCCTGGACAAGAACCCGTTCGACCATTGCGCAATGAACGTGGTGCTGTACGGCCGCCCCAGCCGCTTCGCCATGACGGAGCGGAAGCAAGGCTCGCTCGCACGCAGTGCCGACCATATCGCCATCGGCCCGAGTTCGATGGAATGGGACGGCAGCGAGTTGACCGTGCGCATCGACGAGCGCGGCGCCCCCCTGCCCCGGCGAATCAAGGGCACGGTGCGCCTTCGCCCCTCGGGAATCACGGCCGGACCGTTCCATCTCGATCCGGCGGGGCGCCATCGCTGGTGGCCCATGGCGCCGGCCTCGCGGGTCGAGGTGTCGCTGAGCGAACCCGGACTGTCCTGGCAGGGCAGCGGCTATTTCGACACCAACGACGGCGACGAGCCCCTGGCGGCGGCCTTCACCCGCTGGACGTGGTGCCGGGCCGAACTGCCGAGCGGGGCCGCGATCCTCTATGATGTGACCCACCGGGGCGGCGGCGGGCGAAACCTGTCCCTCGGTTTCGCCTTCGACGGCACAAGGCGGGACATCCGCCCGCCGGTCCCCGCGCGTCTCCCGCCCACCGGGTTCTGGCGGATGCCCCGCGAGACTCGCAGCGACGACGGCCGAGCGCGAGTCATCACCACCTTCGAGGACACGCCGTTCTATTCCCGCTCGCTGCTGGCCTCGACCCTGGCGGGCGAGCCGGTGCGCGCGGTCCACGAGAGCCTGTCGCTCGATCGCTTCCGCAATCCGCTGGTGCAGCTGATGCTGCCTTTCAGGATACCGCGCCCGCTCGGAGGGTGAGTCCACGGGGCCAGAACCCCGCACGCCACGCGATGCAGGCAAAGGTGGCCAGCGCCAGGACGAAGCCGAGAGCGAAGCCCGTCGTGTCCGCGACGATCCGCACGAGCGATGCGAACGGGCTGAAGGCGAGCAGGATCCTCTCGTGAGCGGCGAGCCCGCCCCGCTTCGCAGCAGCGAGCCCGAGGAAAAGCATCGCAGGCACCAAGGGCACGAGGTCGTAGACCGGGACGTAGGGCGACAGGAGCGGCGCGGCGGCAAGGCACGCGGCGGCACGAAGCTCCGATGAGAACGTCCCACGCCAGAGCCGCAGGACGACGGCCAGAACCACGAGTGAGACGATGCCCTGCGCCGTCCAGGCCATGGCGATCGACCCGCCCAGAAGCCGCACCGCGCCGAAGGCACTGGCGTTGAGATCGAGACCGGCGATCGCGTCCTCTAGAATGAGGCGGTTGGTGTAGCTCAAGGAGTGAAGGAAACCGGTCCACGGCTCGGTCCCGAACAACGCGAGGGAGACGAGGCAGGTGACGATCACCGTCACCGCACAGGAAGCGAGTGCCGTCCACCGTCCGCTGACCAGCAACAGCAGCGGCGCCAGCATCGCGAAATGCGGTTTGAAGGCGAGGAGGCCGAAGCACAGCCCGGCGAGGGCGGGTCGCCTGTCGAGGAGGACGAGTCCCAGCGTCATCAGGCCCGCCGTGAACAGCCCGTTCTGGCCATAAGCCAGATTCGTGAACACCAGAGGATGGGCGAAGGCGATGAAGGCGAGGTCGAGACGGCCCGCCGCGCGGCACAGGGCGAAAAAGAACAAGGCCCCCGAAAGCGCACACCAGCCGAGATAGCCCACCTGCGGGTCGAACACAGCCATGGCGGCGGACGGCAGCAGGAAGACCGGTGGGTAGTGCCACGCGAATCGGCAATCCGGTCCGAAGGCGGCCTTCAGATTCTCGAGGTGGCGGGCGAGGTCGTACGACTCTGCGGCGCGGCCTTCCAAGGCGGCGCGGCCAGCCACCCACACTTGCGTGAAATCGTTGCCGAGGATCTCACCGTACCAGTTGCGGCGCGGCACCGGGCCGGTGCCGAACAGAAGCACGACAAGGGCAAGGGTAAGCGGCACGAGGAAGATCGCTGCCAGCCGCCCGAAGGCCAGGAGGCGCGCGTCGTCGAAGACGATGGCCGTGAGGTCCGCCAGCGGAGCAACCCTGCGGCCGCGCTCGGCATGCGGAACGGTGGCGTCCATGGTCTGCCCCGGCAGGGGCCGTGGCGAAGACCCCGCCGGACCTTAAGCGCCAAGGGTTCCGCTGCCGTTAACGATGGTTTCGCGCTGCCGTCACACTTGTGCAGCCTGGATGTGGCTGCAATGGTCGCCGCACGAGCGCATCGCACCATACGCGCCGCCAGGCAGGGGCATGGGGTCATCGTCCGAACTTCCCCTCACAGGGGCACGGCACGGCCGGGCGGGGCTTTCGCCTTGCGCGTCCTGATCTACAGCCACGATACGTTCGGCCTCGGCCATCTGCGCCGCTCGCGCGCGATCGCGCATGCGCTGGTGGCCACCTGTCCCGGCGCCCGGGCGGTCATCGTCTCGGGCTCGCCAGTGGTGGATCGCTACGCCTTCGCCCCCGGCGTCCACGCCGTACGCCTGCCTCCGGTCACGAAGCTGCCCGACGGCTCCTATGCCAGCGGGGACACCTCGTCCCTGGCCGACACCATCGCCTTGCGCAAGACGGCTCTGTCACGCACGGCCGAGACCTTCCGGCCCAACGTGGTGATCGTGGACAAGGAGCCTGCGGGCTTCCACGGCGAGATGCTGCCCGTGCTGGAGCGCGAGGCGGCGCGGGGCACGAAGCTGGTGCTCGGCCTGCGCGATGTCCTCGACGAAGCCGACCGTCTCGCCCCCGAATGGGAGCGCAAGGGCGCGGTGGAAGCGATGGACCGCTTCTACGACGAGATCTGGGTCTACGGGCTCGGCCGCATCCACGAGCCGTTGGCCGGGCTCGCCCTGGCGCCGGACCTCGCCCGCCGGATCGGAGACCGGCTCATCTACACCGGCTACCTTCGCCGCGATCTGCCGGAAGCGCGGGCGGACCGGAGCGAGCCCGCCATGGCCGACCATCCGTTTCTGCTCGTCACGCCGGGCGGCGGCGGCGACGGCGCGGGCCTGATCGACTGGGTGATCGCCGCCTACGAGGCCGACCCCGCGATCCCCTTGCCCTGCCTGATCGCGTTCGGGCCGTTCCTCGACCCCGCGATCCGCGAAGGTTTCGACCGGCGCATCGCCGCGCTGGGTCAGCGCGTGGCCGCGATCACCTTCGACAGCGAGATCGAGTTCCTGATGCGCAAGGCGGCAGGCGTCGTCGCCATGGGCGGCTACAACACCTTCTGCGAGATCCTGTCCTTCGACCGGCCCGCCGTGCTGGTGCCGCGCACGGAGCCACGGCGGGAGCAGGCGATCCGCGCCCTCGCGGCGGAACGGCTCGGCCTCGTGCGGGTGCTGATGGAAGAGGATGGCCGCGCACCGCAGCGCATGGCGGAAGCCCTGCGCGCCCTTCCCGCTCAACCCGCGCCGTCGCGGGTCGTCGTGCCGGGCCTCCTCGACGGTCTGGACGCCGTGGCGCATCGCATGCGGCACCTCGGCTGCCAGGAGGCCGAGGCGCCGCGCCGGGCGATGTCATGAGCGCACGCCGCATCGCCGTGGTACTGAAGGGCTATCCACGCCTCTCCGAGACCTTCATCGCCCAGGAAATCCTGGCCCTCGAACGGAGGGGCATCGGCCTCGATATCTGGTCATTACGTCGACCGACCGACCGGTTCCGGCATCCGATGCACGAGGCGATCACAGCGCCGGTCGCCTACCTGCCGGAATATCTGCGCGACGATCCACGCCGTGTGATGCGCGGCCTCGCCTGGGCCTGCCGCCAGCGCGGCTTCGCGGCGCTCTTGCGCGTTGTCCTGAACGACCTGCGCCGTGACCCAACCGCCTCGCGGCTGCGGCGGCTCGGACAGGCGCTCGTGCTCGCCAGAGAGCTCTCGCCGGAGGTGGCCCATCTTCACGTCCACTTCCTGCACACGCCGGGCAGCGTCACGCGCTACGCGGCGCTTCTCTCGGGCCGGGGCTGGAGCTTTTCGGCCCATGCCAAGGACATCTGGACCACGCCGGATTGGGAGCTGACCGAGAAGCTCGCGAATGCGCAATGGGGCGTGACCTGCACCCGTGACGGGCTCGCCCGCCTCGACGCCCTCGGGCCCGGGCGCACGCGGCTCGCCTATCATGGGCTCGACCTCGCGCGCTTTCCGGCAGCGCCCGCAGACCGCCCCCCGCGCGACGGGCAAGACCCCGAGGCGCCGCTCAGGCTGCTCTGCGTCGGCCGCCTCGTCGCCAAGAAGGGGCATGACGATCTGTTCGCGGCGTTGGGTGCCCTGCCCGTCCGGCTGCACTGGCATCTCGACCTGATCGGCGGCGGCGAATTACGCGCCGAGCTCGAACGGCTCGTCCGCGAGCGGGAGCTTACCGCACGCGTCACCTTCCACGGCGCGCTGCCGCAGCCCGCGATCATCGCCGCGATGCGCGAGGCGGACCTGTTCGTTCTGCCGACGAAGCCTGCGGAGGGCGGCGATCGCGACGGCCTGCCGAACGTGTTGATGGAGGCGGCGAGCCAGGAGCTGCCGATCCTCGCCACCGCCTTTGCGGGCACGCCCGAATTCATCACGGATGGGACGCACGGCATCCTCGTGCCACCGAACGAGCCCAAGGCGCTGGCGGAGGCGATGACGGCCCTGTTCGCCGATCCCGACAGGCGTCGCCGTCTCGGACGCGCGGCGCGAGCGCGGCTCGTACAGGATTTCTCGGAGGAGGCGGGCATCGACCTGATCGCCGCTGCCCTCGCCCGTTCGGCCGGGATCGCCCTGCCCGCCCGCGAGAACGCCGCGTGAGGATCCTCATTGCGGTCACGCATCTCCTCGGCGCCGGTCATCTGACCCGCGCTGCTGCCCTGGCCCGCGCCTTCGCCGCTGCCGGGCACGAGACGGTGCTGGTCTCAGGCGGACATCCCGCCCCCCTCGTGAGGCTCGACGGCGTGCGCCTCGTGCAGCTTCCGCCCCTGCGGATCGAGGGTTTCGATTTCGGCCGTCTGATCGGACCGGACGGCGAGGCTGCGGGGGCCGAGCTTTTCGCCGCACGTCGTGACGCTCTTCTCGCCGCCTTGGACGAGACGGCCCCCGACGCAGTCATCACCGAACTCTTCCCCCTGGGACGGCGGGGCCTTGCCGCTGAATTCCTGGCGCTGGTCGAGGCCGCTCGCGCACGAGTGCCGCGACCTCTGATCCTCTCATCCGTGCGCGACATCCTCGTGGCCCCGGATCGTCCCTCCAAGGTGGATGAATCCCATGAGCGCATCGCGGCGCTCTACGATGCGGTGCTCGTCCACGGCGATCCGGCGCTCGTGCCCCTCGATGCGTCCTGGCCCGTGGATGCCCGCCTTGCCGACAAGCTCCGCTACACCGGCTACGTGGACGAGGGTGGCCCCCAGCCTCCCACCGCCGAGCGAAAGGGCATCCTCGTGGCGGCCGGATCCAGCGCGGCAGGGCTCCAGCTGTTCCACGCGGCCGCCGAAGCGGCGCGGCTGCGGCCGGATCTCGAATGGCGCCTGCTCGTCGGCCACGGCATCCCGGACGAGACGCTGGCGGCCCTCACCGGCTCGCTTCCGCCCGGCACGGTGATGCGGGCGCGTCCCGATTACCGGGCGCTTCTCGCGCAGGCGTCCGTGTCCATCAGCCAATGCGGCTACAACACTGCCGTCGATCTTCTGATCACGGACACGCCCGCCGTGCTCGTCCCCTTCGAAGCAGGCCGCGAGACCGAACAACGCCTGCGCGCCGAACGCCTCGCCGCTTTGGGCCGGGTGCGAATTGTTTCGGAGCGGGAGGTGTCGGCGCAGACGCTGCTGGCGGCGATTATCGACTGTGACGAACCCGTGCCTGCAAGAAGAGCGATCGCGTTCGATGGCGGCACGCGCACGGTCGCCATCGTCCAGGCGATGCATCAGGAGGCGCTGTTCGACCTGCTTCGCACTGCCCTCGACCGGGCTGCGCAAGACGGGCGCGCGGTGCGGCTGTGGTGGCGGGACGACGATGCAGTTGCCGCGACACCCGCCCTCGACAGGCTTTTGAGCCTCGCGGATGGCCGACCGCTTCTGATTGCCGCGATTCCTGCGGGGATCGAACCTTCCCTCGGCCGAAGGCTCCTACGGGCGAAACACGTGCGCGTCGCCGTCCACGGGCTCGGGCACGCCAACCACGCGCCAGCCGCTGAGAAAAACGCCGAGTTCGGCCCCCACCGCGACCGAGCGCAGCTGCGCGATGAGGCGCGCCGTGCCCTCGATCTCGCTCGGGATGCCCTGCCCGCATCTCTCCTGCTGCCGGTCTTCGTGCCGCCATGGAACCGGATGGATCCGGCTTTCGCAGCAGAGCTAGGAGGTCTCGGCTATGTCGGCCTGTCGGCGGCGGGTGGCGCCCCGGTGCCGGGGCTTGCCCGCGCCGATGCCACCCTCGACGTGATCGACTGGCGCGGCACCCGTTCGGTGCGTGATCCCGCGAGCCTCATCGCGGCGATCACGACCCATGCCGAGACCGGCGCGGGCACGGCGCTCGGCCTGCTCACTCACCACCTCGCTCACGATGAAGCGGTGTGGGATTTCCTCGAAAGGGTACTGCCGGTCCTCGACCACCCGGCGATCCGGTGGTGCGATCCGCGCGACCTGTTCGTCGAAGCGGTGGACGCCACCGGGACCGCGCCTATCTCCCCGTCTGCCGAGTGGCCGAGGGCCGGTTGAGCGCACTTCTATCGATCCGCGACCTCGCCGTCGCCTTCCGCACCGAGACGGGCCGGTTCGAGGCCCTGCATGGGCTGTCGCTCGACATCCAGCGGGGCAAGACCCTGGCACTCGTCGGCGAATCCGGCTCCGGCAAGTCGGTGACGGCGCAGGCGATCCTGCGGATCCTGCCGCGCTCGGCCGAGATCACGCGCGGTCAGATGCTGTTCTCGACGGGCGACACGACCGTCGACCTCGCGCGCTTGGACGAGGAAGGTTCGGCCATCCGCGATATCCGGGGCCGCCGGATCGCGATGATCTTTCAGGAGCCGATGACCTGCCTGTCGCCCCTCCATACGGTAGGCGACCAGATCGGCGAGGCCTTGCGCGTCCATACCGGAGCCGACCGCAAGGAGGCCGATGCTCAGACCGAGGACGCCTTGGCGCGGGTCGGCTTCCCCGATCCCAAGCGGGCTCTGAAGACCTACCCGTTCGAGCTGTCGGGCGGGCTGCGCCAGCGGGCGATGATCGCCATGGCGTTGATCATGAAGCCCGCCCTCCTCGTCGCGGACGAGCCGACGACCGCGCTCGATGTGACGACACAGGCGCAGATCCTCGCCCTGCTCGGCCGTTTGCAGGACGAGACGGGCATGGCGATCCTGCTCATCACCCACGATCTCGGGGTGGTCGCCAACATCGCCCACGACGTGGCCGTGCTCTACCGGGGACGGCTGGTCGAGTCCGGCCCCAAGGACGAGGTGATGCGCCGTCCCGGCCATGCCTACCTGAAGGCCCTGATCGAGGCAGTGCCACGCTTCGACATGGCGCCGGGCGAGCGGCTGACGCCGATCCGCCCCGCCCGCGCGACGATCCCGCCCACGCGGGAGGCGCCGCAACTGTCCGGGCCGGTGCTCAAGGTCGAGGGCGTGAGCAAGACCTTCACGCTGCGTGCAGGCCGTCTCTTCGCCCGCCCGCGGACGGTGCGCGCGGTTTCCGATGTGTCCCTCACCCTGCAGGGTGGCCGTACCCTGGGGCTCGTCGGTGAATCCGGTTCAGGCAAGACCACCGTCTCCAAGATGATCATGCGGGCCATGCCACCTGACGGCGGTCGCATCCTGTTCGACGATGGCGCGGGCCTGAAGGACGTGCACACGCTGAAGGGCGATGCGCTCTTCGCCTATCGCCGCAACGTCCAGTTCGTGTTTCAGGACCCCTACGCCTCGCTCGATCCGCGCATGACCGTGCGCCAGATCCTGTCCGAGCCGATGGAGATCCACGGCGTGCCGCAGGGCAAGCGGCGGGAGCGGTGCCGCGAGCTGATGGCCATGGTCGGGCTGGAGGACTCGGCGCTCGGGCGCTACCCGCACGCCTTTTCCGGGGGCCAGCGCCAGCGCATCGGCATCGCGCGCGCGCTCAGCCTCGAACCGCGTCTCCTCGTGCTGGACGAGCCGGTCTCGGCGCTGGACGTCTCGGTGCAGGCACAGATCCTGAACCTGCTGAAGGACCTGCAGCAGGCGCTCGGCCTGTCCTATCTCATCGTGTCTCACAACCTCGCGGTGGTGGATTACATGGCCGACACGATCAGCGTGATGTGCCGCGGCCGTATCGTGGAAGAAGCCGACCGGGCTGCGCTCTTCCGGGCTCCGGTCCATCCCTACACGAAGGCGCTCCTCGCCGCCGTGCCGGACCCGAGCCTCGACCATCCCCTCGATTTCACGAAGGTGACCGGCGAGGCCTCGGACCCCGCGCGCTGGCCGGACGACTTCGCCCTAGCGCCCCACGAATCCGGAATCATGATGGAAGTCGAGAAGGGGCACTGGGCCCGCTACCGATCCCTCGACGAACGAAACGCCGCCTGATGCAGCCACGCCCGCCCATCGTCCTCGAACGCCTGCGCCGGAAGGTGCTCGGCCCCCTGTTCGACCGTCTCGGCTACGACCTCGTGCCCGCCGCGCCGGACTGGACCCATCGGCCCACCTCGCCGCGCGAAGTCGCCCGCCTGCTCGATGCGGCGGCGGAGAGTCTCCATTCCGACCTGCGCGCCTCCGGCCTGCGCGCGGACGAGGACGTTCGCGCCCTGGTGGAGCGCTTTTGGCACCTCATCCCCACCGCGCCCGTGCGGCAGCGGCGCGGTGGCAGCGGCTTCAACGGCGCGCTGCAACTCTACGTCGCGATGCGGGCGCTGCGGCCGGATTTCGTGATCGAATCCGGGGTCTTCCGGGGGCTTACGACCTGGGTGATCCGGCAGGCGTGCCCGGAGGCGCGGATCTTCTGCCACGACCCCGACCTGTCGGGGCTGCAATACAGGGACGGAGAGGCGCGCTACAGCCGGGAGGATTGGTCCCGCGCCGACTGGTCGATGCTCGATCCCGCCAGGACGGTGGCGTTCTTCGACGATCACGTCTCTCAGGCCCGCCGGGTGGTGGAAGCACGTGTGCGCGGCTTGACGCGCCTGCTCTTCGACGACGATGCGGCGGCCCACCGGATCCACGCCCATGGCGGACCGGCCCATCCGACCATCGCGATGATCACGGCGCTCGACGTGAGCCCGGAGCCGATCCGCTGGACCCGCAACGGCCGCCCCTTCGAGCAGCCCGCCGGAGACGTGGAAGCGCGCCAGGCCAGCGACCTGATCGCCCGCTCCCATGCCTTCGACGACATGCACCGCGCTACCGGCTACTCGCCCGCGCGGCTGACTTACGTGGAGTTGCACGGAGGCGGACCGTGAGCGCCGCCGGGTTCTCCCGCCGCACGCTCCTCGCCGGGCTCGCCGCCGCGACTGCCCTGCCCCGTCGCGCCCTCGCCGAGGACGCCCCCGCCCCGCCCGCGACACCGTTCGTCGCGGACCTTGCCGCCAAGGGCAGGCGCCTCGGGAAGCAGGGCGGGACGATCCGCACGCTGATCGCCAAGGCGCGGGACGTCCGCTACCTCTCGGTCTACGGCTATACCCGCCTCATCGGCTACGACGCCTCCCTGACCCTGCGGCCCGACGTGCTGGAAAGGGTCGATGTGGAGGGCGGGCGCTTCACCTTCACCCTTCGCGACGGACACCGCTGGTCGGACGGGCATCCTTTCACCAGCGAGGATTTCCGCTATTACTGGGAAGACGTCGCCAACCAGAAGGAGCTGAGCCCCGAGGGCCCGCCCGCCTTCTTCATGGTGGATGGGAAGCCGCCGCAGGTCGAATTCCCGGATGCGCGGACGGTCCGCTACACGTGGCCCCGTCCGAACCCGATGTTCCTGCCCGCGCTCGCCGCCCCGCGCGATCCGCTCATCTATCGTCCGGCGCATTACTTGAAGCCGTACCACCCGCGCTATGCGGGAAAGGACGAAGCCGAGGCCAAGGCGAAGGCCCTGAAGCTGCGGGGTTGGGCCGCCCTGCACAACAAGCTCGACGACAATTACGAGTTGATGAACCCGGAATGTCCGACCCTTCAGGGGTGGGTTCCGCGCACACGTTCCCCGGCGACGCGCTTTTCCTTCGAGCGCAACCGCTCCTATCACCGGATCGATACGGCCGGAACTCAGCTGCCCTATGTCGATCGCATCGTGATGGATGTGGCCTCGACCGGTCTTCTCGTCGCCAAGACCAATGCGGGTGAGGCGGATTTGATGTTCCGCGGCCTGTCCATGCCCGACATCCCCAGCCTCAAGGAGGGGGAAAAATCCCACCGCTACCGCACGAATCTGTGGCCGGTGGCGCGGGGCTCCGAACTCGCCCTTTACCCCAACCTCACCACCGTCGATCCCGTCTGGCGTGCCCTGAACCGGGATGTGCGCTACCGGCACGCCCTGTCGCTCGCCACCGATAGGCGCACCCTCAACAACACGCTGCTCTTCGGCCTCGGAACCGAGGGCAACGACACGATCATCGCGGAATCTCCGCTCTATTCACCCGAGTACCGGACCCTCAACGCCTCCTACGATCCTGGGCAAGCGAACAGGCTTCTGGACGAGGCGGGCCTCGACAAGCGAGACGGTTCCGGCATCCGGCTCCTGTCCGACGGGCGCCCCCTCGAGATCGTAGTGGAGAGCGACGGCGAGGCGTCCGAGATCCTCGACGGCCTGACGCTCATCGCGGAATTCTGGCGCGAGGTCGGCATCCGCCTCGTCACCAAACCGCAGGAGCGCACCAATCTGCGCCGCCGCTCCATCGGCGGGCTGACCGTGATGGTCGCGGCGCAGGGGCTCGATCTCGCCGTGCCCACGGCGATTATGCCGCCGACCGGCCTGAGCCCGGCCCAGCCCGACCATTATTCCTGGCCGCGCTGGTCGATGAACGTCGACAGCCGGGGGCGCAGCGGCGAGGCCTGCGACATGCCCGAAGCCCGCCGCCTGCTCGAGCTCGACCGGGAATGGCGCAGCACCGACGACGCCGCGCGTCAGGCCGCGATCTGGCGCGAGATGCTCATGAATCACGCGCGGAACACCTGGGTCATCGGCACGGTGGCAGGAGCCTTGCAGCCGGTCGTCACGGCCGACAGGCTGGTGAACCTTCCACAGAAGGCGCTCTATTCCTGGGAGCCCACGGCGTTGATCGGTGTGCAGCGCCTCGACGAGGCATTCTGGGACGAGGCGGCCGATAAGCGGGCAGAGGCACGATGATCGTCCAGATCCTGCGCCGCCTGCTCACCATGGCCGTCACGCTGCTGATCATCTCGGCCCTGGTGTTCTTCGTCATCAAGCTCCCGCCGGGGGACTACCTGACGAACCGGATCATGGAATTGCGCGCCACGGGAGAGGCGGGCTCGATCGCGAAAGCCGAGTTGCTGATCCGCCAGTACGGGCTCGATCGGCCGGTCTGGGAGCAATACCTGATCTGGGTCGGGCTGATGCCGGGCCCCGCAGGGTTCTCCGGCCTGTTGCAGGGCGATTGGGGCTGGTCGTTCGAGTATGACAAGCCGGTTGCCGACGTCGTCGGAGATGCCCTGTGGCTGACGCTGCTCGTCAACGTGACGGCGGTCATCTTCGTCCACCTCGTGGCGATCCCGGCCGCGATCTACTCGGCCACCCACCGGCACACGGTCGGGGACGCGGTGGTGACGGTGCTGGGCTATGTCGGGCTCGCCGTGCCGGGCTTCCTGCTGGCACTCATCATGCTGTTCTACGCCAACCGCTGGTTCGGCCTCTCCATCGGCGGGCTCTACGACGCCTCGCTCACCAACCGGCCATGGGACGGGGAAAAGATCCGCTCGCTCGCCGCCCATCTCATCGTGCCGACGCTGGTGATCGGCCTCGGCGGGACGGCGGCGATGATCCGCCGGATGCGGGCGAACCTGCTGGATGAACTCGCCAAGCCCTACACGGTGACCGCTCGCGCCAAGGGCATGGCGCCGACGCGGGCGCTGCTGAAATATCCGTTCCGCATGTCCCTGAACCCGTTCGTCGCGGATATCGGCAACCTGTTGCCGCATCTCGTCTCGGGCTCCGTGCTGGTCTCGCTCGTGTTGAGCCTGCCGACCGTCGGGCCGCAGCTGCTGGAGAGCCTGCGCAACCAGGACCAGTTCATGGCGGGTTTCATCCTGATGTTCGTCGCCGCGTTGACACTCGTCGGCATGCTGATCTCGGACCTCGCCCTGGTCTGGCTCGATCCACGCATCCGCATGGGCCTGCGATGAGCGATGCCCTGCACCCGCGGCACTTCGTCGATCCGGCGCCCTTCGCACCCGACGAGCGGGCCGACAATCCGGCCGGGAGCGCCTCGGCCTGGCGTCTGATCGCACGAAAGTTCCTGCGGCACCGGCTGGCGGTGTTCTTCGCGCTGGTCCTGCTGGTGCTCTACGCGCTCATCCCCTTCGTGGAGATGATCGCCCCCTACGGGCAGGCGCGGCGCGACGGCGATTTCCTCTACGCTCCGCCGCAGGGCGTGCACCTGATGCACGAAGGCCGCTTCGCCGGACCCTTCGTGTACCCGTACAAGTCGCAGCTCGACCTCGACACGTTCCGAAGGGACTACGTCGCCGACGCGTCGAAGCCCCAGCCCCTCCGCTTCCTCTGCCGGGGCGACGGCTACGACTGGCTCGGCCTCATCCGCACGGATTTCCACCTCGTCTGCGCGCCGGAAGGGGGAACGCTGTTCCTGCTCGGCACCGACCGGCTCGGGCGGGATCTCTTCTCGCGGATCGTCTACGGCACGCGCGTTTCGCTCACGATCGGCCTCGTGGGGGTGGCGATCTCCTTCGTGCTCGGCCTCTTCTTCGGGGGAATCGCGGGGTATTTCGGGGGCGTGCTGGATGCTGCCGTCCAGCGGCTCATCGAGATCGTGCGCTCGATTCCCGAACTGCCGCTCTGGCTGGCGCTATCGGCGGCCTTGCCCGCGAATTGGAGCCCGCTTCTCGTCTTCTTCGGCATCACCGTCATCCTCGGCCTGCTCGACTGGCCGGGGCTTGCCCGGGCGGTGCGCGGCAAGCTGCTGGCGCTACGCGAGGAGGATTTCGTCCAGGCCGCCGAACTGATGGGCGCTTCCCCCGCACGGTTGATCGGGCGGCATCTCATCCCGAACTTCATGAGCCACCTGATCGCTTCGGCGACCTTGTCGATCCCGACAATGATCCTGGGCGAGACGGCCCTATCCTTCCTCGGCCTCGGACTGCGCCCGCCGGTCACCAGCTGGGGCGTGCTGCTCAACGAAGCGCAGAATCTGGCGGCGGTGCAGCTCTATCCTTGGCTGCTCCTGCCGGTAGTGCCGGTGCTGGTGACGGTGCTCGCCTTCAACTTCGTCGGCGATGGCCTGCGAGACGCGGCCGACCCCTACAACTGACCGGCTACCCGGCCAGCGGCAGGGGCGCGATCCGGGCGGGCGCGGTGATGGTCTTGCGCTCGAGAAGGCCCGGCGGCGGGACCGGAGCGTCGATGGTACAGACGACGCCCTCCGGCTCGTAGGTAAGCTGCACGTCCCCAGCGAGTTCGCGCGCAAGGCTGCGCTCGATGAGGCGCGAGCCGAACCCCGTGCGCGTCGGCTTCTTCACCGGCGGACCGCCGCTCTCGCGCCAAGCGAGGTTGAGCGTGGTCTGCTCACCCCGCCGCACGGTCCAGTCGATCATGATGATGCCCGCATCGTTCGAGAGAGCGCCATACTTCACGGCGTTGGTGCCAAGTTCGTGCAGCGCCATGGCGATGGACAGGGCGAGGCGCGGCGGTAGGCGCAGCGGCGGCCCACTCACCCGGAAGCGCGACGGCGCATTGCCACCCGCGTCGAGGGGACGGATCGCATCCGCGACCACGGCCGACAATTCCGCGCCGTCCCAGCTTTCTCGGGTGAGCACGTCGTGGACGCGGGCGAGCGCCAGAAGTCGCGCCTCGAAGGCTGCCCTCGCCGCCTCGGCTTCGGGCCCGTCGAGGCCGCGCAGGGATTGCATCGCAATGGATTGCACCGTCGCCAGGGTGTTCTTCACCCGGTGGTTCAACTCGTGGATCAGCAGAAGGAGATGCTCCTCCGCGAGCTTGGCATCGGTGATGTCGACGTTGCAGCCCGTGTAGCCGAGGAAGCGCTGGGCATCGTCCAGGCGCGGTACGCCCTCGCAGCGCAACCAGCGCACGGCGCCGGTCCGGTCGACGATGCGGGTCTCCATGCGGAACGGCCCGCGTGCGGCGAAGGCGTCTTCGAAGGCGCCCCGGAAGGCTTCGAGATCGTCCGGATGGATGATCCGCTCCCAACCCGCATCGGCCAGGGCAGCGGCGGGCATGCCGAACAGGTGGTCGAAATGCAGGTTGGCGAAGCTCACCTCGCCGGTCTCGTCGGTCATCCAGATCAGCGCGGGGGCGGAGTCGGCCATATGGCGGAAGCGCGCCTCGCTTTCCTTCAGCGCCGAGAGGCCGCGCTTCGTTTCCTCCAGGGCGCGGTCGCGCTCCTCTTCGCGGGTCCGGATGCGCAGCGACGCATCCGACAGGACCGTCGCGAGGCGTTGGATCTCGTGGACCGGCGAGGCGACACGGGGGATCGCCTCGCCCCGCGCGAGCGCCGGGCCCGACGCCGCGAGGTGGCGCAGGGGCCGCGAGACCCGCGACCACAGGCTCATCGCGAGCAGCGACGACGTGGCGAGCACGAGGAGGCCGAACCCCGCGAAGGCCCAGATCCAACGGCGCACCCGCGCGTCCACGAGGTTCTGAGGAATGCTGGTCGCCACGGTCCAGCCTGTGAGGCGCGAGCGTGCCTCGACGACGACGACGGGACGCCGCTGCCGGTCCTGCCCCTCCCACACGCCGGACGTGCTGGTCTGGACCTGCCGCAGGGTGGCGAGGCGCGGGCGGCCGATCACCGAGTGGGGATCCGGAAGGCGCGCCAGGACGAGGCCGCTGCGGTCGGAGATGCCGGTCGTCCAGCCCTGCACGACCTCCCGTGCCAGGATGCCCTGAAGCCGTGACAGGGGCACCGTGAAGCTCAGAATGTAGGTGACCTCGCCGTCCGAGATCACCGGAACGCCGACGGCGTAGCTGGCATCGTCCGAACTCATCGCGGCGACATAGCCGCTGACGAGCGCCCGCACCTGCCCCTTGGTGAGTTCCGCATCGATCGGCAGGGGCGCCACCGGCAGGGGCGCCCCACGCGGCACGCCGGTATTGACCACCTCCTGCCCATTCGGACGGCGCAGCAGCACGTCGAGATCGAGGGAGGAGCGGACGAGGCGCGCCTGGGCATCGAAGGCCGAGAAGTCGCCGTCCTTCAGCCGGGGCGAGGTCGCGAGGGTCTGAAGCACGGAGACGAGGCCCGCCACGTCCCTGTCGAGCGACAGGCTGATGCCGCGCACGTTCTCCCTGGCATCCTGCTCGAACCGCGCCCGCTCGGCCGAGGCGTAACGCATCAGCAGGATCGCGGTGAACAGCAGGCCGGGACCGATCAGCGCCACGACCAGGGCCACGAGGTAGACCTGGGTGGAGAACCCGTTGCGGCCGAACCTGTGCAAGCGGCGCATCAGCCACGAGCCACGCCGTGGCGGCGGGACGTGCTGCGGATCATGACGCGGGCTCACCGCCTGCGCTCTCCGGATTGCCGGGGATTCATACGCCGGTGATCCATGCGCCCCTGCGCGTACGCCACCATCATCACCTGTCGATATGGCCGAGATCACGGGCCGGGTCGAGCCGGTCTCGCACTCGCTGCTTGAGGGCCTTCACATCCGGAAACCCACCGTCGCGCACCCTCTCCCAGAGGAGGACGCCGTCGGCCTCGATGCGGAAGGCCCCGCCCGTTCCCGGCACAAGGGCGACCTCCCCGAGATCGTCCTTGAAGGTGGACAGGAGTTCCTGAGCCATCCAACCCGCTCGGAGAAGCCAATTGCACTGGACGCAATAGGTGATCGCCACGCGCATCCGCGGTGTGGCCGATTCCCCCGCGCCTCCCCCCGGCGGCGGACCCTCTTGTGCTCGATCCATGGTCCCAAAGCGCACTCGCCGCCACCGAAAGTCAACCTTGCGGCGCAATCGGCGGATCCCGGCTTGACGGGGCGGGGGCGAGAGCAATAGAAGCCGCTTATCCGGTCGCGGGCGGCATCAGCCCTCGCTTCCGCGCGGCGCCCGTTGCTGACGGGTCGCGCAACGGACGGTTAGCACAGCGGTAGTGCGTTCCCTTCACACGGGAAAGGTCGCAGGTTCGATCCCTGCACCGTCCACCATCTTCCCCTCGTTCGACGCTCTTCGAAGATGCCGAAACGGCACTTTGTGGTCTGTTTGCGGCCGTCGAAGCCCGTGCTAAGGCCCGACCGATAGCAACGCTCAAGGTCGATCCGGACACACCGGGTGGCCGAGCATGCACAGGGGCGGACGACGACCATGAAGGACATCCTCGACAAACTTGCCGAGCGCCGCGACCAGGCTCGCCTCGGCGGCGGCGAGAAGCGCGTCGAGGCTCAGCACAACCGCGGCAAGCTCACGGCGCGCGAGCGCATCGAACTCCTGCTCGACCATGGGTCGTTCGAAGAGTTCGACATGTTCGTGCAGCACCGCTCCACCGATTTCGGCATGGAGAAGCAGAAGATCCCCGGCGACGGCGTCGTGACCGGCTGGGGCACGATCAACGGCCGCACGGTCTTCCTGTTCTCGAAGGACTTCACGGTGTTCGGCGGCTCCCTCTCGGAGACCCATGCCGCCAAGATCGTGAAGGTGCAGGACATGGCGCTGAAGATGCGCGCCCCGATCATCGGCATCTTCGATGCCGGCGGCGCGCGCATCCAAGAGGGCGTGGCGGCACTCGGCGGCTACGGCGAGGTGTTCCGCCGTAACGTCATGGCATCCGGCGTGATCCCGCAGATCTCCGTCATCATGGGCCCGTGCGCGGGCGGCGACGTGTACTCGCCCGCCATGACCGACTTCATCTTCATGGTCCGCGACACGAGCTACATGTTCGTGACCGGCCCCGACGTGGTGAAAACCGTGACCAACGAGGTGGTGACCGCCGAAGAGCTCGGTGGCGCCAAGGTCCACACCACCAAGTCCTCGATCGCCGACGGCGCCTTCGAGAACGATGTCGAGGCGATCCTCCAGATCCGTCGCCTGCTCGACTTCCTGCCCGCCAACAACATCGATGGCGTTCCGGAGATCGAGTCGTTCGACGACGTGAACCGTCTGGACATGTCGCTCGACACGCTGATCCCCGACAATCCGAACAAGCCCTACGACATGGGCGAGTTGATCCGCCGGGTGGTCGATGAGGGCGACTTCTTCGAGATCCAGGCGGCTTACGCGCGCAACATCATCACCGGCTTCGGCCGCATCGAGGGCCGCACGGTCGGCTTCGTGGCGAACCAGCCGCTGGTGCTCGCGGGCGTGCTCGATTCGGACGCCTCGCGGAAGGCGGCTCGCTTCGTGCGCTACTGCAACGCCTTCTCGATCCCGATCATCACCTTCGTGGACGTGCCGGGCTTCCTTCCGGGCACCGCACAGGAATACGGCGGCCTGATCAAGCACGGCGCCAAGCTGCTGTTCGCCTACAACCAAGCGACCGTGCCGCTAGTCACGATCATCACCCGCAAGGCCTTCGGCGGCGCCTATGACGTCATGGCCTCGAAGCATGTCGGCGCCGACGTGAACTACGCGTGGCCGACCGCGCAGATCGCGGTGATGGGCGCCAAGGGCGCGGTGGAGATCATCTTCCGCAACGAGCTCGGCGACCCGGACAAGATCGCCGAGCGCACCAAGGAATACGAAGATCGCTTCCTTTCGCCCTTCGTGGCGGCCGAACGCGGCTACATCGACGAGGTGATCATGCCCCATTCCACGCGTCGGCGGATCGCCCGCGCGCTGGGCATGCTCCGCACCAAGAAGATGGAGCAGCCCTGGAAGAAGCACGACAACATCCCGCTCTGAGCGTGATGAACGCGAAGCACGGCGGTCGGCCTCCAGCAGGCCGCCGTCTCGCACGTCGCGTCACCGGTGCGGTCCTGTGGGGCACGCTGTCCCTTCTCGCCGCCTGCGAGGGCAAGGCCATGGCTGAAGACGTCTCCCCCGCCCTGGTCCGCGCGATGGCTCCCACAGGGACGCTGCGCGCCGCGATCAATTACGGCAACATCGTCCTGGCGCAGAAGGGTGCCGATGGGGAGCCCGCGGGCATCTCGGCGGATCTGGCCCGCGAACTCGGGCGGCGGTTGAAGATCCCGGTCGCCTTCACGACCTACGACACGGCCGGAAAGGTGGTCGAAGCGGTCGGCGGTGCTCATCCTTGGGATGTGGCGTTCCTGGCCATCGATCCCCAGCGTGCCCAAACCATCGCCTTCACCGCGCCCTACGTGATCATCGAAGGTGCCTACATGGTGCCCGCGGTCTCGCCGATCACGCAGAACGATCAGGTCGATCGCCCCGGCGTGAGGATCGCGGTCGGGCGAAACACGGCCTACGACCTGTACCTCAGCCGCCATCTGAAGAACGCGGAGCGCGTCTTCGCCCCGACATCGGCGGCGGCTCTGGATGTGTTCCGGCGGGACCACACCGATGTAGTGGCCTCCGTTCGCCAGCCGCTCGAAGTCTATGCGCGGGACCACGCGGACGTGCGCATCCTCCCCGGCCGCTTCATGGCCATCGAGCAGGCCGTCGCATTGCCAGCAGGTCGCCCGGAGGCGCAAGCCTACTTGGACCGCTTCGTCGAGGAGATGAAGGCGTCAGGATTCGTCGCGGACGCCCTGGCGAAGAGCGGACAACCCGACGCCACCGTCGCCCCGAAGGCGGAACGTCCGTAACGCCTCGCTCCAAGAAGCGTATTCGATCGAGCTGGTTTGCGTACCTCTGTCTTTGCGAGCGTCAGCGAAGCAATCCGAGGTAGCGGGGCGCCTCAGAACGGTGCGCCTCCCTGGATTGCTTCACTCCGTTCGCAAAGACGACCAGGGCTCCATCGACGGGAATGCCTCAAATCGGCCGGATACCGCTCTCGCTTTGGGTTTTAACGCGCATCTTGCGACGAACCGGTATCCCCTTCGTCGGAATGCGCGATCAGCTCTTGTCGCTGTGCTCGATCACCGCGCACAGCGTCAGCGGTCCCTTGTCGGGCGAGACCATCGTTGAGCAGGTCACCAGCGCCCCGCCGAGGTCGATGTTGCTGTGGCGCTTCCGGCTGGCCGTCGCCTGCGCCTTGTGAGCCGCGTCCACGATGACCTTGGCATCGATGCCGGTGACGGCCTGACCCGCCTTGGCGAAGGTGGTGTAGTACTCGTCCGGCGGCGTCTCGCCCTTGTACTGCGCCCCCACCGAGGAGAGCGCGGGCGCGCCGCAGGCGAGCGACATGGTCATGTCGGGGCTGACGGTGAAGGTGGCGTAGTCCGACCGCCGCAGGTCGGCCTTGGCGCCGGTCTCTGCGATGATCTTCGAGACCAGGGTCTCGCACTCGTCCGCCCGTGCGGACCCGGCCGTGAGGCAGAGGATTGGAAGGAGAAGAAGCGCGCGCATGAGCGCCATTTAGCGCGCGGAGTTCGGATTGGGATTGCCCCTAGACCTCAGGAGGTCGTGGCGTCCGGCGCAGATTGTCCCAGTTCCACCATCACGATTTCCGGAGGAACACCGAAGCGCACCGGAATGCGACTGACCCCGAACCCGCCCGAGACGATGATGTGGCGGCCGTCGATGATGCGATGACCATAGGCGAGATCGTGGCCCGCGACCGGGCGGATGGCCGGGGATCGGCCGAAGATCCGGACCTGCCCGCCATGGGTGTGGCCCGACAAAGTGAGCGCGACGCGCTTCGACATCCAAGGGAAGATCTTCGGCTCGTGCGCCATCATGAGGACCGGCGCGTCGTCCGTGACCTTCGCCAACGTGCCGGGGAGATCGGCGATGCTGATCGGCCTATACTCGAAGGGCTCCTGATCACCGAGCCCCGCGAGCCAGAACGGCTTGCCGTCCTTGGTGAGCCGGATGACGTCGTTCTCGAGGACGGGAATGCCCCGGGCCTCCAGGATCTTGCGGACGCGGGGCGTGCCGCCGACGGCGAGTTGCGTCGCCTCGTCGTCCCACCAATCGTGGTTGCCGAGGATGGAATAGGTGCCGAGGGGCGCGCGAAGTCCCTCCACGAGCCGGGCGAAATCCGACAGAGGCAGCTTTTGCCACGCGACCTTCCCGGCCGGATAATCCCCGAGCATCAGAATGAGGTCCGGGCGAAGCGCATTGGTCGTGTCCACGATCTGCGCCACCCTGTCGAAGGGCATGAACGGCTCACAAATGTGGAAATCGGCCAGCACGGCGATCCGAAGGGATGGACCGTTCGCCCATGACGGGATCGATGGCGCGTAGCGTGTCACGACCAGACGATGCAGGGGCTCGACGCCGAAGCCATAGGCCCCTGTCGCTCCCGCGACGCCGACGGCCGCACCGAGACCGGTGAGGAATTGGCGCCGGCTCGGCAGGATCAGCATGACCTCGTTCCGCTTCGTTTCATGACCTCGCCGATCCATTCCCGTTGCGGGATCATCTGGTTCATATCCGGTCTAGAACACCTTTGGTTGACGGCGCCTGAACCGGACTGCTCAAGATGATGGAAGCGGAGCATTCGCTTCTGTAAGGTCGCGCTGCCGCCCCCGTCCGTGAGAAGCGACACACACCCGACATGCTGAACCGCCCCCTGCGCATCGGCACCCGCGGCAGTCCGATGGCCCTCGCCCAAACGGGCATGGTCCGCGACAAGATCGTTGCCGCCAATCCCGGCCTGGAAACCGAACTCGTCGTCGTCACCACGGTGGCCGACAAGATCCTCGACCGGCCGCTCTCCGAGATCGGCGGCAAGGGTCTGTTCACCAAGGAATTGGAACAGGCGCTCTACGCGAACGAGGTCGACGTCGCCGTTCATTCGATGAAGGATGTCGAGACGTGGCTGCCGGAAGGGCTCGCCATCGCCTGTATCCTCGAACGGGACGATCCGCGCGACGCGTTCCTCTCGCCCCATGCCGAGACGCTGCTCGCATTGCCCGAGGGTGCGCGCGTCGGCACGTCGTCGCTCCGCCGGGCGGCGCAGGTGCTGATGCATCGGCCCGACCTGAAGGTCGTTCCCCTGCGCGGAAACGCCAACACCCGCATGCGAAAGCTCGAATCGGGCGAGTGCGACGCGACGCTTCTGGCGCTCGCGGGGCTCCAGCGCCTCAGCCTGGAATCCATGGCCCGCTCGGTCCTGCCGGTGGAGACCATGCTGCCCGCCGTGGCGCAGGGGGCGCTCGGCATCGAGTGCCGCGAGAACGATGCGGAGATCCGCGCGCTGCTCGCGCCCATCGCCTGCGAGACCACCACGATCGCCGTGGGCGCCGAGCGGGCTCTTCTGGCCGAACTCGACGGGTCCTGTCGGACGCCCATCGCGGCGCTGGCGCAGATTCAGGGTGACCGCCTGCGGATCGATGGGTTGCTGTTCCTGCCGGACGGAAGCCAGCATTGGGCGGCCTCAGGCGAAGGCCCTGTGGCCGATGCCGAACGTATCGGGCGGGAGGCTGGCGCCGCGCTGAAGGCGCAGGCGGGCGACACCTACACCAAGCACCTTCAGTAGAAGGGGGCTAGCGCGCGATCTCCGATTGGCCGCCCTGCGCGAAGGCTTCGCGCTCGCGCAGGGTCTCGATCAGGTCGAGCACGTGCAGCACGCGGCCTCGCAGATCCCACCATGACGGCAGGGCTCGGGGGCCGCGCGGCAAGGGATACGCCGCGACCGCCTCGATGAGGAAGGCCGTCTGTGCCAACGGCGGCAGGGCGAGGTCTGGACCGGCGGGACGCGGCAGGGCGGCAGCAAGGGCGTGGCCGAGCTTCGCCCAATCGCCGACCCTGGCCCGTTGGGTGACACAATCGTAGCCGTTGCGCGCGACCGACAGGCCGATGCGGGAATAGATCCGCGAGGCGGCACGGATCGCCGGCCGGCAGCGCGGCGGCAGCGCGGCGATGCCGGATTCGGCGCGGGCATAGAGCCCGTCGGCCTCCGCGAGCAGTCGGGCGACCACTCGCGCCAGGGCGGGTGAAGGGCGCGGATCGCTCAAGAACGCCTCGGCGTCGAGCCCGGCCTCGTCCATCCAGTCCCGGGGCAGATAGAGGCGGCCCATGCGGGCATCCTCGCCCACGTCGCGGGCGATGTTGGTGAGTTGCATCGCGGCGCCGAGATCGCAGGCGCGGGCCAGGGCTTCCTGGCTTCGCACGCCCATGATGAGGGCCATCATCACCCCGACAGCCCCTGCCACGCGGGCGGCATAGGCGTGTAATTCGCCGATATCCGCGTAGGAGCGGCCCTGCGCGTCCCATTCCAGCCCCTCGACCAGAGCGAGCGGCAGCGCGTCGGGAATGGCGTGGGCGGCGATGGTCGTGGCGAAGGCGCGGTCGGCCGGATCGTCGGCGGGATAGCCGGCATAGGCGAGATGGATCCGTTCGCGCAGACGGGCCACCGCCCGGTGCCGCCCGTGAACGTCGTCGTTCTCGTCCACGAGGTCGTCGGCCAAGCGGCAGAACGCGTAGAGACCGTGGGCGGGCTGGCGCACCGAGGACGGCAGCAGCAACCCCGCCGCGTGGAAGCTCTTGGAGCCCGCGCGGATCGCGGTGCGGCAGGCCGCGCGATCATCGGCGCGGATCGGTTCAGGCCGTGACACGGGCATCCGGCACCACGCGATCGAGGATACGAGCGGACGAGAGAACGCCGGGCAGACCGGCACCCGGATGGGTGCCCGCGCCGACGAGGTAGAGGTTCGGCACAGAGGATCGGTTGTGCGGCCGGAACCATGCCGATTGGGTCAGCACCGGTTCCAGGCCGAAGCCGGAGCCGCGGAAGCTCAGGAAATCGTCCTGAAAATCCTGCGGCGTGGTCACGAAGCTGGTGGCGAGTTCGGCACGAAGGTTCGGCAGGACGCTCTCTTCGAGCATCGCCTCGATCCGCTGGCGATAGGGCTCGGCCAAGGCCGCCCAATCCTGCCCGCCGGCAAGGTTCGGCACCGGAGCCAGCACGTAGAAGCAATCCTGTCCCGGGGGGGCGAGGCTGTCATCCGTCGCCGTGGGGCGGTGGAGATAGAGGCTCGCATCCTTCGCCAGCACCTTCCGGTCGAAGATATCGCCCAGCAGTTCGCGATAGCGCGGCCCGAGCATGATCGTGTGGTGGGCCACGTCCGGGTAACGGCGACGGGTGCCGAAATACCAGACGAACAGACCCATGGATGAGCGTGATCGCTTCAGGCGGCGCGGGCTCCAACGCAGGTTCTCAGGCAGGAGCTTCGCTTGGGTCAGGGCGGAGTCCGCGTTGCTCACCACGATGTCGGCGGGGATGACCTCGCCGCCCGCGAGCCGCACGCCGCGCGCCGCTCCCTGCTCGACGACGATCTCGCCGACCTCGGCGCCAAGACGCACCCGGCCGCCCTGCCCCCGAATGAGCCGAACCAGCCCTTCCACGAGCTTGCCCGTGCCGCCCATGGCGAAATGCACGCCCCAGCGCCGCTCGAGATCGGCGATCAGGCAATAGACACCGCTCGCCTTGAACGGGTTTCCGCCGATCAGGAGCGGGTGAAAGCTGAACACGGTGCGCAGCCGCTCGTCGCGGATGAAGCTCGCCACCACCGAATGAACGCTGCGGTGGCCGGAGAGGCGCAGCAGATCGGGGGCGATCTTCAGCATCGCGCCGACCGAGCCGAAGGGCACATGGCCCAGTTGCTCGAAGCCCAGCGCGCAGACCGCGCGGGCATGGGCCATGAACCGCTCATAGCCCGCTACGTCGCCGGGGGAGAACTTGGCGACCTCGGCGCGCATCCGCTCCGGATCGCCGCTGTAATCGAAGGTGGCGCCGTCGCTGAACCGGATCCGGTAGAACGGATCCATCGGCACCATGGTCACGTCATCGGAGAGGCGTTTGCCCGCCAGCTCCCATAATTCCTCGAACAGGAACGGTGCGGTGACGATGGTAGGCCCGGCATCGAACGTGAAGCCGTCCCGGCGGTGAACGCGGGCGCGCCCGCCGGGCTGCTCCAGCCGTTCCAGCACCGTCACGCGGTATCCGCGCGCTCCGAGGCGGACCGCGGCGGCCAGCCCGCCGAAACCCGAGCCGATCACCACAGCGTGAGGCCGTGGATCGCTCGTGTCCCTCGACTCCGGTCTGGCCGCGAGTGTCAACATTGCTTGACAGTGCCCGGCGATGTTCCGGCGCGCAAGAGAGAAAATCTCGCATGCGGCACCGTTGGCACCGGGTTCTCGCGCGTTCGCCGAAGCTGGCACAGTCCTGGCAGCGCGGCCGTCGGAGGTGAGCATGAGTGTGGACTTTCTCAGGCGGGCCATCACGCAGGGTGCGGGGCGCACCGACGCCGATCTCGTCCTCAAGAACGGGCGCTTCCTCGACCTCGTGACCGGCAACCTCGTCGCCTCCGACATCGCCATCTGCGGCGGGCGGATCGTCGGCACGTTCGGCAGCTATCGCGGGCAACGCGAGATCGACATCACCGGCAGGATCGTGGTGCCGGGCTTCATCGACACACACTTCCATGTGGAATCGTCGCTGATGCCGCCCCTCGAATTCGAGCGGTGCGTGCTGCCGCGCGGTGTCACCACCGGCATCTGCGATCCTCACGAGATGGCCAACGTCCTCGGGACGGACGCCTTCGCATGGTTCCTCGAATCGGCCGAGGCGACGGTCATGGACCTGCGGGTGCAACTTTCGTCCTGCGTGCCCGCGGCGGCGCATCTCGAAACCTCCGGTGCCTGCATCGAGGCCGCCGACCTTCTGCCTTTCGCAAGCCACCCCAAAGTGATCGGCCTTGCCGAGTTCATGAACTTCCCTGGCGTTCTGGCCGGGGACGAGGGTGCGCTGGCCAAGCTCGCGGCCTTTCAAGGGCGACACATTGACGGACACGCGCCGCTGCTGCGCGGGACCGCCCTCAACGGGTACATCGCCGCCGGCATCCGCACGGAGCACGAGGCGACGACGCCCGAAGAGGCGATGGAGAAGCTCTCCAAGGGAATGACCATCCTGATCCGCGAAGGCTCGGTCTCGAAGGATCTGCACGCCCTGGCGCCGATCCTCGACGAGCGCACGGCGCCGTTCCTGGCCTTCTGCACCGACGACCGGAACCCCCTCGACATCGCCGAGGAGGGGCATCTCGACTTCGTGGTGCGGACGGCGATCCGGCTCGGTTGCCCCCCGCTCGCCGTCTACCGCGCCGTCTCATGGTCGGCGGCGAGGGCCTTCGGGTTGCATGATCGCGGCCTCGTCGCCCCCGGGCAGCGGGCCGACCTCGTCATCCTCGACGATCTCGCCCAGTGCTCGGTCTCGGGTGTGCTCAGTGCCGGGAGGCTGGTCGACGATGCCGTGTTCGCGGAGCGCCGGGCGGTCGCGCCGATCGGGCGGAACAGTATCCGCAGCCGCCGGGTGAATGCGGCCGATTTCGCGGCGCCCGGCTCCGGCCCCTCGACGCCGGTGATCGGCGTGGTGCCGGGCAAGATCATTACGCTGCGCCACGACCTCACCCTTCCCTACTCGGACGGGGAGCGGAGGATCGACCTCGATCAGGACGCGGTGAAGGTCGCTGTGGTGGAGCGCCACGGACGGACACGGCCAGGCGACAGGGGAATCGGCGTCGCCTTCGTAAAGGGTTTCGGCATGAAGCGCGGCGCCATCGCCTCCTCGGTCGGGCACGATTGCCACAACATCACGGTGGTCGGCGCCGACGAGGCGGATATGGCGGTGGCCGTGAATCGCCTCGGCGAGATCGAGGGTGGCTTCGTGGTGGCCGAGGGGGGACGGGTCCTCGCGGAGATCGCCCTGCCGCTCGCCGGGCTGATGAGTCTGCAATCCCATTCCGGCATCGCCGAAGCACTTCGGCATCTGCGTGACGCGGCGCGCAGCCTCGGCGTCGTGTTGCCGGAACCGTTCCTTCAGGTCGCCTTCCTGCCCTTGCCGGTGATCCCACACCTGAAGATCACGGATCGCGGCCTCGTCGATGTGGACCGCTTCGAACTGGTCGATGCGTGAGGCACGCATGACAGGCTTGCTGGAATTTAGATTGCGCGCAATCGATATTCTGGATATCCGAACCGTGCCCGCCATTTAATGCGCACGGCCCATCTGCCGGGGAGATCACGATGTCCGTTGATGTGAAGTACCGCACCACTGCAACCGCCACCGGAGGCCGCGACGGCTCGGCCAAGACCGAGGATGGCAGCCTCTCGGTGAAGCTCTCCACTCCGAAGGAGCTGGGCGGCGGCGGCGGCGAAGGCAATAACCCCGAGCAGCTTTTTGCGGCCGGCTATTCCGCGTGCTTCCTCGGCGCGATGAAGTTCGTGGCGCCGCAGCTCTCGCTCAAGGTTCCGAACGACACGACCGTCACCGCCAATGTGGGCATCGGCCCGCGCTCCGAGGGCGGCTTCGGCATCACGGCCGATCTCAAGGTCAGCCTGCCGGGCCTCGACAAGGCGGATGCCGAACGTCTGGTGCAAGAGGCCCACAAGGTGTGCCCGTATTCCAACGCCACGCGCAACAACGTCGATGTCGGCCTGACGGTCGCCTGAGACCGAACCGACGCGCCCGAGCGTTTTCGCCCCTCCTTCCTCCGGGAAGCGAGGGGCTTTCTCATGCGTGAGACGCTGCGCGAACCAAAGCCACCATTCCGCTGCCGTGCCGTTCGATATGCCCGTCGAGTTCCAACTCGAGCAGGACGGTCTGGACCGTTCGGATCTCGCATTGCGCCGCGCGGGCGAGATCGTTGATCGCGACCGGTCCAGGACCGAGCAGGGCGAGGATGCGGCTATGCTCGTCGCCCGGCTCGGCGGGCTCGGGTTCCGGCGCCGTGTCAGCGACGGGAGCTGAGGCACCGTCGAAATCCAGCTCTTCCCAGAAATCCGGCTGGTCTGCGAGATCCGGACGCCTGCGGGCGGGAGCGGCCTCCGGCACGGCGCCGTGCTCGATGATCGGCCCGATCACTTCAAGGATGTGATCCGCCTCCGTCACCAGGGTCGCACCCTGGCGGATCAGGTCATTCGTGCCGTCCGAGCGCGGATCGAGGGGCGAGCCCGGCACGGCGAACACCTCGCGGTTCTGCTCCAGGGCATAGCGCGCGGTGATGAGCGAGCCCGAGCGGCGGGCCGCCTCCACCACGACGCTGCCATAGCTCAGGCCGGACACGATCCGGTTGCGCCGGGGGAAGTCCTGGCTGCGCGCCTGCCACCCCATTGGCATCTCGGCGAGGACGGCACCGCCCGCATCGAGAATGGCATCGACCAGGGCCGCATGGTTCGCGGGGTAGATCCGGTCATGTCCGCCCGCCATCACGGCCACCGTGCCCGTGGAAAGGCTGGCGTGGTGGGCGCGGGCATCGATGCCGCGCGCAAGACCGGAAACGATGACGAGCCCGGCCTCGCCCAGCGTGCGGGCCAGCCGCTCGGTGAACACGCCCCCGGCAGCGGACGCGTTGCGCGAGCCGACGATGGCGATGGCCGGGCGCGACAGGATCGCGGGGTCGCCGCGCAGGGCGATGAGCGGCGGCGCGGCATCGATCGCCCGAAGCAGGGCCGGATAGGCGGCGTCGCCCGAGGTGATGAAGCGGCCACCGAGTCGGGCGAGCGCCGCGACCTCGTCCTCGGTCTGGGCACGGCTCGGAGGAATGACGGGCCGTCCCTTGCGACGGCTGAGATCCGGCAAGGCCTCCAGTGCCGCTGCCGCGCCGCCGAACCGGTTGATCAGCTGGCGGAAGCTGCGGGGACCGATGCCCTCGGTGCGGATCAGGCGAAGCCAGTCGAGTCGTTGCGCGTCGGAAAGGTCCATCGCGCGCTCACCCCTTCTGGCCGATCCGCCCCTCGGTGCCTGCCGCAAGGCGCTTGATGTTGGGGGCGTGCTTCCACCACAGCAGGAGGCCGAGCACGACGAAGAGCAGGGCGGCGGCGGGCAGGCCGAGCAGCCACAGAACCAGGGGCGTCACCGCCGAGGCGGCCAGTGCCGAAAGCGACGAATATTTGAAGGCGAAGGCCAGCCCGAGCCACACCACGGCGAAGGCCAGGAGCGCCGCCGGGCTGAAGGCGATGAGCAACCCGATCAGCGTCGCGACGCCCTTTCCGCCCTTGAACCCGAGCCAAACCGGAAAGAGGTGCCCCAGGAAGGCGCCGAGGCCTGCCGCGATCGCGGGTCCTTCACCGAACTGCGCCGCGATCAACACGGCGGCGGTGCCCTTCAGGGCGTCCCCCAACAGGGTCGCGAAGGCGAGACCCTTGCGGCCGGTGCGCAGGACGTTGGTGGCGCCGATATTGCCGGAGCCGATCGAGCGCACATCCCCCAGTCCTGCGATCCGGGTGAAGATGAGCCCGAAGGGAATCGAACCGAGCGCGTAGCCGATACCCAGTCCCGCGAGGGCGGGGAGCGTGGCGAGATCGGCGGGAATCATGCCGCTGCCGCCAGATCATCGACCGCATGGACGACGCGACCACCAACCATGGTCAGCACCGCTGCACCTTGCAGGCGGGCACTGTCGAAGGGCGAGTTCTTCGAGCGGGACTTCAGCCGCCGCTTGTCGACGACATAGGGCAGATCCGGGTCGATCAGCACGAGATCGGCGGGTGCGCCGATCGCCAGCCGCCCGGCGGGCTTGCCCAGCAGGGTCGCGGGGTTCGCGGTCATCGCCGCGATCAGGCGAGGCAGGCTGACATCGCCCGTATGGACGAGGCGCATGGCGGCGCCAAGCAGGGTCTCGATGCCGAGCGCCCCATCCGCCGCCTCGGCGAAGGGCAGACGCTTGGTGTCGGCATCCTGCGGGTTGTGATCGGAGACGATCACGTCGATCACCCCCGAGGCCAGGGCGGCCACCATCGACTGCCGGTCGGCCTCGTCGCGCAAGGGCGGCGAGAGACGGCAGAAGGTGCGGTAATGGCCGATATCGTTCTCGTTGAGGACGAGGTTGTTCACCGATACGCCGCAGGTGACGGGCAACCCGTCCTCCTTCGCGCGACGCACGATTTCGACCGAATCGGAACAGGAGATCATCGCCGCATGATAGCGGGCCCCCGTGAGGCGCACGAGGCGGAGGTCGCGCTCCAGCATCACGGTCTCGGCCTCGCGGGGCACGCCCATCAGGCCGAGACGCGAGGCGAGTTCGCCTTCATTCATCACGCCCTCGGCGGCCAAGCTCGCCTCCTCGACATGCTGCATGATGAGCACACCGAAATCGCGGGCATAGGTCAGCGCCCGGCGCATCACCTGCGCATCGGCCACCGCGCGAAGGCCATCGGTGAAGGCCACCGCACCTGCCTCCTGCAACAGGCCGAACTCCGTCATCTCCCGGCCCGCGAGGCCCTTGGTGATGGCGGCGGCGGGCAGGACGTTGACGCAGGCCGTATCGCGCGCGCGCCGTAGGACGAAATCCACGATGGCCGGGCCGTCGATCACCGGATTGGTGTCCGGCATACAGACCAGCGTGGTCACCCCCCCGGCGGCAGCGGCGGCGCTGGCCGAGGCCAAAGTCTCGCGGTGCTCGGCGCCGGGCTCGCCCACGAAGGCGCGCAGATCGATGAGACCGGGCGCGAGGACACGGCCCGCGCAGTCGATCCGCTTGGCGCCCCCAGGCGCACCGGGCGCGGCGCCCTGCGCGATGTCGGCGATGGCCCCGTCTCGGACGAGAATCGCGCCGGGCTTTTCCGTACCGCTCGATGGATCGAGCAGGGTCGCGTTGGCGAGCAGAAGGTCGGTCACGGGCGCGGCTCCGCGAGGGGGTCGAGGCGCATGGCGAGGCCGGCGGCGGCCATATGCGCCTTGGCCTCGCTGATCGTAGCTTGGCCGAAATGGAAGATCGAGGCGGCGAGCACGGCGCTGGCCCCGCCCTCGGCGACACCCGCCACGAGATCGTCGAGCCCGCCGACACCGCCCGAGGCGATGACCGGCACGCCTACCGAATCGGAGATCGCCCGCGTGAGCGCGAGATCGTAGCCGGAGCGGGTGCCGTCGCGATCCATGGATGTCACGAGCAGCTCGCCCGCGCCCTTCTCCGCGACGAGCCGGGCGAAGGCGATCGCGTCGATACCGGTCGGATCACGCCCGCCATGGGTGAAGATCTCCCAGCGCAGGGGCTCACCGGGGGCGGAGACGCGCTTGGCGTCGATGGCCACCACAATGCATTGCGCGCCGAACTTTTCCGCCGCGCGGGCGACGAGATCGGGATCCTTCACGGCCGAGGTGTTGATCGCGACCTTGTCCGCGCCCGCGAGCAACAGGGCGCGGACATCCTCGACCGCGCGCACGCCGCCGCCGACCGTAAGCGGCATGAAGCAGGCTTCCGCCGTGCGGCTCACGACGTCGAGCAGGGTGCCACGGGCCTCGCGGCTCGCCGTGATGTCGAGGAAGCAGAGCTCGTCCGCCCCCGCCGCATCATAGGCCTTGGCGGCCTCGACCGGATCGCCCGCATCACGCAGGCCCTCGAAGCGCACACCTTTGACGACGCGCCCGTCCTTCACGTCGAGGCAGGGGATGATGCGGGTCTTGAGCACGGGACGGGCTTCCCTTCTGCCTGAGGTCGCCGCGAGCTTAACGCGAGGCCGCCGCGATCGCGGCCAGGGCCGCGATGGGGTCGATGCGGCCGTCATAGAGGGCGCGGCCGGTGATGGCGCCCGCGATCAGCGCGCAATCGGGCTGCAGCAGCCGGTGCACGTCCGCGATGGAGGCGAGGCCGCCCGAGGCGATCACCGGCACGGCCACGGCCTCGGCCAGCGCAAGCGTCATCTCGACGTTGAGACCCTTCAGGATGCCGTCTCGGGCGATGTCGGTGTAGACGATGGCCGCGACTCCGGCATCCTCGAACCGGCGCCCGAGTTCCTCGGCGGTCATGCTGGAGGTCTGCGCCCATCCCTCAACGGCGACGCGCCCGTCCTTGGCATCGATGCCCACCGCCACCTTGCCGGGATGCAGCCGGGCCGCCTCACGGACGAAGGCCGGATCGCGCACCGCGGCGGTGCCGATGATGACGCGGGCGACGCCTTTGGACAGCCAGCCTTCCAGGGTCTTCATGTCCCGGATGCCGCCACCGAGTTGCACCGGGATGTCGATGGTCGCGAGGATCGATTCGACCGCCTCGGCATTCCGCGGCGCGCCCGCGAAGGCGCCGTCGAGATCGACCACGTGCAGCCACGAGAAACCTTGGCCGGCGAAGATCGCCGCCTGCGCAGCGGGGTCGTCCCCGAAGACGGTTGCCCGGTCCATGTCTCCCTGGACGAGGCGGACGCAGCGGCCACCCTTCAGGTCGATTGCGGGATACAGGATCACCGGGATGTCTTTCTCGTCTGTCCTGCGGCGCCGGTCAGGGGCGCCAGCGAAGGAAGTTGGCGATGAGGGCGAGGCCGAGATGCTGGCTCTTCTCGGGGTGGAACTGCATGCCGGCGACGTTGTCGCGTGCCACGGCGGCCGTGACCGGGCCGCCGTACTCCGCCCGCATCACCGTGTCATCGGGATGCTTGGGCGTTAAGGCGAAGCTGTGCACGAAATAGGCATGCAGGCCCCCTTCCCCGGTCGGGATGCCCTCGAACAGGGCGTGGGGGCGAACCGCGCTGAGGGTGTTCCAGCCCATATGCGGCACCTTGAGCGCCGGATCGGACGGCCGGATCGGCCCGACATCGCCGGGGATCCAGCCGAGACCGGGCGTTTCGACATATTCGAGCCCGCGAGACGCCAGCAACTGCATGCCGACGCAGATGCCGAGGAAGGGCTTACCCTCGCGCTTCACCGCGCCGGTCATCGCCTCGACCATGCCGGGAACGGCGTCGAGCCCGGCCCGGCAATCGGCATAGGCGCCGACACCCGGAAGGACGATACGGTCCGCCGCCGCCACGACCTCCGGATCGGCGGTCAGGACGATGCGGGTGCCGTCGAGCCCGGTCTCGCGGGCGGCACGCTCGAACGCCTTCAAGGCCGAGTGGAGATTGCCCGATCCGTAATCGATGATGGCGACAGTCTGTCCGGTCATTCCCTGTCCCACGCCGTCACCGCAGCCCTTCACGGGCGGGGAACAGACCGATCACCGGCTCCGCCCGGCGCGCGGGGCCGCCCGGGAAGGGCGCGCGCGGCGGTAACGCAGCGTTGCTTGGGTCGAGCCAGCGGGCGAGCGCCTTTGCTTCGGCCTCGGCGGCATCCCGCGCCACGATCACGTCGCGGGCGGCCCAACCCTTTCGGGCCAACGTCCACCGACGCAGGCTCGACGCTTCGAGGCCAATGAGCACGCTGGCGAGCAGGGTCATCAGCGTACCCGCCCAGCGCGCCAGGCCGATGGCGAAGCCGCCAAAAGCCAGCAACACGAGCCCGGCCAGCACGAGGAGGGCTGCGATCCAGAGCCGGTGGTAGAGGAACCACAACACCGAGAAGGCGAAGGCGGGCCGCGAGAACCCGTCGGGCACGAGAACGGCCCGGTCGAGGCCGTCGACCTCACCGGGGCGAGCCTCGGGCGGCAGGTGGAGGGTGTAGCTGCGCATGCGCATTAGGCTTGGCCCCTACAATGTTCCCTTGGTCGACGGGACGCGGCCCTCTTCGCGTGGATCGATCGCGACGGCCTTTCGCAAGGCCCGGGCCAGTCCTTTGAAGCAACTCTCGGCGATGTGGTGTGCATTCTCGCCGTAGAACGTCTCCACATGCAAGGTGAGCCCCGCATTCATCGCGAAGGCCTGAAACCATTCACGGACGAGTTCGGTGTCAAAGTTTCCGATTTTCTCGACCCGGAACTGCGTGCGGAAAACGAGGAACGGGCGACCGGAGATGTCGACGCAGACGCGGCTCAACGTTTCGTCCATCGGCAGATGGACATCGGCATAACGGGTCACGCCGCGCTTGTCGCCGAGCGCCTTGGCGAAGGCTTGGCCAAGCGCGATGCCGCAATCCTCGGCGGAGTGATGCTGATCGACATGCAGGTCGCCCGCGACCTTGATGTCGATGTCGAACAGGGCGTGCCGCGCGAGCAGTTCGAGCATGTGGTCGAGAAAGCCGATGCCGGTGGCGATCGTCGCCTTCCCGGTACCGTCGAGGGCGACCGACACCGAAACGTCGGTTTCGGCGGTCTTCCGGCTGATACTCGCGCTGCGCATCGTGTCCGTGATGAGTGTCGGCGGCGAAGGGGCCGCCGGGTGCTTCTAGAATACGTGACGGGAAAGGGAAATCGCGCGCGGGCGTCAGCCCTTCAGTACGCGTCCGGCCACGGCATCGAGCTTGGCGAGCAGCGCCGGATCGCGCACGGCGGGCGCCGTCATGATCGCGCCGTCGAGCGCCCGGTGCGAGCCCGCGGGGCAGAGCTCGCGCTCGGCCGGGAAGTCGCGGGCGAGGCGCGATACCAGCTGCGCGGCTTTGTCGGCATTGGCCCGCGCCACGGCGATGACGGCGGCGACATCGACGGCGTCATGGCCGGGGTGCCAGCAATCGTAATCGGTCACCATCGCGATCGTCGCGTAGGTGATCTCGGCCTCACGGGCGAGCTTGGCCTCCGGCATGTTGGTCATGCCGATCACATCGAAGCCCTGCGCCTTGTAGGCGCGCGACTCGGCGAGCGACGAGAATTGCGGCCCCTCCATGCAGACATAGGTGCCGCCCCGGTGGACTTGGATGTCCTCAGCCTTGGCCGCCTCAGCGATGCGATCCTGCAGGTGCGGCCCGACCGGATGGGCCAGAGAGACATGGGCGACGCAGCCGTCGCCGAAGAAGGACGAGGCGCGCCCGTGGGTCCGGTCCACGAACTGATCGACGAGAACGAACAAACCGGGGGGTAGCTCCTCGCGGAAGGAGCCGCAGGCCGAGAGAGAGACGATGTCGGTGACGCCGACGCGCTTCATCGCGTCGATATTCGCGCGGTAATTGATCCCGGAGGGCGAGAGGCGGTGGCCGCGCCCGTGCCGGGGCAGAAAGACCAGCGTCGTCTTGCCGATCCGCCCGATGCGCAGCGCATCGGAAGGCTCACCCCAGGGAGAGGTGACGCGTTCCTCGCGCACATCCTCAAGGCCGGGCAGGTCGTAGACCCCCGATCCGCCGATCACCCCGAGCACCGCTGCCGTCATTCCGGCGTCTCCGTCACTGTTGTGGTTCGCCGGTAGCATGGTGGTCGCGCCCAAAAAAGACGGGCCTCCCGGAGGGGAGGCCCGCTTGTTCGTCCGAGCGCTGGCCGGATCACCAGGCCTTGTGCAGCTCCGGCTGAAGACCGTGGACCTCGCCACCGGCGCCCGCCCAGACCTTCTTCTTCACGTAGTAGAGCAGCCCCGACATCACGAGCAGGAACAGGATCACCCGGAAGCCCAGGGCCTTCCGCTCCATCATGTGCGGCTCGGCCGACCACATGAGGAAGGCGGCGACGTCCTTGCCGTATTGCTCAACCGTCTCGGGGACGACGGGCTGATCCTTGTCGTTCTTCGGATAGGTCACCTGACCGTCCGAGATCGGCGGCGGCATCGCGATGATGTGGCCCGGATAGTAGAGATTGTAGTGGCCGCCATCCGGCACCTGGAAGTCCTTTGGGGCTTCCTTGTAGCCGTTGAGAAGGCCGTGGATGTAGTCCGGCCCCTGCTCCGAGTAGCCGACGAAGGGTAGCCAATCGTAGAGGAACGTCAGATTACCGCGCGAGAAGGTGCGGGCCTTGGCGATCACCGAGAAATCCGGCGGCGCCTTGCCGCCGTTGGCGGCAGCGGCAGCCTGATCGTTCGGGAAAGGCGGCGGGAAGGTATCGGCCGGGCGGCCCGGCCGTTCGAACATGTCGCCCGCGTCGTTCGGCCCGTCCTTGACCTGATAGGTGGCGGCGAGCGCCTTCACCTGAGAGGCCGAGAAGTGCGGGCCGCCTTCCTGCGCAAGGTTGCGGAAGGAGACGAGCTTCATCGAGTGACAGGCGGCGCAGACTTCCTTGTAGACCTGGAAGCCGCGCTGGAGCTGCGCTTCGTCGAAGCGGCCGAACATGCCGGCGAAGCTCCACTTCACCCGCGGCGGGACGGGGCCGCCATGGGCATCCTCGGCCCGCGCGGGCGCACCGAGGAGAAGGGCCGCCACCGTGGCAGCGAGGGTGGTCGAGAGGACGCGCGTCATGGCCATCGTGTCGTCGTCCCTCAGCCCTTGATCTGCGGCGCCGCGGCGGCGCCCGCCGGCATGCCGGCTCCCGAGACCTGCTTACCCGGTCCCGTCACGCTCTCGAGGATCGAGCCGGGCAGCGGGCTGGGGGTCTCGAACAGGCCGCAGAGCGGCATCACGATCAGGAAGTGAGCGAAGTAGTAGGCGGTGCAGATCTGCGAGGCGATCACGTAGCCGCCCTCCGGAGGCTGCGAGCCGAGCCAGCCGAGCAGCAGGCACACACCCAGGAACACCCACATGAACTGCCGGTAGATCGGCCGGTAGTTGCAGGAGCGGACGCGCGACGTGTCCAGCCAGGGCGCGAAGGCCAGGATGATCACGGCCGAGAACATCAGGATGACGCCGCCGAGCTTATCCGGAACGGCCCGCAGGATCGCGTAGAAGGGCAGGAAGTACCATTCCGGCACGATGTGGGCGGGCGTCACCGCCGGGTTAGCCTGGATGTAGTTATCGGCATGACCGAGGTAGTTCGGCATGAAGAACAGGAACCACGCGAACAGGATCATGAACACCACGGTGGCGAACACGTCCTTGATCGTGGCGTAGGGCGTGAAGGGAACCACGTCCTTGCCGCTCTTCACCGGGATGCCGGTCGGGTTGTTCTGGCCGGTGACGTGCAGCGCCCAGACGTGCAGGACGACGACACCCGCGATCATCCACGGCAGCAGATAGTGCAGCGAGAAGAAGCGGTTCACGGTCGGGTTGCCGACGGAGTAGCCACCCCAGAGCAGGCTCTGGATCGTATCGCCGACCACCGGGATCGCCGCCAGGATGTTCGTGATGACGGTGGCGCCCCAGAAGCTCATCTGGCCCCACGGCAGGGTATAGCCGAGGAAGGCCGTAGCCATCATCAGCAGGTAAATGATGACGCCGAGGATGTAGAGCACCTCACGGGGGGCCTTGTACGACCCGTAGTAGAGCGCCCGGAACATGTGGACGTAAACCGCGACGAAGAACATCGATGCGCCGTTGGCGTGCGCGTAGCGCAGCAGCCAACCGTAATTCACGTCGCGCATGATCTTCTCAACGGAGGTGAAGGCCCCCGTCGCGGACGGCTCGTAATGCATCGCCAGCCACACGCCGGTGATGATCTGGATGCCGAGGAAGGCGGCGAGGATCGCGCCGAAGGTCCAGAAGTAGTTCAGGTTCCGGGGGACCGGATACGCGATGAACGACGAGTGGACGAGGCCGACCAGAGGCAGCCGCGACTCGAACCATTTCGCGACGCGGCTCTTCGGGACGTAGGTGCTGGCGGTACCGCTCATGTCTGCCTCTACCCTCAGGCCACGCCCTTGCCGCCAGCCGACTCACCGATGCGGATCTTGGAGTCCGACTGGAAGGCGTAGGGCGGAATCGGGAGGTTGATCGGTGCAGGGCCGCGGCGAACGCGGCCCACGGCGTCGAACTGGGAACCGTGGCACGGGCACGCCCAGCCCTCGAAGTTCCCCTGGTGGCCAATCGGCACACAGCCGAGGTGCGTGCAGTTGCCGTAGACCACGAGCCACTGATCGTGGCCGTTCTTCACCCGCGTATCGAACGCAGCGGGATCGATCTGCTGGTTCAGCGGCACGGCCTTCATGTCGGTGACCTCTTTCGAGGTCAGCTTGCGCACGAAGATCAGCTTTCCGCGCCAGAAGACGTTGATGATCTGCCCGTCCTGGATCGGCGTCAGGTCGACCTCGATCGGGGCACCTGCCGCGATCACGTCGGCGTCGGGCGCCATCGAGGCCACGAACGGCCATGCGATCGCACCGGCACCAACGGCGAGGCCCGCGCCCGTGGCCAGAAACAGGAAGTCACGACGGCTGCCGTCGTGGGACGCATCGGCGGGAGCGGCGGTTGAGTTCGCCAAGGGCTCAGCACTCCGAGGTCGTGTGTCACGGATACGAGTCCGCCGGGTGGCGGTCGCCGGGACCACAGCATTATGGTTCTAATCTGTGCAATGCGACCGGCCGTCGCCTCAAGTCAAGCCGGGGTCGGCATATGGCCAAGCCAAACCGGGGAAAGAGTCCCCGAACTGTGTCAGCAGGCCAGCGAGCCTTGGCGGGCGCCCTCGGAAACGGACTAGAAACGTCAATAACGACACAGCATCACGGGCCTTAGCTCAGAATTAAGCACGCTCACCTCAGGATGAGGGGAAGACGCTCATAGGTTGAGCAGGAGTTGCGACGTGCAGCTGTTGAAATTCCGTTTGAAATCGATCGGCTCGAAACTGGTCGTGGCGATGCTGGGGGTTTCCCTCGGCTCCGCAGCGGTGGTCGGCATCGTGAGTTATCAAGCTCAGGTCACCTCCAGTGAGAGCGCGATCAGCGCGAGCCTGCTGCGACGCTACAACGCCGTTTCGGAAGCCATGAGCGAGCAGGGCCAGCGCGCTCTGGCCTCCGCCGTCTCCCTGGCCAACGATCGCGGCATCGCCGATGCCTTCGGCCGGGGGGACCGGGCCGACGCCCTCGCCCGTCTCGCGCCGTCATTTCCGGCCCTCAAGAGCCTCAACCTCGGCTTGGTGACCCTGCACGGGGCTGACGGCAAAGCCTTCGCCCGCGCCCATTCCCCCGAGAAGTTCGGGGACGACGTCCTCTTCCGCCGCGGATTGGTGCGCGATGTGATCCAATCGCGCGGAACCCTGACCGGCATCGAGCCCGGCAAGGACAGCATCAGCATCTTCGCCGTGGTGCCCACCTTCTCGGAGGGCCGCTTCGTCGGCGTCACCGATGTCGGGGCCGTGCTCGGCGATGACTTCATCGCCGCCCTCAAGCGCCGGACCGGCGCCGACATCGCCATGCACCTCGTTGGCGAGAACGGCGTGCAGACCCTGGGAGCCACCTTCCCCCAGAAGACGCTGTTACCCCTTGAGGCGCAGCGTGAGGCGATGGCCGGGCCGATCCCGAAGCAGATGAGCGAAATCGGCGGCCGCCCCTTCGCGGTGCTCGCCGGCCCCCTGAAAAACTATTCCGGCAAGACCATCGGCACCCTGGAAGTCGCCCTCGACGCCACGGACCTCATCGCGGCCCGCGACCACGCGATGTTCGTGCTGGCCGGCGTGCTGCTGGCTGCGGCAGCGGCCACGATGGCGGCGGCCTATGCTCTGAACCGGCATATCGGGCGGCCCGTAGCGGACCTGAACACCAGCATGGGCGAGATCGCCTCCGGCCATTTCGACCGGACGATCCCCGCGATGGGCCGCCAGGATGCCATTGGCGACATGGCTCGCTCGGTCGCCTATTTCCGCGATGGGTTGGTGCAGCAGCGTGCCATGGAGGCCGAGAAGGAGGCCGGGACGCTGGAGAAGATGCGGCAGGCCGAGCGGATGAGCGCGCTGATCCACGGCTTCGAGGGCACGGTCGGCTCCATCGTGGGCATCGTTTCGTCGGCCGCCACGGAGTTGCAGGCCACCGCCCAGCATCTCACCCAGACGGCGGATGACACCTCGGCGCGTGCGGAAGCGGTCGCCGTGTCCGCCCAGCAGGCCGGGGCGAACGTCACCTCCGTGGCCGGAGCGGCCGAGGAGCTAGGCGCCTCGGTGAGCGAGATTGCCCGGCAGGTCGATCATTCGCTAGCCCAATCGACCCACGCCGTGGCCGAGACCCAGGCGTCGGCCACCACGGTCGGCGAGTTGAAGGAGGCGATGAGCCGGATCGGCGAAATCGTCGCGCTCATCGACGGGATCGCCTCGCAGACCAATCTGCTGGCCCTCAATGCGACCATCGAGGCCGCGCGGGCCGGGGATGCGGGACGCGGCTTCGCCGTGGTCGCTTCCGAGGTGAAGGCCCTCGCCACCGAGACCAGCCGGGCCACCGCCGAGATTTCGGAGCAGATCGCGAGCATCCAGGCGACCACCGCACGGGCGGTGTCGGGGATCGGCGGCATCGTGACCACCATCCACGACATCAACCGGGCTGCCTCCGCCATCGCGTCGGCGGTAGAGCAGCAGGGAGCGGCCACTCGCGAGATCGTCCAGTCGGTGTCGCAGGCCTCGGTCGGCACGTCCGAGGTTGGCAGCAGCATCGCCGTGGTCTCGCACGCCGTGTCCGGCACCGGCGCGGCGGCGGGTCAGGTCTTCGCGGCCTCCGAAGAACTAGCTCGTCAGGCCGAGGCCCTGCGCGCCGAGGTGGAAGGCTTCCTCCACGGCGTGCGCGCCGCCTGATCGCCTACTCGGCGGCGTCCTCGAAGGGCGCCGTCCTGTCGGGCAGGAACCCACCCGATTGCCGCGCCCAAAGCCCGGCATAGACTCCACCCCGCGCCACGAGTTGGGCGTGGGTGCCCTCCTCCACGATCCGGCCCGCCTCGATCACGACGAGGCGGTCCATGGCCGCGATGGTCGAGAGCCGATGCGCGATGGCGAGCACGGTCTTGCCCGCCATCAACGTGTCGAGAGACTCCTGGATCGCCGCCTCGACCTGGCTGTCCAGTGCCGAGGTCGCCTCATCGAGGATGAGGATCGGGGCATCCTTCAGGATCACGCGGGCGATGGCGATGCGCTGGCGCTGCCCGCCCGACAATTTCACCCCCCGCTCCCCAACATGGGCTTCAAAGCCCCGGCGCCCCTTGTGATCCACGAGATCGGCGATGAACCTGTCAGCATGGGCAAGGCGCGCCGCCTGAGCCACCTCCGCGTCCGTGGCGTTCGGGCGGCCATAGGCGATGTTGTCCCGGATCGAGCGGTGCAGCAGGGAGGTATCCTGGCTCACCATGGCCACGGCCTCGCGCAGCGATCCCTGCGTCACCCCGGCGATGTCCTGCCCGTCGATGAGGATGCGGCCGCCCTCGACGTCGTAGAGCCGTAGCAGCAGGGAGGCGAGGGTCGACTTGCCCGCTCCGCTCACGCCCACCAGCCCGACCCGCTCCCCGGCCCGGATCGTGAGCGAGAAATCCTCGATGATCGAGGCGTCGCCCCGTCCGTAGTGGAAGCCGACCTGCTCGAAGCGGATTTCCCCGCCGGTCACGGCGAGTTCGCGCGCGTCCGGCGCGTCGACGAGGCCGTGCGGACGGCTGATCGTCTGCATGCTCTCCTGGATGACGCCGACATTCTCGAACACGCCGCGCACGGTCTGCATCACCCAGCCCGACATGGCGATGAGACGCAGCACCAGGGCGAGCCCGGCCGAGGCCTCGCCCGTCGTGAGGCCGCCGCCTTGCCACAGGAGCAGGCAGGCCCCGGCGGTCGCGACGAGGAGCGCGCTGTTCAGGATTCCCAGAAGCGTCGTGGTCAGGGTCACCAGCCGGAACTGGAACAGGTAGGTATCGGTGTTGGTCTGCACCGCCTCGCGCACCGCCGCGCGCTCCTCCCGGTCGCGGGCGAAGAGCTTCACGGTGAGGATGTTGGTGTAGCTGTCGACAACACGGCCGATCAGGGCCGAGCGCGTCTCGGCGGTGGCGTGCGAGCGCGCCCGGGCGCGGGGCACGAACCATGCCGTGAGCCACGCATAGGCGCCGATCCAGACCAACACGGGCAGGGCGAGCCAGGGGGAAATCGAGCCGAAAAGGCCGACCGCCGTCACCGCGTAGATTGCGACGTAAAGCAGCGTGTCGATGAAGACGACCGCCAGTTCGCGCACCGCCGGGCCGACCTGCACGATGCGGTTCGACAGCCGCCCGGCGAAATCGCCCTGAAAGTACGAGAGCGAGTGGCCGAGGGTGTAGAGATGCGCCCGCCAGCGGACGAGGTTGGTCGTCTGCGGTACGACGAGCTGGTTCGAGAGGGCCTCGTGCGCCCAGATCGACAGGGGCCGGACCAGGGCGACCAAGACCAGAGCGAGGGTGATGCCCGTGGCATGGTCCGAAAGGATCGACGTTCGGTCGGCCGTACCGAGCAAGTCGATGAACCAACGCATCACGAGGTAGAGGGACGCCTCGACCGTGCCCGCGATCACCGCGATGACGAAGAGCGCCGCCAGCGCCCAGCGGACCGGACGCAGATAGAACCACACGAAGCCGGTAACCGACTTCGGGGGCATCCGCGTCTCATCGAAGGGCGCGAAGGGGTCGATCCGGCGTTCGAGCCAATCGAGAAACATGCTGGACGCGGGTGCTCCGGAGGGAGCCCCTCATGTAAGGTCCGGGAGCCGCGGGCCAAGCAACCGCGACTCCACGACCGGACGACTACCGGTTGAGGGCGAGAGAGGCGCCGGACTTGGTGAGTGCGCCGTCGAGGCCCGCGCCGCCCTGGCGAAGCCGGGCCGCCACGGTGCCGCCGGGCTGGTAGAGGTAGACCTCGCCATCGCGGTAATCCCAGGCCGAGACGCGGCCGAGTTCCTTGTTCGAACAGCCCGAGGTCGAGGCCTTGTACAGGTCGAGGGAGGGCGTGCTCGACAGCGTCACGCGGCAGCTGGCGCCCGTGGCGTCGCGGGCATCCCAGCCGCCGACGACGGCGGCGCGGCCGGTGGTGGTGACCGGCGGCGGGGGCGGAGGCGGGGTCACCGGCTCAGGCACGACGGTCGGCGCCGGAGCGCTCGGATTGAGGCCCGCGACGGGACCGGGCGGGGGCAGATCGGGGCTGGCCGCGGCGCCCGGCGGGGGCGCAAGCGGCGAGGCCGTGACGGTGCCCGATGGAATTGCGGTGATGGGGGCGTCGAAATCGGCGCGGGGTCCGGGGGCGCGGGTCTTCGGGCCCTCCAACCGGTCGGACGCACAGGCGCCGAGCCCGGCGCTGAGGCAAAGCACGGCGATCAACGAGGGGCTCGGGCGCAGCATCGTTCCACTTGGCTCGGGCAGAATGGCTCGGACGGACACCTCGCGATGTCGTGCGCCTGCCTCGGCGGGAAATGCGCTCGCCACAAGGCGAGCTCCGCGGCGAACTCGTGTTCCGGCGTGAATAGCGGGCTTTTCGCCCCGGTGTTGCGAGCGGGCCGCACCCGCCTCGTCTTTGCGAGCGTGAGCGAAGCTATCCAGGGATACGCGACGTGCCGTGAGGTCGCGCTGCCCTGGGTCGCTTCGCTGCGCTCGCGATGACGGCCGAGCCGTCCGTCAGACCTCGCGCTCGACCATCATCTTCTTGATCTCGGCGATGGCCTTCGCCGGGTTCAAGCTCTTCGGGCAGGTGTTCGCGCAGTTCATGATCGTGTGGCAGCGGTACAGCCGGAACGGATCATGCAGGTTGTCGAGGCGCGCGCCCGTGTTCTCGTCGCGGGAATCGATCAGCCAGCGATAGGCTTGGAGCAGGGCCGCCGGGCCCAGGAACTTCTCGCCGTTCCACCAGTAGCTCGGGCACGAGGTCGAGCAGCAGGCGCAGAGGATGCACTCGTACAGCCCGTCGAGCCTCGCGCGGTCCTCCGGCGTCTGACGCCACTCCTTCTCCGGCGACGGTGTGTCGGTCTGCAGCCAGGGCTCGATCGCCGCGTGCTGCGCGTAGAAGTTCGTCAGATCCGGCACCAGATCCTTCAGCACCGGCATGTGCGGCAGCGGATAGATGCGGATGGCGCCGTCCTTGTCCTTGCGGGTCAGGATCGGCAGCGCGTTGTCGGGGCTCTTGCACTCATCGATGCCCATCGTGCAGGCGAGCGCGTTCTGCCCCTCGATGTTCATGGCGCAGGAGCCGCAGATGCCCTCGCGGCAGGAGCGGCGGAAGACCAGGGTCGAGTCGACCTTGTTCTTGATCCAGAGCAGGGCATCGAGGACCATCGGACCGCAATCGTCCCGGTCGACGAGGTAGGTGTCGACGCGCGGGTTCTGCCCGTCATCCGGGTTCCAGCGGTAGATCCGGAAGGTCTGGAGGTTCTTCGCCCCCGCAGGCGCGGGCCAGGACTTGCCCTGCGTGATCTGCGAGTTCTTCGGAAGGTTGAACTGGGCCATGGGCTTGATCGGATCCGCAAGGGCAGGTCGATGCGGCGGATCGTAGAGCGACCCGCCGCCTGATGGTTCAGCCGAGATGAAGGCTCAGTACACGCGGGCCTTGGGCTCGATGTACTGGATCTCGTTCGACATCGTGTAGGTGTGGACCGGACGATAATCGATGGTCACGCCGCCCGTATCGCCGATCCAGGCCAGGGTGTGCTTCATCCAGTCCTTGTCGTCGCGGTCCGGGAAGTCCTCGCGGGCGTGGGCGCCGCGCGATTCCTTGCGGTTGGCGGCCGATTCCATCGTCACCACGGCCTGGCCGATCAGGTTGTCGAACTCCAGGGTTTCCAGGAGGTCGGTGTTCCAGACGAGGGAACGGTCGGTGATCTTCACGTCCGAGGCGGCGTCGTGGACCTTGTGGATCAGGCCGCGGCCCTCTTCCAGCACCTCGCCGGTGCGGAAGACGGCGCAGTTGTTCTGCATGGTCTTCTGCATCTCGGCGCGCAATTCCGCCGTAGCGGTGCTGCCGTTGGCGTAGCGGAACCGGTCCAGGCGCTCGAGGGCCTTGTCGGTGGCGCCCTTCGGCAGTTCCATCGCCCGGCCGTTCGGCTCCACGATCTCGGCGCAGCGCTTACCCGCCGCGCGGCCGAAGACCACGAGGTCGATGAGCGAGTTCGAGCCAAGGCGGTTCGCCCCATGGACCGAGACGCAGGCCGCCTCGCCGATGGCCATCAGGCCCGGCACCACGGTGTCGGGGTTGCCGTCCTTCAGGGTCAGCACCTCGCCGTGATAGTTCGTGGGGATGCCGCCCATGTTGTAGTGCACGGTCGGGATGACCGGGATCGGCTCCTTGGTCACGTCGACGCCCGCGAAGATCTTCGCGCTTTCCGAGATGCCGGGAAGCCGCTCGTGCAGGATCTTCGGGTCGAGGTGGTCGAGGTGCAGGAAGATGTGATCCTTGTTCTTGCCGACGCCGCGGCCGTCGCGGATCTCCATGGTCATGGAACGCGAGACGACGTCGCGGGAGGCGAGGTCCTTCGCGGACGGGGCGTAACGCTCCATAAAGCGCTCACCCTCGGAATTCGTCAGGTAGCCGCCCTCGCCGCGCGACCCTTCCGTGATCAGGCAGCCGGCGCCGTAGATGCCGGTCGGATGGAACTGCACGAATTCCATGTCCTGCAGCGGCAGGCCGGCGCGCAGCACCATGGCATTGCCGTCACCCGTGCAGGTATGGGCCGACGTCGCCGAGAAATAGGCCCGGCCGTAGCCGCCGGTGGCCAGGATGGTCTGCTGGGCGCGGAACCGGTGAATTTCGCCAGTCGCCTGATCGAGGGCGATGACGCCCCGGCAGCGGCCTTCCTCGTCCATGATAAGGTCGAGAGCGAAGTATTCGATGAAGAAGTCCGTCTGGTTCTTCACCGCCTGCCCGTACAGGGTGTGCAACATGGCGTGACCGGTGCGGTCGGCTGCCGCGCAGGTGCGCTGGGCGGTGCCCTTGCCGTAATCGGTGGTCATGCCGCCGAAGGGGCGCTGGTAGATCTTGCCCTCTTCCGTGCGGGAGAAGGGCACGCCCCAATGCTCCAGCTCGTACACGGCCGCCGGAGCGTTGCGCACGAGATATTCGATGGCGTCCTGATCGCCGAGCCAGTCCGACCCCTTCACGGTGTCGTACATGTGCCAGCGCCAGTCGTCCGGCCCCATATTGCCGAGCGAGGCCGAGATGCCGCCCTGCGCCGCCACGGTGTGCGAGCGGGTGGGAAACACCTTGGTGATGCAGGCCGTGCGCAGGCCCGCCTGCGAGCAGCCGACCGTGGCGCGAAGACCTGCGCCGCCAGCGCCCACGATCACCACGTCGAAGGCGTGGTCATGGATTGTGTAGGCGGGCTTGCCGCCGTTCGTTCCGTTCACGGCCATGGTCGGCTCCGAAGCTTGCGGTGTCAGACGGGCGGCTGGCCGAAGCCCACGCGCAGGATCGCGTAGAGGCAGGCCACAGCCACGATGACAGCATAGAAATTGTTGGCGAACACGGCCGCGATCTTGGTCGCGGGCGCGTGGACGTAATCCTCGATGATCACCTGCATGCCGAGACGCATGTGGATCGTCACCGACAGGACCGCCAGGATGAGGATCAGCGACACGAAGGGGCTGCCCACGAGACGGATCGCCTCAGGGTAGGGCCGACCGGCCATGCGCGCGATGATCACCACGAAGGCGAGCATCAGCACCACGTTGGCGACGGCGGTGAGCCGCTGAACCCACCAATGGCCCGCGCCGTGGTGGGAGACGCCGAGCCCCCGGACCCGCGCGCGCGGCGTCCGGATCGAGACGGCGGGGTTCTGGCGGATGTTTTCCTTGGCCATGTCGTCCCCCCCTCAGCGCGCCAGAAGGCCGATCACCCACACGACGACGGTCAGAACCGTCGAGCCGATGAGGGTGAGACGGGCGAGACCGAGGCGCTGCGTCTTGTCGAAGCCGATGCCCGCGTCCCACACGAAGTGGCGGATGCCGCCGAGCATGTGGTGCAGCAGGATCCATGTGTAGACGAACAGGATCAGCTTCCCGAAGATCGAGCCGAAGAAGCCCGCGACCCAGGCATAGGCCGCCGGGCCCGAGGCGAGCGCAACCAGCCAGATGGCGACGAGCGCCGTGCCGCCGTAAAGCGCGGTGCCGGTGATACGGTGGAACACCGACATCGCCATCGTCCACGTCCAGCGGTAGATCTGGAGGTGCGGCGAGAGCGGTTGGGCCACTGTCGGGCGGGCTGTAGGAGCCATGTGCGGGGGAACCTCGCGGTTTCGAACTGGACCGTCTCTAAGGTGGAACCGGTAGTGTCTGGGCGGGCAAGCCGCAAGGCGGCATGGTGCGGCGCAATGCGCACAACCTGCTGACACTTCATCTAGTTTGTCATTTCGGCCATCCCAGCAGCCACCACCATCCGAAATCCAGCGGCGCTGCAACCAAAAGCGAGACGAGCCCGAACGGCACCGTCAGCCGCGCAACCCGGCGCAACGGCACACGCCCCAGTTCGCTGGCGAAGACGATGGGCGGCGCCTGATAGGGAAAGAACAGGTTCGAGTAGCCGATCACCTGAATCGACACGACGGCGAGGGCCGAGAGCCCGCTCGCCTGAACGATCTCCGGTGCGAGCGCCGTGTAGAGAGCGGGCGCGCCGTTGGCTGTGACGAGAAGGGTGATCGCCGTGCTGAGACCGGTCAGCACCGCGAAATTCTGCGCAGTGGCTCCGGGCGAAAGGGGCGCCACGGCCAGCAAGGCATGGCCGAGCCGCTCGCCGAGCCCGGTGGCGTTCACCACGGCGACGAGGCCGAGCAGCGCCGCGATGTAGAAGCAGGTTCGCAGGCTCACCTGCCCGAAGGCATCCGCATTCATCACGCCGACCTTCGGCAGGAGGCAGATCACCGCCGCCGCGAGGCCAACCCAGGCCGGAGGAATCCCGTGCAGGCTATCGGTCATCCAGAGGGCGAGCGTCCCAAGGAGGATCGCCGCGAGCCGCCGCTCCGGCCCTGTGAGGGGTTGCAGGGCGGGTAGATCCGTCGTGGGCGCCGAAACCCGGTCAGGGAACAGGCGGACTATCAGTGCGATCAGGATCGCGCCTTTGACGAAGGCCAGGACCGGGGCGTGCAACAGGAAATAGGACAGGTAGGAGAAGTGCAGCCCGAGCAGCCGCTCGGCCGCGCCTGCCATGACGAGGTTCGGCACGTTGGCCGGCAGGATGGCCGCCGAGAGGACCGGCGTCGCCACGCCGACCGCGAGCACCGCCCCCTCTCGCCCTGGCCGACCGGCCCCGAGACCGAAGGCATCGCAGAGCGCCAGCGTCACCGGGATCATCAGGGCGATGCGCCCGAGATTGGACGGCATCACCAGGGCCAGCAGGAAGCTGAGTATGACCAGACCAGCAATGAAGCGCGTGTAAGAGCCGGACAATCGCTGGGCGAGCACCCGCGCCATCCGCGCGCCGAGGCCGGTACGGGTCATACCCTGCCCGACGATCATCCCCGACAGGACGAGCCAAAACGCCTGGGACGCGAAGCCGGAAAACACCGTCTCGGCCGGGGCGAGCTTGAACAGCATCGCCAGCCCGAAGAAGGCGAGCGCGGTGACGATCTCCGGAAGCAGCGACGTGGCCCAAAGGCCCATGCAGAGGACGAGCAGGAAAGCCGAGCCGAGCAAAACACCCTGTCCGACCACAGCCAGGCCCCCGTTGTCGTTGGGCGCCGATCCTGCCTTGTTCAGAATTATTCGCAATGCGTCGTCCGTGCATCCAGCCTTCGCCCGCGACGAAGGCTGGATGCAACTCGCTCGGGCGCTAGACCGGAAATCCAACGCCTGCCGCGAAGGATACCGGCAATGCCCCTACAGCCACTCCTTCTGCTGAATGCTGCAGACGGCCTCAGTGATCGGGCCCGTTTTCAACTGAAAGTTAGATCGCACGCAAATTCAAGCATCTAAATGTCCACATCCCGAGCGCTTTCATTGTAAAAAGTCTAAAAGAAATTTTCGATCGCTCATGTTTACTCGTTGTGTTCGGATCTAGAATCTGCGTCATTACGCCACTCCGAACGATCCATCGCGCGCACAGCGCTGAGATAGACACCGAAATGGTCTCAATACTTGAACGTACGCATCCGCGCGCCGTCCTATTCTGCATGATTGCCGTGTTGTGCGCGGCCGACCCTGCGAATGCATGGGATCCTCAAGCCACGCCAACCGACGTGACACTCGAAACCTTGACGGTAGAGGGGCAAGCCGGACCGAGGGGTGTCGTGCCGCCCTATGCCGGAGGGCAGGTGGCGCAGGGCGGGCGCCTCGGCCTCCTCGGCAACACCGAGACGGCGAAATCACCGTTCAGCATCTCAAGCTATACGGATACCTTCGTTCGCGATCGGCAAGCCTCGACGGTCTCGGAAGCCTTGGCCCTCGACCCTTCGGTCCGTGCGACGCAGACGACCGGGGCGCCGTTCGACTCCCTTTCCGTTCGGGGCTTTCCCATGAGCGAAGGGATCAGCGGCGAGATCGCCTTCGACGGTGTCTACGGCATCGCGCCGACCTTTCGCGTCTTCGCCGATTATGCCGAGCGGATCGAAGTGCTGAAGGGCCCTTCGGCCGGCCTGTCGGGCATGCCGCCCAATGGCGGAATCGGCGGTGTCATCAACGTCGTCCCGAAGCGGGCGGGCGAGGATCTGACCCGCGTCACCCTCGATTACGGCTCCCTCGCCCGGGGCGGCGGTCAAATCGATTTCGCTCGGCGGGGCGGCGAAGGCCGCGAATGGGGCGTCCGGTTCGTCGGCAGCCTGCATCGCGGCGACACGCCGATCGACCGTCAGGCCGAAACGACCGGCGTCGGCGCCCTGGCCCTCGATTACCAGGGAGAACGGTTCCGGGCGTGGCTCTACCTTCTCGCGCAGACGAACCAGTTCCGTGCCCCCCTGCGTCCGTTCCTCCTCAAAGCTGGCGTGCCGGTACCGAAGGCGCCCGATGGCCGCCTCAACCTGACCCAGCCCTGGGAAAGCGGGACAGTGGATGACCACGGCGGGCTGCTCCGCCTGGAATACGACCTCACCGACACGACAACGCTGTTCGCCGATATTGGCGGGTCCCAGACCAGCGTCTCCCGCATCTTCGCCTCGGCGCCAACTATCACCAACGCGCAGGGCGACACGACCACGAATCCGCAATTCTACGGCTTGGAGTCCAGCCGGTTCACAGCCGATGGCGGTCTGCGCACCGGGTTCGATACCGGCCCGATCCACCACGCCGTCGCGGTTCAGGCCTCCTATTACCGCGAGGAGATAGGCCGCTGGCTCTCGCCCATGCGGTCCAGCTACCGCTCCAACATCTACAATCCCGTCCTCGTCCCCCCGCTCGCCGTGCCGGTGACGGGTGCACGCCCGCGCTTCTTCGACAGCACCCTCACCGGCGTCACGGTGGCCGACACGATGTCCGCCCTGAACGAGCGCATTCTGCTCACCGCGGGCGTGCGGCGGCAGACGGTCGAGGCGCATAACTATGCCGTGAACGTGCCGGTGATCACGACCTCCTACAACAAGAGCGCCGTCACCCCCTTCGTCGGCCTCGTGCTGCGCCCGTGGGACAACGTTTCGGTCTACGGAAACTATATCGAGGGCCTGAGCCGGGGCGATTTCGCGCCGGCCGTGGCGACCAATTCGGGGACCGCACTCGCCCCCTATGTCGCCCGCCAGGTCGAACTCGGCGTAAAAGTCGATTGGGGGTCGGTCTCCACCAACCTCGCCGCCTTCCGCATCACCAAGCCGAGCGGCGAACTCGGCCCCGACCGCGTTTATGCGCAGACCGGTGAGCAGCAGATCGACGGGCTCGAACTCACCCTCTACGGCGAGGTCATACCCGGCATCCGGGCGCTCGGCGGCGTCACCTTTTTCGACGGCACCCTCACCCGCACCGTCACCGCCGCCAATATCGGCCATAAGCCCATCGGCGTACCCGGCGTCCAAGTGAATTTCGGCGGGGAATGGGACATTCCAGGCGTACCGGGCCTCACCCTCGACGGGGCCGTTGTCCATACCGGGCGCCAATATCTCGATGCCGCCAACCTCCAGGCGGTGCCGGATTGGACGCGCTTCGACCTCGGCGCCCGCTATGCCACCCTGATCGGCGGTCACCGTACCGTGTTCCGCGCCAACGTCATCAACGTCGCCAACGCGAAATACTGGACGGGCGTCGCTTCCTACGGGACCTTCTTCCAGGCGGCCCCGCGCACCTACCTGCTGTCGATGTCGGTGGATCTGTAGATCAGCGGAAGGGCGGCTCGTCGAAGCTGCGGAGCTTGCGCGAATGCAGCCCCGCCCGGTCGGCGCGGAGCGCATCCAGGGCGGCAAGACCGACCTTCAGATGCTCCGACACCGCCCGGTCGTAGAAAGCATTGGCCGCGCCCGGCAGCTTGATCTCCCCGTGCAGCGGCTTGTCGGAGACGCAGAGCAGCGCCCCGTACGGCACCCGCAGGCGGTAGCCCTGCGCCGCCACCGTGCCGCTTTCCATATCCACCGCGATGGCCCGCGATTGGTTGATCCGGCGGCGCTCCTGGGTAAAGCGCAACTCCCAGTTGCGGTCGTCGTAGGTCACGACGGTGCCGGTGCGCAGGCGCCGCTTGAGGGCGTCGTCGCGCTCGCCCGTCACCTGGGCGGCGGCCGATTGCAGGGCGACCTGCACTTCGGCGAGCGCCGGGATCGGCACATCCGGCGGGACCAGCTCGTCGAGGATGCGGTCGCGCCGGAAATAGGCGTGGGCCAGCACGTAATCGCCGATGGTCTGGGATTGGCGAAGGCCGCCGCAATGGCCGACCATCAGCCAGCAATCCGGCCGCAACACTGCCAGATGATCGGTGATCGTCTTCGCATTGGACGGTCCGACGCCGATATTGACCAGCGTCGTGCCCTGCATCGACCCGTCGGGCGCGCGGGAGACGAGGTGGTAGGCCGGCATCTGATGCTTGTGCCAGGGCGAGGCCGCGAGCAGCGCGGCCGGATCGGCATTCGCCGCCTCCTCGCGCTTCACCACGATGCCGCCGGGCAGCACCAGCCGCTCGAACCCCTCTTCCCCCGACGTCAGCCGTTCGAGCCCGTGCCGGATGAACTGATCGACATAGCGGTGATAATTGGTGAGCAGGATCCAGGGCTGGACCTCCCGCCAATCGCAGCCCGTGTAATGGACGAGGCGGCGCAGCGAGTAATCGACCCGCACCCCGTCGAACAGGGCGAGCGGGCGCGGCTCGCCCTCGACCATGTCGAATATGCCGTCCGCAATCTCGTCGCCCACGACGGAGAGGAGCGGAACGGGGAAGTAGGTCGCCAGTTCGGCCGCCTCGACCGAGCGGGCCGAAGGGTCGAGCCCCGCTTCGAGCACGTAGGGATAGGGAATTTCCTGCGCGCTCAGGCCCACTTCGAGGGACACGCCGTAATCGGCGACCAGCGGCTCGAGTTGCCGCAACAGGTAATCCCGGAAGAAGGCTGGGTGCGTGACCGTCGTCGCGTAGGTGCCCGCCGCCTGAAGCTTGGCAGTCGCCCGGCGCAGGCGCGGCAAGGGGCCGTCCGGCCGGTGCGTCACCCGCAGTTCCGGATAACGGAAGGCCAGCCGCTCCGAAGCATCGGGCGGCGCGCCGCCTTCCAGATATCGCTCCAATGCGCCGCGCAGCGCCGAGGTCGCACCGTCATAGAGGGCGACCAGTTGGTCCACTGCCTCGGTGGCATTCTGGACGGCCTGCATCGGCCGCAATTCGCGTTCGATCATCTCTCCTCCGGTCTTTCGGATTACACGGTCGCCGCTGCGGGCGCGAGGCGGTCCTTCGGGGGCCCTTGCATCGACAGGCCCCATGGCCGACACCCCGGTAAGGCAGGACAGGCTCGATGCAGGCAGACGAATTCGGGGTGCGCCCCGGCGAGGTCATGGCGGATCTGCCGGCGTCGTTCGATGCCGGCCTGCATTTCATCGGCCGCCTGCGCACGCCCTGGACCGAGCGCGCGGATTGCCCCAAGAACGGGCTCGAAACCCAGGATATCTGCACGGTCGAGGTCGACCCGGCCTACGCGGCGGGGCTCGGCAACGTCACCGGCTGCACGCACCTGATCGTGCTCTATTGGATGGAGCGAGCGACGCGCGGCCTCCTTATCCAGCAGCCGCGCCACGCCGACGGGCCACGTGGCACCTTCTCCCTGCGCTCTCCGGCCCGGCCCAATCCCATCGCCCTGTCGGTGGTGGAATTGCTCGGGCGCGAGGGAAACACCCTTCAGGTACGCGGCCTCGATTGCCTCGATGGGACGCCGCTCCTCGACATCAAACCCTATTACGCCACGACCGATTCCCGGCCCGAAGCCCAGGTCAACCGCGCGAGCGCCGATCAATGAAGCGCTTCATCGCTCCGGCCCTCGCCGCGCTCATGATGCTCGCGGCGGGGTTCATCGCAGGCTGGACCTCGCACCGGGCCCCCGCGGATGCCCGCGCCTACGCCGCGATGCGCGTCGTGGCCGTGCAGGTGGCTCTGGACGAGGCGCCTGCCGGATATGACTTCCTGGCGGGCGATTCACAGACCGAGTTGCAACCCGGCGACCAGCGGCCCTGCGGTATCCCCATCGTCAATGGCGGCGTGAGCGGTGCGACCTCCTCGACCTATGCGGAGTACTTCGCCAAGCTCACTTTCCCGGTGCGCCCGAAAGCGGCCTCGCTCACCATCGGCACCAACGATCTTCTCTTGAAGAACCGCCCGCGCGGCACCGATGCGGCGTCCCGCTTCGAAACCTCGGCCGAGCGCATCGTGCGGGGCCTCCAAGCGGTGACCGACCGCGTGGTCGTCACCGCCCTCCCCCCGGTGGGACGCGAGATCGCGGCCTTCGTGGATGCCGGGGCCGTGGGAGACTACTCGCAGAGATTGAAGGCGCTCTGCGGAAAGCTCGGCTGCCTCTACACCGACCCCTTCGCCGATCTTCGTGACGGAGAGACCGGCTTCGCCAAGCCCGGCGCGCTCCGCGACGGGCTGCACCTCGCCAAGTTCAGGCCAGCGATCCAGGCCCTCGCGCCGGCTTTGTGCGGGGGGTGAGGCTCACTCCCACTCGATGGTGCCAGGCGGCTTCGACGTGATGTCGTAGGTCACGCGGTTGATGCCCTTCACCTCGTTGATGATCCGCGTCGCCACGCGGCCGAGGAAGGCCATGTCGAAGGGGTAGAAATCGGCGGTCATGCCATCGACCGAGGTTACCGCCCGCAGCGCGCAGACATGGTCGTAGGTCCGGCCATCGCCCATCACGCCCACCGTCTTCACCGGCAGGATCACCGCGAAGGCCTGCCAGATCGTGTCGTAGAGGCCAGCCTGACGGATCTCGTCGAGATAGATCGCGTCGGCCTTGCGCAGGGCGTCGAGCTTCTCGCCCGTAATCGTGCCAGGGCAGCGGATGGCGAGGCCAGGGCCGGGGAACGGGTGGCGGCCCACGAAGGCCTCCGGCAGGCCGAGTTCCTTGCCGAGCACCCGGACCTCGTCCTTGAACAGCTCGCGCAGAGGTTCCACGAGCTTCATGTTCATGCGCTCGGGCAGGCCACCGACATTGTGGTGGCTCTTGATCGTCACCGAGGGGCCGCCCGTGAAGGACACGCTTTCGATCACGTCCGGATAGAGCGTGCCCTGCGCCAGGAACGCCGCCCCGCCGATCTTCTTCGATTCGGCCTCGAACACGTCGATGAACAGGCGGCCGATCGTCTTGCGCTTGACCTCGGGGTCGGACACCCCTTCGAGCGCCGACAGGAACATGCCCGACGCCTCAACGTGGACAAGCGGGATGTTGTAGTGGTCGCGGAACAAAGCCACGACCTGCTCGGCCTCGCCGAGGCGCAGAAGCCCGTGGTCCACGAACACGCAGGTCAGCTGATCGCCGATCGCCTCGTGGATCAGCACCGCCGCCACCGCCGAATCGACGCCGCCGGAGAGGCCACAGATCACCTTCTCCGAGCCGACCTGCTCACGGATCTTGGCGATGGCCTCCTCGCGGTAGGCGCCCATGGTCCAGTCGCCGGAACAGCCGGCGATGTCGCGCACGAAGTTGCGGATCAGCAGGGCGCCGTGGGGCGTGTGCGCCACCTCCGGGTGGAACTGCACCGCGTAATATTTGCGCGCCTCGTCGGCCACCGCCGCGAAGGGTGCATTCTTCGAGATGGCCACCGTGGTGAAGCCGTCCGGCAGCTTCGTCACGCGGTCGCCATGGCTCATCCAGACCGGGTATTTCTCGCCCTTGTGCCAGATGCCGTTGAAGAGCGGGCAATCGGCCAGGATCTCGACCTCGGCCCGGCCGAATTCGGCATGGTGCCCACCTTCGACTGCACCGCCGAGCTGGGCTGCCATGGTCTGCTGGCCGTAGCAGATGCCGAAGACCGGCACGCCCGATTCGAAGACCAGCTGAGGCGCGCGGGGCGAGGCTTCGACGGTCACCGATTCGGGGCCGCCGGAGAGAATCACGCCCTTGGGCTTCTGCTCGCGGAACGCGGCCTCGGCCTTGGTGAAGGGCACGATCTCGCAATAGACGCCCTCTTCGCGCACCCGGCGTGCGATGAGCTGCGTCACCTGAGAGCCGAAATCGACGATCAGGATTTTGTCGTGGTCGGTATTCATCGGCGGCAGTTAAACGACGTGGAGCGGGCACGCAACGCGCATGCCCGCTCGGTCTGGGGACTGGTCTCAGTCGAAGTTGCGGATCTTGGCCGAACCGCCGAGGCTGATGGCGGGCTTCGCGGCGCCCGCGAGGCTCACCTTCTTCTGGCCGGGCATCGGCTTGTGCTTGGTCAGGGCCGCAGCCGGGTCCACCGCCGGGCGGGACGGCTTCAGATGGGCCTGCCCGTGAATCACCGCGCCGATCTCCCCCGCCACGCGGATCAGATCCTCGCGATCGCAGGAGCGGGCGACCTTCAGGCCGAGCTGGTGCGTGTGGCTCTTGCCGTAGAGATAGGCGGCGAACTGCGCGCGCTTCAGGGGCGGGATCTGCTCCAGGATCAGCGGCAGGTCGTAATCGTCGGCGCGGTAGACGTTGCCCAGAACCTCAAGGCTCACGGGGCAGTCGATCTCGGGTTCGGCGCCGCTGGTCGGGTGCGCTTGCGTCATGGTCGCCTCTCGGGGATCGGTGGTTCGAAGGTCGGCCCGGATGCCTCACCGGGGCGGTCCGTTTCAAGCCCCCGGACCGCAGGAATTTCAGGCACGGCCGCACTGGCCAGGAGCCGGGCCTGCGGCGGCGTCCAGGGTGCCAAGCACCCGGTGCAGACCGATTCGATGATACGGCGCGCCCGCGCATTGCTGCGCTCGAAGGCAGCTTCGCGGGCGGCGCGTTCGGCATCGCCCCCGCCGCCGACACCGATGGCGGTGGGATCGGGCTGCGGCCGGATGCGGAGGAATAGGGCTTCCTGCGCCTCGGCCGCCACCGGAGCGACGAGGATGGCGAGACCGGCGAGCGTGGCCAGGCGATGTCGCGGACCCCTCTGCCCTGCCATACCCGCCCCCGATCCGCGCCAGCCGCATCGGTGTGCCGGGATGGTAAACGTGCAGTTAACGCCGTCCGGTAACCTTTCGTTAAATCCCTTCCGGCGATCCTGACCCTTAGCGTTCGGAGGTGTCGCCATGGCGGTCCTGAACACCGCGTTGCCCGGTCTCGTCGTCGGTGCCCCGGCCGTCCTGGCCGCCCTCGCCGCAGCGCTCCTCGCGGCCCGCCGAAAGCCCCAGCCGCAGGCGGTCAAGGTGTCCGCCCGCCGCCGGTAGCTCCGCCGTTCAGGCCGGGTTGTGCTCCTCGCGGATCCGGTAGCAGCCGACATAGAGCGCTGGCAGGAACAGCAGCGTCAGGAAGGTCGCGGCCAGGATGCCGCCGATCATCGCGAAGGCCATCGGCCCCCAGAAGACCTCGCGGGCGATCGGGATCAGGCCGAGGCTCGCCGCCGCCGCCGTCAGCAGGATCGGCCGCATCCGGTGGTGCGTCGCCTCGTAGACGGCATCCCACGGCGTCTTGCCCTCGGCGTGGAACTCTTCGATCTGAGTCACGAGGATCACCGCATTGCGGATGATGATACCGACCAGGGCCAGGATGCCGAGGATGGCGACGAAGCCCATCGGCTTGTCGAACAGGAGCAGCGCGGGCACCACGCCGATCAGCCCCAGCGGCGCCACGGTGAAGACGAGGAACATCCGCCCGAAGCTCTGTAGCTGGATCATCAGCAGCGTCGCCATGATGAGCAGCATCACCGGCACGACGTTGGCGATGGGGCCCTGGCCCTTGGCGGCTTCCTCCACGGCACCGCCGGTCGCCAAAGTGTAGCTCTCCGGCAAGGCCTTGGCGAAGGCATCGATGCCCGGCTTCAGGTTGGCGACGATGGTGGCGGGCTGTGTGTTGTCGCGGATCGTCGCCCGCACGGTGACGGTGGGCATCCGGTCCCGGCGCCACACGATGGGCTGTTCCAGTTCGTAGCCGATCCGGGCGAAGGCGAGCAGCGGCACGACCGCGCCGTTGGCGAGCCCGATCTGAAGGCTCTGGAGCGTGTCGAGGGAAGTGCGTTCGGCGGCCCGCGCCCGGCCGATCACGTCCACCAGATAGATCGAATCGCGCACCTGCGTGATGCTCTGGCCGCCCGCGATCCCATTCAGAACGCCCGCGATGTCCTGGCTGGTCACGCCGAGCTGACGGGCCTTGTCCTGCAGGATGTGGACGCGCAGCACCTTGCCGGGCTCGTTCCAATCGAAGGTCGGCACGTCGAGGCGGGAATCCTGCGCAACCACGTTGGCGAGGTCGAGGGCGCGGCGGCGCACGTCCTGCACGTCGGGGCCGCTGAGGCGGTACTGCACCGGCCGGCCGACCGGAGGCCCGAGGCTCAAAGGCTGGACCAGTACATCGGTGCCGACATAGTCCTGCCGGGCGCGCGCCTGCAGTTTGACCATCATCCGGTCGCGGACCTCCAGTGACTTGGTGACGATCACGATCTGACCGAAGAACGCGTTGTTCAGCTGCTGATCGAGGGGCAGGTAGAAGCGCACGGCGCCCTGGCCGACATAGGACGACCAGCTGACGACATCGGGATCGCCCTTCAGCCCCGCCTCGAACCGGTCCATCTGAGCCTTGGTCTCGGCGATGGTGGCGTTTTGCGGCAGCGTGAGATCGACCAGCAGCTCCGGCCGGTCGGAGGATGGGAAAAACTGCTGTTGGACATGCCCCATGCCAACGATCGCCGCCGCCATGAGGCCGATGCACAGAACGACCGTGGTCCAGCGCCAGCGCATGGCGACGCGCAGGCTCGCGAGGAAGGCGCGGGTGAACAGGCCGCGCTTCTCGGCATGGTGCTTCACCGTCTTCGGCAACAGCGTGACGCCGATGAGCGGTGCGAAGAGCACCGCCACGATCCAGGATATCAGGAGCGAGGCGGCGATCACCACGAACAGCGAATAGGTGTATTCGCCCGCACCCGACCCGTTGAAGCCGATGGGCAGGAAGCCCGCCACCGTCACCAGGGTGCCGGTGAGCATGGGAAAGGCGGTCGAGGTGTACGCGTAGGTCGCGGCCTTCTTCAGGGACTCCCCGAGTTCGAGCCGCGCGACCATCATCTCGACGGTGATCATCGCATCGTCCACGAGGAGGCCCAGCGCGATGATCAGGGCGCCCAGCGAGATGCGCTGCAGCGTCACGTCCATGATCTGCATGACGACGAACACGATCGCCAGCACGAGGGGGATCGAGACCGACACGACGAGGCCGGCGCGGACGCCGAGACTGACGAAGCTCACACCGAGGACGATCACCACCGCCTCGACCAGCGCCTCGGTGAAACCGCCGACCGCCTCTTCCACGATGCGCGGCTGATCGGACACGAGGTGGACTTGTACACCGAGCGGCAACTCGCCCTCGATGCGGTGCATCTTCTCCTTCAACGCCTCGCCGAAATGCAGCAGATTTGCGCCGGGGCGCATGGCGATGGCGAGGCCGAGCGCGGGCTTGCCGTTCACCCGGAATAGCGGCGAGGGCGGGTCCGCATAGCCCCGGCTGATCTCGGCGATGTCGGCGAGACGATAGAAATGGTCGTTCACCCGCAGGTTCACGTCCTGCAAGGAGGTCTCGTTGGCGAAGGAGCCGCTGACGCGCAGCGAGATCCGCTCCGGCCCGGCCTGGACCACGCCGGACGCCGAAACCGCGTTCTGCGCCTGCAAGGCCTTGGTGATCGCCTGGAGGTCGATGCCGTAGCCGGCGAGCTTGCGCGGGGAGAAGTCGAGGGAGATCACCTCGTCCTGCGCGCCGAGGATCTGCGTCTTGCCGATATCGGGCACCTTCAGGATCTCGGTGCGTACCTTCTCGACGTAATCGCGCAGCTGCCGATAGCTCAGCCCATCCGAGGAAAAGGCGTAGACGTTGCCGTAAACATCGCCGAACTCGTCGTTGAAGAATGGGCCCTGCACGCCTGCCGGGAATTGGCCCTTGATGTCGCCCAAGCGCTTGCGCGTCTGATAGAAGGCCGGCTGCACCTGAGACGGCTTGGTGGTGTCGCGGAACTGCACGAACACCGTGGTCTGGCCGGGCGTCGTGTAGCTGCGGACGTAATCGAGTCCGTTGAGCTGCTGAAGTTCCTTCTCGATCCGGTCCGTCACCTGATCGAGGGTGTCCGTGATGGTCGCGCCGGGCCACATCGCCTGCACCACCATCGTCTTGATGGTGAAGGGCGGGTCCTCCTCGCGGCCGAGGCGGCCATAGGCCATCACCCCGGCGAGCAGGCAGACGCCCATCAGGAACCAGACGAGCGATCGGTGCCGCAGCGCCCAGTCCGAGAGATTGAAATCCTTCACGATCCGACCCGCTCCCGCACGGTCACTCCGCGGCGGTGGCGAGGCGCACGGCCTGCCCGTCGCGGATGGAATGGACGCCCGCCACGACGACGCGTTCGCCCGGTTTCAGCCCATCCGTCACGGCAATGTCGTCCGGGTTCTCAGGGGGCCGCCCGATCGTCACATCGCGCCGGGTGACGGATTTTCCGTCGGCCGCCACGACCCAAACCGAGCGCCGCTCGCCTTCGTAGAGGAGCGCCGTCGCCGGGAGCACGAAGCTGCGGGGCTTGGCGCGGCTGAGGGACACGGTGATCGTCGCGCCCAAGCGGAAGGCCGGGTTCGGATCCTCGAGGGTCATGCGGATGCGCCGTGTCCGCGTACTGGTCTCTGCGAAGGGCGCCGTCTCGCGCACGCGGCCGCGGGCGGTGATTTCCGGCGCGCTCTGGAGCGAGACTGTGAACAGTCCATTCGCCGGCATGGCGCCGACGAGGTCTTCTGGAATATCGACCACCGCGTCGCGGGCATCCGGCCGGGCGACGGTGACGACGCCCTGGCCGGCGCTCAGCACCTGCCCGACTTCCGCGAGACGCTGGGTCACCACGCCGTCGAACTCGGCCTTGAGTTCGGTGTAGCCCATCTGGTCACGGGCCTTCTGAAGACTCGCTTCCGCCTGGGACAGGCGCGCCTGCGTGGTGTCGCGCTTCGCCACCGCCTGATCGAGCGCCGCTTGACTCACGGCATTGCCCGCCAGGAGGCGCCGTGTCCGCGCCTCGGCGGCCATAGCGTTCTCGGCCTGCCCGCGCGCGTCCGCGAGGTCGGCTTCGGCGCGGGTCAGATCGAAGCGCGACACCACCGGATCGAGCGCTGCGAGGCGCTGGCCCTGCTTCACCAGATCGCCCATCGTGACGTCGCGGGCGACCATGCGGCCGGGAATCTGGAAGCCGAGTTGCGACTGGTAGCGCGGCTCGACCGTGCCCGCGAAGGGACCGAATGTGACGCTGTCGCTCGGCTGCGCCACCTGCGTCAGCACGGGGCGAACGGGTGCGGCCTCATGCGCCTCCTCGGTCGGCTTGCACGCGCTAAGCGCGAGGGCGGCGATCACCAGTGCGGCTGGGTGGAGACGGTTCATCGGCGTTCGCCCGTCACGGCCGCACCCTGAAGCGGCGTCTCGCCGAGGGCGATGGCCGACACCATCTGGCCCGGCCGCAGGAATTGAATACCCGCCACCACCACCTGCTCACCCTGCTCGATGCCGGATTTCAGGGTGATGACGTTCGGCCCGTAGCGATCGATGACGACCTTACGCACCGCGACGGTGCGCTTGGCCGGATCGTAGACCCAGACCGCCGGCTCGTTCTCGTAACGATAGAGAGCTGACCATGGCAGCACGATCACGTCGCGCGGAATGAAGGTCCCGCGCCCCACGACCACCGAGCCGAGACTCATGGCGGGCGGCGTCGATCCGAGCCCGATCTTGACCCGTACCGTGCCGCTCGACGCATCGACGGTCGGGGAGATTTCCCGCACCGCCCCCACCGTCTTCACGGAAGGATCGGCCTGAAGCGAGACTTCCACGACCTTGTTGCCCGGCGGGCGCGCGGTCAGCGCCTCGTAGACGTTGAACACCGCGTCGCGGGGTCCATCCTGCGCGAGAACCAGAACCGTTTGGCCGGATTGCACCACCTGCCCGACCTCGAAGTCCCGGCGGGTGACGATGCCCGGCACGCCCGCACGCAATTCGGTATAGCTCAGCTGCTCCTGCGCGGTGCCGAGGGCCGCCTTGGTCGATTCGACGGAGGCCTGGGCCGTACGCAGATCCTGCTCCGCGTTGTCGTAGGTCGAGCGTGTCGTGAACCCGCCGCTGAGGAGTTGCTTTTGCCGCTCGAAGGTCAGCTTCGCCTGCGTGAGCTGCGCCTCGGCCGAGGAGACCGCCGCGCGCGCGTTATCGAGATTGGCGCGTTGCGTCAGTGGCTCGAGTTCGGCGATGACCTGATCCGCCGCGACATGGTCCCCAACCTCCACGAGGCGCTTGGCGACCTTGCCGTTCGTGCGGAACGAGACGTTGACCTGAGCCTGGGCCTGGATGTCACCGCTGAAGACGACATCCTCGGCCATGGAGGTGCGTCGTGCCTCGGCGATACGCACGCGCAGGAGTCCCTCGTCCCCCGGCGGCGAAGCGGCGGCGAGGAATGGGGCCGCCAGGAAGACGGCGAGTGAGATGCGGAACTTGCAGCGAGGATGCATGATGCGAGCAGCACCGCGACGAACGCCAAGCGGCGAGAGAACCTTTGCTCCCTATAATCCCTTTGCTACATACCGTCCAGTCGGTAACTAAGGAGCGTCATGCAGCCTAAGCGCCAGCGGCTCGCGGAGCGACCGGAGATCATCCTCGACGCAGCGGACGCCGTGCTGCTGCGCAACGGTGCGCGCGGGCTCACCATCGACGCGGTCGCCGCCGAAGCGGGGCTGAGCAAGGGTGGTGTGCTGCACCACTACAACTCGAAGGACGCGTTGGTGGCGGCGCTTGTCGCGCGCAAGCTCGCCAAGCTGCGAACGGGAATCGCCGAGTGCGAAGTTTCGGAAACGGGGGAGCGCCGAAGTCTCGCGCGGGCCATGGTCGCGCATTTCCAGCAAAACCTCTGCGCCGACGACGAGATTTCCCGCGCGCTTCTCGTGGCCTCCATCGAGAACCCGGCCGCCCTCGCCGATTACAACGGCTTCGTCGCGGAACGCCTGGACAGGTTGGCCGCGGCGGAAGGCGGCTTTGGCGCGGGATCCGTCACGTTCTTCGCGATCCTCGGCATCGCCATGGGCCGGGCGCTGGGCCTGCACGACATCCCGCCGGAGCAGTTCGACGCCGTGTTTTCCGCCCTCGACCGCATCGCAGCCTTGGACGATCCCGCCGCGAAGGCGTGAGCCCTCTGGCCTTCCGCCACCGTTCTGCGCAAAGGCTTATCGCGAGACACCCGCCCGGAGCGCATGATGGATCACGCTGCCCTCGCCCCCTATGTCCGGCACGTGATTGAGGAGGCGACCCTCCCCGAACTGCCGAACCATTACCGGGGCAAGGTCCGGGACAATTACGATCTGCCGGATGGGCGGCGCATCCTCATCACCTCCGACCGGATCAGCGCGTTCGACATCGCCCTGGCGGCGATCCCCTTCAAGGGACAGGTGCTGACGCAGACGGCCCGGTTCTGGTTCGAGCGCACCGGCGACATCTGCCCGAATCACGTTCTCGCCTATCCCGACCCGAACGTGGTGGTGGGGCAGCGGCTCTCCATCCTGCCCGTGGAGATCGTGGTGCGCGGCTACCTCGCAGGCACGACCTCGACCTCGATCCTCACCCGCTACAAGGCGGGGGAACGGGAGATGTACGGACACCGCCTGCCCAACGGGATGAGCCCGAACCAGAAGCTCGACCGGCCCATCATCACGCCGACCACCAAGGCCGACCATGGCGGCCACGACGAGCCCCTGACCGAAGCCGAGATTCTCGATCGCGGCCTGCTCACCGGCGAGCAATGGGCGACCGTCAGCGCGGCCGCCCTCGGCCTGTTCGCACGCGGTCAGGAGATCGCAGCCGAGCGGGGCCTGATCCTCGCTGACACCAAGTACGAGTTCGGACTGGACGGCGAAGGCCGCATCGTCCTCGCGGACGAGATCCACACGCCCGATAGCAGCCGCTACTGGTTCGCACAGAGCTACCCCACGCGGTTCGCGGCGGGCCAAAGCCCCGAGAGCTTCGACAAGGACTTCATGCGCAATTGGGTGGTCGCCCGCTGCGATCCTTACAAGGACCCGATCCCCGAGATCCCCGCCGAGGTGATCCTTGAGACCGCCGCCGTCTATATCCGCGCTTATGAGACCATCACCGGACAGGCATTCCCCCTGCCCGAGACCGCAGAGAACCCGCTGGAGCGCATCCGCCGCAACATCGCGGCCTATCTCCGGGGCGATGGAGCGCCGAAAGCCTGATCGCGATGGCGGCGGGCGGCTCGATCATATTTTAGTCAGACGGCGATGAGGGCCCCTATCCCGGCGGAACCCTGAGCCGACTGCTCGATTGTGCCGCCAGGCTTGCCGGTGGTCGGGGGCCGCCCGATCTCCAGAACCGGTGGCGCTTTCGGCATGTCCCAGCCTTCCACCGCTCTGAAACCCGGACATTTCGCCCTCACCACCGCAGCGGCCTGGCTTGTGCTGTTCGCGCTCTACATGCTCTTCGCGGGCTCGTTCAGCCTGGACGAGGCGGCAACCGGCGCGGGCGCCGCGACCCTCGCTTGCATCTGGTGGGCCTTGGGCGGCCGGGGCGGCGGCATGCGGTTCTCCGGTTGGACGGGCTTCCTGCGCCCGGTCTGGCAATCCTTGCTCGCCCTGCCCGGCGCGACGTTCCATGTGGGGCGGCAATTGCTCGGCTTTATCCTTCACGGTGCCCCACCGGGCCGCACGACCTACGAGCGCGATGCCGACAGCGCCTGGGCGACGGCGGATGCCCCGGCCGAGCGTGCTCTCGGCCTGATCGCCAAGTCACTCGCACCGGACAGCTTCGTCCTGCGCGAGAAGGGCGGCGATGCCGGGATCGTCGAGCACTCCTTGAGCGAGAGCGAGGCACGGCGATGAGCGTCTGGATTCTCGCGATCCTGGCCCTGATGCCTCCGCTCGTCCTCAGCACGGCGCTCACGTGGCGCGGACGACCCGGTCAGCGGCTCGCGGCCTACCAGCTCGCCACGACGATCGGCGTGACGATCCTGACGCTGCTGACCTTCGCCACCGACCAAGCGTCGGTCATCGACCTCGCCCTCACCGCCGTACTCCTGGCGCTGCCCGGCACCTTGCTGATCTCCGTCTTCATGGAGCGGTGGATATGACGGTGATCATTGCGGCTCTTCTCGGCCTCGCCGTCGCGACCACATGGCTCTCGACGCTCGCCCTGTGGCGGATGCCCCGCGCCCTCGACAGGCTGCATGCGGTGTCCTTCCTCAACATCGCGGCGGGTGCCTTCGTCACCGCGGCCACCTTCGCCTCGGACGGCATCTCTGTGCGCTCCCTCAAGATCCTGCTGCTGACCGTGCTTCTCGTCGGGTTCGGTGCCGTCATCTCGCACGCAGCGGGCCGGGCCATCCTCCTGCGAGAAGGCCGGTCCGCGTGAGCATCCTGCTCGGCCTCCTGTTCCTGCTCACAGCCGCATCGGGCACGGCGGTTGTGCTGGTGCGCGATCCGCATCGCCAGATCTTCGCGATTTCCGCCAACGGAATCGTCCTCGCGATTCTGTTCACCGCCCTTCAGGCGCCGGATGTCGCCCTGTCGGAACTCACGGTCGGCGCCGTCGCCGTGCCGCTCCTGTTTCTCGTCGCCCTCATGGCCGTGCGGGCGGGCCGGATCGAGCAGGCCAACGGGGAAGGCAACGAGAAGTGAGCCCGCGCCTGCGCCTCGCCCTCCTCGGGGCCGCTCTCGCGGGCCTCCTGCCCGGCGCGGTCGCCGTGATCGGCCGCCTTCCGGAATTCGGTGCGACCATTGCCGCCTATGGCGAGCGCATCAACGCCATCGTCCCGGGCGAACGGCACGTGGCGAATATGGTCAGCGCCATCAATTTCGATCTGCGCGGGCTGGATACGCTGGGTGAGGAGTTCATGCTCCTCGCCGCCATCACCGGCACCGTCGTGCTGCTGCGTGGGCGTCGCGGGGAATCCACCACGGACCGCGCGATGCGCCTGCCCGGCCGGGCGATTCTGCCCCGCTCCGAGGCCGTCGTGCTGACTTGCCGCCTCGCCGGGCCGCTCCTGATGCTGTTCGGCCTCTACATCGTGGTCCACGCCACGGTGACGCCGGGTGGCGGCTTTCAAGGCGGCGTCATCCTCGCCTCGGGAACGCTGCTCGCCTATCTCGGCGAGGGCTATGCCGGGTGGCGCGACGTCGTCCGCAGCCATTGGCTCGATGCCATGGAAGGTGGGGGCGCCCTGCTTTTCGCCCTGTGCGGGCTTGCGCCGATGCTGACCGGCGCCGCCTTCATGCAGAACGTGCTGCCCCTCGGTACCTTTCGCGATCTCTATTCCGGCGGGTTGATGCTCATCGAGAACGCGGGCGTGGCCCTGGCGGTCTGCGGCGGCTTCACGCAGCTCTTCCTCGAGTTTCTCGAAGAGACGCGGGAATCCGATGGCCCGGAAGAGCCGGGGGAGGATACCGCGTGACCTGGCTTCCCTACGCGGTCGCCGCGTGGCTCTTCGCGGCTGGACTTTACGGCCTCGCCTCCAGCCGCAACCTGATCCACCTCGTGGGTTGCCTCTCGGTCTGCCAATCGGCCACCTATGTGCTGCTGCTCGGCCTGGGCTATCGCTGGGGCAGCATCGCGCCGATCTTCTACGACCACCCGCCCGGCACGCCCGCCGTTGACCCGGTGATGCAGGCCCTGGTTCTCACCGACATCGTCGTCGGCGCGACCCTGACCGCCCTGCTGCTCGTCTTGACCGTGCAGATCTTCAAGCGCAGCGGCACCCTCGATCCCGAGCACCTGAAGCCCCTGCGGCGCCGGGGGGACCCTTCGGCGGAGAAAGCCAAACCCAACGCGGAGCAACCCGCACCATGAGCGGCATCCTGCTCGCGGCCTGGCCGACGGCGATCCTCGTCCCCCTGCCGGTGGCCGTGCCCCTGGTGGTCTGCGCCACCCTCCTCGCAACGGCCCATCTCCTGCCGGGGCGCCTGCCCGATATCCTCGCCACTCTCGCCTCCCTCGCAGTGACGGCTCTGTGCGCCCTCATTGCCTCGCGGGCCGGAGACGGCACGGTCGATTACTGGTTTGGCGGCTGGGAGCCGCGCGATGGCGTCGCGCTGGGCATCGGCTTCTCGGTCGATGCCGCCAGCGGCTGGATCGCTGCGTTCATCGGGCTGCTCTACACCCTCACCTTCGTCTTCGCCTGGGGCTTCTTCGGCCGAACGCACGGGCATTTCCACATTCTGATGTTGTTGTTCCTGGCCGCGATGGTGGGGTTCTGCTTCACCCGCGACCTCTTCAACCTGTTCGTGTGGTTCGAGGTGATGAGCGTGGCCGCCTTTGCGCTCACCGCCTACCACCTTGAAGAATCGGCACTCGCGGGCGCACTCAACTTCACCGTGGTGAACAGCCTTGCGGGCTTCCTGATGCTCGGGGGCATCGGCCTGCTCTACGCCCGCGCCGAGACGTTGGACTTCGCCGGAATCGCCTATGCCGTCGCCCATGCGGGGCGCGATCCCGTCGTGGCCGGAGGTTTCTGCCTCGTCGCAGCGGCGCTGATGATCAAGGGCGCGGCTGTGCCGTTCCAGTTCTGGCTCGCCGACGCGCATGCCGTCGCGCCGAGCCCGGTCTCGGTGATCTTCTCCGGTGCCATGGTGTCGATGGGCGTGTTCGGGCTCGCCAAACTCACCGCCTTCGTCTTCGCCGGATCGCCTCAGATCCGGGAGGCCGTTCCCACCCTGATGATCGGGCTTGGCGCTATCAGCGCCGTCATCGGCGGCTGGATGGCCCTGTTGCAGCGACACCTGAAGCGGCTGCTCGCCTTCTCCACCATTTCCCATGCCGGCATCATGCTGACCGGCATCGGCGCGCTGTCCTCCTCCGGAACCGGGGGGCTCCTCGTCTACGTGGTCGGCCACGGACTCGTGAAGGGCGCGCTCTTCATGATCGCGGGCATCCTTCTCGCGACGCGTGCGAGCATCGACGAGATTTCCCTACGCGGCCTCGGACGGGGTATCGGGCCCGCAGGCGCCGCAATGGGGATCGCCGCCTTGCTCCTCGCGGGACTGCCGGTCGGGCTGCTCGACTACGGCTCACGCCTTCTCCATGGAGCGCTTGAGGAGGCTTACCCCCTCGCGCTGGCCGCGAATGTCGCCGGTGCCGCCCTCACCGGCGGCGCCGTGTTGCGCGCGGCCGGACGGATCTTCCTCGGCCTCGGCGAGGATCCCGGCGACGAGGCCCATGCCCCGAGCGAGGAAGAACGCGAGAAGGCCGATCGGCCCCTCTGGCTGATGCTCGCTCCTTGCTGCCTGCTGCTGGCGCTCGACGTCGCCATTCCAACGCAGTGGGCGCATGCTCTCGCACCTGGCGCGGTCGTGGCTTTCACCCGTGGGACGATGACGGGTGCCCTTCACGAGGGACCGGCCTGGGCGGGCTGGCTTTCCGTCGCCGCGGCACTGATGCTCGCGGCTTACGCGCTGTTCCGGCAGCGCCTGCCCGGCGCGGTGGTTCGGCCACTCCAAGCGACCCAATCCGCGCCTGCACGGGCACTTGAAGCTCTGCATAGCGGGTTGATCGGAGACTACGTGGCGTGGCTCGCCCTCGGCCTTGCCCTCATGGCCGGTGCATTGGCCATGGCGTGATCGCTTCCGCGACGGGAAGCCAAGCCTTCAGCCATCCACGAGGTTGAACAGAAGATCGTCATAGCGGGCGACGAGCCCGGGATCCGTTGCGAGGAAGCGGCCGATCCGTTTCCGCTGGTCCGCGCGATAGGCCTGCCACCCGCTATCATGATGCCGGAGGGACTGGAGCAGGGCTTCGGCCGCCGCCTCCAGATCGTGAGCCGGATAGTAATATCCGAGATCTTGTACGATCTCGGCATTATGGATCAACGGAAAACCCTGCCAGCAGCACTCGAGATAGAGATAGTTGAGCGGTAACCCCCATTGATGGGAGACGACCACATCGGTGTGCTCCGCCAGAAAATACGGCGTCGTGACGCGCCCGATAAAGGAGGCCCGACCCGCGCGGATCAAATCGAGGTGGTGCATGAGCATGGCAAATTCGCGGTTTTCCCGCGCAAGCCGATCCGCGTTGGCGACATGGAGAAACTGCACCAGATCGGGGGCCTGCCGGTAAGCCCGCTCCGCGATGAAGACCGGGTAGAGGCAGAACTTCATCACGTCGATGTTGGGCTCGATCACGGTCAGGCGCTTCGCCGCATGACCGGGTCGATACTCGCCGCCATGCGGTAGATCACACGTCGCGGCCTCGAGGGCCATCGGATCCCATACAAACGGCACCGCCTGGATCGGGCATCGACGCAAGGTCTCGAAGAAACCGCGATTCAGATCCCAAACCTGGGGGATGATCCACACGCAATCATAATGCTGGTTTATAAAGATCGAGTCATAGAGCGGGCGACCGAAGATCATCGCCTCCATGTTCTGGACGTATTCCGGTCCGCAGCAATAGCTGACGATCTTCGTTCCCTGGCGCTTCAGACGCGCTGTCTGATCGGGATCGATCTGTCCGCCGAGCTCGATCAACACATCGAGCCCCTCCCAACCCTCCTCGAACGGCCGGGTTTCGAACTGGGCGCAGTCCCAGGGAAGGGACGCGTTCAGGGGTACGGCCGTCGTGTTGAGGAGAATAGCCCGGTGCCCCAGGGGCGAGTGCTGGAAGAGCTTGGCGAGATACAGGGCGTTCTGCTTGATCCCGTTCAGCCACAGGCTCTCTCCAGGATCCCGGAGGCCGATCGTAATACCGATTGTCAGCGGTCGCCGTGTCATCGCTGAAACCTCACACCGCTTCCGCCTGCGCCCGGCGAGAGGCCAACGTCGGGTCAGCACGGCGATCCGGATCGAACAGCCCGGCAATGGCATCGCTGTAGAGGCGGACATTCGCCTCCGAAGTCGGCTCGAGCTTGGACAGCAGCTTTCGCCCGCTGGACATGTAGGTCCCGAGGCTTCGATCGTGCTCCAAGAAAGCCTGCAGCAAGGCGCGGCCACCATCCTCGGGATCGAAGTCGGCGTAGGAATACCCACATCCGTCGAGTAGATGCGAGTTGTGGATCAGCGGATAACCCAGGTATATCGCTTCGTAGTACAGATAGTTTTGCGCATTTTCCCAGTGGTGCGAGACGATCGCATCGACATACGACCCGAGCAAGTGAAAGATCGGGAAGCGTCCTTCAAAACTTGCTTTACCATTCTTAACCACATCGAGGGAACGAGCGAATTTTGTAAATACCTCGTTCGATCGAACGCTGTCTGTATTGAAAACGCGCAGCGCTTCAAGAGATTTCGGCGACATCCGGTAGGCGCTTTCGCAGACCAGCATGGGGATGTGGCATGTCTTGACGGAGCAGAGATTCGGCTCGAGCACCCCGACCCGCCAGCGAGACCGTCCGGGCGAGTAACGCAGCCCCTCGTATTGGCCTGCCTCCGAGGCTCCCTTCTCGAGAAGGACAGGCGACCACAGGTGTTGCATGATCCGGACGGGCGCCCGGAAGCCCATTTCGTAGTAGGTCCGGCAGGTCGGCTCGAAAGCCGGCAGCGTCCACACCTCGTGATAGGGCACACCTGACATCAACAGACCTGGCGTCAGGCCGAATGCCATGCGCTCGGCGTCGATGACGAAGTCGCTGGCGACCCGCATCGCCACGATCCGCCCTCCCCGCTCCACGAAGCGATGCCCCCATTCCGGATCAAGCTGGGCGCTCAATTCGATGACGACATCCAGGGTCTCCATCGCTTCGGTGAGATCGATGACGCTGGCCTCCGCCCCGGACAGGAAATGCTTGGCCGTCGCCGGATCCCCCGGTCCGGAAGCCACGATGCAACTCCATTCGACGAGCGGAGACTTTCGCAACGTCTCCAAGAGAAAGAAGCTATTCTGAAAAATACCGTTTTCCCAGATTGACTGACGCTCGTCCCGCAGGAACAGCGTGACGCCCACACGCAACCGCCTGGAACGGCCTCGATCCTGCGCCCCTGCCGTCTCTGTCATGCCGACCTCCGGGTCGCATTCGCACTCGTCAGCGCCACCAAACGGCGGGCATAATGATCGACGTTCGACTTTGCGGACGGTGACAGGCCATCCACGACGCGCTTTGCGCGCCCTGTGTAGGCATCCAGGTTATCGTCATGGGTCTCGATCGCCTGCTGGAGAGCTTGGGCCCCTGCCATGACGTCCGATCCCTCGTAGTAATAGCCCACCTCCTCGAACAGCGGAGAATTATGGATCAGCGGGTAGCCACCATGGAGGGCATCCAGATAAAGGTAGTTTTGCGGGCAATTGAGCTGATGACTCACCACGATATTGGACCCACGACCCATGACATGGGCAAAGTAATCACGTCCCGTAATCCGGGCCTTCCCCGCCTGATAGACGGCCGAGTTCTGCATGAAATGGACGAACGTCGGATGCGTCATCAGACCGTCGCCGTTGAGATATGTCACATCCTCGAGCATGTCCGGCGAGCGGCGCTCGACTGCATCGCAAATCATGTAAGGAATGAGCCCCATCTTGATCGGCGATAGGTTGGGCTCGAAGATGGCGGGGCGAGCAGTTCCCCGCTTGAGCGAGCCCTGGCGGTAACCGTAGCAAGGTTGCCCATTCCCCGCCGTCTCGATCGTTCGATCCAGGAACCTCGGCGCCCAGAGATAGGGCACTTCGTAGACGGGACACCGATGGATCGTCCGCAGCATCGGCGCGAAGATCATGTCCTTGGCAAGGAGCCAAATCTCATCGGCCCGCTCCGCCTCGATAAAGAAGCCTTGGCGGCCGAAAACTGTAGGCTCAATCAACGAGACGTAGGGCTGACCGCATAAATGTAAGATGAACTTGCCGCCCTGAAACCGAAGCCGGCGGATCCACTCGACATCGATTGCCCCGCCCATCTCGATGCCCACATCGACCAGATCCAGGGCGTCCGCTGCCCTGACCAGCGGCAAAGACGTGGCCTGCTCGTCCGAACCATTCGGATGAAAATCGTGGTCTCCACAGTTGATGAGATAAACCTGTTCGACGAACGGTATCGCTTTCAGAAGAGCCGCGAAATGATAGATGTTCTGGACAAGACCGTTATTCCAAACATGTTGTTTGCTTCCGGTCATGATAGAGATGCCGATACGCATCCTAGATCCTTACGGGCCGCACAATGCGGTGCGGACAATCGTCTATGAACAGAAGAGCCGCTCTTTGAGCGCCGGCGGAACTAGTCCTTGACCACGAACAGAAGCCGAGACGACCCGAGAAGCCGCATTTTCAGCACTCCTCAGCCGCCTCATCTCGAGAGCGCGAGCGCGCCACAAATCCACCGCAGCCTATGCGACTGCGCGAATTCATGTGCGATCGGCGCCCCCTCAATCAAACGCGGCGTTTGCTATGTCTGATATTGCACAGCATCTTATGCGACATGCTGCGCCTCGCTGAACCTCACATTTCGACTTTCTGTCCGCCGCCGACCATTCCGATCGGCAGACGAATTGGTATGCACATCATTCCGTTGATGTTGTAGCCTCATCGATCTCAGCGTGAGGCAAGATACGCGATCGTATTGCGAGACTCTTGCAATGGGTACTCGACACGAACTTCGCCAACACCGAGCCCGACCCAGGAAGCACTGGCCTTGGGAGACTCTGCCACTTCACGAGTGAGAGCCTCGTCCATCGGAACTGCCGCGGAGCAGAGAGCCGGCTCACAGCTGACATAGTTGAGGTGTCGCGGCGCTGCATCGCCAATCTTGAGCATAACGCCGGGCGCAAGATCGATCCCCGTCGGGGTCTGTATGACGAGTGTTGATTTTCCTTCGGCTTTCACAATGTTCATGAAGACGATGGGACGCGGATCCTCTTTGCTTTTGATCACTGTCGTCTTCGCCATACACGTCCGCGACTGCCCAGTAGCGCCGAGCGGCGTGCATGACACCGACCATCCCTGAAAGGTCGCCGTCTCGTTCTTCGAAGCGGCCGGGGCGGGCGCGGGGGCAGGTGCTGCAGCGGCAGTCGGTGCGGGAGCTGGTGCAGGCTTCAGGGTCGCACGCTCTGGCGCTTTGGGCTTCTGCTCGGTCCGGTGAAGCTTCGGTGCGGAATTGACAGCGGGATGCTCCTGGGCCGAAACGAGGACAGGCGCGCCTAAAAAGGTTCCAAGGCAACCCAATGCGAGCGGCACACGATTGAATAAGCGCTTCATGGCTTTCGATCCTGACTGACAATGATGTACGAGACGCAAGGACTCTGCGGCACGCTTAGTGCCCGTAGATCATCCTGTAGCTTGCGCCCCTAGCCGTATCGTTGACTTCACCCGCAGCGGGGTCGATCCTGATACATTTATGGACGACGCCCTTCGCATCAGCACAGGGAATGATGTCGAATTCCGCTGAACCTTGAGCGAAAGCCCTTACCTTGGGCTTTTGTGTCGCGACGGATTTGGTCGCAGGCTGAGCGCGAGTCGTCGCACCTCCGTGCACCGCAGGAGCAGGACCTTCCATGCTTTGAGCCATGGCAACCCCTGCACCCGCTGGGGAAAAGAACGCCAAGGGAATGATGAGGAAGGCCCGCAATTGCAGAAAAGGGTTCGACATGCTCAAGCCTTTCGAAGGAACTTACTGGGCGCCACAGCTGCACTATTCAGTCTTGTCTCAATGCCCGTAGATCACACGGTAACTTGCACCCTTTGAAGTGTCGTTGATCTCTCCGGCCTTCGGGTCAATGCGAATGCACTTATGAATATGCCCAGCAGCGTCGCCACACTCAATCATTTCGAAATTATTTCGCGGAGGAATACTTGATACCGCGGAATAGATATTTGCCCCTGTCAAGGCGATAATATTGATTGTCAGGGAGACGAAGATGACAAACAGAATGTTTTGCTTAACCATTTGCTCGACTTTCGTTGTCGCGGGGCAACTGGCCCGTTGAGGGCCCGCTCGTCATTCGCCAACAAACCATTGCGCCCCAATGTCACCGCAATTATTCTGCGAGGAGAAGCGCTACAGCACGTCGTGTCCAATGACGAATTGGATTTTGTTCAGGACTACCAAACCTTAGTACTCTGCGAGAGAGCGTCAGCGAATCCACGACCAGATATCGTGAAAGATTTGATGAGTTGCTTTGGTCTGTCGTTACGAGGTTTTTCTTTCGGTTCATCCTGAGCTGGAGAGGCGATCGAGACCGCATCACCAGCGTTGAGAATGAAGATCAATCTCGAATCCAGGGGAAACATATACTTGCAACTTGTATCGCAGATCATGGGCCGAGTCGTTGTTTCGAACTCAACCTTCACGACCTTGCCGTCGACTCTACCAATCGAGCTTGCTCGAACGGCGATAGGCTTACCCTCGGTCAGATCATGGGATAGCGCAATCATCATAGCCGGAATACCAGTATCTGTAGACGCTATAATGACAGATCCCTCAGCGTTTCCGCGATAATTCACGACGTTTGATAAGAGATTACAGACTCTTTTCTTAATTTTTACGATCTGTCGGCAGCTGGCTGCCCAGTCATCGAATTTGAAGTGTTTATCTTCAACTGCCCCGTCCTTGAAGATGCTCGTATCAATCGCCGGAGTTGCCACCGCTGATTGGGCAAGACACTCATCGCCACAGATTGTGAAGACGAATGCTGCCACCACCGCGATGAGAAGAGAGCGCTGCATAGCCCTCAATAGCACACAGACCTGCAATTTCAAACTTTTACTTGCAATTGTTAGACATCGATGGTTAAATCTGAAGTTGCATTACCTTGCTAAGGCGAGATTTGGACGTTTCGCTCGCTATCCTCGCCATCGACGAGTGGGGATCGGGCACGTATTCCCGTGCCCGATCCATCCGGTAACTACCAGCTATAGGACAAGCCGGCACCCATACCGATCTTGTTGATTGCCGATGAGTACGAGAGCGAAGCCGTACCGCGCCACGCGCCATCCTCAGAGGTGAACCCATAGCCAACCGCCATGGCACCTTGACCGTCATAGAAGCCGGTTCCGATACCGAGGCTTTGCGAGCCTGGGCGATCTGTGAACCGCATCTGGCTCATCGCGAAGGCTGAGGCCACGCCGCCCGCCGCGATATTGCGGTTTCGCGTGATTTGCGTCTGCAGGGATGCCGTGACGGCATACATGTTGTTCTGCAAGGACGTCAGGCCTTCATCCAGCGCCGTGATAGCGCCGCCAACGCTGGTGTAGGTCGATCCCTGCACCTTGTAGGCCGGCGCCGTGACTTGACCGGTCGCCGTATCCAGCGTCGCTCCACCACCCAGAGCCGTTGCGATGCTGTTGCCGAGTGCAACCATCTGGCCGCCGTTGATCGCTTCGCTGGAGTCGGCCGCCAGGCGACCGGCCGCCACGTTGTGAAGAACAACGGGACCCGATCCTGATTGAGGCTGCAGGAACAGATCGTTCGGCGAGGCATTGCCGGATCCTGAGCCCGAGCCCGAGTTCCCTCCCGAGCCGGATCCTCCCGTGCCATATCTCAGCGGCCCGACCTCGCCGTTCGCAAGGCTTGCAACCGTGCTGTTCGTGCCGGCAAGTCCGGTCGATAGCGACCCGACCGAAGCCGCCGTGCTGCTCAATCCTGTCGAGAGAGCCGCAACGGAACTCGCGGTGTTGGACAAACCAGACGATATCGCGGCAACCGCGCTGCCGGCCGAACTCAACGCCGTCGACAGTGACGGGGTTGTCATACCGGGCAATCCACCACCGCCTGCGACACTGGTCGACAGTTGCGCGACGACTTGCGCCACTGCGTAGAGCTGGCTTCCATTCACCGCATCGGTTGAGGTGGCGCTGATCCGTCCGGCAGCTACGTTCTGGATCTGCCGCTCGTTCCCGACAGACCCCACGGAGAAGGTCCCGATCGGAGCGATACCAGCGAAGCCGGAGACAGTAGTTCCGTTGATCGTGGCACTCGAAACAGCCACCGGCGCGGTTACGATCGATCCATCGCCCAAAGCGATACTACGCGACGCCGATACCGTCGCACCTGAGCCCAGCGCAATGCCGGAGGTCGCGCCCGATGCCACGACGGCCTCGTTGCCGATCGCAATGGCGCCGGTGTTCGCAGCATTGGTGTGATAGCCAAGAGAGATACTCCCTTGCCCAACTGCGATGGCCTCGTTGCCGATGGCCACCGCTCCATCCGCTGCACCACCCGTTATCGTGCCATCCGACGAGGCGCCAGAGTTATAGCCGGCGGCGAAGACGCCCTGGCCAATCGCGAAGGTCGGATCGCCGATCGCGACCGCACCCGCGCCCTTCGCCACGTTGCCCAAACCAATGGACACAGCGGAGCCGACACCGAAGCTATTCGCTGATGCTTGGGTACCGATCGCGATATCATTGGAGCTGGTGGCCAGTGACTGACTACCGATCGCGATGCTGCTTTCACCCAAAGCTTGAGCGGCGCCGTTGGTGCCCGCACCGATTGCCGTCGAACCAGTCCCGGAGGCGCTGGCCATATAGCCGACAGCGGTCGAGTAACCCTTACTTGCATCTGTGCGGACACCGACCGCTGTTGCGGTTGTGTCTGAGGCATTGGCGCCAGCGCCGATGGCGATCGTTGTGTTTCCGGCCGCATTCGGCGAGTAAGTATTGTATAGATCCGACACCCTACTATCGACCGCAAAGAGCTGAGATCCATTCACTGCATCCGTGGACGATGCACTGATTGTGCCCGCAGCGACGCCAGTGATCTTCTGCGCGACTCCGTTGCGGTATGCGTCGAAGTACGTTCCATTATGCAGCAGAGCATTTTGGCTCAGTGTCGCAATGCTGGTTGAGAGCGAGGCGACCGAGCTTGTCGTATTACTGAGGCTGGTGGAGATGGACTGAGTACCACTCGCGGCGATGTTGCTGAGTGAGGTTGAGAGCGAAGTCGAAATCGAGGTCGAAAGAGAGGCAATTGAACTGAGTGTATTGCTGAGGCCGGTCGACAGAGAGGTGACCCCCGTCGAGAGGCTCCAGATCGTGCTGCCCGTAGTCGACAAGCCAGTCGACAGAGAACCGATACCCGTCGACAGTGAACCGACGTTGCTAACCGTGTTCGATAGCCCAGTCGACAGCGAGCCGACACCCGTCGACAGCGACGTCACACCCGTCGACAGCGAAACGACACCCGTCGACAGCGAGCCGACATTGCTGGCCGTGCTCGACAGACCCGTCGACAGAGACGTCACACCCGTCGACAGCGACGTCACACCCGTCGAGAGCGAGCCAACGCTGCTGGCGGTGCTCGACAGACCGGTCGATAGGGACGTGACACCCGTCGACAGAGACCCGACATTGCTGGCCGTGCTCGACAGACCCGTCGATAGGGACGTGACACCCGTCGACAGCGAGCCGACATTGCTGGCCGTGCTCGACAGACCCGTCGACAGAGACGTCACACCCGTCGACAGCGAGCCGACGTTGCTGGCCGTGCTCGACAGACCCGTCGACAGTGAAGTCACACCCGTCGAGAGCGAGCCGACGTTGCTGGCCGTGCTCGACAGACCCGTCGACAGCGACGTCACACCCGTCGATAGCGAGCCGACATTGCTGGCCGTGCTCGACAGACCCGTCGACAGCGATGTGACACCCGTCGATAGCGAGCCGACATTGCTGGCGGTGCTCGACAGACCCGTCGATAGGGACGTCACACCCGTCGACAGCGAGCCGACATTGCTGGCCGTGCTCGACAGACCCGTCGACAGTGAAGTCACACCCGTCGAGAGCGAGCCGACGTTGCTGGCCGTGCTCGACAGACCCGTCGACAGTGAAGTCACACCCGTCGAGAGCGACCCAACGTTACTGGCCGTGCTCGACAGACCCGTCGATAGTGACGTGACACCCGTCGAGAGCGAAGTGACACCCGTTGAGAGCGAGCCGACGTCGCTGGCCGTGCTCGACAGACCTGTCGACAGCGACGTCACACCCGTTGACAGCGAGCCGACATTGCTGGCCGTGCTCGACAGACCCGTCGACAGCGACGTCACACCCGTCGAGAGTGAGCCGACATTGCTGTTCGTGCTCGACAGACCTGTCGACAGCGAAGTGACACCCGTCGAGATCGAACTCACGTTGCTGTTCGTGCTCGACAGACCCGTCGAGATCGACCCGACACCCGTCGAGAGTGAGCTCACGTTGCTGTTCGTGCTCGACAGACCCGTCGAGATCGACCCGACACCCGTCGACAGCGAGCTCACGCTGCTGTTCGTGCTCGACAGACCCGTCGAGATCGACCCGACACCCGTCGACAGCGAGCTCACGCTGCTGTTCGTGCTCGACAGACCTGTCGACAGGGAACCGA
>NZ_JAGEKG010000009.1:0-184339 GCF_049887755.1 Methylobacterium sp. NFXW15 | reverse complement strand
AAGCTCGTGGCCGAGGGCAAGGCCCAGGAACTCAAGGGCGAAGCCCAGAAGACCGTCGGAGACGTCAAGGACGGCGCCAAAAACCTCGCCGACAAGGTCACCGGCAAACACTGAGCAAGGTCGGCGGAAACGCCGGGGCGGGGCGCAACCAAGGGCGCCCCGCCCCATTCATACCGACGGCAGAGAGGACCGCATGACCCTTCCGGGACTCGTCCTTCGCCGCGAGATCGTGTTCCTCGCCCTTGCGGTCCTGCTCGGAGCCGGAGCGGCAGTTGCGTACTGGGCATCGCGCGCCACGGTCCTGACCATCGCCGTCGCGCCGAGCGACGGCACCGAGCCCGCTGTGATCGATGCCTATGCCCAGGCGCTTTCGAAGCGGCACAAGGAGATCCGGCTGAGGATCCAGCCCTATGACGACGTCCGCGACAGCGCGGAGGCGTTGCAGGAGGGCCGGGCGGACCTCGCCGTGGTGCGCCCCGACGTCTTCCTTCCCGATAACGGGCTGACCCTCGCGATCTTGCGGGATCAGGCGATGATCATCGCCTCCCCGGAGGGCTCCGGCTTGACGAGCTTCCCCGACCTCGCGGGCAAGCGCCTCGCCATCCTCGCCCATCGCGATGCCGACCAGGCGCTGATCAAGGCCATGGTCGAGCATTACGGGCTGACCCTCCTCGACAAGGATGTGGAAGGCCCCCTCCCCGCCCGTCACGTCGCCCTGGTGGAGATGTCCGAAGCCGACCTCGCCGGGGCCTTCGTCAAGAAGCGGATCGACGCCGTGATCTCGGTGATCTCACCCACCGCCCCGACTGCGCAGCGCATCGTCGGGATCGTGCAGGCCGCGAGCCGCAGCAAGAAGGTAGCCTTCGTCAACGTCCCCAATGCGGATGCCATCGTCGCCCGCCTGCCCCGGCTTCAGGTCGTGACGATGCCCGCCGAGACCTTCGGCGGCAGTCCCAAGGTGCCCGCCGAAGACGTGACCACGGTGGGCGCCTCCTACCGGCTGATGGCCCGGTCGAGCCTGTCGCGACCGGTGGCGGCGGACGTGACCCAGCACCTGTTCGAACTGCGCAGCGGCATGGCGAACGTCGCCCCCGCCGCCGACTATCTCCAAGCGCCGCATTACGACAGCACCGCCGCCGCCACGAGCGCGCGGCTGCCCATCCATCCGGGTGCCGTGGATTATTTCGAGCGTGAGCAGCAGAGCTTCGTCGAACGTTACGAGACCTGGATCTACCTCGTTGCCTTCCTCGGCGGCGGCATCGGCTCGGCGCTCGCCTGGGTGGGGCAGCGCCTCTCCCGCCTGCGGCGCGAGCGCGTCGAGGAGGCGACCGACCGCCTGCTCGAGATCCGCCACGAGGCCCAGGACAGCACCGACGCCGCGCGGCTGGAACTCCTTGCCCGCGAGATCGACGACCTCGCCGGCGACATCGCGCGGCACGCCCTCGAACGGCCGACCGAGGCCAAGACAATGTCGGCGGCGGCCATCGCCATCGATGCCGCCCGGTCCACGGTCAAGCGCGCCATCGCCGGCGCGGCCGGGCGCGCGCAGGCGGACGATCCGGAACTGGCCGGCCGCATGACGCCGACGGCGGCGGGGACGACGGATAGCGTGGCGTAAGAGGGCCGTCTCGGCGCCCGCTCAGGCCGCGTACCGATCGACGGCGAGGTCGTCGCCCGCGATCTCGGGGGTGCGGCCCGTGACGAGGTCGGCCAGCAGGCGGCCCGAACCACAGGCCATGGTCCAGCCGAGCGTGCCGTGGCCGGTGTTGGTGAACAGGTTGGACACCCGCGTCGCCCCGACGATCGGCGTGCCGTCCGGGGTCATGGGACGAAGGCCGGTCCAGAAGGTCGCCTTTGTCAGATCGCCGCCTGCGGGGAAGAGATCGGTGACAGAGCGTGCCAGTGTCTCGCGCCGGGGATCGCGCAGGACGTGGCTGAAGCCCGCGAGCTCCGCCGTGCCGCCGACGCGGATCCGTTCGCCGAGGCGGGTGATCGCGACCTTGAAGGTCTCGTCCATCACCGTCGAGACCGGCGCAGCCTCCGCGTCGGTGATCGGCAGGGTCAGGGAATAGCCCTTCACCGGATAGACCGGCACCGCGATGCCGAGTGGGCGCAGCAAGGCCGGGGTGTAGCTGCCGAGGGCCGCGACATAGGCATCCGCCTGCAACCGCTCGCCCGTGGTGGTCTCGACGGCCGTGATGCGGCCGCCCTCGTGGTCGAGGCGGGCGATCGAGACGCCGTAGCGGATCGTCACGCCCATCTCCTGGCAGAGGACGGCGAGCGACTTCGTGAACAGGTGCGCGTCGCCGGTCTCGTCGCCGGGCAGGCGCAGGCCGCCGACGAACACGCCGCCCACCCGCGCCAGGGCCGGCTCGGCGGCGATGCAGCCCGCCGGGTCGAGCACCTCGTAGGGAACGCCGTAGGCGTCGAGCACCTTGGTGTCGTCGCCCACATGGTCGAGCTGCTTCTGCGTCCGGAAGAGCTGGAGCGTGCCCTTCTCCCGGTGGTCGTAGGCGATGCCGGTCTCGGCGCGCAGGTCGCGCAGCACGTCGCGGCTGTACTCGGCCAGACGCACCATGCGGCCCTTGTTGCGGGTGTAGGCATCCTCGTTGCAGTTCGCGAGCATCCGCGCGAGCCAGCCGTAGAGGCGCGGCTCCAGGCGCGGCCACAGGACGAGGGGCCGATGGCGCATCATCAGCCACTTCAGGGCCTTCACCGGAATGCCCGGCGCCGCCCAGGGGGCCGAGTAACCAGGCGAGACCTGCCCGGCATTGGCGAAGCTGGTCTCCAGCCCCGCGCCCGGCTGGCGCTCCAGCACGGTCACCTGATGCCCGGCCTTGGCGAGGTAATAAGCCGAGGTGACGCCGACGACGCCGCCACCGAGAATCATGACATGCATGGTCGACCTCACGCGTGGGAATAGGTGCGATGGAAGCGGCGCCCGAGGCGCGTCAGGACCTCGTAGCCGATGGTGCCGGATGCCTCGGCGAGGGCGTCCACCCCCTGCTCCGGCCCGAGAAGGTCCACGAGCGAGCCGGGTCCGATGACTCCGGGAGCCACATCCGTCACGTCGAGGACGATGCTGTCCATGGAGACCCGCCCCATCAGCGGAAGCCGTGTGCCCGCCATCCAGCCCGCGAACCCGTCCGTCGCGCGAGGAAACCCGTCCGCGTAGCCGATCGCGACGGTCGCCAGGCGCGAATCCCGTGCCGTCACGGCGCGGTGGCCGTAGCCGACCGGCGTGCCCGCCGGGACGGAGCGCACCTGCATCACGCGGGCGCGCAGGCCGACCACGGGACGCAGCGGGTTGTCCCGGCCCGGCTGAGGCGCGACGCCGTAGAGAGCCGCGCCGGGGCGGACCATGTCGAAGTGATAGTCCGACCCCAGGAAGATGCCCGAGGAGGCCGCCAGGCTCGCGGGCACCATCGGCAGGCGCTGGCGGAATTCCGAGAAGGTTGAGAGCTGTGCCGCGTTGGCCGGACCATCCGGCGCGTCGGCGCAGGCGAGGTGGCTCATCACCAGCCGCAGGGAGAGCCCATCCAGGGCATCCGGAGCATCGAGCAGGGCGGCGGCCTCGGCCGGGTCGAAGCCGAACCGCGCCATGCCGGAATCGATCTGGAGGATCGCGGGCAGGCGTCGCTCCAGCCGCCGGGCGAGCGCCTTCCAGGCCGCGAACTGACAGGCGTCGTTGAGGACGGGCACGAGGTCGTGCGCGGCGCAGGCTTCCTCGCTGCCGGGGGTCGCACCATTCAGAACGCCGATCACCGGACCCGGTCCGAGGATGGCACGGAGCGCGACGCCCTCCCCCACCAGGGCGACGAAGAAGTGGCGGCACCCCGCGGCTGCGAGGGCGGGGGCGACCCTGTCGGCCCCGAGCCCGTAAGCATCGGCCTTCACCACGGCGGCGCAGGCAGCCCCCTGGGCCTTGCGGGCGAGGAGGCGATAATTCTGGACGATCGCTCCGAGATCCACGGTCAGGAAGGCGGCGGCGAGCGCGGCGGGGCCGGTCTCCTGGCGAATGTCCCGATCGACGATGCCCATACCGTGCCCTGCCTCTTTCCGAGCCATGCCCAAGCTACACGCAGATGGAGAGAATTTCCGGCGATTCGTCCGCAGGTGATTGCGTTCTGAGCTTGGCGGTGCAAACTTCTGCGGTTTTCTCGAAGGTCCTTGCTCGCGGCCATGGACGAAATCGACCGTCGCATCATCCAGGCGCTGCGGGCCGACGGGCGGATCAGCAATGCCGACCTCGCGGCGCGAATCGGCCTGTCCGCCTCCGCCTGCCACCGTCGGGTGCGGGCGCTGGAGGAGAGCGGGATCATCCGCGGCTATACGGCGATCATCGGCGGCGTCACCGATGAGCCCGGGCTGGTGGTGCTGACGCAATTCACCCTCGACAGGCAGACGGAGGATTTCCTCAACCGGTTCGAGGCCGCCGTCCGCCGCTGTCCCGAGGTGCAAGATTGCTACCTGATGACCGGCACGGCGGATTACCTCGTGAAGATCAAGATCGCGGATGCCGCCGATTACGAGCGGCTGCACAAGGAGGTGCTGTCGCGGCTGCCGGGGGTCGCGCGGCTGCAATCGAGCTTCGCCATCCGCACCGTCGTGGCGGGCCGGCTATGACGGCGCGCCCGGACCTGCGCCTGCTGCGCGCCTCCCTCGACGGGCGGGAGCACGTCATCGACATCGCCGATGGCCGCATCGCGGCGATCCGCGCAGCGCATGAGCCGATGCCGGAGGCGGCGCGCCTCATCGATCTCGCCGGGGCGCTGGTTCTGCCGGGGCTGACGGATGCGCATGTCCATCTCGACAAGTGCCTGCTCGGGCTGCCCTGGCGCCCGCACCGGGCGGCGGGCTCGGTGCGGGCGCGCATCGAGGACGAGAAGGCGTTCCGGCGGGACAACCGCATTCCCCTGGCCGAGCAAGGCGCCACGGCCCTGCTGGAGCGGATGCTGCGCGGCGGCACGACCAGCCTGCGCACCCATGTCGACATCGACGATGTGACCGGGCTCGGCCATCTCGCCCAGATCCTCGACCTGCGGACGCAATGGGCCGACAGGATGCGGATCGAGATCGTCGCCTTCCCGCAGAGCGGCATTCTCGCCTGCCCGCCGGTGGCGGCGCTGCTCGACGAGGCGTTGCGGATGGGAGCCGACCTCGTCGGCGGTCTCGACCCGCATGGCATCGACGGCGATGCGGAGGCGCCCCTGGACATCGTCTTCGGGCTGGCCGAGCGGCACGGGCGCGCTGTCGACATCCATCTCCACGATGGCGGCGAGGCGGGACTTGCCGAGATCGAGGCGATCATCGCCCGGACCGAGGCGGGGGGCCTCGGCGGGCGGGTCGCGATCAGCCATGCCTTCGCCCTGGCCGATGCCGACGACGCGCGCCTCGGGCGGATCGCCGAGGCGATGGCGCGCGTGGGAGTCACGCTCATCAGCAGCGTGCCGGGCGGGCGGCGCTGCCCGCCCCTCCCACGGCTGCGAGACTTGGGCGTGGCGATCTGCTTCGGCACGGACAATGTGCGCGATTGCTGGAATCCCTCCTCGGTGACGGGGATGATCGACCGGATGAGCCTCGCCGCCTACCGGTTCGACCTTCGGGCCGACGAGGCGCTGGCCGGGCTCCTCGACCACGCCACCGCCGTCCCGGCGCGGGCGCTCGGCCTCGGACCCGGCGCGGTGGCACCGGGTCTCGATGCGGATCTCGCGGTGTTCGAGGCCTCCTGCCTGGCCGAAGCGATCGCGGAGCGGCGCCCACCCGTCCTCGTCCTGGCGCGGGGCGCCCTCGCCTGGGAGGGCCCGTGACCGACCGGGCCCTGCGCTACTTCCTTGCCGTGGTGCGAGCGGGTTCGGTGCGGGCCGCCGCCGAGACCCTGAACGTCGCCGCCTCGGCGGTGAGCCGCCAGATCATCGAGCTCGAGGCGGAGGTCGGGGAGGTGCTGCTGGAGCGCCTGCCCCGGGGCGTCGTGCCCACCGAGGCGGGCCGGATGGTGGCCGAGCACGCGCAGCGGCAGGCCGACGAGGCCACCCTCCTCGATGACCGGCTGAAGCGCCTGCGCGGGGTGCAGCAGGGCACGATCCGCCTGTGCTGCGGGGCGGGCTTCGTCATCGACCTCTTGGACAACGCCCTGGCGGGCTTCGCCGAGGCGCATCCCGGCATCGCCTATCAGATCGAGATCGGCACCACGGACGGCATCCTCACCGCCGTGGCCCAGGGCGAGGCGGATCTCGGCCTCGCCTACAATCCCCCTGCCCGGCCGGACGTGTACGGCATCGTCTCCGCGCGCCAGCCGCTGCTCGCCATCCTGCCGAAAGGGCATCCCCTCGTCCGCTCGACCGGCCCTGTGCCGCTGCGCGCCTTCGCCACCGAGCCCGCCGTCCTCTTGCCTCCCGATCACGGGGTGAGGCAATTGCTCGGCCGGGCGGAAGCGGATGGCGGCTTCCGCCTCGTACCGCGCCTCGAAACCTCGGCCTTCGAACTGCACCGCCGTTTCGTCACGGCGGGGATGGGCGTCGCCTTCCTGCCCCGCTTCGTCGTCGCGGCCGAGTTGCAGGCCGATCTGCTCGACGCGGTGCCCCTGCGCGATCCTCTGCTTACCGAGGCGAGCGCCCATCTCGTCGTCCGCACCGGACGCCGCCTGCCGGAGGGGATGGGGCGGCTGATCGGCTGGCTCGCAGAGCGAATGGTCGCGTTCCGCGCCACATCCTGAGCGTCACCGTTCGCAAAATCCGCACATCACGTGCCAAAATCCATTCTTGTCGCAACGCTCCCGCAGGCGGATACCGTTTGCCAGCGAAGAGGCGGATCGGCATGGACATCGCAACGGTAGGCGTCATCGGGCTCGGCAATATGGGCCGGGGCATGGCCGCGACGCTCGCCCGCAAGGGCTTCTCGGTTCTCGGTTTCGACATCGACGCGGACAAGCGGGCCGTGGTCGAGGCGTCGGGCGTGACCTTCGTGCCCTCGCTCACCGAGGTGCTTCGCCGGGCCGACGCGCTGGTCTTCTCCCTCCCCTACGCCAAGGATGTCGAGGCGGTGGTCACGGCCGAGGGCGGCCTGCTCTCCCGCAACGATCGCAAGGTCGTGGTGATCGACACCTCCACCTCCGATCCCGGCACCACCCGTCGACTGGCCGAGCGCCTCGCGGCGGCGGGCCATGCCCTCCTCGATGCCCCCGTGAGCGGCGGCCCCTCCGGCGCGGCCGAGGGCACACTGACCATGATGATCGGCGGCGCAGAGGCCGATTATGCCCTCGCCCGCCCGGTGCTGGAGGCGATGTCGGCTCGCGCGCCGCATGTCGGCCCCTCGGGGGCGGGCAACATCGTCAAGCTCGTCAACAACCTGCTGGTCGCCGCCCATCTCGTCACCACCGGCGAGGCCCTGCGCCTGTCGCAGGCGGCGGGCCTGTCCGCCGAGGAGGCGGTGCAGGTGGTCAACACCGCCACCGGCCGCAGCGCCGTGAGCGAGGTGATGGTGCCGCGCTGGGTGGTCCCGAACACCTTCGACAGCGGCTTCTCCGCCGGGCTGATGCGCAAGGACGTACGCCTCGCCCTCGAACTCGCCGCCGAGTGCGGCATCGGCCTTCCCCTCTCCGAGGAGGTCGGGCGGATCTGGCGCGAAGAGACCTCCATCCCCGACACGGCCGACTTCACCCGCATGGCCGACTACCGCACCAAGGAAGTTCTCTGATGTCCGCTCAAACGCGCTCCGATGCGGCCGGACGGGTCGCCGAACTCCTCACCGATCTGCTGCCCGGCGGCCGGATCGGCAGCGTCGTGGCCGGTGAGATCCTGGCCGGCACGGGCGACGACCTCGCTCTCGTCAACCCGGCGGATGGCGGCGTGCTCGCGCATTTCGCCGATGCGGGCGCGGACGTCGTGGGTGCCGCCATGGCGGCGGCCCGCGAGGGCCAGCGGGCGTGGTGGGCCATGAGCGCCGCCGCCCGTGGCCGGGCGATGTGGGCGGTCGCCGCCCTGGTCCGCCGCCACGCGGACGCCCTGGCCGAACTCGAGACCCTTTCGGCGGGCAAGCCGATCCGCGACACGCGCGGCGAAGTCGCCAAGGTCGCGGAGATGTTCGAGTACTATGCCGGCTGGTGCGACAAGCTCCACGGCGAGGTCATTCCGGTCCCGACCTCGCACCTGAACTACACCCGCCAGGAGCCCTACGGCACGGTGGTGCAGATCACCCCCTGGAACGCGCCGATCTTCACGGCGGGCTGGCAGATCGCCCCGGCCATCTGCGCGGGCAATGCGGTGGTGCTGAAGCCCTCCGAACTCACCCCCCTCACCTCGCTGGCTCTGGGCCTGATCTGCGACCGGGCGGAGGGCATGCCGCGCGGCCTCGTCTCGGTGCTGGCGGGCGCTGGCCCGACGACCGGCGCGGCGGCCGTGGCCCATGCCGAAACCCGCCTCGTGGTCTTCGTCGGCTCGGCCGAGGCCGGGGCGCAGATCGCGGCGGCGGCGGCGCGCAACATCGTGCCCAGCATCCTCGAACTCGGCGGAAAGTCGGCCAACATCGTCTTCGCCGATGCCGATCTCGGCCGGGCGCTGATGGGCGCGCAGGCGGCGATCTTCGGCGGCGCCGGGCAGAGCTGCGTCGCGGGCTCGCGCCTGCTCGTCCACCGCTCGGTCCATGCCGATTTCGTGTCGCGCCTCGCCCATGCGGCCGAGCGCATCCCGGTCGGCCTGCCGACCGACCCGGCCACGCAGATCGGCCCGATCAACAACCGCCGCCAGCGCGACAAGATCGCGGAGATGGTGGAAGCCGCCTCGGCGGCGGGGGCCCGCATCGCGGCGGGCGGTGGCTGCCCGGCCTCCCTGCGGGACACGGGCGGGTTCTTCTTCGGCCCGACCATCGTGGACGGCGTCGGCCCGGACGCCGCCATCGCCCGCGAGGAGGTGTTCGGCCCGGTCCTGACCGTTCTTCCCTTCGACGACGAGGAAGAGGCGATCAGCCTCGCCAACGCCACGCCCTACGGGCTTGCGGGGGCGGTGTGGACCGGCGATGTCGGGCGCGCCCACCGGGTCGCGGCGGGCGTGCGCGCCGGAACCTTCTGGGTCAACGGCTACAAGACGATCAACGTGGCCTCGCCCTTCGGCGGCTTCGGGCGCTCCGGCTTCGGACGCTCCTCCGGCCGGGAGGCGCTGATGGCCTACACCCAGACCAAGAGTGTGTGGGTCGAGACCGCCGCCCAGCCAGCGGTGGCCTTCGGCTACGTCGGATAATCGAACCAAGAGGGGGAGCTACAGCGATGGCGACGGGCGTACGGACAGCGGAGGCGGGCGTACGGCCCGTCGCGGGGGGCGGAAAGCTGGTGCTTTTCCTGCTGGCCCTCGTCATCGTGATCATCGCGGAGGCGATCGGGAACGTCACCATCCCGATGGGAACGGGCAAGATCGTCCTGCTCCCCCTCCTGTGGGCGCTGCTCATCGGTGGGGCGCTCGGCCTCCTGAGCCCCCGCCTGCCTGCGCCGCTCCGGCTTTCCATCGGGCTGCAGAACACGGCGAGCGCCTATCTCCAGCCCGCGCTGCTGATCTTCATCGCCAAGCTCGGGCTGCTGGTCGGCGGCTCGCTACCGAAGATCCTGGCCTCCGGCTGGGCGCTGGTCTTCCAGGAATTCGGCCATTTCTTCGGCACGATGGTCTTCGGCCTGCCGGTGGCCCTGCTGCTCGGCATCAAGCGCGAGGCGATCGGTGCGACCTTCTCGGTCGGCCGTGAGCCGAGCCTTGCCATCATCGGCGAGCGCTACGGCATGGACTCGCCCGAAGGGCGCGGCGTGCTCGCGGAATACCTCACCGGCACGGTGTTCGGGGCGGTGTTCATCGCGCTCCTCGCCGGGTTGATGACCAGCCTCGGGATCTTCAACCCTCTCGCGCTCGCCATGGGCGCGGGCGTCGGCTCGGGCAGCATGATGGCCGCCGCCTCCGGTGCCATCGCCGCGCAGCAGACGCCGGAAGTGGCCAAGGAGGTCGCGACCTTCGCGGCGGCGAGCAACCTCGTCACCACCACCATCGGCACGTATTTCACCCTGTTCCTGTCGCTGCCCTTCACGATCTGGGCCTATGGCAAGCTGGAGCCGATCCTCGGCCGCAACCGGCCCGACGCGGCGCAGGCCGCCGGTCCGGCCCCGGTCGCCGCGCCTCACGAGGAGGTGCGCATCAGCCTTCCCGAGACGGTGCTCGCCTGGATCCTGATCGGAATCTACGGCCTCATCGGCAACTGGCTGACCTACGGCGTCTATCCGGACCGGATGGTCATCTCCGGCATGGCGATCATCATCGGCGTGGTGCTGGCGGGCTATGCGATCTACCTTCTGCTCGGCCGGAAGCTCCCGGCCGTGCTCTGGGTCTCGATCATCGGCATGGCGCTGACCTATCCCGGCATGCCGTTCGCCGCCGACGTCGCGGCGATGACCGGCAAGATCAACTTCCTCGCGCTCGCCACGCCGATCCTGACCTTCGCGGGTCTGTCGGTCGCCAAGGATGTCCCCGCCTTCCGCCGCCTCGGCTGGCGCATCGTGGTCGTCTCGTTCATGGCCAATGCGGGGACCTTCCTCGGGGCGGCGCTGATCGCGCAGTTCTTCATGCACCCGCCCCTGGGTTAAGCAGGGGCGACAGGGTCCCGGTATCGCGACAAGGAGTTCGGGCATGAGCATCGAGGCGGATACGGTGGAGCGCATGGTCGCGTGGCGCCGGGACCTCCACGCCCACCCCGAACTCGCCTTCCAGGAAACGAGGACGGCGGAGTTCGTGGCCCGCGAACTCGCCGCCTGCGGCTTTGCGGTGAAGACCGGCATCGGCCGCACCGGCGTGGTCGGCACCCTGGCCCGCGGCGACGGCCCGGCCCTGGGCCTCCGGGCGGACATGGATGCCCTCCCGATCCGGGAGGCGACCGGCCTGCCCTACGCCTCGACCAATCCCGGCGTGATGCATGCCTGCGGCCATGACGGGCACGTCACGATGCTGCTCGGCGCGGCCCGCCATCTCGCATCCCGTAGCGACCTCGCGGGGACGCTGCACGTCATCTTCCAGCCCGCCGAGGAATGCGAAGGCGGCGGGAAAGCCATGGTCGAGGACGGGCTGTTCCGCGACTTCCCCTGCGACGCGGTGTTCGGTCTGCACAATTGGCCGGGCCTGCCGGTCGGCACCTTCGCCACCCGCACCGGGCCGATCATGGCCTCCCTCGACACGTTCGAGATCACGGTGATCGGCTACGGCACCCATGCCGCCATGCCCGAGCGGGGCACCGACCCCCTCGTCCTCGCCGCCGAACTCGTCCTCGCCCTCCAGACGGTGGTGAGCCGCCGCATCGCCCCGACCGAGCCCGCCGTGCTCAGCGTGACGCAGATCCACGGCGGCGAGGCCTACAACGTCATCCCCGACCGGGCCGTGATCCGGGGAACGGTGCGCTGCCTCGATGAGGGCCTGCGCGCACGGATCGCCGATCATGTCCGCGCCCTCGCCCGGGGCCTTGCCGAGACCCACGGCGCCAGGGCCGAGATCGTCTACACCCACGGCTATCCCGCGACGATCAACGCGGCCGACCCCGCCCGCTTCGCCTTCGACGCAGCGGCCGAGGTCGCGGGCATCACCGAGCGCCGAAGCGAGATCACGCCCTCCATGGGCTCGGAGGACTTCTCGTACATGCTCAATGAATGCCCCGGCGCCTATGTCTGGCTCGGGGCGGACGGCGCCAAGCCCAGTGCGCCGCTGCACAACCCGGCCTACGATTTCAACGACGAGATCCTGCCCGTCGGGGCAGCGTGGTGGGCGAGCCTGACCCGGCGCTTCCTCGCCGCACGGTGATGCCGGAGCGCGGCGGGGGCCTAGATGAGGCCCATGCCGCTCTTCCCCACCGCCCTTACCCGTGACGCCGGCCTCGCCGCGCTGGCCGCCTTCTTCGACGGCCCCGGTGCGGACTATGCCGCCAGCCGCAACACCGATCGCGGACGCGGCGCGCAGCCGACCACCTCGGCGCTCTCGCCCTACCTGCGCCGACGGCTCCTGACGGAAGCGGAGGTGGTGGAGGCGGCGCTCCATGCCTTCGGGGACGAGGGCGCGGAGAAATTCGTCTCCGAGGTGTTCTGGCGGACCTACTTCAAAGGCCATCTCGAGACCCATCCGGACGCCTGGACGGCCTCTCGCGCCGGGCGGGACGCTGCCCTCGCGCGGCTCGCCGAGGAGCCCGGGCTGCGCCGCATCCACGAGCAGGCGCTCGCCGGGGAGACGGGGATCGACGGGTTCGATTCCTGGGTGGTCCAGCTCATCGAGGAGGGCTGGCTGCACAACCACACGAGGATGTGGTTCGCCTCGATCTGGATCTTCACCCTGCGCTTGCCCTGGGAGCTGGGGGCGGATCTCTTCATGCGCCACCTGATCGACGGCGACCCGGCCAGCAATACCCTGTCCTGGCGCTGGGTGGCCGGGCTGCACACCCGCGGCAAGAACTACGTCGCGCGGCGCGACAATATCCGGCGCTACACCGCCGAGGGCTTCGATCCGGACGGCCTCGACGAGGATGCCGAGGCCCTGGACGAGGCGAGGCCGCCGCGCGAGGTCCCCCTCCCCAAGGCCGATGCCCCGCCCGCCGGTGATGTCGCCCTGCTCCTGCATCTCGATGACCTGCATCCCGAGAGCCTCGACCTCGGCGCGGCGCGGGTCACCCGGATCGGTGGCCTCCTCGCCCATGCGGAGGGGGCGAGCGAAAAGGTCCGCGCGGCCGACGAGTCCGCGATGCGTGATGGCCTTGCCCGCGCGGAGGCGCATTTCGGCTGCCCGGCCGGGCCGGTGTCCGAGGGGTGGGCGGGCGATCGGCCGGTGGTCACCGCCTGGGCGACTGTCGGCCCTTCGGCCGAGGCGCTGCCGGAGGACTGCCTCCGGCTCCGCAGGGCGTGGGACGAGCGGGCTTGGCCGCTCTCGACGCGGGGCTATTCGCGGCTTCGCGGGGGCATCCCGAAGATTCTGCGCGGTTGAGGAGGCTGGCGATGGGGCGGATCGCGATCGTCGGAGCCGGGATGGCGGGGCTCGCCTGCGCGCGGGCCCTTCGCGAACGAGGCATCGAGGCAAGCCTGTTCGACAAGGGTCGCAAGGCGGGCGGGCGCATGTCGAGCCGCCTCGGCGAGACTTCGGCCGGACCGGTGGGGTTCGACCACGGCGCGCAATACATGACCGGACGCGATGTGGGCTTCGTGGCAGCTTTGTCCGCGTGGCGATCGGACGGTCTGGTCGCCCCCTGGCCTGCGGCCGGGCCGGATGCCTGGGTCGGCGTGCCGGGCATGAACGCCCCACTCCTCGCCATGGCCCGCGCGTTCACGATCCGTTGGGACACGCGGGTCGAGGGCCTGGAGCGCGACGCGTCGGGCTGGCGCCTGCGCGGTGAGGGCCTGGACGAGGGCGGCTTCGCGACCGTGCTGACCGCGATCCCCGCCGAACAGACCGCGACCCTGCTCGCACCCCATACGCCCGCCCTGGCGGCGATCGCCGAACGAGTTCCCTCCGATCCGTGCTGGACGGCGATGGCCGCCTTCCCCGTCCGGCTCGACGTCGAGGCCGACGTACTGCGCACGGATGGTGCCATCGGCTGGGCGGCGCGCAATTCCGCCAAGCCCGGCCGCCCGGCGACGGAGGCCTGGGTGATCCAGGCCAGCCCGGACTGGTCGCGCGCCAACCTGGAGCGGGACGCCGATGCAGTGGCGGCGGATCTCTTGGCCGAGTTCTTCGCGGCGGCCGGGATCGCCCCGGTCGCGCCCGCCCTGCTGAAAGGGCACCGCTGGCGCTATGCAAGATCCGGCGCGGCCGAGCGGGCGGTCCTGTGGGACGCCGAGCACCGCATCGGCGCCTGCGGAGACTGGCTCACCGGGCCGCGCATCGAGAATGCGTGGCTCTCGGGGGTCAGGCTCGCGGGCGTGGTGGGCTGACGGCCCGCCCCACCCTCACGGCTTCGCCAGCACCAGCCCCGGCAGATTCAGGGTCAGGCGAAGGCCGCTCGTGTCGTGATCGCGCTCCACCGAGGCTTCGAGCTGACGCAGCGACATTTCCACGAGGAGCGATCCGAAGCCCCGGCCAGGGCGTGGCTCGGCCTTCAAGGGCACGCGCTCGGTCCATGAGATCACGAGGCCGTCCGGCACGCGTTCCCACGTCACGGTGAGCGCCCCCTCATTGGAACCCAGCGCTCCGTATTTCACGGAGTTCGTGGCCCATTCGTGCAGGATCATCGCGAGCGACGAGACGTGCCGCCAGTCGATGGAGACCAGCGGTCCGTCGATCGAGGTCGGAACGTGGTCGCGGTAGGGCCGCAACGTCGCGTTGATCAGGCCCGCGAGGTCGGTCGCCCCCTGGCCGCCGGTCGGATCCGCCAGGGAATGCGCCCGGCCGAGCGCGGAGATGCGGTCGCGCATGTCGGAGGCGAAGACGCCGATATCCTTATGGGTGCGCGAGCCCGCCGAGATCATCCCGCCGATGATGGCGAAGAGGTTCTTCACCCGGTGGTTCATCTCCCGCAGCATCAGGTCGCGGGTTTCGGCGAGCGCGTATTCGGGCGACACGTCGATGCATACGCCGACCACGCGCTTGCGGTCGCCGCTGCGGGTCAGGCGGCCATAGCTGCGGATGTGCCGGGAGGCGTGCTTGCCCGCCCGGACGCGCAACCGTGCCTCGAACTCGTCGAGCCCATGAGCAACCTCGCCCAGGGCCGTCTCGAGGGCCTCGCGATCCTCGGGAAAGACGCGGGAGACCAGAAGCTCGGTCGGGTGCGGCGTGTCGGCTGCGAGGCTGAACATCGCGCCCGCCGTGCTGTCGAACACCATGGTCGCGGAGTCGGGATTGTACTCCCACACGCCGATGCCGCCCGCCTTCACCGCGAGGTCGAGGCGTTCGCGCTCGGAGGCGAGCTGGCGCTCCAGGGCCAGGGCCTCGGTGATGTCGGTCAGCACCAGGGTGGCGCCGTCGATGCTGCCGTTCTGCAACCGGTACGGCAGGACGCGCAGCGACAGGGTCCGCCCGCCATCGCGGGTGAGGATGCGGCGCTGGATCACCGTCCCGCCCGCGCACACCTCCTCCGCGTCGTGCAGGTAATCCTGCCCCACGAGGCGACTCGACACGTCGGCGAGGGGACGCCCCCGGTCGCTCGGTTGGAGAGGAAAGATCGTTGTCGCCGCCGTGGTGAAGCTGCGCACGCGCAAGGCGCGGTCGAGGACGATGACGGCGAGGTCGGTGGATTCGAAGAAGTTGCGCAGGTCGGCATTGGCCGTGGTCAGCTGCTCGACCTTGGTCTTCAACTCGTCGTTGACCGTGGAGAGCTCCTCGTTCGTCGATTGAAGCTCCTCGTTCATCGACATCATTTCTTCGTTGGAGCTCTTCAGCTCCTCGTTCGTCGTCTCCAGTTCCTCGACGGTCGAGCGCAGCTTGTAGCGGGTGCGCAGCAACTCCTCTTCCAATGCCTCGACGTGGTCGCCGCCCGCATCCATCTCCATCAGGTCGAGGTCGTCGGACGGCCGGAAGGCGCCGACGTCGCGCAGGATGATCAGCATCGAGCCGTCGGGCAGCGGATCGCAGACCGCCTCGATCCTCTGGACGCCGTATTCCGACTGGACGTCGATGTTGCGCACGACGACGCGCTTGCGGGCGTCGCGGGTCTGCCGGAGAAGCGGGCCGAGCACGTCGCGCAGGCCCGGTCGGGCCAGGGTGATAGCGCTGGTGCCACCCGCCCGGCTCACGGGGAAGTCGAAGTAGCGGCTCAGGCGTCCGTAGGCAGCGATGATGCCGCCATCCTCGTTCAGCACCATGCTCGGCGGGGCGTAGCGCTCCACCACGCGCCGCACGGCGACGGTCTCATCAGCGATGGAGGCCTCGCCCCGCCGCTCGGGGCGCTCGCCGCGCGGGCTCTCGCCGCGACGGGCACCGCCGGGCAGGTCGATCGGGTATTTCGGGGCGCCGGGGGGGCGCTCGAACAGGCGGGCATGCTGGTCGATCGCCGGGAACAGCTGCTCGAAGCGGCTCACGCTCTCGGAAGGCCCGAGGAACAGGTAGCCGCCCGGCCGCACCGCGTAATGGAACAGCGGCACCACCGATTGCTGCAGGCGATCATCGAAATAGATCAGCAGGTTGCGGCAGGACAGGAGATCCACCCGCGAGAAGGGCGGATCCTTCACGAGGCTATGGCTGGAAAAGCGGATCAGGTCGCGGATCTCGGGCGCGATCGTGAACCGCTCGGCATGGGGCACCACGTAACGCTCGCGCAGATGCGCGGGGATGTCCGCGAGCGCGGCGGCCGGATAGGTCGCATCGCGGGCGATCTGAAGCATCCGCTCGTCGATGTCGGTGGCGAAGATCTGGACCGCCAGCGGCAGTTCGAAACGCCGGGCGGCGTCGGCGAACAGCATGGCGATGCTGTAGGCCTCCTCACCGCTGGAGCAGCCGGGAATCCAGACGCGGATATCCTCGTCGGGATTGCGGGTGCGCAGCAGCGGCTCGATCGCCCGCTCGCGCAGCACCTCGAACATCTCCGCGTCGCGGAAGAAGCGGGTGACGTTGATGAGGAGGTCGCGGAACAGCGCCTCGCACTCGTCCTTGTCGGCCCGGACGCGGGCGAGATAGGCCCGGCCGGAATCGAGGCCGAGCACATGCATCCGGCGCTCGACCCGGCGCACCAGGGTCGTCCGCTTGTAGCCCGCGAAATCGTGGCCGACCGCGTTGCGGATCACCCGGCAGAGGTCGTCCACGTGGTCGGCGACGAGGTCGGCGTGCCCGCTCGCGCCGTCGCTGGTGCGGCGGCGGAAGAAGGCGGCGAGGCAATCCACGATTTCGCCCGGCGGCTGGACGAAATCCACGAGTCCCGTGCCCACCGCCGAGAGCGGCATGCCGTCGTAACGGGCGGATTCCGGCTGCTGCACCACGCAGACGCCGCCATGCTCCTTGATGGCGCGCAGGCCCGTCGTTCCGTCCGCTCCGGTGCCGGAGAGGATCACGCAGGCGGCGTTTGCCTGCTGATCGACGGCGAGCGACAGGAAGAAGTCGTCGATCGGGCGGCGCAGGCCGCGCGGCTGTACGAATTGGGTGAGTTCGAGAACGCCGTTCTGGATGGCGAGACCCCGCCCCGGCGGGATGATGTAGACCTTGTCACCCGCGATGCGCTCGCCGCCCTCGCACTGGAGCACTTCGAGCTCCGTGTGCCGGTCGAGCAATTGAGCCAGCATGCTCTCGTGGTTCGGGTCCAGGTGCTGGACGATGACGAAGGCCATGCCCGTGGGGAAGCGGGCACGGGCAAGCATCTCGCGCAATGCCTCGAGGCCGCCCGCCGAAGCGCCGATCCCGACCACGGGCCCGGTGAACGGCGCGGGCGCGTCCTTCACCGGGCCGCCCAGGATTTCGGAGGCGCGCCCCCCGGCGTCGTCAAGGAAATCCTGGTGCATCGAGATCCGCGAGGGTGAGCTTCGCCTGCGCGACGGTGGCGACGGTGTTGGCGATGGTCATCAGAGAGCCTTCGATGACCATGCCGCTTTCGGCCAGCGTCGGGCCGAGCTTGGCAAGGGTCCGTCCCAATTCGGCATCGTACGCGGAAAGCAGTTCAGGTTGCGAGCGGCTGACGTCGAATTGGGATGCGAAAAGAAAGCGCACCTCTCCCGATAGGGACTTCAGCTTGGACATATAGAGCAGGTTGACGAAGGGCTTCCCGTCCTTGCGGAAATTGACGATCGACGTCCGCACCGAAGCCTGCCGCCCGCCTTCGAGGAAGCCGCGGATCTTGGCGCGGGGCTGCCGGTTTTCGGCATCGCGCTGGAGCAGGCGGCAATTACGGCCGATCACCTCTTCGTCCGTGTAGCCCGTCAGGGTGCGGAACGGCTCGTTGACCAGCAGGAGGGGGTTGTCCTCGGTCACGTCCGCCAGGGCGAGCGCGATATGCGAGTCCTGGAAATATTTGAGGAGTTCGCCCGGAATCTCTTGGCTGTGCACGGCCGCTCCTTCATCGCCTCCGCTCAAAGGCACTCCAGGCGTTCGGTTCCCATCTCCTCAAGGCGATGGTTGACCGGCTGGCCTTACAACCGGAACGTGCAGCTTGATGCCGGGAGCGTCATGCGGGCCATGGGGAGATATGGCAAGCACCGGCCGATCCGCCAGCCTCGCACGGTGATGCCGCGGCCCGATGGCTCAGGCCGAGAGGCGAAGGGGCGCCAGATCGGTCTGCCGCTTTGGGGGTGGGTCCTGGGCGAGCCATGCGAGGAGGTCGCGGAGCGGCATCGGCCGTCCGATGAGGTAACCCTGGATATAGCGGCAGCCCTGCCTTTGGACGGCCTCGCGTTGCGCGGCGGTCTCGACGCCCTCCACGATGCCGTCGAGGCCAAGGGTGCGGCACAGGCTGACGATCGTGGAAATCAGGCGGCCGCCGACCTCGGTGTCGAGGCCCGCCATGAAGCTCCGGTCGATCTTGATCTTGTCGAGGGGCAACCGGTGGACGTAGCTGAGGCTCGAATAGCCCGTGCCGAAATCGTCCAGGGCGATCGTGATGCCGAGCGCCCGGAGGGATGTGATCCCGGCCTTGGCCTGATCGAAGTCGCGCATCAACGCGGTCTCGGTGAGTTCGAGGGTGAGGCGGCGCGGATCGATCCCGCTCTCGCGCACCGTGGCAATGATTTCCTGCACGGCCTCGGGCGACACGAGGTCGTGGGCGGAGAGGTTGAACGACAGGCCGACCCAGTTCGGGAACTGCCTGCAATCGGTGAGCGCCTTGCTCAGGAGCAGCAGCGTGAGACCGTGCACGAGGCCGCACCGCTCGGCGGCCGCCACGAAGCGATCGGGGCCGACCTGACCGAGGACCGGGCTCGTCCACCGCGCGAGCGCCTCGACCAGGGTGATCGCGCCCGTGACGGTGTCGAGGATCGGCTGGTAGTGCAGTTCCATCTCGGCGGAGAGATCGGCCGTGCGCAGGGCGGTCTCCACCGCCCGCTCGGCGCGGATCGCATCCTCATGCTCCCGCGAGAACAGGGTCGTGGCGCCCCGGTGGTGCAGCTTCGAGTGGTAGAGCGCGTAATCGGCGCGGTCGAACAGGGCCGCCGCCTCGTGTCCGGCCCGGGGGAACTTGGCGAGTCCGCAGGAACAGCCGGTGACGACGCGGATGTCGTTCAGGCGGATCGGCTCCTGGAGCGCCGTACAGATGCGGTCGCAGAAGGCAATCGCTTCGTGGGCCGCACCGGGGTTGTGGAGGATCACGCCGAACTCGTCGCCGCCGAGCCGGGCCACCGTCACCTCGGGGCCCGCGAAGGCGGCGAGGCGGCGGCCGGTCTCGGCCAGCACCCGGTCGCCCACCGTGTGGCCGTAGGTGTCGTTGATCGGCTTGAACTGGTCGAGGTCGAAGACCGCTAGGCCAAAGCGCTTCTGCTCAGCCTCGCAGATGCGGGCCGTCTCCTCCAGGCAGGACAGGAAGTAGCGGCGGCTCGGCAGCCCGGTCAGGCTATCGGTCTGAGCGAGGCGGGCATTCTCGTCGGACAGGCGGCTCGCTTCGGCCTTCGAGGCCACCAGTTCCGCGAAGGACCGGTAATTGTTGACGAGGTTGCGCACCATCATCGCCGTGACGAAGGCCGTGTTCACGGTGATCGCCAGGAAGACCCGGTTGCCGCTGGCCATGAAGACCGCGAGGAACACGCTGAGCACGATGCCGGCGATCAGGAAGGCCGCCACCGGAAGATGCGTCAGGCAGAAGATGCAGGCCGTCATCGTCACCGCGACGAAGATCGCCACGTGGCCCTGCTCGTAGAAGCCTCCATACTGATGGAGGGTCATGGCCCAGGCCATGACGACGATCGAGAACGAACCCGCCACGATCGTCGTCCGCATCAGGAGGTCGTCCGCCTCCTCCTCCGTGAGCGTCTTGGGCCGGAGCCGCCACCACCAGACGATCCGCAGGATGCAAAGGAACAGCGCGACGACCGGAAAACCGATCGTGAGATAGACCGGTGCAAGAGTGACATGTGTAACGGCCAATCCGCCGACATTGACGCACAGCATCAGATAAAGTGTCGGGATCTGCTTCTGGAGTTCCGCGACTTGCCTCACCGCCGGGAGACTGGCGGAGGATTGCGTCAGCAGGGCGGTCAAAGACCTATGGAATCTCAACCGTCGCAACATTTATCCGCGCCCATGCAAGACATACTAATCTTTATCCACTTTATTAAGATCGCCTTGCATCGATCCAAAATACGCAGCGCTTAGCCCAACCCGATACTGTATTTTCTGTGCATGTCACGGCGATGTGATCTCTCGCATGGGTCCACTTCAAAGCCGTGCGGCGGAGATCGGCACGCGGCACGGTTCATCGGGGTGAGTGCGCCCCGATGAACGGGCAAGACGGCGATCAGAACTTGTAGGTGAGGCCGCCACCGACAATCCAGGGGTCGATATCGACCCGGCCGCGCACGGCTCCTGCGTTGAGCTTCACCTTCGTGTCGAGGAAGAGCTTCTTGACGTCGACGTTGAGGCCCCAATGGTCGTCGAGCATGTAGTCGAAGCCGACCTGTAGGGCAGGTGCGAAGGAGTTCGTCAGCCGGAAGCTCTGGAAAGGCGCGCGCTCCTTCTCGCCGAAGAAGATCGAATAGTTCACGCCCGCGCCGACATAAGGCTTGAACGCGCCGAGCCCGTCGACATGATATTGCAGCGTGAGGGTCGGAGGCAGGATCCACGTGGATCCGATCCGTGTGCCCGCGAGCGTGCCCGCGCCGTCGACGGTGTGGCGGGTGACGCCGAGGATGAGCTCGGCGGCGATGTTGCGGGTGAAGAAGTAGGAGATGTCGAGTTCGGGGATCACGGAATCGCTGATCGACACCTTCGCGCCGTTGAGGGGCACGCCGCCCGCACTGAGGCGCGCGGCCGGATCGGGCAGGACGCCGAGCACCCTGACGCGCACCATCCAGGGCGACCACTCGGCCGGAATGGGCGCCGGGGCAGGGGCGGCGGCGAAGCTCGGCAGATCGGCCGAGAAGGCCAGGCTGGGGACGAGGCCGAGGACGGCGGTCGCGGCGAGGGCGGCGATCCTTCTGGACATGGTGTCGTTCGTTCCGGAAATCGTGGAGGGTCGGCCGGTCTCGCCGGCCTCCCCTTGAAGCCCCCCTCCCCGCCCCCGTCCTTGACCGGAATCAAATCCATCACGCCGCGCGGCTATGGAGGGCCGCCGCTCGATCGGAATAGGCGTCGAAGACGGAGGCCACCGCGCGGACGAGGACGCGCGCCTCGCCGGGCACCGCGAGGCGGTCGCCCTCGCGCCGCACGAGGCCGTCGGCCAGCAGGGCGGGCAGGCGAGGCAGCGCGGCGAGGAATGCCCCGGCCTCGACGCCGTGCGACCGGCAGACCTCACCGACATCGACGGCGAGGTGGCACATGATCGCCTCGATCAGTTCCGCGCGCAGCCGGTCTTCGGCGGTGAGGGCATGACCTCGCGACGTGGCGAGTTCACCCCGCTCGATGCGCTCGGCATAGGCGCGCAGGCCGGGCTCGTTCTGGACGTAGCCCTGGTGCAGGCGGCCGATGGACGAGGCTCCGAGGCCGATCAGGAGGTCGCACGGGTCCGTCGTATAGCCCTGGAAGTTGCGGCGCAGACGCCCTCCCCCTTGCGCGAGGGCCATCTCGTCGTCGGGACGGGCGTAATGATCGAGGCCGATACGCCGGTAGCCCGCCGACTCGAGGAGACCGGCGATGGCTTCCGCCTGGGCGCGTCGCGCGTCTCCGTCGGGCAAGGCGGCGGGATCGATGAGCCGCTGGTGCTTCTTGAAGGCGGGCACATGGGCATAGCCGAACACGGCGAGCCGGTCGGGTTCCAGGGCGAGGCAGCGCCTCACCGTGTCGAGGCAGCTCTCCACGTCCTGATGCGGCAGACCGTAGATCAGATCGAGGTTGATGGCCCTGATCCCGGCCGCGCGCAGACCCGCAACGGCCGACTCGGTGACCGCGAAATCCTGGTGGCGGTTGATCGCCTCCTGCACCTTCGGGTCGAAGCTCTGCACACCGAGGCTCGCCCGCGTGACTCCGGCCCGGCCGAGGGCTCCGATCATGGCGGAGGTGAGGGTGCGCGGGTCGATCTCGACGGCGATCTCGGCCTCGGGGGCGACGGGAAAACGCGCGCGCAGGGCGGCGACGAGTTCTCCGAACGCATCGGGGGTCATCACGGTGGGTGTGCCGCCGCCGAAATGGATGTGCCGGACAGACGGGACCTGCGGCATGAGCCGCGACACGAGGTCGATCTCGCGCCGGAGCAAGCCGACATAGGCGGCGATGGGGCCGTCATGCCGGGTGATGACGGTGTGACAGCCGCAATACCAGCACAGGGAGCGGCAGAACGGCACGTGGAGATAGAGCGAGGCGAAGGATCGTGCGGGTTGCGCCCCGAGCCACGCGGCGTAGGTCCGGTCACCCACGCGGGGCGTGAAATGCGGGCTCGGCGGATAGCTGGTGTAGCGCGGCAGACGCTCGTCGGCGTAGCGGGCCCTCACATCGTCTTGCATGGCGTCCCTTCCGGTCCCGGCCGGGTTATGGACGTTGCAGGCTCTCGCCACCTTGACTTGCATCAACGGGTCTCGCCATCCGCAGGGGCGAAAGCGGGGCTGAAGCGCCCTACATGGGCGCGAGAACGACGGGGGTTAACGATGGCGGACACGAGGCGGGCGGAGAATCATCCTTTCGTTCGCAAGATCGAGAGCGTGGCGCTGTTCGACCTGTCGGCGTCCGAGCGGGCGGCCCTGTCCGGGCTGCCCATGCAGGTGGCGGATTTCGAGACCGATCAGGACATCGTGGTGGAGCACGAGCGGCCGAAGCGTTGCTTCGCCGTGCTGAGCGGGCTCGCCGCCACCTACAAGACCACCCAGGACGGGCGGCGGCAGGTGACGGCCTATCATGTTCCCGGCGACGTGCCGGACTTCCAGAGCCTGCACTTGGAAGTGCTGGATTTCAGCATCTGCGCGGTGTCGTCGCTGCGCGTCGGCTTCGTGACGCATGAGGCCCTGCGCGCCATGTTCGCCGCCGAGCCCCGGCTCGGGGACGCCTTCTGGCGCACCACGCTGATCGAGGGCTCGCTGGCCCGCGAGTGGATGCTGAACAACGGCCGCCGGGAATCCTATCCCCGCATGGCGCACCTGTTCTGCGAACTGATGCTGCGCCTGGAGACCGTCGGCCTCGCCGTCGATCACAGCTGCCAGCTGCCCCTGACGCAGTACGAACTCGGCGACGCCCTGGGGATCACCTCTGTCCACGTGAACCGGATCCTGCGCGAACTGCGCGAGAGCGGCCTCATCACCCTGAGCGGCGGGCGCCTGACGATCCACGATTGGGACGCTCTGGCCAAGGCCGCGGAGTTCGATCCCAGCTACCTGCACCTGCGCCGCCTGGACGAGTGAGAGCTGCTTCCAGAACTCCCGAGGGTCTAAGCCTCAGACGGCGGAGACGAGACGCGCGTGCCACCCTCGCCACCGGCACGCCGTCGTCGCCAAGCGGAAGCGCAAGCATGTTGCGGCCAAACCTCCGGACGAGCCTGGCCAGCGTCCGCTTAGGATCACCCGTAATATTTGAGTGATAGCCTTTCGATCAATCAACTATAGTAAGTCCAAAAAAATGCCGGCGCATTGCCCGAATAAATTTAATCGGGCCACAACCAAGCGTCGTATACTAATTGTCAACGACAATGTCGCATTGTGTTTTCCGAATTTGTCTGCGTGGCGTTGTTTGCCGCCGCTTCCCAGCGGGCACACGTCCTGCCAGGGGCTCAGAGGATGTTCGGAATGACAGGCCCGTCCGATGACAGCGCCCAGGCGGGGCGAATCGGGACGGTCGCATCCATCGACGGCATGAAGGTGAACCTCGCCCTGGAGGCGTGGAACGGGCGGCCGAACCAGCGGGTGACGGTTGGCCGGTTCGTCCGCGTGAGGGCCGGGGGCGCGATTCTCGTCGGCATCATCACCACCCTCGCCTCGACCGGAGACGGTCGGAGCATCACGGGCGCCGTCGCGGGGCTCGACCTCCTTGGTGAGATCCTGTCCGAAGGCGGGGCCGAGCGGTTCCGTCGCGGCGTCGCGCGCTATCCGGCCATCGGCGACGAGGTCGACCTGCTGCCGCCCGCCGACGTGCGCGTGGTCCACCGGGTCTCCGGCACCGGCTCGGTCGCGGTCGGCACGCTCTATCAGGATCCCGAGACACCGGCCTGCCTGAAGATCGACGACCTCCTCTCGAAGCATTTCGCGGTGCTGGGGGCGACCGGCGTCGGCAAGTCGAGCGGCGTCGCCGTGATCCTCGACCGGGTGCTGGCCGCACAGGATTCGGTGCGGGTCTTCCTCCTCGACGTACACAACGAATATGCGTCGTGCTTCGGGGATCGGGCGAATATCGTCACCCCGCGCAACCTCAAGCTGCCGTTCTGGCTGTTCAACCTCGAAGAGATCGCCGACGTCATCTATGGCGGGCGCCCGCCGATCGATGAGGAGATCGATATCCTGGCCGAGGTGATCCCGCTGGCCAAGACCAAGTACCTCCAATACCGGGAGGCGAGCGACCGGCAGCTCGTGAAGCGTGGCCTCGGCAAGAATGCCGGCTTCACCGTCGATACGCCCGTTCCGTACACGCTCCAGGACCTGACGCTGCTCATCGACGAGCGGATGGGCCGCCTGGAGAACCGCGCGTCGCGGATGCACTACCACCGGCTGATCTCGCGGATCGAGACGATCCGCAACGATCCGCGCTACGGCTTCATGTTCGAGAACGCCAATGTCGGCGGCGACATGATGGGCGAACTCCTGGCCCACCTGTTCCGGCTGGAGCCGGACGGGCGGCCGATGACGATCATGCAACTCGCGGGATTGCCGACCGAGGTGGTCGACGCGGTGGTCTGCGTGCTCTGCCGCCTCGCCTTCGAATTCGGGATCTGGAGCGAGGGCGCCGTGCCGCTGCTCCTCGTCTGCGAGGAGGCCCACCGCTACGCGTCGGCCGACCGGTCCGTGGGGTTCACCCCCACCCGCCGCGCCCTGTCGCGGATCGCCCGGGAGGGCCGCAAGCACGGCGTGTTCCTGGGTCTCGTGACCCAGCGTCCGGCCGAGCTCGACCCGGCGATCATCTCCCAATGCAGCACGCTCTTCGCCATGCGGATGACGAACGAGCGCGACCAAGCCTTCCTCGCCGCCGCCGTCTCGGATGCGGCGAACCTTCTGGCCTTCGTCCCCTCGCTGGGGACGGGCGAGGTGATCGCCTTCGGTGAGGGCGTGCCCCTGCCCGCGCGCATGACCTTCTCGCAACTGCCCCCGGCCCGCCAGCCGCGCAACGACGTGAGCGGCCGCGACGCCGACGAGGGCCGGATGACGGTCAACGGCCCGTCCGTCGGGGCGGTGGTGGAGCGCTGGCGCGCCGCCACCATGAGCAAGCCCGCTGGCCTCGAAGCGGACGGGATGATCGCCGCGCGCCTTTCCCGGGAGCCCGCCGCCGAGCCTCAGGGCAACGGCCCCGCCCTGGATCAGGCCCATCGCCGCCTGCTGCGCCGCCCCCTCGAAGCGGGCGACGTCCCTGCCCCCGCTCCGGCCGAGGGCGGCAACCGCCTTGTCCGAGCGCTCTGGCAGCAGGGCTGAGCGTGGCCCCCTCCGCCCCCCAGAGCCAGAGACGCAACCTCCTCGAGGCGGCCATCCAGGCCCTCCCCGTGGGGATGGTCGTTCACGATGCGCAGGGTCACTGCATCCTGGCCAACGCGCTCGCGCAGGACCTCGCGCCCGAGGCGACACTGGACATGCCCGCCGACCTCGCCGCCCCGCACGAGGCCAGGGTCGTGGCCGACCTGGGCGAGCGGGTCGTCGAGGCGCAGGCGCGCAAGCTGAGCGTCGACAGCGAGACCTTCACCCTCACCACCCTGCTCGACGTCACGCAGCATCACCGGATCCAGCGCGACCTGATCGGCCGCGCCTATATCGACGTCCTGACCGGGTTGCCGAACCGCCTGATGTTCGAGCAGAGCATCGAGGAGGTGATCGCGCAGGCCACCCCGGCGGACCGCTTCGCGCTGGCCTTCATCGACCTCGATAACTTCAAGCACATCAACGACTATTACAGCCACGCGGCGGGCGACTCGCTGCTGAGGAAGGTGGCCGAGCGGATCCGGGGATCCCTGCGCCCGAGCGACATGCTCGCCCGCCTCGGCGGCGACGAGTTCGTGCTGCTCCTGAACCCGGTGACCGACCGGGACGCGACGCTCGCCTGCGTCGCCGGGATCTCCGAGCGGCTGAAGCAGCCCTTCTTCATCGATGGGCACGAGATCTTCGCCTCGGCCTCCATCGGCCTCAGCCTCTATCCCGACCACGGCACCTGCTACGAGACCCTGCGTCGGCAGGCCGACAGCGCCATGTACCGGGTGAAGGGCAGCGTGAAGGGCGGCGTCAGCGTCTTCGAGGAGGCGATGAGCCAAGCCGCCACCGCCCGCATGGCGGTGGAGCAGCGCCTGAGGCTCGCCATCCGCGACCGCTGCTTCTGCTGCGCCTTCCAGCCCAAGGTCGACATGCGCACCCACGCGGTGAAGGGCGTAGAGGTGCTGCTGCGCTGGCGCGACGAGCTCGGGGTGATCCAGGCGCCGGGCGATTTCGTGGAACTCGCCATCGAGCTGGGGCTCATCAACGAGATCACCCTTCAGGTCCTCGCCGAGACGGTGCGTGCGATCCCCGACCTCGACGACATGTTCGGGCCCGACGTGACGGTCAGCCTCAACATCGCGGCCAAGCAGGCCTGCGACGTGCCGTTCATGACCGCCTTCTGTGAATCCCTCGGACGCACCGGCCTCGCCTCCCGCTTCATCCTCGAACTGACCGAAGAGGCCTTCTTCACCAAGGGCCGGTTCCAGCGCGAGGTTCTGCCGCGCATCCGCGAGATCGGAGCGCGGGTCTCGATCGATGATTTCGGGGTGGGCTATTCCTCCCTGGCGGCGCTCGCGGAGATCACGGCGGACGAGTTGAAGATCGACCGCTCGTTCATCATGGACATCCACAAGCGTCCGCGCAGCCAGATCGTGCTTAAGGCCATCGAGTCGCTCGGGCTGGCGCTCGGCATGGCGGTCATCGCCGAGGGTGTCGAGACCTACGACGAGGTCGCCTATCTGCTCGGCGCGACGCAGATTCGCTGCGCGCAGGGCTATTACTACGCGCGGCCGATGCTCCTCGAGCAGATCCGTCTGGAGGCGAAAAGCCCCGTCCAGGAGCGCAATGTGGATCGCCAGCGCCGCGTCGCCACGTTCCGGCAGTCGCCGATGCTCCGGCACGGGTGAGCGCCCACGCAGGAACGGCAGGCCGGGCGGGATTTCAGATCCCGGGCGTCCCTCTCCGGAATGCCCCGGCCCATGCGCGTCATGGGCCTGCCGATACCGGGATCGCGCGCGGCCGGACCGTACCTGCCTCCCGCGGATCCGAGATCCCGGAGGGCTTCAGGCCTTGATGTCGACGAGTTGGCCCTGGCCGGGAGGGGCCGGGGGGGAGGCCGTCGCGGCGGTCTGGGCCACGAGGGCGGCCACGGACTTCTGGGCGTCGATCTGCTGCCGGGCCACCGCCGTCCCGACGGACTGCGCGAAGGAGCCGGCCTGCATCTGAACGGCTTGGGTCGCGATGCTGGTCATGCCTCAAGGTTAGAGGACCATTCGTAAAGGTTCACCCAAGAATCAGGGCGACCGAATTCTTAAGATGACAAATCGAAAGCCCATCAGAGCCTGAGGCCGGCACCGGAACCAGTGCCGATCAGGGCCGGGGGCCGTTGAGCGCGCGGTAGGCCCGCACCACCTGGCTGTCATCGAGGGAGCCCTCCCCCCGGCCGGAGGTCGAGAGGAAGAGTTGATGGGAGAGGCTCGCCAGCGGCAGCGCGGCCTTGGCCCCACGTCCGGCCTCCAGCACGATGCCGAGATCCTTCACGAAGATGTCGACGGCGCTGGTGACGCGGGGCTCGTCCTCCAGCATCCGGGGTCCCCGGTCGCGCAGCATCCAGCTCGACGCGGAGGAGCCCGACAGGATCTCCAGCACCACGGCGAGGTCGACACCGACCCGCTCGGCGAGCGACAGGGCCTCGGCGGTGGCCGCGATGTGGACGCCGCAGAGCAGCTGGTTCACCGCCTTGACGGTAGCCCCCTGCCCCGGCTCCGTGCCGACGTGGAACACCTTGTCGCCGAGCCGGTCGAGGACCGGGCGCAGATGCGCCAGGACGTCGGCCGGGGCCGCCGCCATGATGGTGAGCGTGGCGGCCTCCGCCCCCACGACCCCGCCGGAGACGGGCGCGTCGATGAAGCGGCGGCCGGTCGCCGTCACGCGGGCGGCGATGTCGACGACCGCCTGCGGCGGGCAAGTCGCCATCAGCACCACGGTGGCGTCCGGGGTCAGGGCCTCCAGGGCGCCCTTCGCGAACAGCACGTCCTCGGCCTGGGAGGCGTTGACCACCATCAGAAGGATCGCGTCGGCGTCCGCAGCGGCCTGCCTGACGGTCTCGGCCTTCCCGCCCCCGGCGGCAGCGAGCGCCGCGCGGCTCTCCGCCCGGATGTCGTAGCCGCGCAGATCGAACCCGGCGGCGGCGAGGTGCCGGGCCATGGGCATGCCCATGGCGCCGAGACCCACGAAGGCGATGCGGCTCAGAGCCATTCCCGGATGCTCCGTGTCATGGCGCCAGTAGAGATGCCGTAGCGATCGTGGAGCGTCGGCAGGGCGCCCGCGTCGAGGAACTCGTCGGGAAGGCCGATCTGCCGGAAGCCGCGTTCCGGCATCACGCCATTCCGCATCAGGAGCCCGGCCACCGCCTCGCCGAGACCGCCGATCACCGTGTGGTTCTCGGCCACCACCACGAGACGCCCGCCCTTGCGCGCCTCGGCCAGGATGGTCGCCGCATCGAGCGGCTTGATCGTCGGGACGTGGAGAACGGCGACGTCGATCCGGTCGTCACCCAGCGCCTGCGCCACCTCCAACGCCCGCATGGTCATCAGGCCGGAGGAGATGACGAGCACGTCCCGCCCGTCGCGGATCGTCTTCGCCTTGCCCCACTCGAAGGTGTAGCCGTATTCATCGAGCACCAGCGGAACGTTGCCGCGCAGGAGCCGCAGGTAGACCGGCCCCTGATGGGCGACCATCGCGGGCACGGCCTGCCCGATCTCGTGCGCGTCGCACGGGTCGATGATCGTCATGTTCGGCATGCCGCGGAAGATCGCGACATCCTCCGTCGCCTGATGGCTCGGGCCGTAGCCGGTGGTCAGCCCCGGCAGGGCGCAGGCGATCTTGACGTTGAGGTTCTCCTCCGCGATCGCGAGGCAGATGAAGTCGTAGGCCCGGCGCGCCGCGAACACCGCGTAGGTGGTGGCGATGGGCGTGAAGCCCTCCCGCGCCAGCCCCGCCGCCGCGCTCATCAGCAGCTGCTCGGCCATGCCCATCTGGTAGAACCGGTCGGGATGGGCTTCAGCGAAGATGTGCAGGTCCGTGTACTTGGCGAGGTCCGCCGAGAGGCCGACGAGATCGGGGCGGGACTTCGCCAGCTCCACCAGGGCATGGCCGAAGGGTGCCGCCTGGGTGCGCTGGCCGGGCCCGGCGAGGGATGCGATCATCGCCGAGGTCTTCAGGCCGCCGCCCTGACGCGGCGCGGGCTTCTCGTATTTCGAGCGCCTCATTGGCCCCTCCCCTCGTCCAGGATCGTCAGCGCCTGCTGCCACTCGTCCGGCTCGACGCGCAGGAAGTGATTGCGTTCGCGCTGCTCGAGGAACGGCACGCCCTTGCCCATCCTCGTGTCGCAGATGACGATCCGGGGCTGCGGCCCCTTGTGGTTCCGGGCGGCATCGAAGGCCGCGACCACGGCCTCGATGTCATTGCCGTCGACCCGTTGGACGAACCAGTTGAAGGCTTCGAACTTCGGCGCCAGCGGCTCGAAATCGAGGACGCCGCGCGAGGCGCCGTCGGCCTGCATCCCGTTCACGTCGACGATGCCGATGAGGTTGTCGAGCCTGTGCGAGCCCGCCGACATCGCGGCTTCCCATGTCGAGCCCTCGTTGAGCTCGCCGTCGGAGAACAGGTTGTAGACGAAGCTGCCGGATTGCTTCCGCTTCAGCCCGAGCGCCATGCCGACCGCGATGCCGAGCCCGTGGCCGAGCGATCCGCCGGTGATCTCCATGCCCGGCGTGTAGGCGGCCATGCCCGACATCGGCAGGCGGCTGTCGTCGCCGCCGTAGCTCGTCAATTCGTCCTCGGGGAGAATGCCCGCCTCGATCAGCGCCGCGTAGAGGGCGATGGCGTAGTGACCGATGGAGAGACAGAACCGGTCGCGGCCCTCCCATTCCGGGTCCTCCGGCTTGTACCGGAGGGCGTGGAAGTAGCTCACCGCCAGCACGTCGGAGATGCCCAGCGCCTGGGCGATGTAGCCCTGGCCCTGGACCTCGCCCATGAGCACGGCGTTGCGGCGGATGCGATAGGCCCGCTCCCTCAGGGAGACGTTGGAGCCCGCATGGGATGGTTCGGCCGACATCGATGCCTTCCAGTCAGTGGATGAGCATGCCGCCGTTCACGTCGATCACCGCGCCGGTGATGTACGAGGACAGGTCGGAGGCGAGAAACAGGCAGGTCTTGGCGACGTCATCGGCGACGCCGAGGCGCCCCAGCGGGATGCCCTTGGCGATCTCGGCCTTCAGCTCGGGGGTGAGCTTGTCGCCGGTGATGTCGGTCTGGATCAGGCCGGGGGTGACGGAGTTCACCCGGACGTTGTCGGGGCCGAGTTCGCGGGCCATGGCCTTCTGCAGGCCGAGCACGCCGCCCTTGGCGGCCGAATAATGCGGCCCTCCGAAGATGCCGCCACCGCGCTGGGCCGAGACCGAGGACAGGCACACGATCGAGCCGGATCGCTGCGCCCGCATGGCGGGAATCACCGCCTGGCTCATGTAGAGGGTGCCGCGCAGGTTCACGTCGGTGACCGCGTCGTAGTTCTCCGGCCCGATCTCCATGATCTTCAACGGCTGGGTGATGCCCGCATTGTTGACCAGCACGTCGATCCGGCCGAACCGGGCCAGAGCCTCGTCGGCGGCCGCCTGACAGGCGGCCTTGTCGGTGACGTTGCAGGCGAGGCCCAGATGCCCGGCGCCGATATCGCGGGCAGCATCCTCGGCGAGACCTTCATCGAGGTCGAGGATCACGATCCGCGCGCCCTGCGCCGCGAAGAGCTTGGCCGTCGCCTTGCCGATCCCGCGTGCGGACGCCGCGCCGGTGATCACACAGACCATGCCGTCGAGCAGTCCCACCCTGTCCTCCCGGATGTTTCGTCGTGCTTGTGTTGCACGAAGACTGCGCCGGCCCGCCGGGGCCTGACAAACGCGAAATCAGCAATCGCAGATGAATCCGGCTCAACCGCGACTCACGCCAGGGCCGGATCGAGCGGGATCTCGAGTTCCCCCGCGAGCCAGCGCGCGAAGACGCGCAGGGGCGCCCGGCCGCGGGAGGCGGCCGGAAAGACGAGGTGATGGCCGACATAGCGCAGGTCCGTCGCCCGGCCCGCGAGGGGCGCGACAAGGCGCCCGGAGGCGAGCTCTCGCTCGGCGAGGCGGGTCGATTCGAGGGCGATGCCGAGCCCGTCGGCGGCGGCGACCAGCGCCAGGAAGCTCCGGTCGAAACGCAGACCCGCCGTGGCGGGCACGGCGAGGCCATTCGCCTCGAACCAATGCGGCCAGCGCCATTGCTTGTTGTCGCTCTGGATCAGCGTTCGGCCCACGAGGTCTGTGGCGCTGGCGATGGTGGCCGCGCGGGCCGGATCGCAGAGGGGGGTGAGGATCTCCTCGCCCAGCGGCATGCGCACCACCCCCTCGCCGCGGGGCGGCCCGTAGACGATGTCCGCATCGAAATCGTCGTTGGTGAAGCGGGCATAGTCCATGCCCGCCGCGAGCCGCACCTCGATGCCGGGATGCTCGCGCAGGAACCGGGCGAGGCGCGGGGTCAGCCATTGCGCGGCGAAGCTCGGGGCGCAGTGCAGACGGAGCAGTTGCGAGCCCCGGCTGGTGACGAGATCAAGCCCCCGGTCCAGCACCTCGAAGGCGCGTCCGGCATGATCGAGCAGGGTCTCGCCGGATGGCGTGAGATCGACGCCCTGGCCGGTGCGCGCGAACAGGGCGATGCCCAGCCCCTCCTCCAGCTTGCGGATGGCGTGGCTGATGGCGCTGGTCGAGAGCCCGAGTTCCTCGGCCGCCGCCTTGAACGAGCGGCGCCGGGCGGCGGCCTCGAAGATGCGGATCGCGGAGAGGGGGATGACCGGGCGCATGCGACCAGTGTTCGCCGCCGGATGGCCCGGCGGCAAGGTGCCCCGCTCGCGCCCCCTTACGCCGCGCGCACCGTGGCCAGGAAGCGGCTCATCTCGTGCGCGAGCTGCTCGGACTGGCGCGACAATTCGGAGGCCGCGCCCAGCACCTGGGTCGCCGCCGCGCCGGTCTCCTCCGCCGCGCTCGCCACGCCCGCGATGTTGTCGGTCACCTCGCCCGTGCCGGTGGCGGCCTGGGTCACGTTGCGCACGATCTCCTGGGTGGCCGCGCCCTGCTGTTCGACGGCGGCCGCGATCGAGGTCGAGGTGGCGCTGATCTCGCGGATCCGCTGCGTGATGCTGCCGATGGCCGCGACCGCCTGACCGGTCGAGCCCTGGATCCGCCCGATCTGGACCGAGATATCCTGGGTCGCCCGCGCCGTCTGCCCGGCCAGTTCCTTCACCTCGGCGGCGACGACGGCGAAGCCCTTGCCCGCCTCCCCGGCGCGGGCCGCCTCGATGGTGGCGTTCAGCGCCAGCAGGTTGGTCTGCCCGGCGATCGAGGAGATCAGCCCCACCACATCGCCGATGCGCTCGACGGTGCCGCTCAGTTCGTGGACCAGCGCGCCGGTCTGGTCGGCATCGGCCACGGCCTGCCGGGCGATGGCCGCCGAGCCATCGACCTGGCGGCCGATCTCGTGAACGGACGAGCCCAGTTGCTCGGCCGCCGCCGCGACGGTGGTGACGTTGCTGGCGGCGATTTCGGCCGCCGCCGCGACCGCCGAGGATTGCGCGGCCGTCTCGGCGGCGGTGCCGCTCATCGCGCCTGCCGTCGCCTGAAGTTCAGTGGCGGAGGACGAGACCGTGCCGATGATGCCGCCCATCGCGGCCTCGAAGCTGTCCGCCAGCTGCCGCATGCCGATCTTGCGCTGCTCCTCGGCGGCGAGCCGGGCTTGCGCCGTCTCGGCTTCGAGGGCACGCATCCGGAGCAATCCATCCTTGAAGACCTGGATGGCGGCGGCGATCGTCCCGATTTCGGTCCTGCGGCGATGCTGCGGGACCTGCGCGTCGAGGTCGCCGGCCGCGAGCGCCGTCATCGGGCGCACCACCGAAGCGATGCCGCGGGTGACGCCGCGGACGATCACGAAGGCCAGGGCGGCGCACATCAGCAAGCCCAAGGCCAGGACGGCGACGACAAGCTGCCTCACCCAGGCGTAATCCTCACCCGCCTGGACGCGCGACGCCTCCGCGCCACGCGCGTTGAGCGTCACGAGGTCCTGGATGGCCTGGGTCGCCGCGATCTGCAATTCGTTCAGCTTGCCGCCCAGGATCTCCAGCGCCTTGGCCTGATCGCCGTCGCGGGCCAGGGCCATGACGGGCTCCACCTCGGCGTGATAGGCCGCCCAGGCCGCCTTCAGCTTGTCGAAGGCCTGCCGCTCCTCGTCCGAAGAGATGAGTCCGTCATACTGGCCGAGCAGCTTCTTGATCTTGGCGCCGAGGTTGCCGACCAGGGCATCCATGCGCAAGCGACCGCCTATGCTGTCGGCCGTGACCTGCCGGAAGCTCGCGACGGTGTAGCGGGCGAGCGTCGTGTTGATCTCCCCCGCCCGCTGCTGGCTCGGCAACCACTCGGTATGAACCTGCTCGAGGCGAGCATTGACGGAGGCGGTCGCCGTCAGGGCGACACAGCCGAGGCCCAGCAGGAGCAGGGCCGCGACGCTGAACGCCGCGATCAACTGCGTCCGGATCGAGAAGCGATGCATGCGCTGACGTTTCCTAGAGGCACTGGCCTTGTTGTTGGCTTGAACCCGCCGTCTCACAGCATCGTGATAAATGATTAAAATATGATCGCCCCGACGGCAGCCTATCGACTGCGATCGTTCCATCGTTCGACAATGAACGCACCGCGCTGATCAAGTAAGACAGTACAACGTCCGCGGGAATTTTTGCGGCCGACCTCGCACTCGCTCAAGCCACCCCATATGGATGTCAAACAATAATCCGGAGGCCAAATACAGTCGTTTTCAAATGTTTAAGCCTTCCATTGTACACCCCATCGCATCAGGGGCCAAATGATCAAAGCCTATGCTTAACAGACGCGCAAAAGAAAGGGCACAAATCGCCCTCCCGATGACGGCCGCATTCTCCAGCTCGGGCGAGTGGCCCTGCGTCGCGCTCAATCTGTCGGCGGCCGGTGCGTGCGTCGCCTTCGCGCCGGGCACGCATGTCCCTCAGTTCTTCGAGCTTCGCGTCAGTGCGAAGGCCAAGCCGCAAACGGTCCGCGTGGTCTGGAGACGCGGCCACACGGTCGGGGTCGGCTTCATGAAGGAACGGCCGTCGCCAGACGTCTATCCCGGCTGAGTCCCTACGGGCGGCGAGCAGGCCGGGGCGATGATCGGGACAGTCTAGCTGGCAGAGGGAGCGTCCGCCGTGCCGAAGTCTGAGGCGGTCAGAGCGGGTCCGACGCCGTTCGAAAAACCCTCTTGCCACACCGACACTGGCCAGCCGATTTAGGCGGATCGGTCCGAACGGGTCCGATGTGATCCGGCCCGATCTTGGTGGGGTTGGTGGTGGGGTAGATGGCACGGGCGATCAACCGACTCTCGGCGCGGACCGTCCAAACGCTCACCGAGCCCGGCCGACACGCCGACGGGGACGGCCTCTACCTCGTGGTCGATGAGGGGGGCGGAAGGCGCTGGGTCTACCTCTACCGCCTCGCGGGTCGCCGTCGAGAGATGGGGCTCGGCCCGCTGCGCACGGTCTCGCTGGCGCAGGCTCGCGACCTCGCTGCGAAGGCGCGGGCCCTGGCGTCCCAAGGGCTGGACCCGGTCGAGGCCCGGCAAGCCTGTCGTAGCAGCGCGGATCAACGCCGTCGTAGCAGCCGCAGCGGCCGAACTCGTCAGAGCCGCAGCGCAGATTTCCGCAGGGACAGCACATCAACGGGCGGACCTCTCGTCGGTGATGGAGGTGGATCCGGGGAAGTCATCGTCGGCCGCGTCGGCGTAGGAGGTCGCCCGGTCCAGTTCGGAGAGGATCGGCGCCAGGGCTTCGTCCGCGCGCGGGTCCAGCCCGTCGCGGAAGGCGCTCAGCGCGGCGTTGCCCCTACCGGCCGCCTCGCGCGCGGCGGCGTAAAGCCGGTCGCGAGCGCTGGGCTGCTGACGCTGTTCCGTCGGGCGGTTGTCCGCGTCGGTGAAGGCCGGCTCGGAGCAGGCGAGCGCTCCTCGGCCAGCGGCTTCACCGTGTAGGGCACGCGCCGGGCCTTCGTGGCCGTGAGCGCCATCGTGACCGCAGAAGAGATCCCCGACATGTGGCTGATCCGGATGCCGCCGACGGCCACGCCGCCGAACTGCACGCCGTCGTCGCGGAAGAGCGTCATCCGGCGACCGGCATAGGCCGAGCCGTCGGCGCCCCAGATCCGGAGCATGACGCGCCGCATCACTTGCCGGGCTTGTACGGCTTTCCCCTGTCGCCCTCGAAGTAGATCGCGATCGGCTGATCCGGCTCGCTCATCTTCGACCCCTTGGGTCCGTAGATATAATCGTCGCCTCTATGGACCTCAGGAACGGACCTCTAGTCTCAATGCCGTCAGCACGTCTTCGGAGGAAGTATCGCAGCCTGCTGGCACAATTATCTTGACGGCCAGCTCGTCAGTGGTGAGAGCGTTTTGCGTTGTAAGCCTATAATAAGCTCGGCGAGCGAAGTAGATCGCGTTCATACTGATGGTGGCGTAGCGGCGCCCGAGGTTCCAGCCGCGATAGACATAGAAGACACGATCGTCGGGCCGTGGCGCTCCCACGAGTGAGGGATCAGCCCCGTAAGGGCTCACCATGACGAAATAGATGGAAGCCGGAGTTAAGCAAGTGGCGACCTGCACGGTGCGATGCTGGGCAGCTGAGCGCGGTAACAGGACGCCGTCACCGAGATCAGCGGGGACGTCAGTATCATTTCTAACTACCGTGCCACTCTCCGACTGCTGCCGGTACGCGTAGATCCGCATCGCTACCGAGGCCGAGAGTAGGATGCATAGTAGAATCAGACCGCTGCGCGCCCAGAGCGTCAAGTTTGCGGGCTCAGCCGCCATTTTCGTTTTTCCACATAAAGCAGGATCGGGACGATGGCGGCCGAGACGGAGGCAAACGCCACCAACGACGAGCCAGGACCCTCATGCCAGAATTCATAGGCTTCTCGGGAGGGCAGCATCGCCAAGATGCGCGCGACGTTGATCACGACAACCAAGCAGGCGCTCATTCCAAGTGCGCGGAAGGCCCCCTGATCTGCTGCCTGCTCGGCGATCTTCAGGATGGCAAGCCAAATCAGCACAGTGAGCGAGAGGTTGTGAAAGGACGAGCAGCCTTCGAGGATCACGATCGACCAATCGCCTCCGACACTGAGGCTGGCGCCATTCAGACCGAGACCACTATGGAAGAGACGTCCGACCCTGTAGATCAAGCCCACCTCTACGACCTCGATCGTTTGGTAGGCCACCTTGAAGAGAAGCTTGCCCCAGAGTTCGTAAATAGAGAGGGCGATCCAGATCTGGCCCACGCTGGCCATTTGCGGATCAGAGCATCTACGCAGGACGATCCAAGCACCGGCAAGCGTCATGGCGAGATAGACGCTGTGCTGCTCTGGCAAGAACCAAGCGAGCGCAGCGAGTAGCATGACTGCAATGTCAAAGCATGCCAGCGACACTCGCTTGTACGGCCGGCTCAGCACCAGTGATACGATTGCTGCGGCGGCGAACATCTCGCCCACATTGAACTCAACGAGGTGCTGACTTGTCTGCGCTTCTTCGAGTAGGTGGCGCTGCAGGACGGCCGATAGGATCGTGCCGATAGAGAAGATCAGCACCGCCCAACTCGCAGCGTGTGCCGGCAGCCAAGTTCGAAGATCGGCGACACGGACCCAAAGGGATCTGAGCTCGCCGACTTGACCCGTGTAAGCCATATCGGCGCTCACAAATATTGTTAGGCGGTTATTACCTTGCGCGCGCTACCGCGCTTGCGGCGAAGGAAGGCCACGGTGGCACCGGCTAACAGGACGCCGAGCCCCGCATTAACCTCTGGCGAGGGAGCACCGCCGGAGTTGCCGCCGCCGCTGAAGAAATGACCGACGCCACCATTGCCACCGCCGATGCCGTTGGAATGCCCTGGGGTAGTACCCTTACCGTTATTTCCGCCAGAATTACTGTTTCCTGGAGCAGCAACAGCAGCAGAAACGCTGAATATTACTGCAGATGCGAGCAGAAACCCGCGGAATGGATCGGCATTCACAACTGACCCTCAATAAGCATCGCTATTTTACGATATCTATCGATACTTGAGTTAAAAATCAATAACTTGCGATGGTCAAGGTTAATTAAGTAGAATACCGTAATCGGGCGTTCGACAAACGGCTGCTCCATGAGAGGCCCAATTCACGTTGCAGCGGAATTTGGTGATTAGCGACAGCATGTGTCGCCATCCAAACGAGGGTCCGCGTTTTCAGTACCTGTGCTCGAAAGCGGACCCGCTGCAATCCACCCTACCCAGCCATTCAGAGGCGCCTACTCCCTCGACCGGACTTGGCCGAAAGCAGAATGACTGCTTCGGAGAAGGTAGCTCCGAAAAGCGGAAGACCCTCTATCGACCCATGCCGGACTATCCGCACAGGCACTTGGCCTTCCTCAAAGTGGTCGTCCGCCACTTGGCAATCGAAAGCTCGGACCAGAGGTCGAAGCGAATGACGCGGTAGGATCAGCTATCGCGCCCGCCATAGCGCTACGACGAGGCCGAGGTTGGCGAGGCTGAGGGCGAGCAACAGCCACCACAGGGTACCCGGGCTGGCGTGAGTCAGCGCGAACGCCCCAGCTGGCGGGGCGAGCGCCTGGGCGATCAGACCCGGCCGGGCCAAGCGGCCGACCATCAGCGGGTAGCGCGCCGAGCCGAACAGGGCCAAAGGTACCGTCCCCCGCGCGATCGAATAGATCCCGTTGCCGCTGCCGTAGAGTACCAGCCAGATCCCTACGCCAGGCAGCCCGAGGGCAAGCAGAGCCAAGCCGAGGGCGACCAGACCCAGGGCGGCGGTCAGCGTCCACAATGGATGGTGCCGGCCCTTGAACGACATCTCCACGATGCGGGCGCCGACCTGAGCCGGGCCGATCAGCGCCCCGTAGGAGACGGCCGACGCCAGCGCGACGCCCCGCACCTGCAGGAGCGTCAGCAGGTGCACCGACACCAGCGACATGATCGCGCCGCCGAGGATCAGCACCCCGGCGAACAGGAGGAACGCCTGCCTTTCCGCGTCGGACAGCGGTCCGGTGTCGGCCGGGTGGTGACCCGTCGCCGCTGGCAGCGTTGGGGCCTTCGGGATCAACAGCAGCACCAGCGGCAGGGTGACCGTGAGGTGCAGGCCTGCGTAGGTCAGGCATGCTCCTCGCCAGCCGACATGCGCGACCAGGAAGGCCGAGAGGGGCCAGCACACGGTGCTCGCGAACCCGCCCCACAGGGTCAGCGACGTGATCGCCGGCCGCGCTTCCGCGCCGTAGAGCCGGCCGAGAGTGGCGAACGCCGGATCGTACAGCCCGCAGCCCATACCGAGGCCGAGCAGCAGCCAGCCGGCGAGGTAGACCGGCAGGACCGGGGCGAGGGCTAGCATGGTCAGCCCGGCCGCGAGCAGGAGTGCCGCCAGCGCCAGCACCGGGCGGCCGCCGTGACGGTGGATCGCGGCGCCGACATGCGGCGAGGCGAACGCGGCGACCAGCAGGCCCAGGGACAGGCCGCCGACCACCCCGGCAAGCGGCCAGCTTGTGCTTTCCGCGACAGGGCCGGCGACGACCGCCGGCAGATAGAAGGACGATCCCCAGGTAAGGATCTGCACCATGCCGAGGGCGGAGATCACCGGCCAGCGCCGGGCCTCGGACACGGGCCGCCTACCGGGTTCCGAGCAGCGGCAGCCAAGCTGCGAGCGCCAGCAGCGTGACCAGCAGCACCGGCGGGGTGATGACCAGCCCGACCTTCATGTACTGGCCCCAGGTGATCCTTTGGCCCTTGCTGTCGAGGACGTGCAACCAGAGCAGCGTGGCGAGGCTGCCGATCGGCGTGAACTTCGGCCCGAGGTCGCAGCCGATCACGTTGGCGTAGACCATCAGCTCGTGGGTCAGCGGCGACAGGTCCGGCGCCTGCTGGATCGAGAGCGCCCCGATCAGGACGCTCGGCATGTTGTTCATGACGGACGAGAGGATCGCGGCGGCGAAGCCGGTGCCGACGGTGGCGACCCACGGACCGTGCAAGGCGAGCCAGTTCAGACCCTTCGCCAGCTCGTCGGTCAGGCCGGCGTTCCGGAGGCCGTAGACCACCAGGTACATGCCGAGGCTGAACAGCACGATCTGCCAGGGGGCTCCGGTCAGCACCTTGCGGATCGGGATGGTCTCACCCCGGTTGGCGAGCAGCAGGAGCACCGCCGCGCCGGCACAGGTGACGGCCGACACCGGCACCCCGAACGGCGCGGTCACGAAGTAGGCGAGCAGGAGCACGCCCAGGAGTGGGAACGCCGCCTTGAACACCAGTGGATCGCGGATTGCCTCGGTCGGGCGTTCCAGGGCGTCCACGGGGTAGGCAGAAGGCACGTCACGCCGGAAGTAAGCCCACAGCACCACGAGCGTCGCTGCCAGGGACACGAGGTCGACTGGCACCATCACGGCCGCGTGCCGGCCGAACGACACGTCGAAGAAGTTGGCGGAGACGATGTTGACCAGGTTGGAGATCACGAGCGGCAGGGAGGTCGAGTCCGCCACGAACCCGCAGGCGACGATGAAGGCGAGGGCCGCCGCCGGCTTGAAGTCGAGGCGGAGCAGGATCGCCAGCACGATCGGGGTAAGGAGCAGGGCGGCGCCGTCATTGGCGAACACGGCCGCGATGGCCGCGCCGAGGAGCACGACCAGGGGGAACAGCCGCCGGCCCTGGCCGCCGCCCCACCGGGCGATGTGAAGGGCCGCCCAATGGAAGAACCCGGCCTCGTCCAGCAGCAGCGAGATGATGATGAGCGCCACGAACGTGAAGGTCGCGTCCCAAACGATGTGCCACACCACAGGGATGTCACCCGGATGGATCACGCCCGTGGCGAGGGCAACGCCCGCGCCGGCCAGGGCGCTCCACCCGATCCCCAGACCCTTGGGCTGCCAGATGACGAATACGAGGGTGACGAGGAAGATGGCGAGCGCGAGCATTCGGGTGTTTTCTTGTTGGTGGACGTGAGGCTCAGGCGGCGGCGACGCGGCGGCCGCGCTCGTCCACGACACGCTCGCCGTCTTCCTCGACGAACTCGCCCTGCTGGACCGGAAGGAGATCCAACACGGCCTCGGACGGCCGGCACAGGCGCACGCCGTTGGGCGTGACGACGAGCGGGCGGTTGAGGAGGATCGGGTGCGCCTCGATCGCATCGAGCAGCTGCGCGTCGGTCAGTACCGGATTGCTTAAGTTCAGCTCTGCGAACGGGGTGCCCTTCTCCCGCAGCACGTCGCGGACCCTTAGTCCCGCTCTGTCGAGCAGCTGCACGAGCAACGCGCGCGCGGGCGGGGTTTTCAGGTACTCGATCACATGCGGCTCGATGCCGGCATTGCGGATCATCGCCAGCGTGTTGCGGGACGTGCCGCACTCCGGGTTGTGGTAGATGATGACGTCCATCACGCGACTTCCGGCCGGGGTGACGTCGCGCCGTCCTGCTGGCCGATTTCGCGGACCTTGGCGGACAAGGCGACCTGATCGAGGCTGCCGAGCGGCAGGGCGACAAAGGCCGTGATGCGGTTCTTCAGGTAGCGCTGTGCGGTCACGAACGCCCGCTCGCGCTCGATCTCCGGCCCTTCCGCAGCGGCGGGGTCCTCGATGCCCCAATGGGCCGTGACCGGCTGGCCCGGCCAGTAGGGGCAGGCCTCGCCGGCCGCGTTGTCACAGACCGTGAACACGAAATCCATCACCGCGGCACCGGGCGCGGCGAACTCGTCCCATGATTTCGAGCGCAGGCCGTCTGCGGGATAGTCGCTCTCCCGCAGGGTTTGCAGCGCCAGCGGATGCGGCTCACCCTTGGGCTGGCTGCCGGCGGAATACGCGCGGAAACGGCCCTGCCCGTCCTTATTCAACATGGCCTCAGCAAGGATCGAGCGTGCGGAGTTGCCGGTGCAGAGAAACAGGACGTTGTAGACGCGATCAGGCATGGGCAGTGTCTCCGGGCGGGCAGTTGCAGGCGGCGAGGGCCGCGACGGCCGGGGTGCAGACCTCGGGGTGCCCCTGGCAGCAGTCGCGCATGAGAAAGGCGATCAGCTCGGACATCGCCGGATAGGCGGCGCTGTAGATGATCGAACGGCCGTCGCGTCGTGAGGCGACCAGGCCGGCGTGGCTCAGTTCCTTGAGGTGATGGGAGACGGTCGCGGCGGAGACGCCGACCGCTTCGGCCAGCACGCCCGAGGCCATGCCGTCCGGGCCGGCGGTTACGAGCAGCCGCACCAGGCGCAGGCGGTGTTCCTGTGCAAGGGCCGCGAACGCGACCAGGGCTTGCGGTTCGTCCATTTTCGTTACAATCTTCAAATGACATTTTGAACGTACAAGAAAGTCGATCCTTGGACAAGCCCGCACAGCCCTTCACCGATGGTCTACCGAACCTGAGCCAGACGCATTTCGTGGTGCCAACCCGCGAGAGCGTGGAGGCAGCGACACCGTTCACGCACGCACCGCGCTTCCTGATCCTCTACGGCTCGCTACGCGATCGGTCGTTCAGCCGCTTCCTCGCTTTCGAGGCCGCCCGTCTTCTTGAAGCCATGGGCGGTGAGGTGAAGATTTACCACGCGGACGGTCTGCCCCTACCGGACGACGCGACCGCCGATCATCCCAAGGTGCAGGAGCTGCGCAAGCTCTCGATCTGGTCTGAGGGCCAGGTCTGGGTCAGCCCCGAGCGGCACGGCACCCTGACAGGGGTCATGAAAAGCCAGATCGACTGGTTGCCTTTGTCCGAAGGCAGCGTGCGGCCGACCCAGGGGCGCACGCTGGCCGTGATGCAGGTGTCGGGCGGCTCTCAGAGCTTCAACGCCGTGAACGCCTTGCGCGTGCTCGGTCGATGGATGCGGATGATCACCATCCCGAACCAGTCGTCCGTGCCGATGGCCTACACGGAGTTCGATGACACCGGCCGGATGAAGCCGGGTCCGCTCTACGAGCGCGTCGTGGACGTGTGCGAGGAACTGATGAAGTTCACGCTGCTGACCCGCGAGCGGGCCGATTATCTGGTCGATCGCTACAGCGAGCGGAAGGAGCGCGAGCCGGAGCGGCTAAGCGCGGTGGCCGCCGACATCGGCTTCGTGAAGCGCTGAGAGGGGACATGGCAAGAGAGCTAGCGCGAGGTCCGCTTGCATGCGCCTACTGTCCAGAAGCAGAACGACAGGAAACCACCCTAAGCGGTCCTCCCGCCTGCGACCCGTGCCGGTCATACGGAGGGCCAGCAACGCAATGCGAAGGCAGTCACCTTCGAGCCATCCGCAGAGCCGTGCCGAAGTGAAGGCGAGTACCATTCAGGCCAGGGGAGACGGTCCCTGTGGAAGCGCGATGGTCGAAGTTGCCTCGGCGATCTGCTCCGGGCCTCCCTTGGGCGGCCAGACGCCCGCTCCATAGGCACGGGCGCGCAACTCGGTCCGTTCCTCCAAACTCGTGAAGCCCCAGATGTGCGTGATCCGTGGCGCTCCATCGAGAGCGTACAGGTTCGCGACCAGATGCTCGGTATATTGTCGTGCCGGTGTGATAGCCGCCTCCCAACCCGCGAGCGTTGGCGGCAGCCCGCCGGGCTTCAGGTAGTAAGTCCGGAACTCGTACACCCCGCCACGGTCCCCGGGTTGGATCGGCGGCAGAAAAGGAAACGGCGCGTAGCTGTCCATTTCCAGCGCCGTCACCACGCTACCCGCATTGAACGGGTTAGCGCTCAAAAGCGCCCGGCGGCGCTCGGCAGTCATATCTTCCGGTGCCTCGAACCCGCGCAGCACGATCAGGCGACCGAGTGTTCCTATCTCGGTCCGCCAGCAGCCAAACAGTTCACCCTTGGCGCCCGCGTCGTTCACCCAGTCGTAGACGCCCTCGGATGCTCGACCGACCGCCAGCAACGGGCACGAAAGGGTCGTGAGTTCGTAGAGCATGGGTACCTCGGCACTGCACCTTCAAACCGAAAAAACGCCGTTCGTTTCAAGGGGCCTGATCTGCATCAGCCATGGGTCTGAGGCGGTGGATGGCACCACGTCCGCTTCCGTCGCAATCTGTATGAAAGCGGACCAGCCGCTGTACACCCAAAGCGGTCTTTCCGACCGCGACCCAACGCAGCCGCCCGAACCGTAATCGATGTCTCAAAAGCGGTCGTTCGCTAGTCCTCAAGCAACTCAGCTTGAGGCTCTACCAAGGCAGTGTCTCCCCCCGGTAGTCGATATAGTGAGCGCCGGGCTCGCCGAGCCGGGTCGAGATCACATCGGCAAGGCCCATGACGCTGGTGGCCACGTCAATATCAGCCTCCTCCCCGCCCATCTCGGTACGGACCCAACCCGGATGCAGGACTAACACGGAGACGGCTTCCGCCCGGTGGCGGATCTCGAAGCTGCGCGCGAGTGTGTTCAGCGCCGCCTTGCTGGCCCGGTAGGTCTCCCAACCGCCCGCCTCGTTCAGGCTGACGCTGCCGAGGATCGAGCTCATCAGGGCGAGGCTGCCGCCGGGCTTGAGGCGATCGAGGAATGTCTCGATGAAGCGGATCGGACTCACCGCATTGGTGAGATAGACCTGCGCAGCGACGGCGCGGGGCACCGCGTGCAGCGGATCATGCGCCTGCGTGGCGACGCCCGCCACCACGAAGATCAGGTCGAAGCGCTCGGAGACCAAGCGGGTGTGGAGGGCGGCGACACTGGCATCGTCGTCGATCTCGACGGTCTCGACGCGCAGGGTGTCCGCCTTCAGGCGAGCGAGATCAGGCGACGGTTTGCGTTGGGTCGCAGTGACGCGCCAGCCGCGCTTGAGGAAGGCCTCGACGAGGCCGAGCCCGAGGCCGCGGGAAGCCCCGACGATGAGGGCGTTCTTTTCGAATGGGGCCACAGTGGGTCTCCGGGATCGGTCGACCGGATTAAGGCTCGACGGGGCCCGGCGGTTTCACGACCGCGAGAGGGAGCGGGTGGGGGAATGTCCGCGAGCCCGCTTCGGGGCCGCGATGCAGGGAGCGGATAGCGTCGCCGCAACCGCGTGCGACCCGATGCGGCTGCCCGATCTGCCGTCGACGCTTCTCCCAAGCGGTCGCTCGCTGGACCCCTGTTGACATCCGACAGGGTAGCAAGCGGTTCCCCGCCCGACGCCATCAGAGATCTCAGATGGACGCTGGCGGCTGCATGAACTCGATCGTCGCGCCGTCGGGACCAACAGCGTAGATCACCCGCGTTCCGGCGCGCGCGCCGCTCGCGATCGCCTGCGGAATGCCTTGCGCCTTCCAGCCGTAGGGGGCGATCCGCACCAGGAGCGCGTCGATGTCATCGACGACAAGGGCCAGATGCGCGAACCCAGGGTCGAACGGCTTGGCTGGCGCGCTTGGTCGGTCGGGCCCCTGATACTCCAGGAGTTCGATCGTCTGGTTCGCCAGCGAAACAATTGCCATGCGCACCTTCGCCCCGTGTGCCCCGGTCACCTGACCGAGGAACTCTCCCCCCATCTCGCCCGTCCGCACAAGCCGCGCGCCAAGCCCGTCGACCCAGAACTCAAGCGCCTCGTCGAGGGACGCGACCGCGAAGCCGACATGATCGGCGCGCCGTACGTGGATACCTGTGTGTTCTGTCATGAGGGATGATCTAGCGGCAACCGGCCATTCGTCCGCAACGGATCGTGGCCGGTCCTTCGGCTATGTCCGCTTCGATGCTGGCGCTGCTCGAAGTCGGATCGACGGAAATCCACCCTAAACGGCCCTCCTGCTTGCGACCCGACCCAGCCGCCAGGGCCGCAGTTGGCGCTTCTCCAAAGCGCCCTTCAGTCTTCGACCCGGATAGGCTCACCAAGGATCCACCGCGCAGGGGTGCAGCTACGGGTCTGGCGCAACTTTGATGCTGATTGGCTCATGACGCGCCGATCAGCCGAGCTTCGAGTAGGTCGAGCTTGGCCCGACCGAACATCTGCCGCTTTACAAGCTTCAGTCGGGTGATCTGCCCCTCGGTCTGGCCGTTCGACCACGGTTGCATGAGGGACGCAGCGACGGCCGCCTTGTCCTTGAGTAAGCCGCGCGCGAACGGCGATAGAAGGCTGCGGGCTGCAGCTTCGATCCAGATGTCGAGATCAGATCGCCTTCTTTCGCGGATCATAGCTTGGAAGCGCGACAGCAGGGACCATCAACTCGCCTGCACCGAGATTGAGTCAGACCCAAAGTTCAACGCCGAAACACATCTGAGACGGTCTGCGCACCGATCCAGTCCCAGAGCAGCGCCAGCGCGACCCAGCGTCGTTCGCGGGCAGCGGTCTCGCTGTCGGTGTCGAGGGCTCTGACGAGATGCTGCTGGCCGACCTTAGCGGTGAGGTGGGCCGGAACCCTGAGCCGCACGTACCAACGGCCAAGACGGCATTGCAGGTACTCTGGGCGGCGCACCGCTGGCCTCGCTCCTCAACGGCCACGGTGACACTGTGGCACCATGTGGGTTCGAGGCGAGAGCTAAAAACTGTTTATTAACAGTGGTTTAGAGGTGATTGGCGGAGGGAGCGGGATTCGAACCCGCGATACGGTTTCCCGTATACACACTTTCCAGGCGTGCGCCTTCAACCACTCGGCCACCCCTCCGTCCGGGGCCAGGCGCACGGTGCAGGACCGTGCGCGGCAAGCCTCGCGGGCCGGTGCTGTATCCTGCGCGGGGGGCATTGCGCAAGGCACGCGCCGGGAGAAAAGGCCCGCACCCCGGGAAAAAGCCGGGGTGCGAGGCCGGAGAAGGCGTCAGCCCTCCTCGTCGAGGTGGAAGCGGACTCGCTCGACATTGGCCCGCTCGAAGGCCTGCATGACATGCTGATACGACCGCTCCATGTCGGTCGCCGCGTCGCCCGGCGTGTCCTCGGGCTTCAGCACGAACATCAGGAGCGAGCGGCCGGTCACGTCGTAGGGCTGGCCAAAGCCGAAGCTCTCCGCGTCCTGGCTGTCGGGCAGGTTGGTGTCGAGCAGCCGCGTCCAAGCCTCGCCCCCCACCGTCTCCGGCAGCGTGAAGGTCACGAGGTCGTGGTAGGCATTGAACAGCAGGAGCAGCGTCGCGTCGCCGCCCTTGCGATGCAGGCCCGTCGGCTGGGCGCGGCCGTCGAGGCGCACGGCGAAGGATCGCGCCTCCCCGTCGCTCCAGTTCTCCGGGGCCATCTCGCCCCCATCCGGGCGCAACCACGTCACGTCCTTGACGCCGAATTCCTCATCGTACTGGCCGTTCAGGAACCGGCCCCGGTTGAGGATTGGCAGGGCGTTGCGCAGGATGATCAGGCGCTGCGTGAACTCGGCAAGGTCCCTCTCCTCATCCTCGATCGCACCCCAATCGAGCCAGGAAATCCGGTTGTCCTGACAATAGGCGTTGTTGTTGCCCTTCTGGGTGCGGGCGAATTCGTCGCCCGCGAGCAGCATCGGCGTGCCGCGGGAAAAGAACAGCGTCGCCAGCATGTTGCGCATCTGGCGCAGCCGCACCGCACGGATGTTCGGATCGTCGGTCGGGCCCTCGACCCCGTAATTGTACGACAGGTTATGCGAGTGCCCGTCGCGGTTGCCCTCGCCATTCGCCTCATTGTGCTTGTCGTTGTAGGCGACGGTGTCGTGCAGGGTGAATCCGTCATGGGCGGTGAGGAAGTTGACGCTCGCCCAGGGCTTGCGCCCGCGCTTGTCGAACTTGTCCGCAGAGCCTGTGATGCGCGCGGCCATGTCCGGCAGGAGGCCACCGTCGCCCTTCCAATAGCCGCGTACGTCGTCGCGGAAGCGGTCGTTCCACTCGGCCCAGCCCGGCGGGAAGCCGCCGACCTGATAGCCGCCCGGCCCGCAATCCCACGGCTCGGCGATGAGCTTCACCGAGTTGAGCACCGGATCCTGGCGGCAGGTGTCGAGGAAGCCGCCGCCCTCATCGAAGCCGTAGGGCTCGCGGCCGAGAATCGTGGCGAGGTCGAAGCGGAAGCCGTCGACCCGCATCTCGGTCGCCCAGTAGCGGAGCGAATCGGTGACGAGTTGCAGCACCCGCGGGTGGGACAGGTTGAACGTGTTCCCGGTGCCCGTATCGTTGATGTAGTAGCGCTTCTCGTTCGGCAGGAGCCGGTAATACGAGGCGTTGTCAATGCCCTTGAACGAAAGGGTCGGGCCCTTCTCATTGCCCTCCGCCGTGTGGTTGTAGACCACGTCGAGGATCACCTCGAGACCGGCCCCGTGCAGACGGGAGACCATCTCCTTGAACTCGGAGAAGGCGAAATCCGGCACCGCCGCGTAGCGCCGCGCGGGCGTGAAGAACGAGATCGTGTTGTAGCCCCAGTAATTCACGAGATCCTTCTGCTGCAGGTAATCGTCCTGCACGAAGGAATGGACCGGCAGCAATTCCACCGAGGTCACGCCAAGGCTCTTGATGTAGTCGAGCACCTCCGGCGTGCCGAGCCCGGCATAGGTGCCGCGCAGCTTCTCCGGCACCTTCGGGTGCAGCTTGGTGAGGCCCTTCACATGGGCCTCGTAGAAGATCGTCCGCTCCCACGGCACGTTCGGCTTCTGGTGGCGGCCCCAGGTGAAAGCGGGGTCGATCACCCGCGAGCGGCGGGTGAACGGGGAGGAATCACGGTCATCGAAGCTCGTGTCGTCGCCGGATTCCATCTTGTAGCCGAAAAGGGCCGGGTTCCATGTGATGGAGCCGACGAGGCCCTTGGCGTAGGGGTCGATCAGCAGCTTGTTCGGGTTGAAGCGGTGTCCGGCGGTGGGCTCGTAGGGGCCGTGCACGCGGTAGCCGTAGATCGTCCCCGGCCGGGCATCCGGCAGGTAGCCGTGCCAGATCTCGTCCGTGTACTCCGGCAGCTCGATGCGCTCGATCTCGCGCTCGCCCTGGTCGTCGAACAAGCACAGCTCGACCTTGGTGGCGTGGGCCGAGAACAGGGCGAAGTTGACCCCCAGACCATCCCAGGTAGCCCCGAGCGGATAGGGCAGACCTTCCAGGATACGCGAGCGCGACGCGCGGGCCTGGAGGTTCGAACGTGGGGAATCGGACATAGGGTCTCCGGTGCTCCGCCCATCGACGCCGCGACGGGGGCCTTCCAGGAACGTGCCTGACACGGCGAAGCTCCCATGGCAGGGCGAAAAATTGGAGCACCCTGCTCCGGGGTGAGCCGGGCTCAGCGCCCCTCCCCGAACGCCTCCGCCAGATAGACTCGCGCGAAGCCCGGCATCCGGGCGGGGTCGATGTCGGCGGGCCCGCGCAGGATGCGAAGGGAGGCGAGTTCCGGCTCGTCCTCGGCCTGCCGGTGGGCCTCGGCCCGCGCGCGGATCGCCTCGGCAGGGTCGGGGAAGCGCACCGGGCGCAGGAAGGCGAGCTGCCCCTCCCCTTCGAGGAAGATCCAGTCTCCGGCCGCGCCCTCGGGCAGGGGCAATCCGGTCTCCTCGGTGAATTCCCGCTCGGCACTGCCCGCGAGATCGACGACAGTACCGCGCACGTCGTCCCGGTCCGGGGTGCCGCAGGGGAAGTAGAGTTGCCCGGCATTGGCGGTATGGACGCCCATCTCGCCGACCAGCACCGCCCCGTCCGCCCCCCAGGGTACGATGGCCGCGAAGGCGTTGGCGACGCCACCCCCGAACTCGCCCCCATCGCGATAGGCGATGAACTGCGAGTAGCGCGCCTCGAATAGATCGACCCGGGCGATCCCGTCACGGACCTCCCACGCGCAGGCCAGGAGGACGATGCCGTCGAACATCGCCGGCCGCGACGCGCGGCGGCGTTCCCAATGGGCGGCGATGGCATCCGCGTTCTCCCGCGCCCAGGGCCAGTCGTAGGGCACGAGGCGGGCCTCGAGGCCCGTGAGCTGCGTGGTGCGAAAGCCTTCAGGCACGCAGGGTCCCCTCCGACACCAAGACCGCCGCGCCACCGATTTCCACCGAGCGCAGGGCACCGGATTCGATATCGATCTGGAGGGCAATGGTGCTCGGGCGGCCCATTGCCTGCCCCTGGGCGATGGCGACGTCGTGGGTGCCCTCGCCCAGCGCCTCGAACTGCATCAGCACCCCGGCGAAGGCCGCGGCCGCCGCGCCAGTGGCGGGGTCCTCCGCAATGCCCATCGCGGGGGCGAACATCCGGGTGCGGAAGGACAAGCCCGTCCCCTCCGGGTCGGGAGCATAGAGGTAAAGCCCGTCGCCGGCCTCCGGCGCATCGGCGGGGCGTGCCGCGTCGAGGCGCGCTGCCGAGGCAACCGGCACGCAGGTGAAGCGCGGTCCCGTCCCGTGCCGGCTCGGGCGGTGGCGGCCGAAGCCGATCTCCCCCGGCTCCAACCCGAGCAGGGACGCCAGAACCTCCGGCTCCGGCCCCGGCCCGAGAGAGTCGGGCAGGGCGGGCAGCTTGAACCGGGCGCGCCCGCCCGAGCCATCGGGCAGGGTCTCGACGACACAGGGGACGATGCCGGCCTCCTCCTCCAGGCCGAAGGCGCGGGCATCGGCCACGGACGGATCCCGGAGGGCGAGCAGCACGGCGGTCCCGACCGTGGGATGGCCGGCGAAGGGCAGCTCCCGGGCGGGGGTGAAGATCCGCAGCCGCGCCCGGTGGCGGGGCTCGTCCGGCGGGAATACGAACACCGTCTCCGACAGGTTGAACTCCCTCGCGATGGCCTGCATCGCCGCCCCGTCGAGCCCACCGGAATCGAGGACCACCGCCAGGGGATTGCCGGCGAGCGGCTGCGTGGTGAACACGTCCAGGGTGGCGAAGCGGCGCGTCATGGCATCACCTCTGTCGAGTGGGGAGGGCTGTTTCAGACCGCCTCGGCGGGGAAGACCTCGGAGGGGGCGACGAACTCGTCCTGTGCCGCGACGGTCAGGATCTCCCGCGAGCCCGCCTCGGCGGTGCGCCGCAGCAGGCCGTAGACGGAGGCCGCCGCCTGCTCCAGCGCGGCGGCGGCCGAGCGGGTGCGGGCGTAGTGGACGAGGAACAGGGCGGCGATGCAATCGCCCGCGCCGTTGATCGCGAGCTCGAGGCGCGGGGTGCGCACCCGGAACAGCCGCCCGCCCTCCCCGGCCAGCAGATCGATGTGCCCCTCGGGCGTCTCGGCGATGGCCGCCGAGGTCACGAGCACCACCCGCGGCCCCCGCGCCTGGAGCGCGGCGATGGCGCCCTTTGCCTCGGCCAGGGTGCGGGTCGGCAGGCCGGTGAGGAGGTTCAGTTCGAACAGGTTGGGGGTGAGGATGTCGGCGGCGGGCACGGCCCGCTCGCGCATGAACTCGGTGATGCCGGGGCGGACATAGACGCCCTCCTCCGTGTCGCCGATCACCGGATCACAGCAATAGAGCGCATCGCGGTTCTCGGCCCGCACGGCGGCGACCGCCTCCAGGATCGCCTCGCCGATCGCGGCCGAGCCCATATAGCCCGAGAGCACCGCGTCGCAGCGGGCGAGCGCCCCGCGTTCGGCCACGCCCTTCACCACCTCGCGCACACTGTCGGCGGCGAAGACCTCGCCGCGCCACGCGCCGTAGCCGGTATGGTTTGAGAACTGCACGGTGTGGACGGGCCACACCTCGACCCCGAGCCGCTGCATCGGGAACACCGCCGAGGCATTGCCGACATGGCCGTAGGCGACGTGGGACTGGATGGAGAGGACGTTCACGCTCAGGGCTCCTCGACCGGTCGTGGTTAGCCCGTTCCTCGACCCTCCGCATCCCCGGCGTCACGCATGCCGGACTTGCCGGGGTGCCATGCGCGCAACAGATGGGGCTGGCACAGGAGAGTTTTCCCGCCCCATGGATATCGAAGCCCTCAAGGACTCGACAATGGCCTTCGTGGAGACCCACAGGGCCTGGACGCCGCTGATCGCGGGGGTTCTCGCCTTCTGCGAGTCGATCGCCGTGCTGTCGATCTTCGTCCCCGCGACGGTGATCCTCGTGGCGATCGGCGCGCTGGTCGGCGGGGCGGGGCTCGAATTCTGGCCGGTGGTGGCCGCCGCGGCCGTGGGTGCCGCCCTGGGGGATTGGGTGTCCTACGAGTTCGGCCATTGGCTCGGGCCGGGCGCCAAGGAGAAATGGCCGCTCAACCGCTACCCCGAGATGACCGCCAAGGCCGAGGGATTCATCCAACGCTGGGGCATCGCCGCCGTGGCGCTCGGGCGCTTCTTCGGCCCGGCACGGGCGCTGGTGCCGCTGCTCGCCGGAGTGCTCGGCATGAGCCGCCTGCCCTTCCAACTCGCCAACGTCGCCTCGGCGGCGGTCTGGGCCTTCGTGCTGCTCGCGCCCGGAGCGGGGCTTCTCACGTGGTTCGACAAGTGAGGCGCGTGGTGGCGCGCCGCAGGTGACGCCACCGGCCCGAGCCATCAGGATGTCCCGATTCGGCACGATACCGATTCGGATATGACAGCCACCGCCTCGCCCGAGCCCGCACTCGTCCTTCCCCCGGACCGGCGCCAATCCCCCACGGCCTTGCGCATCCAGCGCGGGGTGCGGAGACTGTTCTCCGAGATGGGTTGCGTGACCCTGCCGGAATTCTCCCTGGTGAACGGCCGCCGGGCCGACGTCATCGCCCTGTGCGGGGCGGGGCGGCTCACCATCGTCGAGATCAAGTCGAGCGTGGCGGATTTCCGGGCCGACCGGAAATGGCCCGATTACCGCGATTTCTGCGACCGCTTCTTCTTCGCGATCCCCGACGACGTGCCGGAAAGCCTGATCCCGGAGGAATGCGGCCTGATCGTCGCCGATGCCTATGGCGCCGCGATCCTGCGTGAGGCGCCGGAGCACGCCCTCAGCGGCGCGCGCCGCAAGGCGGTCACGCTTCGCTTCGCCCACAGCGCCGCGCGTCTGCTGCACGCGCTGGCCGACCCCGGCGCGATCCGCGAAGGCGCGCTGTAAGGCCCTCTCCGGGCGCCGCTTTCGGCTTGCCCCGTGGACCCGTTGCGGTCCACAGCTTGGGCATGACACCCGTCGCGCTGTTCGAACTGGTGCTCGCGCTTCTGGCTGCGGCGCTGGTCCTGTCCCTCGTCGCAGGCCGCCTGGGCCTGCCCCCGGCCGTGGCCCTGGTGATCGGCGGCATGGCGCTGGCCTTCGCGCCGGGCCTGCCCGCCTTCGACCTCGACCCGGACCTGATCATGGTCCTGTTTCTGCCCCCGCTCCTGCTCGAATCGGCCTACTTCACCGTCTGGCGCGATTTCCGCGCGTCGATCGGGCCGATCCTGTCCCTGTCGCTCGGAGCGGTGCTGTTCACGACGCTGGTCGTGGGTCTCGTAGCGCATGGGGTCGCGCCCGGCCTGCCCTGGGCGGCCTGCTTCGCGCTGGGCGCCATCGTCTCCCCGCCCGATGCCGTCTCGGCCAAGGCGGTGCTGAGCCGGGTGAGCCTGCCGCGCAAGACCGTCACCGTGCTCGAAGGCGAAAGCCTCGTGAACGACGCGTCCGGCCTCGTCCTCTACCGCTTCGCCGTGGCGGCCGCCCTGACGGGGGCGTTCAGCGCCTGGGGCGCCCTGGGCAGCTTCGCGTGGCTCGCCGTGGCGGGCGTGGCGGTAGGCGTCGCCATCGGCTTCGTCGCCAACAGGGTGATGATGCGTCTGCACGATGCGAACGCGGCCACGATCGTCACCTTCCTCGTCGCCTATCTCGCCTATCTCGCGGCGGAAGAGATCCACGCCTCCGGCGTCCTCGCCGTGGTGGCCTGCGGGCTGATGCTCGGAGGCCGCGAGCACGTCACCTTCGATGCCCGCACCCGGACCCATGCCGTCGCCGTCTGGGCCTTCGTGGTGTTCGTGCTGGAAGCGCTGGTCTTCGTGCTGATCGGGCTGGCGCTTCGCGGCGTGCTCGTCCGCATGGGCGGCAGCGAGGACGCACTGATGGCGGGCCTGCCCCTGGCGGTCGCGGCGACGGTGACCTGTGTCGCCGCCCGCCTCGCCTGGGTGTTCGCCGCCGTCTCCCTGCCGCGCCTGCTGCCCCGGCGCTGGCGCGATGCCTCGCCGCCCCTCCGCCCGGCTATCCCGCTGGTGATCGGCTGGGCGGGAATGCGCGGAGTCGTGACCCTCGCGGCGGCCCTCGCCCTGCCGCTGGGCTTCCCCGGGCGCGACCCGATCCTGCTCGCCGCCTTCGCGGTGATCCTGTTCACGGTGCTGGTGCAGGGCACGACCCTGGGTCCGCTGATCCGGCGCCTCGCCCTCGATGCGAAGACGCGTCTGCCCGACGGGCACCTCGATGCGAATATGGCCCGAGTGGCGGTCAACGAGGCTGGACTCGCCTCCCTGGAGACGATGCTGGAACCCGAGACCGGTACGCACCGGCATCCGGTCCTCGTGGAGCAGTATCGCCGTCGGGTTTGGGCGACCTCACGCCTGCGCGACGATCGCTCCGTGGCCGAAGTCGAGCGGGACGCCCACATGACGGCGGCGCTCGGTGCCATCCGGGCCGGGCGCTCGGCCCTCATCGGCCTGCACCGCGAGGGGCGCATCCACAGCTCGGTGCTCAGGACCATCGAGGCCGAACTCGACCTCGAGGAACTGCATCTGCGCCGGCTCGCGGGCGAACCGGCGGGTCATGGTTGAGGATCAGCGGGCGGCGCAGCCCTCCGGCGTGCCGTAGCTTCCGTAGACGACACGCACCTTGCGGGCGCAATCGGGCTTGGCCACCGGGGCGATGGGCGTGACCTCCACCGGCTCGACCCGCAGGGTGGCACCCGCCACCGGGTCGTCCGAGGTCGCCAGGGCCCGGCTCGCGCTCATGACGACGGGCGTGGCGGCCATGGCGGACAGGGCGAGGGTGGCGACGAGGGCAAGGTTACGACGGGCGAAAGACTGGGTCGAGAACTTGGTCATGGTCCATGATCCGCAACATTCGGCAGCACATCGGGCGCCGAATAACCCCTGGTTGCAGCAATAACTTGGCTGTGGGCTTGGCGGTTCCCTGGCGCCGCAGCGCCTTGACGCGACGCGCCCACGCCATAGCGCCCTGCCCTTCGGCCGCCCGCCTTGCGTCCCCGGCCCCGCTCTCCTAGACCCCGCTCGATTCAGACAAGCACCGACCGATCATGCCGAGCGCCGCGCCCACTCCGAAAAAATCCTTCCAGGGGCTGATCCTGGCGCTCCAGACCTACTGGGCGGAGAAGGGCTGCGTGATCCTGCAGCCCTACGACATGGAGGTCGGCGCGGGCACGTTCCATCCGGCCACGACCCTGCGCGCGCTCGGGCCGAAGCCGTGGAAGGCGGCCTATGTCCAGCCCTCCCGCCGCCCGAAGGACGGGCGCTACGGCGAGAACCCCAACCGGCTCCAGCACTATTACCAGTTCCAGGTGATCCTGAAGCCGAACCCGCCGAACCTGCAGGAGCTCTACCTCGCCTCGCTGGAGGCCATCGGGGTCGACCTGAAGCTCCACGACATCCGCTTCGTCGAAGACGATTGGGAAAGCCCGACGCTGGGCGCCTGGGGCCTCGGCTGGGAATGCTGGTGCGATGGGATGGAGGTGAGCCAATTCACCTATTTCCAGCAGGTCGCGGGCTTCGAATGCGCCCCCGTGGCGGGCGAGCTGACCTACGGCCTGGAACGGCTCGCCATGTACGTGCAGGGCGTCGAGAACGTCTACGATCTCGACTTCAACGGCGCCGAGGGCGAGGACCGGGTCACCTACGGCGACGTGTTCCTTCAGGCCGAGCAGGAATATTCACGGCACAATTTCGAGGCGGCCGACACGGCCATGCTGTTTAGGCAATTCACCGACGCCGAGGCCGCCTGCCGCGCCTATCTCGAGGCGGGTGCGCCGAAGGAGGGCGAGCGCCACCGCATCGTCCAGCCCGCCTACGATCAGTGCATCAAGGCGAGCCACGTCTTCAACCTGCTCGACGCGCGGGGGGTGATCTCCGTCACCGAGCGCCAGAGCTACATCCTGCGGGTGCGCGAGCTGGCCAAGGCCTGCGGCGCGGCGTGGCTGAAGACGGAAGCGGGCGGAGCCCCTTGAGCCGTCGCGCGTTGCCGCCCCGCCAACCGGCGCGCCTCGGCGCGTCCGCAGACGCGGGAACCATGCCATGAAGAAACAGACCGTCTTCGCCCTCGGCTTCGTCGCCTGGGGCCTCGCCCCGGCGCTCGCCGCCGAGGCCGGCCCGGAGGCCGTGGTGAAGAAGCTCTATGCCGAGCCGCACCCGAATCACTCGGCCGTCTACACGAAGCGCCTTCAGGGCCTGTTCGACGCGGATGCGAAGCAGGCCAACGGTGCCACCGGCAACCTCGATTTCGATTACCGCCTCAACGGCGAGCCCCTGAAGCCGGACACGGTGAAGAACCTGACCTTCAAGGAGGCCACCGAGGGTAAGGATCAGGCGAAGGTCACGGTGGAGCGCAAGGGCGGCAACGGTGCCCAAGCGATCGTCTACGACCTCGTGCGTGAGGATGGCGGCTGGCGCGTCTCGGATGCCCATGCCATCGGCGACCGCAAGTGGCAGCTGACAGCAATCCTGAAGGGCGAGGCGCACTGAGCGGCCTCTGAACCCTCGACAGGTGTGCGGCGCGGCGATATGGCCGCGCCATGCCCGACCTCCTGCTCGAACTCCGCTCGGAAGAGATCCCCGCCCGCATGCAGCGGCGCGCGGCCGAGGATCTCCGGAAGCTCGTCACCGACGCCCTCGTGGCGCGCGGCTTCCTCTACGAGGGCGCCAAGGCCTTCGCGACGCCGCGCCGTCTCGCCCTTCACATCGCCGGGCTCCCGGCCCGCGGCGAGGCCGTGCGCGAGGAGCGCCGCGGCCCCCGCGTCGGGGCGCCGGACGCCGCCGTCCAGGGCTTCCTGAAGGGCGCCGGGCTCACCAGCCTCGATCAGGCGACCACCATCACCGATCCGAAGAAGGGCGAGTTCTACCTCGCGGTGATCGAGAAGCCCGGCCGCGAGACGCTGGACGTCCTGGCCGAGATCCTGCCCGAGATCATCAAGGGCTTCCCCTGGCCGAAGGCGATGCGCTGGGGCGCGGCCTCGGCTCAGCCGGGATCCTTGCGCTGGGTGCGCCCGCTGCAATCCATCGTCGCGACCTTCGGCCCCGAAACCGAATCGCCCGAGGTGGTGCCCTTCGAGATCGGCGGCATCCGCGCGGGCACGACCACCTACGGCCACCGCTTCCTCGCGCCCGGCCCGATCGAGGTGCGCCGCTTCGACGACTACATCCAGGCGCTGGAGAAGGCGAAGGTCATCCTCGACGCCGACCGCCGCAAGGACGTGATCCTGCACGATGCCCGCGACCTCGCCTTCGCGCGCGGCCTCGACCTCGTGGAGGATGACGGCCTGCTGGAAGAGGTGGCCGGGCTGGTCGAATGGCCGGTCGTGCTGCTCGGCTCCTTCGACGAAGCCTTCCTCGATATCCCCGCCGAGGCGATCCGCGCCACGATCCGCGCGAACCAGAAGTGCTTCGTGCTGCGGAAATCCGGCTCCGAGGATCTGGCCCCGGCCTTCATCCTGGTCTCGAACCTGGTCGCCAGCGACGGCGGCCTCGCCATCACGGCAGGCAACGAACGGGTGGTGCGGGCACGGCTCTCCGACGCCAAGTTCTTCTGGGAGACGGACAAGGCGATCAAGCTTGAGGATCGCCTGCCGAAGCTCGATGCCATCGTCTTCCACGAGAAGCTCGGGACGCAGGGACAGCGCATCGCGCGCATCGCGGCGCTGGCCAAGGAACTGGCCCCGCTGGTCGGCGCCGATCCCACCTTGGCAGAGCAAGCGGCGCGCCTCGCCAAGGCCGATCTCGTCACCGAGATGGTCGGCGAGTTCCCCGAATTGCAGGGCTTGATGGGCGCGAAATACGCCGCCCTCGAAGGTCTGCCGGAGAGCGTCGCCACGGCGATCGAGGATCATTACAAGCCGCTCGGCCCCTCGGACCGGGTGCCGCGCGATCCTGTCGCCATCGCGGTGGCGTTGGCCGACAAGCTCGACACGCTGGTCGGGTTCTGGGCCATCGATGAAAAGCCGACGGGCAGCAAGGACCCTTACGCCCTGCGCCGGGCGGCTTTGGGCGTCGTCCGCCTGATCCTGGACCGGGGCCTGCGCCTACGCCTGCTCGACCGGTTCGGCGCGGCGGATCGCGGCCTCGGGGCGCGGGCCGGGGCCGATCCGGCGGATCTCCTCGCCTTCTTCGCCGACCGCCTGAAGATCACCCTGCGGGACATGGGCGCCCGGCACGACCTCGTGGATGCGGTCTTCGCCCTGCCCGGTCAGGACGACCTGCTGCTGATCGCCCGCCGTGTCGAGGCTCTCCAAAAGTTCCTGGAGACCGAGGACGGCAAGAACCTGCTCGCAGGCTACAAGCGCGCGGCCAACATCCTGCGCATCGAGGAGAAGAAGGACGGCCGCGCCTACGATGCCGAGCCCGATGCGGCCCTGGCCGCCCAGGGCGAACCCGCCGAGCGGGCGCTGGCCGAAGCGCTCAAGACCGCCCGCGCCGAAGCCTCGAAGGCCGTCGCGGCGGAGGATTTCGCCGGAGCGATGCGGGCGCTCTCGACGTTGCGCGCTCCGGTCGACGCGTTCTTCACGGACGTCACCGTGAACGCAGACGATCCGAAGCTCCGCGAGAACCGCCTCGCCCTCCTCAACGCGCTGCGCGCCGCGACGCGGGAGGTCGCGGACTTCTCGAAGATCGAAGGGTAGACCCCGCTTTTCTCATTCTCGCCGTCATTGCGAGCGCTGGCGAAGCCATCCAGGTCGCGGGACACTTCCAGGGGTGGCGCATCCCTGGATTGCTTCGCTCCGCTCGCAAGGACGGAGAGGTCGACCCTCACCCGTGATCGTGCCCGTCATGCTCCGGCAGGGTGAGCCCAAAATGGCTCACGAGGTCCTGCACCTGACCCGGTGACAGGTGGCGCGGATTGAGGTTGCGCAGCAGGAGGTAGAGCTTGGCCGTCTCCTCAAGCTCCTCCGTCGCGAAGACCGCCGCCTCCAGGCTGTCGCCCGCCACCACCGGTCCGTGATTGGCGAGCAGCACGGACGAATATCGTCCGGCCAAGCCCCGGATCGCATCGGCTACCGCCGGGTCGCCAGGGCGGAAATAGGGGACGAGCGCCGTCCCCCCGGTGCGCATCACGTAATAGGGCGTCATCGGCGGCAGGACTGCCTTCGGATCGATCTCCGGCAGCATCGACACGGCGACCGCATGGGTCGAATGCAGGTGCACGATCGCCCGCGCGCTGTCGCGGCTCTCGTAGAGGGCGCTGTGGAGCGGGATCTCCTTGGTCGGCTTGTCGCCGGAGACGAGCCGCCCCTCCCCATCGAGGCGTGAGATCCGGGCCGGGTCGAGAAAGCCGAGCGACGCGTTGGTCGGGGTCACGAGCCACCCGCCGTCGGGCAGGCGCAAGGAGATGTTGCCCGACGAACCCGGCGTCAGGCCGCGCTCGAACAGTGACCGGCCGTAGCGGCAAATCTCCTCGCGCAGGCGGGCTTCTTCGCTCATGCGGTGGCTCCTTCGATCAGCGTGAAGCCGAGATCGATGCGTGTGGGGTCACGCCCGGTGAGGCAGGCGGCGGCGGCGCGGCCGATCTCCAGGCGCGGCGTGCGCACCGTCGAGAGCGGTTGAGGCATGGCATCGGCGAAGTCGAGGCCGTTGAAGCCGAACAGGGCGATCCGCCCCGGCACGGAGATTCCCGCCGCGAGGCAGGCGAACCAACCGCCCAGCGCCATGTCGTCGTTGGAGAAATATACCGCGTCGAGATCCGGAGCCCTGGCGATCAGCGCCTCGAACCCGGCTCGCCCCGAGGCTGCCGAGGACCGGCCGGGCCGGATCTCCCGCGCGGCGAACGCCATGCCCGCCTGGGCCAGCGCCGCTTCGAAGCCGGTGAGCCGCTTGCCCGCCCGCAGATCCGCCTCGGGATCGTGTCCGCAATAGCCGATCCGCCGGTAGCCGCGGGCGAGGAGGTGCCTCGCGCTCGCCGCGCCCGCTTCCCGGTTCGAGAAGCCGACCACCGTGTCGATCCCCTCCCCGTCCGTGTCGATCATCTCCACCACGCGCACGCCCGAGGCGCGGGCGAGCGTCACGGTTCCGGGATTGTGCTCCAACCCCGTCAGCAACAGCGCCTCCGGCCGCCAGGACAGGAGCGCGGCGACCAGGGCCTCCTCCCGGTCGGGATCGTATTCGCTGACGCCGACGACGCTCTGCATCCCCGTGCCGTCCAGCGCCGCCGTGAGGCCGCGCAACAGGTCCGGGAACACGATGTTGGCCAGTGAGGGAATCACCACGCCGACGAGCCCCGTGCCCGTCCCGCCCCCGGCGAGATGCCCCGCCAGCCGGTTCGGCACGTAGCCGAGGCGCGCCACCGCCTCCGCGACACGCTCGCCCGCCCGCTTCGAATAGGAGCCGTGGTTGCGCAGCACCCGCGAGACGGTGCTCTCGCCGACACCCGCCGCCCGGGCGACGTCGGCCAGCGTCACGAGCCGTCCCGGCGGCTGGAATTCGGTCATCCCCTGTCCCGGCTCTTCGCGCACCACCTGCTCCGTCATGGCGACGGAGCGACGCCCTACAACCCGACATAAACGTCTGCACTTTGTTTCACAACCGGAATTGGCAGCGCTGCCAAACGGCGATATAGGCCCGTCAACGCCGCCAGCGAGCGGCCGGACCATCCCTCGCCATGCTGGGGGAAAGGGAGGAGACAAGCCATGTCCATCCAGGCCGCCGCGGCGCCGGGAAGCGCCGTGAATACCGACAAGAGCTTCATCGACAGGACCTATGCCAAGGTCTTCTGGCGGCTCGTGCCGTTCCTGATGCTCTGCTACGTCGTCGCCTATCTCGACCGGGTGAATGTTGGCTTCGCCAAGCTCCAGATGTCGAAGGAGCTCGGCTTCTCCGAGACCGCCTACGGCCTCGGCGCAGGCATCTTCTTCCTCGGCTACTTCCTGTTCGAGGTGCCCTCGAACGTGATCCTGCACCGGGTGGGCGCGCGGGTCTGGATCGCGCGGATCATGATCACCTGGGGCGTCATCTCCGGCGCGTTCCTGTTCGTGAACTCGGAGGCGACCTTCTACGCGATGCGCTTCCTCCTCGGCATCGCCGAGGCCGGGTTCTATCCGGGCGTGATCCTCTACGTGACGAACTGGTTCCCATCGCATCGCCGGGCGCGGGTCATCACCGTGTTCATGGCGGCGATCCCGATCTCGGGCGTGTTCGGCAACCCGCTCTCCGGCTGGATCATGGACTCGTTCCACGAGACGCACGGCCTATCCGGCTGGCAGTGGATGTTCCTGCTCGAAGCCATCCCCGCCGTCCTCATCGGCATCGCGGTGTTCTTCTACCTCGACAACCGCCCCTCCGAGGCCAAGTGGCTCGACGCGGCCGAGAAGCAGGTTCTGGAGCGCGACCTCGCCGCCGAGGAGCGGACCAAGTCCGACAGCCCACACTCCATCGCCACCGTGTTCCGCAACGGCCGCGTGTGGTTCATGAGCCTGATCTACTTCCTGTTCGTGGCCGGCCAGTACGGGCTGACCTTCTGGGTGCCGACCATCGTCAAGGCGTCCGGCATCCAGGGCAACTTCACCATCGGTCTCGTCAGCGCGATCCCGTTCCTCGTGGCGACGGTGACGATGGTCTGCCTCGGCCGCAGCGCCGACCATTTCCGCGAGCGCCGCTGGCACCTGATCGTCCCGGCGCTCATCGGCGCGATGGGCTTCGTGGTCTCGGCCTCGACCGGGGACACCGTGATCGCCATCGCGGCGCTCTCGGTCGCGGCGGGCGGCGTGCTGGCCTGCTCGCCCCTGTTCTGGTCGCTGCCGACCGCCTTCCTCAGCGGCGCTGGTGCCGCTGCGGGCATCGCCTTGATCAACTCGGTGGGCAACCTCGCGGGCTTCGCCGGCCCCTACGCCATCGGCGCGCTCCGCGACGCCACCGGCAGCACGGCGGCGGGCATGTACGTTCTGGCGGTGACCCTGGTGCTCGGCGCGCTCTGCGTGCTGATCGTCCCGGCCCGTCTCGTGAACCGGTAAGGGAGGAGGACCATGACCGAACCGGCACAGAAGGGCCGCGTGGCCCTGATCGGCCTGGGCTCGATGGGCTCAGGCATGGCGGCCTCGCTCCTGCGGGCGGGCTTCTCCGTCGCCGCCTGCGACGTGAACCCGGAGGCGGTCGCCCGCTTCCGTGAGACCGGCGGCGAGGGGGCGGCGAACCCCGCCGAGGCGGCCAAGGGCGCCGCCGTGGTGGTCGCGGTGGTGGTGAACGCCGCCCAGACGGAAGCGGTGCTGTTCGGCGAGAACGGCGCAGCCTCCGTCATGCCGGAGGGAGCGGTGTTCGTCTCCTCCGCCACCATGGACCCGGCCATCGCCCGCCGCCTCGCGGCGCGCTTGGAGGGGACCGGCCGCCACTATCTCGACGCGCCGATGAGCGGGGGCGCCGTGCGCGCCGCCGAGGGCGGGCTGACCTTCCTGGCCTCGGGCTCGAAGGCCGCTTTCGCGGGAGCCCGCGCCGCCCTCGATGCCATGGCGGGCACCGTCTACGAGCTGGGTGACGAGCCCGGCCAGGGCGCGGCCTTCAAGATGATCAACCAGTTGCTCGCGGGCGTGCACATCGCCGCCGCCTGCGAGGCGATGAGCTTCGCGGCCAAGCAGGGCCTCGACCTCGCCAAGGTCTACGAGGTGATCACGAAGTCGGCGGGCAATTCGTGGATGTTCGAGAACCGCGTGCCGCACATCCTCGACGCGGACTACTCCCCTCGCAGCGCGGTCGACATCTTCGTGAAGGATCTCGGCATCGTGCAGGACATGGCGCGGGCGGAGAAGTACCCGGTGCCGGTGGCGGCGGCCGCCCTGCAGATGTTCCTGATGGCCTCCGGCGCCGGGATGGGCCGGGACGACGACGCTTCCGTGGCCCGCCTCTACGCGCAGGTCTCGGGGGCGAAGCTGCCGGAGAAGGCATAGACACCGCGCCCGTCATCGCGAGCGACAGCGAAGCGACCCAGGGCAGCGGGTCGCTTCCAGCCCTCGTGCTGCCCTGGATTGCTTCGCTCCGCTCGCAAGGACGGAAGCGGTTGAGAGAAAGTCCGAAGAAATGCCCCGCTTCGCCGCCAACCTCACCCTGATGTTCAACGAGGTGCCGTTCCTCGACCGGTTCGAGGCCGCCGCGCGGGCGGGCTTCGAGGCGGTGGAGTTCCTGTTCCCCTATGAGCATCCGCCGGAGGCCATCGCCGAGCGCCTGCGTGCGAACGGTCTGACCCAGGCGCTGTTCAACATGCCGCCGGGCGACTTCGCGGGGGGCGAGCGGGGGCTCGCCGCCCTCGCCGACCGGTTCGAGGAGGTGAAGGCGGGCGTCGACACGGCTTTGCGCTATGCCGAGGCCACGGGCGTGAGACGTTTGCACCTGATGGCTGGGCTCGCCGACCCGGCCGATCCCACGGCGAAGGAGGCCTATCGCCGGTCCGTGACCTACGCCGCCGAAACGCTGGCCCCGGCCGGGCTCGACCTCGTGCTGGAGCCGATCAACGGTCGCAACATGCCGGGTTATTTCCTCAACGATTTCGGGGCGGCGGCCGAGCTGATCCGGGAGTTGTCGCTCCCGAACCTGAAGCTCCAGTTCGACCTCTACCACTGCCAGATCATGCACGGCGACGTGACCATGCGCCTGCGGGCGCTGATGCCGATGGTCGGCCATGTCCAGACGGCGAGCGTGCCCGACCGGCACGAACCCGGCACCGGCGAGATGAACGACGCGTTTCTCTTCGCGGAGCTCGACCGGCTCGGCTACGAGGGCTTCGTCGGCTGCGAATACATCCCGGCGGGAAACACCGAGGCGGGCCTCGGCTGGTTCACCCCCTACAGGAAGGGCTGATCCCGATGACGACCGCCAAGCCGCTCGCACTCGGCTGCGTCGCCGACGACTATACCGGGGCGTCGGACCTCGCCAACACGCTCACCAAGGCCGGCCTGCGCACGGTCCAGACCATCGGCGTGCCCGCCCCCGATCTCTCCCTGCCGGAGGTGGACGCGGTGGTGGTGGCCCTGAAAAGCCGCTCGATTCCCGCCGACGAAGCCGTCGCCCGCTCGCGGGAGGCGGACGCTTGGCTGCGTGAGCGCGGCGCGTCGCACGTGATGTTCAAGGTCTGCTCGACCTTCGACTCGACGGATGCGGGCAATATCGGCCCCGTCGCCGACGCCCTGCGCGAGGCGGCGGGCGAGGCCATCGCCCTGGTCACCCCCGCGTTCCCGGAAACGGGCCGCAGCGTCTACCAGGGCAACCTGTTCGTGGGCGCCCTGCCCTTGAACGAGAGCCCGCTGAAGGACCATCCCCTCAACCCGATGCGGGACGCCAACCTCGTGCGGGTGCTGGCGCGCCAGAGCCGCCACGGGGTCGGGCTCATCGACATGGCGACGGTGACGAAGGGACCGGAGGCGGTGTCCGCGCGGCTCGATGCGCTGGCCGCCGAGGGTCAGGGCGCGGCCATCGCCGACGCGATCTTCGACCACGACCTCGAAACGCTCGGCCGCGCCATCGTCTCGAAGGCGTTCTCGGTCGGCGCGTCGGGCCTTGGCCTCGGTCTCGCCCGCGCCCTGGTGGCGGATGGGCGCGGCACCCGGGACGCAGCCGGGGCGGCGATCGGCGATCCCGTCGGCGGCCATGCCGCCTGCCTCGCGGGAAGCTGCTCGCAGGCGACCCTCGGTCAGGTCGCGGCGGCGGAGGCCCTGATGCCGGTGCTCCGGCTCGATGCCGGGCGGCTCCTGTCCGAGCCGGATGCGGTGGTGGCCGAGGCGCTGGCCTTCGCCCGCGAGCGGATCGCGCAAGGTCCGGTGCTGATCGCCTCCTCCGCCGAGCCCGAGGCCGTGCGCGCGCTCCAGTCCCGGCACGGCTCCGAGGCGGCGGGCCATGCCGTCGAGTCGGCCCTGTCGGCCATCGCCGAGGGATTGGTCGCGGCGGGTGTCCGGCGCCTCGTCATCGCGGGAGGCGAGACCTCCGGCGCCTGCGTCGACCGTCTGGGCTTGCGCGCCTTCCTCGTTGGCCCGGAGATCGCGGCGGGCGTACCCGTGTTGCGCACCGCCGGGCGGCCCGAACCGCTGTTGCTGGCCTTGAAGTCGGGCAATTTCGGTGGGCCGGACTTCTTCGCCCGCGCCCTCGACATGATGCAGTGAGGTTCCGATGCACGCTTTGATTCTCGGCGCCGCCGGCATGATCGGCCGACGCCTCGTCGATGTTCTCGTGGCCGAGGGCACCGTGGGCGGGCAGCCGCTGACCGGGCTGACGCTCCTCGACGTCGTGGCCCCCGCCACGCCGGAAGGCGTTCCGGGACCGGTGCGGGCGGAGGCCGCCGACCTGAGCGTGCCCGGCGCTGCAGAGGCCGCGATCCGTGACCGGCCGGAGGTGATCTTCCATCTCGCGGCGGTGGTTTCCGGCGAGGCGGAGGCGAATTTCGACCTCGGCTACCGGGTGAACCTGGACGCGACGCGCTTCCTGTTCGAGGCGATCCGCGCCGCCGAGGGATACCGGCCGAAGGTGGTGTTCACCTCGTCGCTCGCCGTGTTCGGACCGCCCCTGCCGGACGTGATCCCCGACGATTACGCCCTCCGGCCCGCCACCTCCTACGGCACGCAGAAGGCGATGGGCGAGATGCTGCTCGCCGACTATGCCCGCCGGGGCATCTTCGATGGGATCGGCCTGCGCCTGCCGACGATCTGCGTGCGGCCGGGCAAGCCGAACAAGGCGGCCTCCGGCTTCTTCTCCGGCATCATCCGCGAGCCGCTGGCGGGACAAGAGGCCCGTCTGCCGGTGCCGGATACCGTGCGCCACTGGTTCGCGAGCCCGGCGGCGGCGGTCGGCTTCCTCACCCATGCGGCGACGCTCGACCTCGCGCGGCTGGGCACCCGCCGCAGCCTGACCATGCCGGGCGTCTCCGCCACGGTGGCCGAGGAGATCGAGGCCCTGCGCCGGGCGGCCGGCGATAAGGCGGTCGCCCTCATCCGGCGCGAACCGGACGAGGCGGTGTTACGCATCGTGGAAACGTGGCCCGCCGCCTTCGACACCACCACCGCGACGGAACTCGGCTTCAAGGCAGACGCCTCGTTCGACGCCATTGTGGCCCAGCATATCGCCGAGTTCCACGGGGGGTGAGGTGGCTCAGAGCGCGGGGGCGATGTCGGTCTGCGGGAAATCGTCGCCGACGAACAGCAACCGCGCTCCATGCGCCTTGGCACAGGCATAGGCGAAACAGTCGCCGAGGTTCAGGCGTGCCGGATGGCGCCCCTTGCCGAAACGGGCATGGGCCGCGAGGGCCAGATCCGTTTCTCTTTCTCCGATCGGTACGGTCCACATGCCGCTGATACGGACGAATTCGTCGACCTCTGCTTGAGCCTCGGCGACGGTCATCGTCTTCTTGCGCGCAACTGCGGTGACGGTCTCGAAGATGGCAAGCCCGGAAGTCAGGGGGATCCTGGCGGCGTCGATGCGTTTAAGGAGGGCGGATCGCTGCGGCTCTCCGGTCAGGATTGCCACAAGGGCTGAGGCGTCGACGAACGTCATTCGTCGTTCAGGCCGTCATAGAAAGCCTTGTCGGCCTCGAGGCCGGTGCGAGGAACGGCATCGAGCCGGTCGAGCAACGGTCGCAGCCGCTCCGCCAGCGGCACCGCCTTGTCCCAACGGTCGATCTCGTTCACCAAGGCGACCCGCACCGCCTCGGCCTTGCTCACGCCGGTCCGCGATGCCAATTTCTCGGCGAGCTGATCGACCTCGTCGCTGGCGATGGTAAGCGGCATGGCGGCCTCCGTGGTGAGCGAAAAAACGTAAGCCTGCTCGGCCCTTGCCGCAAGCACACCAGAAATTGAGAGAACACCGGATGACCCGCCTCGACGAGGCCCGTGCCGCGCTGAAGGAGACCTTCGGCTACGAGGATTTCCGGCCCGGCCAGGACGAGGTGATCGGCGCGGTCCTCGACGGACAGGACGTCTTCGCCGTGATGCCCACCGGCTCCGGCAAGTCGATGACCTACCAGCTGCCGGCGCTCGTCGATGCCGGGCTGACCGTGGTGGTCTCGCCGCTCATCGCGCTGATGCACGATCAGGTTCAGCAGATGCGCAGCGTCGGCATCGCGGCGGCGACCTTGAACTCCACCGTGCCGGAAGCGGAATCCCGCGAGGCGTGGCGGGCAATCCGCAACGGGACGATGCGGCTCCTGTTCGTCTCGCCCGAGCGGCTGCTGATGGACGGCTGCATGGAGGCCCTGCGCGGCTCCGGCGTGCGCCGCCTCGCGGTGGACGAGGCCCATTGCGTCTCGCAATGGGGGCACGATTTCCGTCCCGAATACCGGGAGATCGCCCGCGCCCGAGAGGCGCTCGGCAACGTCCAGACGGTCGCGCTCACCGCCACCGCCGACGCCGCGACCCGCGCCGAGATCGCCGAGCGCCTGTTTCCCGAGGGGCGGCACCCGAAGATCTTCGTCCATTCCTTCGACCGGCCGAACATCCGCCTCGTCTTCCAGCCGAAGGACAACCCGGCCCGGCAGATCGAGCGCTTCCTGAAGCACCGCCGCTCCGAGAGCGGGATCATCTACTGCTCGTCGCGCAAGCGCACGGAGCAGCTGGCCGAGACCCTGAGCAAGGACGGGTTCAACGCCCTGCCCTATCACGCCGGCCTCGACCAAGGGACGCGGGCCCGCAACCAGGACCGCTTCCTGCAGGAAGATGGGGTGGTGATGACCGCTACCGTCGCCTTCGGCATGGGGATCAACAAGCCGGACGTGCGCTTCGTCATCCACGCCGACATGCCGACCAATGTCGAGGGCTACTACCAGGAGATCGGCCGCGCCGGGCGCGACGGCCTGCCCGCCGACACTCTCACCCTCTACGGCCTCGACGACATGGCTTTGCGCCGCCGCCAGATCGACGAGAAGGAGATTTCCGACGAGCGCCGCCGGGTCGAGCGGCGCAAGCTCGAGGCGATGATCTCCCTCTGCGAGGGCGCTTCCTGCCGCCGCCAGTCGCTGCTCGCCTATTTCGGCGAGACCAGCGGGCGCTGCGGCCGCTGCGACCTGTGTCGCGACGGGGTCGAGCTCGTGGACGGCACCGTGCCCGCGCAGAAGCTGCTCTCGGCCATCGTGCGCACAGGCCAGCGCTTCGGCGCGGCCTATGTCTGCGACGTCGTCCACGGCAAGGAGAGCGACCAGATCCGCCGCAACGGCCATGACGGGCTCAAGACCTTCGGGGTCGGCTCCGACAAGCCGGTCGCGGCGTGGCGGGCGATCCTGCGTCAGCTCTTCGCCGCCGGGGCGGTGGCCGAGAATGCCGATGGCTATGGCGGCCTCGGCCTCACGGAGAAGGGCACGGAGATCCTCTATGGACGCGAGCCCATTACCCTGAGGCCCGACCCCGAGCCGCGCCCCGAATCGCGCGAGCGGCGGCGGACGGCGCCGAGGGCGGCCGAGGAGATGGGCCTGTCCGAGTCGGACGAGGCGCTGTTCCAGCATCTGCGTGGTCTTCGCGCGACGATCGCGCGGGCCGAGGGAATCGCCGCCTTCATGGTCTTCCCGGACCGCACGCTGATCGAGATGGCCCGGCAGAAACCCGTGGATCTCTGGGCGATGCGCAGTGTCCATGGTGTGGGCGAGCGCAAGCGCGAGGCCTATGGTGACCGCTTCGCGGAGGCGATCAAGGAGTTCCTGAACCACTCGTCGGCTGCCTGATCCCCCGTTCCATTCAGGCGATCGTCACCCCAGATGTTGCATCGCAGGTCAGGAAAGCACTAATCCGTCGCGGCCAACACAGCGCCCGGTCCGGGTCCGCCGCCGTAGGCCTGTTCGTCGAGACCGCCGCATGTTCCGCAACGATGTCCCGATCACGCCCGAGCTTGTGGCCCAGCACGGCCTCAAACCGGACGAGTACGACCGCTTCCGGGCGCTCATCGGCCGCGACCCGACTCTGACCGAGCTCGGCATCGTCTCGGCGATGTGGAACGAGCACTGCTCGTACAAATCCTCGCGCAAGCACCTGCGCGGCCTGCCGACCTCGGGTCCGCACGTCATTCAGGGCCCGGGCGAGAACGCGGGCGTCATCGATATCGGCGACGGTCTGGCCTGCGTCTTCAAGATGGAGAGCCACAACCATCCGAGCTTCATCGAGCCCTACCAGGGCGCGGCGACCGGCGTCGGCGGCATCCTGCGCGACGTGTTCACCATGGGCGCGCGGCCCATCGCGGCGCTGAACGCGCTCCGCTTCGGCGATCCCGAACATCCCCGCACCCGCGGCCTCGTCTCCGGCGTGGTGGCGGGCGTGGGCGGCTACGGGAATTCCTTCGGCGTGCCGACCGTCGGCGGGCAGGTCGGCTTCCACAGGCGCTATGACGGCAACATCCTCGTCAATGCCATGGCGGTCGGCCTCGCCAAGCAGGACGGCATCTTCTACGCGGCCGCCGCCGGCGTCGGGAACCCGATCGTCTATCTCGGCTCCAAGACCGGCCGCGACGGTATCCACGGCGCCACCATGGCCTCGGCCGAGTTCGACGAGGGCACGGAGGCCAAGCGTCCGACCGTGCAGGTCGGCGATCCCTTCGCCGAGAAGCTGCTGCTGGAAGCCTGCCTCGAGTTGATGGCGTCCGGTGCCGTCATCGCCATCCAGGACATGGGCGCGGCGGGGCTCACCTGTTCGGCGGTCGAGATGGGCGCCAAGGGCGACCTCGGCGTCGAACTCGACATCGAGAAGGTGCCCGCCCGCGAAGAGGGCATGACCCCCTACGAGATGATGCTCTCCGAGAGCCAGGAGCGGATGCTCATGGTGCTCAAGCCCGGCATGGAAGCCGAGGCCGAGGCCATCTTCGTGAAGTGGGGCTTGGACTTCGCGGTGATCGGCAAAACCACCGATACGCTGCGCTTCGTCATCAAGTGGCACGGCGAGACGGTGGCCGACCTGCCGATCAAGGAACTCGGCGACGAGGCGCCGCTCTACGACCGGCCGCATATCGCCAACACGCACCAGCCGGTCATCGCCGCCGCTGACGTGGGCGCGCCCGCGTCCCTCGCCGACGCGCTGAAGCGCCTCGTCGCCTCGCCGGACCTGTCTTCCAAGCGCTGGGTCTACGAGCAGTATGACCACTTCATCCTCGGCAACACCGTGCAGAAGCCCGGTGGCGACGCGGCCATCGTGCGTGTCGAGGATGGGCCGAAGGGCCTCGCGATCACCTGCGACGTCACTCCCCGCTATTGCGAGGCGGACCCGGTCGAGGGCGGCAAACAGGCCGTGGCCGAGGCATGGCGCAACATCACGGCGGTCGGCGGCAAGCCGCTCGCGATCACCGACAACCTGAACTTCGGCAACCCGGAGAAGCCCGAGGTGATGGGCCAACTCGTCGGCTGCCTCCAGGGCATCGGCGAGGCCTGCCGGGCGCTCGACTTCCCCGTCGTGTCCGGCAACGTCTCGCTCTACAACGAGACCAACGGCGTCGGCATCCTGCCCACCCCGACCATCGGTGGCGTCGGCGTGCTCGATGACGTGACCCGGCACGCGACCATCGCCCTCAAGCGCGAGGGCGACGCCCTGGTGCTGATCGGTGCGGGCGAGGGCTGGCTCGGCCAGTCGGCCTATCTCGCGGTCGTCGAGGGCCGCGAGGAAGGCGCCCCGCCCCCGGTCGATCTCGGCCTGGAGCGCCGCAACGGCGATTTCGTGCGCAATCTCATCACCTCGGGTATTGTGGACACGGTCCACGACCTGTCCGATGGCGGCCTCGCGGTGGCGCTGGCCGAGATGGCCATGGCCGGTGGCATCGGTGCGGCCCTGCCGGAAGTGCCGGTGGACCTGCCCGCCCACGCCTACCTGTTCGGCGAGGACCAGGCCCGCTACCTCATCGCGGTGGAGCCCGAGGCGGCGACCGACCTGCTCTATTCCGCTTCGGCCCAGGGCATCGCGGCGGCCGTCGTCGGCATCACCGGTTCCGACCGCCTCACCCTGCCGGGCGGCGAGACCATCGCCATCGCCGACCTGCGCGAGGCCCACGAGGGCTGGATGCCGACCTACATGGCGAGCCAGCCCGCCGCCCCCGCTGCCTGAACGGAGCCGAACCCATGCCGATGGATGCCCGCGAGATCGAGCGCATGATCGTCGAGGCCCTGCCCGACGCGAAGGTCGAGATCCGCGACCTCGCCGGAGACGGCGACCACTACGCCGCCACGGTGCTGAGCCACGCCTTCAAGGGCAAGACCCGGGTCGCCCAGCATCAGATGGTCTACGGCGCCCTTCAGGGCCGCATGGGCGGGGTTCTCCACGCTCTTGCACTGACGACGGGCGTCCCGCAGGATTGACCGCAGCATTGAAATCCACGCCCGACCGTCACTAGATCACGGGTCAGGAACGAGGACGCGAAACACCATGACCGACGTCAACACGACCATCCAGAACGAGATCGCCTCCCAGGACGTGGTGGTGTTCATGAAGGGCACGCCCCAGATGCCGCAATGCGGCTTCTCCGGCCAGGTGGTGCAGATCCTCAATTACCTCGGCGTGCCGTTCAAGGGCGTCAACGTCCTGGCTGACCAGGGCATCCGCGAGGGCATCAAGTCCTTCTCGAACTGGCCGACCATTCCCCAGATCTACGTGAAGGGCGAGTTCGTCGGTGGCTGCGACATCACCCGCGAGATGTTCCAGTCGGGCGAGCTGCAGACCTTCCTCGCCGAGAAGGGCGTGCCGGTGAAGACCGCCGCCGCGTAAGGCCGGCTTCCCCCCCCTCCCTCCTCATCCTGAGGTGCGGCGAAGCCGCCTCGAAGGAGGGCTCCAGACACCGCTCTGCGTTCTGGAAGGCTCCTTCGAGGCCCGCCAAGGCGGGCACCTCAGGATGAGGGCGAGGATGGAAAAGCCTGCCATGCGACTGGCAAGGTCGCATCCTGTGTTGGGATCGACTATATGAGACCCCTTCAACCGAAGGGATCCGCATCATCATGGCGACGCCGTCGCTCGACAGCGGCCGTGTGGCTGCTCTCTCTGCAATCGAGAAGACCCCCGAGTTCCGGCCCGAGGCCCTGCCCGGCCGGAAGCTCTCCCTCGTCGGCCTGACCCGCGAGGAACTGAAGGCCCAGCTCATCGGGGCCGGTGTGCCCGAGCGCGAGAGCCGGATGCGCTCCGGCCAGATCTGGCACTGGGTCAACCTGCGCGGGGCGCAGGACTTCTCCGAGATGACGAATGTCGGCAAGGCGCTGAAGGCCGACCTGGCCCAGAAATTTACCCTGGAGCGCCCGGAGGTCGTCAGCCGCCAAGTTTCCCGCGACGGGACCCGCAAGTGGCTCCTGCGCATGGCGCCGACCAACCCGCACGAGCACAATCGCGGCGCCGAGATCGAGTGCGTCTACATTCCCGGCCCGGATCGCGGCACGCTCTGCGTGTCGAGCCAAGTCGGCTGCACCCTCACCTGCTCGTTCTGCCATACCGGCACGCAGCGCCTCGTGCGCAACCTCTCCTCCGCCGAGATCGTGCAGCAACTCGTGGTCGCCCGCGACGAACTCGGGGACTGGACCGGCCAGATGCCGAGCCGCGACGCCAATGGCGGCGAGGTCGGGCGGCTCGTCACCAACATCGTGTTCATGGGGATGGGCGAGCCCCTCTACAATTTCGACGCGGTGGTCGATGCGGTCGGCGTGATGTCCGATCAGGAGGGCCTCGGCCTGTCCCGGCGGCGGATCACCGTCTCGACTTCCGGCGTCGTGCCGCAGATTCCCCGCCTCGGGGCGGAGGCGAACGCGATGCTCGCCATCTCGCTTCATGCCGTGCGCGACGATCTGCGCAACGAGCTGGTGCCGCTGAATCGCAAGTATCCGATCCGCGACCTCCTCGACGCCTGCCGCGCCTATCCGGGCCTGAACAACGCCCGGCGCATCACCTTCGAGTATGTGATGCTGAAAGGGGTCAACGATTCCGATGGGGATGCGCGGGAACTGGTGCGGCTGCTCAAGGGCATCCCGGCCAAGATCAACCTGATCCCGTTCAACCCCTGGCCGGGCAGCCGCTACGAATGCTCCGACTGGGAGCGGATCGAGCAGTTCTCGGAGATCATCTTCAACGCGGGCTATGCCTCGCCGGTGCGCACGCCGCGCGGTCGCGACATCCTCGCCGCCTGCGGCCAGCTCAAGAGCGAGACCGAGAAGCTGCGCGCCCGCGCCCGGATGATGCTGGAGGACGGCATCGCCGAGGGGCTCTACATCGGCTCCGACGAGGACTGACTCAGCCCGCCCTCGGCCGCGCCATGGCGACGACGAGGGCGCTGGCTGCGAGCCAGCCGGCCGCACCGCTCCCGGCCTTGACCAGGAAATCGTTCAGGCGCCCGTGGCGGCTCGCCGCCAACCCCTGCCCGAGTTCGAGGAGCCCGGCGACGGCGACGACCATCAGCAGGATCGCGAGGCGGTGGCGGGGGAAGGCCAGTGCCGCCACGATTCCGAACAGGGCATAGGCGGCGGCCCGCTCCATGTTGGCAGGGCCCATCTCCGGCCGCAGGCCGATGGGCGACAGGGTCACGAAGACCAGAACCGCCAGGATTGCCCAGAAGGCGAGGCGAAAGAGGGTGCTCATACCCATCCCGTTACGCGATCCGGGTGAACGGCGCGACAACGCGCCCGCCGGAGCGGGCGCATCGATGGCCGGTCAGTCGAGGCGGACGCGCCAGATCTCGTCCGCGTATTCCCGCATCGAGCGGTCCGAGGAGAACCACGCCATCCGGGCGGTGTTATGGATCGCCTTGGCCCACCACGTCGTGGAGTCGCGCCACGCGGCGTCGATGGCCCGCTGAGTCCGCCAGTAATCGTCGAAATCAGCGGTCAGCAGATAGGGGTCGCGATGACGAAGATCGTCGGTGAGCGGGCGGAAGCGGCCCGGCTCCTCCGGCGAGAACCGGCCGGACGCGATCATATCGAGGGCCGCCGCGAGGCGCGGAGATGCCTCGATCGCCGCCCGCGCATAGCCCGGCACCGCCTTGCGGGCGATGACGCCCGCCGCGTCGAGGCCGAAGATGAAGATGTTGTCCGCGCCGACGTGATCGCGGATCTCGATATTGGCGCCGTCGAGGGTGCCCACCGTGAGCGCGCCGTTCAGGGCGAACTTCATGTTGCCGGTGCCTGAGGCCTCAAGGCCCGCCGTCGAGATCTGCTCCGAGAGGTCGGCCGCGGGAATGATCGCCTCGGCGAGGCTCACCGAGTAATTCGGCAGGAACACCACCTTGAGGCGGCCCGCCACCTCGGGATCATCGTTCACGGCACGGGCCACGTCGGCGGCGAGCTTAATGATCAGCTTGGCCTGGACGTAGCTCGGCGCCGCCTTGCCGCCGAAGATCTTGACGCGGGGCGTCCAGTTCCGGTGCGGCTCGGCCTTGATCGCTTGATACAGCGCCACCGTCTCGATGACGTTGAGCAGTTGGCGCTTGTACTCGTGGATACGCTTCACCTGCACATCGAAGAGCGCGTCCGGATCGAGGTCGATCCCCGTCCGGTCCGCAACGATGGCGGCCAGCGCCTCCTTACGCTCGCGCCGCACGGCCCGGTAGCGCGCCACGAATCCCGAATCCTGCGCGAACGTGTCGAGGCCCGTGAGCAGTTCGGGATTGTCGAGCACACCCTCGCCCACCGCCTCGACGGCGAGCTTGGTGAGGCCGGGATTGGCCGTGTGCAGCCAGCGGCGGAAGGTGATGCCGTTGGTCTTGTTGACGATCTTGTCGGAATCGAGCGCGTGCAGGTCCGAGAACACGGTCGAGCGCATCAGGTCCGTGTGCAGGGCCGACACGCCGTTCACCCGGCGCGCGCCGTGGAAGGCGAGATGGCCCATGCGCACCCGGCGCCCATGGGATTCATCGATGAGCGAGACCGAGGCGAGGTGGGCGGCATCGCCCTTGCCCGACTTGCCCTGCTCTTCGAGATGCATCCAGTTGATCAGGTAGATGATCTGCATGTGGCGCGGCAGCAGCCGCTCCATCAGCTCCACCGGCCACGTCTCCAGCGCCTCCGGCAGGAGGGTGTGGTTCGTGTAGTGCAGGGTGTTGGTGGTGACGTGCCACGCATCCTCCCAGGAGAGGCCGTGGTCGTCGGTGAGGATGCGCATCAGCTCCGGCACGGCGATGGCCGGGTGCGTGTCGTTGAGCTGGATCGCGGCGTGGTCGGGCAGCGAACGCAGGTCGCCGCGCTCGTTCCGGTGCCGGGCCACGAGGTCCTGCAGCGAGGCCGACGTGAAGAAGTATTCCTGGCGCAGGCGCAGCTCCTGGCCCTCGGCCGAGGCGTCGCTCGGGTAGAGAACGCGGGAGATCGCTTCGGCGCGCATCCGCTCGGACACGGCGCCGACATGGTCGCCGCCGTTGAAGCGGGCGAGATCCACCGGGGCCTCGGACTCCGCCTTCCATAGACGCAGGCGGTTCACCTGCTTTCCACGCCAGCCGACCACCGGCACGTCGTGGGCGACAGCCAGCACCGTCTCGGCGGGGTGCCAGTGCCGGGCGATCCCGTCGCCGGAAGCGGACATGGTCACGCCGCCGCCGAAGCCGATCTTGTAGGTGGCTTCCCGGCGGGCGAACTCCCAGGGGTTACCCTCGGCGAGCCACGTCTCCGGTGCCTCCTGCTGCCAGCCCTCCTTGAAGGACTGGCGGAACAGGCCGTGATCGTAGCGGATGCCGTAACCGATGGCCGGGATCGACAGGCTCGCCATGCTCTCCATGAAGCAGGCGGCGAGACGGCCCAGGCCGCCATTGCCGAGGGCCGCGTCGGGCTCGGCCTCCTGCACGGCGTCGAGGTCGATGCCGAGTTCGTTGAGCGCCTCGCGCACGGTTTCGGTGAGACCGAGGTTGTTGAGCGCGTCCGACATCAGTCGGCCGATCAGGAACTCGAGGGAGAGGTAATAGACACGCTTGTGCGGGATCTGGGCCGCCTTCGACAGGCCGGTTTCCGCGATCCGGTCACGCAGGGCGAGCGCGGTCGCCACGAACCAGTCGCGCGGACGGGCGGTCTCCGGCGTCATCCCGAGCACGATCCCGAGCTTGCCGCGAATCGCCTCGCGCAGGTCGACGACAGGATCGCCGGACACGGTCAGCGGCCGTTGTGCCGGTGCCCTCGCCGGGGCGACGGCCGCTTTCGCATGCACCTGTCCGCTATCGGACGGGGAGGCGGATGAAGCGGCGCGCGTCTGAACTTCGGTAAGCACAGTCGATCCCCCAATAGAGCCGGATGATTATGATTTGTCTCAGATTGCTGCCGAGTGAACGGCCCTGCAGTCTGACCCCGACCACGACAAGTCTGTGGACGCTCTCGGGCAAAGTCGAGGCAACGCCTTGCGGCTACGTTTATTTTGCAGCAGGCAGGCGGGCACTGTGTCATGATAAGCACAGTAGCCTGGAGTTCAACCCCACCCCTCTGGACGGCCCTGCACAAAACCCTAGCGATCGGAAAATCGCTACCGAAGACAGATTTTACGAGCACCGATCAAAATAGACTCGCCGCGGTGCAGCAGCGGATAATCGAAACTTAACAAAAAACATGGCCCCATTTGTGCGTCGCAGCGGAACCGTCGCGCACAAGGGAGCGTTAGGCGTGGTTGAGATCGCGGCAAGTTCGTTCGACCCGGTCTTTGCGCATCCGGGGCATCTCTCCCGGCCTGGGACCTCCAAGATGCTTCACGTGCACCGTTCTGGACTGACTGCACGGAAGTCCGAATCGAGTGCCTACAGGCCGCTTTCGGCCTCAGTCCCGATGGGTCGGCGCATCCTCTACGCCACGCCCGAGATGGCGGATTTCGTGAAGACCGGCGGACTCGGCGAGGTCTCGGCCGCCCTCCCCCGGGCGCTGCGGGCCCATTACGATGTTCGCGTCCTCATTCCCGGCTACCCGCAGGTGCGGGCGGCCTTCCCGGATATGCCGGTGGTGGCGCGGCTCGAAGGGCTCGCTGGCATTCCCGCCTGCGATCTCGGCCTTGCAGAGACAGCGGACGGCCTGCGCGTCTACGTTCTGATCGCGCCCGAGCTCTACGAGCGGAGCGGCACCCCTTACGGCGATTCGTCGGGTGACTTCGCGGACAACGACGTGCGCTTCGCCCGCCTGAGCCTCGCGGCGGCGGATCTGGCGCTCGGCGTCGATCCGGCCTGGTCGGCGGATCTGCTGCATCTGCATGATTGGCAAGCGGCCCTGGCGCCGGCCTATCTCGCATGGCGCGGTGTGCGCCTTCCGAGCGTGCTCACCGTGCACAACCTCGCCTATCAGGGCCTCTTCCCGCGCGACGGGATGCACCGCATCGGCGTGCCGGAATCGGCCTTCCAGGTGGATGGCTGCGAATTCTATGGGCAGCTCTCCTTCCTCAAGGCGGGCCTCTATTACGCGTCGCAGGTCACGACGGTGAGCGAGACCTACGCCCGCGAGATCCAGACCCCCGAAATGGGCTGCGGCCTCGATGGGTTGCTGCGCGTGCGCGCGAGCCAGGGGCGGCTGGCAGGCATCCTCAACGGCATCGATGAATCCTGGGATCCGAGCAGCGATCCCCATCTCGCCCTGACCTTCGAGGCGGATGACTGGAAGGGTAAGCGCGCCAATGCCGATTGCGTGCGCAAGGATTTCGGCATGGCGGTCTCGCGCGGGCCGCTCTTCGCCATCGTCTCGCGGCTGGTGCACCAGAAGGGCATCGATCTGAGCCTGGAGGCGGCCCAGACCATCGTCGCCGAGGGCGGCCAGCTCGTGGTGATCGGCCAGGGAGAAGGCCGGTTCGAGGGGGCGCTCCGCGGCCTCGCCAAGCGGCACCCGGATTCGGTCGGCGTCCATGTCGGGTTCGACGAGGGGCAGGCACGACGGATCTTCGCGGGCAGCGACTTCCTGCTGATGCCCTCGCGCTTCGAGCCCTGCGGCCTCGCGCAGATGTACGCCCAGCGGTACGGCTCGCTACCGATCGTCCGCCAGACCGGCGGCCTCGCCGACACGGTCGAGGATGGGGGGACCGGCTTCTCCTTCGCGGAGCCCTCGCCCACCGGCCTCACGAGCGCGGTGCGCCGGGCGCTCGACGCCTTCGGCCAGAAGAAGCGGTTGAATGCCATGCGCCGCAAGGCCATGGGCACGCGCTTCGGCTGGGATCTGGCGGCCGAGAGCTACGCGGACCTCTACGCCCGCGCGATCGGCAACAACGTCGCCCTGCGCTGGAACGCGGTGTAGCGCGGCGCTCGTCGCATAAAACGCAAGTCCCCCTCTCCCCGCAGGCGGGAAGAGGGGGAATTCACTCATCCCTCCCGCAGGAAGATCACCGTCGAGAGCGGCGGCAGGGTCAGGCTGAGGGAATGCTGCTGAGCGTGGCTCGCCTGAGCCTCCGCATCGCGACCGCCGCCATTGCCGACATTCGAGCCACCGTATTGCGCGGCGTCGGAGTTGAACGCCTCCCGGTAGAAGCCCCCCGCCGGCACGCCGATGCGGTAGCCCTCGCGCGGGATCGGCGTGAAGTTCGACACGACGACGGCGATCTCGCCGCCCGCGCCCTTGCGTGCCCAGGCGATGACGCTGTTGTCGGAATCGTCGGCCACGAGCCACTGGAAGCCCGCCGCCTCGGCGTCGCGGCTATGGAGGGCAGGCGAGGAGACGTAGAGCCGGTTGAGGTCGCGGACCACATCCTTGACGCCCCGGTGCAGGGGATCGTCGAGCAGATGCCAGTCGAGGCTGGCATCGTGGTTCCACTCGCGCTCCTGGCCGAACTCACCGCCCATGAACAGCAGCTTCTTGCCGGGATGCCCCCACATGAAGCCGAAATAGGCGCGCAGGTTCGCGAATTTCTGCCAGCGGTCGCCCGGCATCCGCCCCAGCAACGAGCCCTTCCCGTGCACGACCTCGTCGTGGGACAGAGGCAGGATGAAGTTCTCGGAGAAGGCGTAGAGCAGCCCGAACGTCAGGTTGTGGTGATGGTACCGGCGATGGATCGGGTCTTCCTGCATGTAATGCAGGGTGTCGTGCATCCAGCCCATGTTCCATTTGAAGCCGAAGCCGAGGCCGCCCGTATAGGTCGGGTGCGAGACACCGGGCCACGAGGTCGATTCCTCGGCCACCGTGATCGTGCCCGGGGCGTGGCTGTAGGTCGCCTCGTTCGTCTTGCGCAGGAAGTCGATGGCGTCGAGGTTCTCGTTCCCGCCGTAGCGGTTCGGGATCCACTCGCCCGCCCGGCGCGAATAGTCGAGGTAGAGCATCGACGCGACGGCATCCACGCGCAAACCGTCGAGGTGGTAATGCTCCAGCCAGAACCGGGCGTTGGCGGTGAGGAAGCTCGCGACCTCGGTCCGCCCGAAATTGTAGATGTAGGTGCCCCAATCCTGGTGGAAGCCCTGACGCGGGTCGGCATGCTCGTAGAGATGCGTGCCGTCGAACTGGCCGAGCCCGTGGGCGTCCAGCGGGAAGTGGCCCGGCACCCAGTCCAGCATCACGCCGATGCCCGCCTCGTGAGCGGTATCGACGAAGGCCGCAAACTCGTCGGGCGTGCCGAAGCGGCTGGTCGGGGCGAACAGCGAGACCGGCTGGTAGCCCCATGACCCGTCGAACGGGAACTCGGTGATCGGCAGCATCTCGATATGGGTGAAGCCCATATCCTTGACGTAGGGGATCAGCCGCTCGCCCAGCTCCTTGTAGGTCAGGTAGCGGTTGCCCTCCTCCGGCACCCGCATCCACGAGCCGAGATGGACCTCGTAGACCGAGATCGCGGCGTGGCGCGGATCCTTGGCGCCGCGGCTGCCCATCCAGCCGTCATCGCGCCAATCGAACGAGCCGAGCCCGTGCAGGATCGAGCCCGTGGCGGGCGGATGCTCGGCCGCGAAGGCGACCGGGTCGGCCTTGAGCGGCACGAGGGAGCCGTCCGGCCCCCTGATCTCGAACTTGTAGCGTCCGCCGGGTTCGAGGCCGGGGACGAACAATTCCCAGACTCCCCCATCCTGCCACAGGCGCATCGGGTGGCGGCGGCCGTCCCATTCGTTGAAGTCGCCGACGACGCTGACCTTCTTGGCGTTCGGGGCCCAGACGGCGAAGCGGAACCCATCGATCCCGTCGAGGCGACCGGCCTGGGCACCGAGGATGCGGTAGACGAGGTTGGTGCCGACCTCGCGCAGGCCCGCCACGTCGTATTGCTCGATGGACGAGCCGAAGCCGTAGGGGTCGAAGCGGCGGCGCGTCGAGCCGTCCCACAATTCGGTCTCGATCTCGTAGAGCGGCCGTCCCTCGCCCTCGACGCGGGCGACGAAGAAGCCGTCGGCGTGGCGCTTTTCGAAGGGCACCGTCCGCTCATCGAGGATCAGGTTCGCGGCCCGGGCCTCCGGCAGCACGGCGCGCACCTCCCAGGTGTTCGCGCCGACCTTGTGCGGCCCCAGCACCGAGAAGGGATCGCCGTGGCTCGCGCCCATGATCGCGGCGATCGCATCCTGATGGACCGTGGGAATCGTCGGGGACGCGGCGCGCTGGGTCTCCGCGACGGAGCCTGCAGCTCCCTCCTCGGCCCGGGGCGCGAAGGTCTCGTCGATTACCGTCATTCGGAACGCTCTCCGTCCTCATCCAGAATGGACAGAACCCCACGTGCGGGAATTTCGATCCAGTCGGGGCGGTTGTTGGCCTCGTAGTCCACCTCGTAGAGCGCCTTGGTCAGCAAGCAGAGCTTCAGCAGGCGCTCGCGGGTCTCGGTGTCGGTCACGGCGGCGCGGGAACCGTCGACGGCGCCCTGGTAGCCGGCGAGGAACGCCGCATCGATCATGCCACGCCATGCCGAGGCCGCCGCCCGCGCCCGGTCCTGCGAATCCGCGAAGCGGCTCGCAATCTCGCGGATCACCGTTTCGGCGCCGTAGGCGAAGGAGCGCATCATCCCGGCGACATCGCGCAGCGGCATCGACTTGGCGCGGCGCTCGTCCGCCGGCCGCGAGGGCTCGCCCTCGAAGTCGACAATGATGAGGTCGCTCTCGGCGACCAGCACCTGCCCGAGATGGTAATCGCCGTGGATGCGGATCTTGTGCGCGCCCTTGAGCGTGCCCCCGGCGAGACGTTCGATCAGCGCCTCGACCTCGGCCCGGCGGCCGAGAAGGTCGGCGCAGGCATCCTTGCCCGTGTCGAGGCCACGCTCGGCGAGGCCCTTCAGGCCCCGGAAGGCGCGGTCCGCCTGATGGCGGGCGTCCCTGACCAGGATGGCGAGGTCATCCTCCTCGAAGGCTTCCGCCGCGAAGGCCGGGTCGTCGGTCTCCATGGCGAAGGCGACATGCATCTGCGCCGTGCGCTGGCCGAGCAGGTCGGCCCAGCGCATGTGGTCGCGGAACGCCTCCTCGGGGCTCAGGGCCTCGCTCTCGGGGGCGAGCACCACGGTCTCGAAATCGCGGCGCAGGCCCTCCAGCATCAGGGTCCAGGCATCGCCCTGATTGAGGACGAATTTTTGCAGGACCGCCAGCGCCGTGCGGGTGCCATCCTCCGCGACATGCTCCAGCGTGCCGAGCAGCGCGGGGGTGTGCGGAAAGCCCGCCGTCTCGGTGAGGAAGCGCCCGACCTCGATCTCGGGGTGGGTGCCCGGCTGGAGGCGGCGCAGGAGCTTCAGCATCAGCTTCGAGCCCACCGCGATCGAGGTGTTGCTCTGCTCGGCCTTGAGGCGGCGGATATCGGCCACATCCACCGTGACGCTCGGGTCGAAGGCCGAGGTGGTGGCGAAGACGAGCTTGCCACCCTCGGTCGGGATCTCCCGGTGCTGACGCATGTCCTCGATGAGGCAGGCGGTGAAGTCGTTGGAACCCGCCGCTCCGAAGAGCAGGCCGGTGCGCGGCCCCCGGCGCACCCGCGCCACGGCGAATTCCATCAGGTCCGCATCCTCGCGGCCTTCATCGACCCCCACCGGCACGAAGTACTGGTGGGTCTCGCCGTTGGCGAGCGTCACCGCGAGACGCGGCAGCAGGAAGCGTGGCTCGCCGCCCTCGCGGGGGCCGAAGGCGGCGCAATCCACCACCTTCACGCCTTTGATCCGCGAGCCCTTGGCGCCGAACCAGCGACGGCTCATCAAGAAGGGCGGCACCACGGTGCGCTCGAAGGCGACGCGCTCACGCCCCGCCATCAGGCTCTCGATGCCCCCGGTGAGGACCATCGTGAACAGCTCCGGCGGCTCCTGCTGCGGGCCGACCACGCCCGACTGAGCCGCAGACAGGGAGAACCAGTAGAAGCCGTAGGCCGGCAGGGTCAGCAGATAGGGCAGGTCGCCGATCGGCGGGAACTCGGTGCCGCCGGTCAATTCGATCGGCACTGCCGTACGGAACTCGGACAGGTCGAGCTGCACGGCCTGCGGCGCCCGCGACAGGTTCGCGACGCACAGGATGCGCTCGCTCTCGTGCTCGCGGATCCAGGCCAGGACCTTGCGATTCGACGGGTACAGGAACTGGATCGAACCCCGCCCCAGGGCGACGCTGTTGTTGCGGATGGCGATCATCCGCCGGGTCCAGTTGAGCAGGCTGGTCTGGGCCTGCGTCTGCGCCTCGACGTTGATCGCGTCGAAACCGTAGATCGGGTCCTGGATCGCGGGCAGGAACAGCTTCTGCGGGTTGGCGCGCGAGAAGCCGCCGTTGCGGTCCGGGCTCCACTGCATCGGCGTGCGCACGCCGTCGCGGTCGCCGAGATAGATGTTGTCGCCCATGCCGATCTCGTCGCCGTAGTAGAGCACCGGCGTGCCGGGCATCGACAGGACGAGGGACTTCATCAATTCGATCTTGCGCCGGTCGTTTTCGAGCAGCGGCGCGAGGCGGCGGCGGATGCCGAGGTTGATGCGGGCGCGGCGCTCGGCGGCGTAGAACGACCAAAGGTAGTCACGCTCCTCGGCCGTGACCATTTCCAGCGTCAGCTCGTCGTGGTTGCGCAGGAAGATCGCCCATTGGCAGCCCTCCGGGATCTCCGGGGTCTGGCGCATGATGTCGGTGATCGGGTGCCGGTCCTCGCGGGCGATCGCCATGTACATGCGCGGCATCAGCGGGAAGTGGAATGCCATGTGGCATTCGTCGCCATCGCCGAAATACTGCGCGGTCTCCTCCGGCCACTGGTTGGCCTCGGCCAGCAACATCCGGTCGGGATAGCTCTCATCGAGGGCCGCACGGATCGCCTTGATGACGTCGTGGGTCTCCTTGAGGTTCTCGCAATTCGTGCCGTCGCGCTCGATCAGATAGGGGATCGCGTCGAGGCGCAGGCCGTCGACGCCCATGTCGAGCCAGTAGCGCATGGTCGCGATGACCGCTTCCAGCACCTTCGGGTTGTCGAAGTTCAGGTCGGGCTGGTGGCTGTAGAAGCGGTGCCAGAAATACTGCTTGGCGACCGGGTCCCAGGTCCAGTTCGACGCCTCGGTGTCGAGGAAGATGATGCGCGTGTCCTTGTACGGCTCATCGGTGTCCGACCAGACGTAGAACTCGCGCTCCGGCGAGCCGGGGGGCGCCTCGCGGGCGGCCTGGAACCAGGGGTGCTGGTCCGAGGTGTGGTTGATGACGAGCTCGGTGATGACCCGCAGGCCCCGCTCGTGTGCCGCCTCCACGAAGGCGCGGAACTGCTCCATCGTCCCGTAGGAGGGATTGATGCCCTCGTAATCGGCGATGTCGTAGCCGTCGTCGCGGAGCGGCGAGGGGTAGAACGGCATCAGCCAGATCGCCGTGACGCCGAGGTCGCGGACGTAATCGAGGCGCTGGGTCAGCCCCTCGAAGTCGCCGATCCCGTCATTATTCGAGTCGAAGAACGACTTGACGTGGATCTGGTAGATGATGGCGTCCCGGTACCATTGCGGATCGCTGCGATCGATCATCGCGTCGCTGCCTCATCGAGAAAGTCGAAGGAGCCGGTCGAGAACGCGACCGGCGGCCGGGCGGCCGTCATGGACAGCCGCAGGTGCCACGGGCAGCCTCAGCCCGCAACCCGGCGTGGTGGAGTGAGACGCCAGATGACGCAGGAGCGTTCCGCCGGATCGAGCGCGATCCGGTGTCCCTTGCCCCGGAGCGAGAACGTGTAACCCTGCAACAGGTCCTCGACCTCGACCGCGCCGTCATCGGGCAAGCCGAACAGCCAGAGCGGCACCTCGTAGCTGCATTCCTGGCGGTTCTTGGGATCGAGGTTGACCATCACGAACACGCAATTGTCACCCTCCGGCGAGGTCTTGGCATAGGCGATGATGTTGTCGTTCCAGGCGGGCGTGAAGGTGACGTTGCGGAAGTCCCAAAGCGCCGGGTTGTTCCGCCGGATATGGTTGAGCTTCACGATGTGCTCGCGGATGTTGCCCGGCCGGTCGTAGTCCCAGGCCTTCAGCTCGTACTTCTCCGAGTTCAGGTATTCCTCCTTGCCGGGATAGGGCGCGGCCTCGCACAGTTCGAAACCGTTATAGATCCCGTAGACGGAGGAGAGCGTGGCGGCGAGCGTCGCCCGCACGATGAACCCGGCGCGTCCGCTGGTTTGCAGGTAGTACGGGTTGATATCCGGCGTATTCGCGAAAAAGTTCGGCCGGTAATACTCGCCCATCTCGCCGGCCAGTTCGGTGCTGTACTCGATCAGCTCCGCCTTGGTGTTGCGCCACGTGAAGTAGGTGTAGCTCTGCTGGTAGCCCGCCTTGGCGAGCTTCTTCATCATCTTCGGCCGGGTGAACGCCTCCGCGAGGAAGATCGCATCGGGGAACTGGCCGTTCACCTCGCCGATCACCCATTCCCAGAACGGGATCGGCTTGGTGTGCGGGTTGTCGACCCGGAAGATGCGCACGCCCCTCTGGCACCAGCCGAGCAGGATGTCGCGCAGTTCGATCCAGAGGGAGGGCAGGGCCCCGCCGTAGAAGTGGACGTTCGAGATGTCCTCGTACTTCTTCGGCGGGTTCTCGGCGAATTTCAGCGTCCCGTCCGGGCGCCACTCGAACCATTCCGGGTGGTTCTTGATCCACGGATGGTCGGGCGAGCACTGGATCGCGAAATCGAGCGCGATCTCCATGCCGTAGGCGTGGCTGGCCGCCACCAGCCGCTCGAAATCCTCCAGCGTGCCGAGGTCCGGGTGGACGGCCTCGTGGCCGCCCTCCTCCGCGCCGACCGCGTAGACCGAGCCGACATCGCCGGGCAGGGCCTTGAGCGTGTTGTTCTTGCCCTTGCGGTTGGTGCGCCCGACCGGGTGGATCGGCGTGAAGTAGAGGACGTCGAAGCCGAGTTCTCGGATCTCCGGCAGGCGCGCGATCACATCGTTGAACGTGCCGTGGCGGTTCACGTCCATGGATTGCGAGCGCGGGAAGATCTCATACCAAGCCGAGTACCGGGCCGCGAGACGGTCGGCGATGACGGGAAGCGCCACCGGATAGCGCGAGCGGTTCACCCGCTCGGCATGGGGCCGCACCAGCGCGACGGAATCCGGCTGCAGGATTTTTTCGAGTTGGGCGGCCGACCCGCTCTGTTCGGCGCCGAGCGCCGCGACCAGGGCGGCAAGGCGGTCCTTGTCCCGGCCGGTGGCCAGCGACGCGGCAGTGCCCACGAGGGTGACACCCTCGATGGTCTCCAGACGCACGTCGACGCCCGCATCGCGCTTCTTGATCGTATCGCGCATCCACGAGGCGAAGGGGTCGCGCCACGCCTCGATGGTGAACTCGTAGCGGGCATTGCGCTCCAGGGGGAAGCGGCCCGCCCAGCGGTCGTTGTCCACGAAGACCATCGGGTCCTCGCGCCATTCCGTCGTCCCGACGACGCGCGAGAGGATCGCGGCGGCGATGATCTCGTGCCCGTCGGAGAAGATGTCGGCCTCGACGCGCACATCCTCGCCGACGATGCGCTTCACGGCGGAGCGGCCCCCGTCGAGTTCGGGGCTCACCGCCTCGATGACGACCCGGCCCTCGCCGGCCGGCTCGCCCTGCGTGGGCTGGCGGGCGACATTCGCGCGGCTGGCGGCGAGGATGCGCAACTCACCCGGCGCCAGCGTCACGTGGCTTCCGGCGTGGAAGGCGATGGGCTCGACCTCGGGCGTGCGGTCCACGAAGGGACCGAGCATCCCGCCCGTACGGGCGATCAGGGGCCCGGCCTCGACCGTGACCGGCGCCCCGGTCGGATTGTAAAGCACCAGCACCGCGTGCCCGGCGGAGGCGTGGTGGCCGGTGTCGTAGCGAGCGAGGGCGACGAAGCCCGCATCCGGCGCGGACAGGCGCTGCTGCGCGCCCTCGACATTGGCGGCGGGCAACTCGGCCTTGAGGGCGTTGATGGCGCGGATCGCATCCGAGATGTCGATGCCGGTGTCGTGCTCGCGGTCGCCCGGATGGGTCTCGACCACATGGAGCGCCCGGCGATAGCCCCATTCGTAGCCGATGGGCATCAGCACGCCCGCCGAGAAGAAGGACGCGAGCGCGTAGCGGGTGCGCAGATGCGCGGCGACCGCCCCTTGTCCTCCGCCGATCCCGGCGGCGAGGCGCTTCATGTCGTGGTTCTCAGGGAAGGCGATGGAGGGGGCAAGCACCCGCAGGCGCTCGTACTGATCGAGCGCCCAGGGGGCCTTGAGGTCCCACCACGCGAAGGAGTTGAACAGGTAGTCGAAGCCGGCGCCCGCCGTGGCGCGGGCCTCCTCGAAGGTGCAGCCCAGCGTCTCAGCGGCGAAAAGGCAGGCGGGGTCCTTCTCCTTGGCGGCGGCGATCAGCACGCGCCACACCTCGGGCGGCACCTTGTAGGCGGCATCGCACCGGAAGCCGCCGACGCCGAGATCCTGCATCCGCGCGACGTAGGCGGTGAAGATCTCCGTCAGCGCCTGCCGGGCGGCGGGGCTGTGATAGTCGAGTTCGGCGAGGTCGCCCCAGACCGTGCGGATCGACGGGTCGTCCGGGTCCACGGCGGCGGGGTGCATGATCGAGCCGTCGGGCTCACGCATGAATAGGTCGGGGCGGTCCTGCACGAGGCGGGCATTGTCGGCGGTGTGGTTGATGACGAGGTCGGTCATCACCGCGATTCCTGCCGCGCGGGCGGCGGCGCAGAAGCGGCGGATCTGCTCGTCGTCGGGCGTGCCGTCCTGGTCGCGCAGGCGCTCGTCCAGGCGGTCCATATCGGCCACCGCGTAGAGGCTCTTCGAGCCGCCGGTCTGGTGGAACGGGTTCAGGTAGATCCAGTCGAAGCCGAGATCGGCGATGCGCGGGAGTTCCCGCGTCCAGTCCGCGACGCGCCCCACGAGGAGGGGGAACAGGTTGTAGATCCGCGGCCCCTCCGCCCGGGGTGCGAGGGAAGCCGGCAGCGCGCCAGGGGTTCCGGTCGCCTGCGTCGGCGATGCGGCCTTGGTCGGTGCGTTCATGCGGATCGTGTCTCCTGCCTGCTCGCTAACGCGTCAACACGGCTGCCGTGCCGCGTTCGACACATGGCGTCCTACCCCGGATCCCGTGACGGTCTCGGGTCGGCCGCCCTCTCTCTCCTCCCATCCTCGAACCTCATCCTGAGGTGCGGCGAAAGCCGCCTCAAGGGAGGGGTCCAGGGGCCGCAGCACTGTCTGGAGCCCTCCCTCGCGTCCCGCCAAGGCGGGCACCTCAGGATGAGGTCGGGGAAGGAGGCGTGTTACTCCACTCGCCGCAACACCGCGTAGGGCAGGTCGCGGAACAGGGTGCCGCCGTCGGCGCCCTCCCCGTCGATCTCCCGTCCGGTGGCGATGTCCCGCCAGCGCGTCCCCGCCCCGAGGGCGAGTGTCGTACCGGCGAAGGCCTCGCCCGACCACGTCCTCTCCCCGATCAGCCCGGAGAACAGGCGCGGCACGGCGACGATGAGATCGCCTGCCCCGGCCGGATCGAGATCGGTGCGGCGGAAGGCGAGGATGTGCTCCGCCCGCTCGCCCGTCGCCTCCACCGCCTCATAGCCAGCACGGGCGAAGAATTCCGGCCGGGCGGCCCGTTCGGAGAGCATCCGGTGGAGCGTCGCCTGCTTCACCCGACCGTCCGTCCAATGGGCGAGGAGCGGAGCGACCTCTCCCTCCCCGTCGATCATCCGCGTCAGGGCGGCGTAATCGACCGGGCGGCGGTTGTCCGGATCGACGAAGGAGAAATCCCAGATCTCCGTGCCCTGGTAGGTATCGGGCAGGCCCGGCAGGGTCGATTTCAGCACCGTACGACCGAGGCCGGACAGCATGCCGAGATGGGCGAGACGCTGCGCGAAGGGGCGCAGCTCCCGCAGGAACGCCGAGCCCGGTGCGATGATCGCCTCGAACAGCTTGCGGACGGTGCCCTCGTAGGTCTCGTCCACGTTGACCCAGCTCGACCGGCGCTTACCCTCGCGCATCGCCTTCTCGGCATAGGCGTTGAGACGCTCGCGGAAGGCCGTGACGGCACCCTCCTCCTCGCCGTCGAGGAGTTCGAGCGGCCACGCGCCGAGGATGGCCTGAAAGAACATCCACTGGTCGTTGGCGTCGGGGGCGGGCTCGCCGTCGATGCGGGAGAGATGGGGGCTGGCGGTCTTCTGCCAGAGATCCCAGGCCCCGGCCCAGTTCTCCGGCATTTCGGAGAGGGCCAGAAGCCGCGAGCGGGCATCCTCGCCGCGCTTGGTGTCGTGGGTCGCGGTGGCGATCATGGCGTTCGGCCAGTCGCGGGCGCGGGCGGCCTGCAGGTCGTGGAAATGCTCCACGTCGATGCCGTACTCGCCCGGATCACCGCCGACTTCGTTGAGGCCGAGCAGCGCCGTGTAGCGGTAGAACAGCGTGTCTTCCAGGCTCTTGGCCATGACCGGGCCGGTCAATTGCTGGAACCGGCGGCGGAAGCGCAGCACCACATGCGGATCGGGCCGACCGGGACCGGAGGTCTCGATCCGGCCGAGGAGCACGTCGCGGGCGAAATCGTGGACCGAGCGGTCGGGCAGGCTCGACCAGCGCTTGGCCTTGGCCACCGCGCCCTCGATGAGCCGCACGTCCTCCGGCTCGACCTCGCCCTCCTCCAGATCGGCAGGCAGGTAGCTGCGGTAAGTGGGAAAGCGCGCGATGACCTCGATCAGCGCCCGGCGGAGCGCGTTGACGGTGAAGTCGCGGGTGCGCCGGTCCGCGTCGGCCACCTCCTTGAGGTCGCTCGTCAGCACTTCGAGTTCGCTGGCGAAGCTGATCTCGAGGATCTCGGCCTTGGCGGCGCGCAGTTGCGCGCCGTAGCGCTCGTCCATGCCGCTGGCCCATTCGTAGAGGCGGCGAACCTTGGCCTGCTTGCCCTTGTCGACCAGCACACCGTCGAGCTGGTTCAGCACGTCGTAGCCGGTGGTGCCCGCGACCGGCCAGGGCCGTAGCCGCTCGCCGGGTTCGAGGATCTTTTCGACCACAACGTAGAAGCCGGGCCCTACCGCCGCCTGCAGGGCACGGGCATAGCCCGCCGGGTCGGCGAGGCCGTCGATATGGTCGATGCGCAGCCCGTCGATCCGGCCCTCGCGGATGTGACGGAACACGGTCTCATGCGAGCGGTGGAAGATGTCGGACTTCTCGACCCGCAGGCCCGCCAGCGAGTTCACATCGAAGAACCGACGGTAGTTGATGTCGCTCGACGCCACCCGCCAATGGGCGAGGCGGTAGGCCTGCGCCTCGAGCAGCCGGTGCAGGGTGCCGAAGCTGTCGGGACGTCCCTTGAACCCGTTGAGGAGCGCCAAGGTCCGCTCGGTCGCCTGCTGGATCGAGGGCGACATGGCGTAGACGGCCGCAAGCCTTCGCTTCAGATCCTCCGCCTCCTCGGGGAAGCCCCGGCGGCGGGCCTCGTCGGTGTCAAGCGACATGGCCCGCAGGCGCTCGGAGATGGCGAGCAGTTCGGCGGTCGTGTCGTCATCGACGGCGCCGATGGCGGCGAGCACCCGGCTGAGGATCGTCGGGTAGCTGAAGGGCCGCACCGGAAACTGGTGCTCGTAGTGCCAGATGCTGAAGGCGCCCTTCTCGGGGTCGAACTTCAGTTCGAGGTGGCCGTTCTCCAGCGCCTCGCCGTAGCGCTCGCCGAGGAACGGGATCACGAGGTTGCGCCCCGCGCCGAGGCGCTGCCAATCGATGTCGAAGGCATGGGCGAAGGGCGAGAGCGCCCCCCATTCCAGCACCGAGAGCCACCACGGATTGTCCGACCCGCCGACGCCCATGTGGTTGGGCACGATGTCGAGGAGGAGCTTCAGCCCCTGGCCATGCAGGGCGTCGGCGAGACGCACGAACCCCTCCTCGCCGCCCAGTTCCGGGTTGATCTGCCCGTGGTCCACGATGTCGTAGCCATGGGTCGAGCCGGGCCGCGCCTTCTGCAGGGGCGAGGCGTAGACGTGGCTGATGCCGAGCTTGGCGAGATACGGAACGATCCTCTCGGCGTCCGCAAAGGTGAAGTCCTTGTGGAATTGCAGCCGGTAGGTCGCCCGCGGCGGCGGCGCGGCCAGGCGGGAGGCGCTGCGCGCGCCCCGGTCCTCGGCGGAGAGGGCGGCGGCGAGCTTGGCGAGCGGTCCGCCGGGGGCGGCGATCTCGGACAGGTCGCGGTCGAGTTTCCGCCGCCAGTTCGGATAGCCCTCCGTCGAGCCCGGCACGTTGGCCTGCGCCAGTTCGGACACCACGTCCTCGTATTGCACGGCCGTCAGGATCGACGGGGCGCGGGCGAGGTAACGCGCGGCGCCCTCGAACGGCGCGGCCTCCGGCGGCTCGGATTCGGGCAGCAACTGCTCCCCGGCCAGGGCTTCAGCGAGACGACGGCGCTCCACGACACGCTCGCCACGCTCGGCCTCCGCCCGCTCCTGATCGTAGAGGCCGAGCGACTGGCGGGTGTCGGTATCGACCCCGCGCCACCAGCCGACGAAGGTCGGCAGGTCGTGCGTGGTGATGGCGGTGAGTGCATCGCGCGGGTAGGCGCCCGGCGCCTTGAACCGTCCGTCGCCCTCGCGCTCGAAGGCCAGGATGCGGTAGCTGAGCACACCGGCCTTCATCAGCGCGTCGGAGAAGCCCTCCGGCGCGGTGCCGAGATCCTCGGCGATGACGAGGCATTTCGCCCGGTGACTTTCCAGCCGCAACACCGCGAGCATCGGCTCGAACGGCATGGCGACATAGGCGCCCGCATGCGCGCCCTCCCCCAACGGGATCAGGAACAGGCGGGCCAGCTGGAAGGCGTGGTCGATCCGGATCGCGCCCGCATGGCGCATGTTCGCCTGCACGAGCGCGCGGAAGGCCGCGAGGCCGTCACGCTCCATTTCCAGCGGGTCGAAGGCGGGCAGGCCCCAGTTCTGCCCCTTGGGGGCGAGCAAGTCCGGCGGCGCGCCAATGGACACCCGGTCGGCGAACCGCTCGGGATGGGACCAGATCTCGGACCCGCCCCGGTCGGCGCCGACCGCGAGATCGCGATAGAGGCCGAGCCGCATGCCCGCATCCTGCGCGCCCTGCGAGGCGGCCGCGAGTTGCGTATCCGCGAGATATTGCAGCCACGCGAAATAGCCGACCTCCTCCGCGTGGTCGGCGGCGAAGGCGCGTACGGCCTCGGTCCCGGCGCGGCGGTACTCCTCCGGCCAGTCGCCCAGCCAATGGGCACCCCGTGCCTTGAAGTGGGCGGACAGGGCTTCGAAGATCGCGTGCGAGGCCAGATCCTCACCGCCCTCGACGCGAAAGCGGTCGAAGGCTTCGTCCGTCCCGGACTTGGCCGGGGATTCCGCCCAGAGCGCCCGCAGAACCGGATCGAGCACGGCGGCGACGCCGGCATGATCGACGAGCGCCGCCTCCCGCAAGGCCGCGATGGCGGGAGCCGCCTCCGCGAGCAGGGTCTCGGCGCGGGAGCCCTCGAGGCCCGGCAGATCGCGCGGCGCGATGAACAGGGTTTCGAGGAAGAGCCGCGAGGACGGCGAGTAGGGCGAGATCTTGGTCCGGTCCGAGCCGAACAGGGCGTGGACCGGGCTCAGGCCCAGGAAGGCCGCGCCGCGCAAGGCTGCCTCTCGGGCCGCCTCGCCCGCATCCGCATAGGTGCCGATGCCGATATTGCCGGAGGAGCGCAGGCCATAGAGCTGCGCGGCGAGCCCCCAATCGGAGGCCCCTTCCTCCCCATAGGCACGGGGACGCCAGCAACGCTGCGGCGCGGAGATGACGAAGGATTCGGCGCGTGTGTCGCCGACCGCCACCGTCAGGCGGTGATAGCCCGGAGTCAGGGGCGGCAGGTCGAAGGCCGGATCGGAGGCGGAGATCGCGGCACGCCCCTCGCGGGCGGCTCCGCGCTCATCGACGAGCCGCCAGACCAGCGTGCTCGCACCGCCGGGGAGGCGCAGGGGGATGCGGGTGGCGCGGCGCGCCTCGATCGGCAGAAGCGGCGGAACGAGATTGCGGCGGAGCGCCTGCACCGTCGCGAGGCTCTCGGCCAGTTCCGTGTCGTCGCCCACGGGAAAACCCAGAGCGGCCAGGAGGCCGACGCGGGCATCGAGGGAGGTCTCGACGGGCTTGCCGAAGGCGTCCGTGTAGCCCGCCGCGACGCCGACGAGGTCGGCGAGGTCTTCCCTCAGGCTCACGAGCGGGACTCCGTCAGAAACAGGCCGGTCCAGGCCGGCAGGGTGTGGCCCGTGCCATCGGGCGCGTTGGTCCAGACGAGACGCCCGGTGCCGGGCTCGACCGTCTGCTCGCCCTCCCCGACATTGGCGACGAAGCGCAGGTCGCCCGCCTCGAAGCTCCACGTGCAATCGACCACGCCGGGGCTCGGCAAATGCGCCCGCGCGCCGCGATAGCCGGACTTCGCCAGCGGCACGATCACGTCCCGGCGGAGCGCCAGGAGGTGCGTCGTATCGGCCAGCACCTCCCTATGGGGAGAGCGATCCCGCTCCGACCAGTCGAGCTTCGAGCGCAGGAAGGTCTCCTCCTCCGTCGGATCGGGGATCTTGGATGTGTCGTCCGCGAAGGCGGCGAAGCTCTTGAACTCCCGGCGGCGGCCCTCGCGGACCGCCTTGTTCAGTTCCTCGTCCGGCGCGAAGTCGACGAAGAACAGGAACGGGGCCGAGGCCGCCCATTCCTCGCCCATCCAGAGCATCGGGATCTGCGGTGCCAGGAGGAAGCCCGCGCGAGCGAGTGCCAGCTTGTCCGGATCGGCGAGGTGGTTCAGCCGCTCGCCGAGCGCCCGGTTGCCGACCTGATCGTGGTTCTGGAGGAAAGTGACGAAGGCCGAAGGCGGCAGGTGGCCCGAGGGCTCGCCGCGCGGGTGGTTGTCCAGCGTCTTGAACGGCTCGCCCTGATAGGCAAACCCCTCCGCGAGGCAGCGGGCCAGACGCTCGACCGGTTTGTCGGCAAAGCTTTCATAATAGCCGGCGTTCTCGCCCGTCAGGAGGACATGCCAGCAATGGTGGAGATCGTCCGCCCATTGGGCATCGTGCATCCGGGCACGCCCACCCGCGTCGCGTTCCAGCCAACGGGCCTGGTTCTTCTCGTTCTCCAGCATCAGATGGATCTGCCGCTGGGGGAGGAGCTTGCGGACGGTCTCGCCGAGCTCGGCCAGGAAGTGACGCGGGGAATCGTCGAGGATGGCATGGACCGCGTCGAAGCGCAGGCCGTCGAACCGGAATTCCTCCAGCCAGTACAAGGTGTTCTGGAGAAAGAACTGGCGCACGGTGGCGCCGCTGTCCTTGCCGTCGAAATTGATGCCCGCGCCCCAGGGCGTCTGGTGGCGGTCGGTGAAGAAGGATTCCGCGTAGGCGTGGAGGTAATTCCCGGCCGGTCCGAAGTGGTTGTAGACCACGTCGAGATAGACCATCAGCCCGAGCCCGTGAGCCGTATCGATCAGGCGCTTGAGATCATCGGGACGGCCATAGGCCCCGTCCGGCGCGTAAGGCAGCACGCCGTCGTAACCCCAGTTCCGGGTGCCCTTGAAGTCGGCGATGGGCAGGAGTTCGATGGCGGTGACGCCGAGCGCCTTCAGGTCGGGCAGGCGCTTTTCCAGCCCCGCATAGGTGCCCTCCGGCGTCGCCGCGCCGACATGGCACTCGTAGATCACCGCCTCCTCGAAGGGACGGCCCGTCCAGCCCTCGTCGGTCCATTCGAAGGCGCGGGCGTCGATCACCTCCGACAGGCCTGACACGTCCTCGGGCTGGAAGCGCGAGGCGGGGTCCGGCACCACGAGGTCGCCGCCGATGCGGAAGCCGTAGCGGGCCCCGGGCTTGATGCCCGGAAGAGCGGTGCGCCGCCAGCCGCCGCCGGATTCGGGGAGGGGATGCTCGGCCCCGTCGACCACGACGGTGACGGTTTCGGCGCTCGGCGCCCAGAGGGCGAAGCGCACGCCGCCCTCGACGATCTCGGCCCCGAAATCCATGCTGTGGGCATGCCGCATGTCAGGCCGCCATCCTTTTGCGTGCGCGCGTCCAATTCCGCCGACAAGCGGAGCCGCTGCGTGTCATCGGAGAAGGCCCCGGAGATGATCCGGTTCCCAACCGATGCACGTAGAGCGCCACAGAGCGAAAGGGATGCCGGTGGTTGCAGGTCAGGGCCGCCGTCATCGCGGGCGATGCTGTCTTCGGGGTCCGGCCGACACACCCTCGTTCCCACACCCCCTCATCCTGAGGTGCGGCGATAGCCGCCTCGAAGGAGGATGAGGGTTGGGGAAATGGGTTCTCGGTCCGCTCTCAGGGCGCTCCCGAAGCGGTGAGAACCAGCACCGAGCGGCCCGGCAGGGGGACGGCGGCGGCGGCCGGGTAGGAGGGTGCGTCGGCGGAGGGCGCGCCCGTGGGCTCCGTCGTGTCGAGCGCGGGGGTCCAGGGACCACCGACGATGGGTGCGAGGCGGAAGGCCACCTCCCCCTCCTCACCATTGAACAGGATCAGCAGACGGTCGGCCTCGACCCGGTCGTTGCCGATCTGCATGCCGAAGACGCGCAATCCGTCGTCGCCCCAGTGACATCCCTCCATTTCCCCACCCTCGGGGGAGAGCCAATGCACGTCGCGCAGGGGCTCCTCGGGATCGATCAGTTCGCCCGTGAAGAAGGCTCGCCGCCGCAGGGCCGGTTGCGCGCGCCGGAAGGCGAGGCAGTGGGCGACGAAGGCGGTCAGGTCCGGGTCGGGATCGGACGTCCAGTCCATCCAACTCGTCGGGTTGTCCTGGGCGTAGGCGTTGTTGTTGCCCCCCTGGGAGCGGGATCGCTCGTCGCCCATGAGCAGCATCGGCACACCCTGCGCGAGCAGGATCGTGGCGAGCATGTTGCGCTTCTGGCGGGCGCGGACGCCCAAGATCGCCAGATCGTCCGTATCGCCCTCGACGCCGTAATTGCGGCTGACGTTGTGGCCGTGGCCGTCGCGGTTCTCCTCGCCGTTGGCGTGGTTGTGCTTCTCCTCGTAGGCCACGACGTCGGCGAGGGTGAAGCCGTCATGGCTCGCGATGAAGTTGATGCTCGCGAGCGGCGAGCGTCCCGAGGCGGCGAAAGTCTCGCGCGAGCCGGTCAGCCCCTGGGTCAGCTTGGCGAGGGTGCCCGAATCCCCCCGCCAGAAGCCACGGGCGGCGTCGCGGAACCGGTCGTTCCACTCGCTCCAGCCGCGCGGGTAGCCGCCGAGCTGGTAGCCGCCCATGCCGATGTCCCAGGGCTCGGCCACCATCTTCACGCGCGCCAGCACCGGATCCTGCGCCACGGCCTGGAAGAAGGCGGCGCGGGGGGTGAAGTCCACGGGCGAGCGCCCGAGGCTGGAGGCGAGGTCGAAGCGGAAGCCGGCGATGCCGTAGGCGGTGACCCAGTGCCGGAGGGAATCCAGCACCATCTGCATCACGCGCGGATGGCTGACGTCGAGGGTGTTGCCGCAACCGGTGCAGTCGAGGTCGCGGGACGGATCTCCCGGCTCGGCCTTGTAATAGCTGGCATTGTCGATGCCGCGGAAGCTCAAGGTCGGCCCGGTCAACCCGCCCTCGGCGGTGTGGTTGTAGACCACGTCGAGCCAGGTCTCGATGCCGGCCGCGTTCAATTCGCGGATCGCCGCCTTCAGGCTGCTGACGCCACTCTCCCCGAGGTAGCGCGGATCGGGCGCAAAGTAGTTGTAGGGTTGGTAGCCCCAGAAATTGACGAGACCCTTGTCGACCAGGAACCGGTCGTCGGCGAAGATCTGGATCGGCAGCAGTTCCAGCGCCGTGACGCCGAGCTTCACGAGGTGCTCGATGATCGCCGGATGGGCCATCGCCGCGTAGGTGCCGCGCTCCTGCTCCGGGATGTCGGGATGGGTCCGGGTCAGCGCCTTCACATGCGCCTCGTAGATCACCGTCTCCGAGAGCGGACGCCGCACGGGGGTGAGGGCGAGGTCGGGCACGTCCGGTGCCGTAACGACGCCGCGCGGCATGTAGACCGCGCTGTCGCGGCGGTCGATCCGGTCGGCCCGGGTCCCGCTGCGGCGGTGGCTGTAGAGGGCGTCGTGCCAGCGGATGCGGCCCCGGATCTCCCGCGCATAGGGGTCGAGGACGAGCTTCGAGGCGTTGAAGCGGTGGCCCTGGGCCGGATCCCACGGTCCGTGCACCCGGTAGCCGTAGAGCTGGCCCGGCAGCAGCCCGCGCAGGTAGCCGTGCCACACATCGTCGGTCCGGCAGGGGAGCCGCACGGTGCGGGTCTCGTGCCGCTCGCCCGGCTCGAACAGGCAGAGATCGACCGCCGTCGCATGTTCGGAAAACAGGGCGAAGTTCACCCCGCGGCCGTCGAAATGCGCGCCGAGCGGTGCCGACACCCCGTCATCGACGGCGATCATGGGCGTGGTCCGGAGAGGATGGGGGCTATTCCGCCGCAGCGGCGGTGGTCGGAGGCTCGCGTTCCGTCGTGCGGAAGGCTTCGAGCTCGGCCAGGAAGTTGCGCGCCCACCAATCCACGTCCTCGCGCGCCATGCGCTCCGCCATTGGGCGCCAGCGCGCCACGCGCTCCGCCTTCGGCATGTACAGCGCCATCCGGATCGCCTCCGCGACCTCGAACCGGTCGTAGGGGTTCACCAGCAGCGCCTCAGGCAATTGCCTCGCCGCGCCCGCGAACTTCGACAGCACCAGCACACCCGGATCGTCCTCGCCCTGCGCGACGACATACTCCTTGGCGACGAGGTTCATGCCGTCGCGCATCGGCGTGACGAGGCCGACGCGCGCCGCCCGGTAGAGGCCTGCGAGCACGGGCCTCGGATAGGCCTTGGTGATGTACTGGATCGGCGTCCAGGCCGGGTCGCCGAGCGAGCCGTTGATCTCGCCGACCTTCTCGTTCACGTCGCGGGCGAGCTGCTCGTATTCCGGCACCTCGCTGCGGGATTTCGGGGTGATCTGGATGTAGGTGACGTTGCCGCGCTGGTCGGGGTTCGAGGCGAAGAAGCTCTCCACCGCCTCCATCCGCTCGGGCACGCCCTTGGAATAATCCAGCCGGTCGACGCCGATGAGCAGCTTGCGGGTGCGCAGGCCCGCCATGGTCTCGCGCACCACCTTGTTGGACGACGCCTTGTCGGCGGCCTCCTGGAAGCCCGCCACATCGATCCCGATGGGGAAGCTCTTGATCCGGGTGCGGCGCCCATCGACCATCAGCGAGCCGCCGCCGAGCGGGATCGCCCGCAGCGTGTCGATAAGATTGCGCTGGAGGTTCTGCACGTCCGGATCGGTCTGCAGGCCGATCAGGTCGTAATCGACGATGGCGCGCAGCAGCTCGCCGCTGGCGGGCAGGGAATTGAACACGTCCGCCGCAGGCCACGGGATGTGGTGGAAATAGCCGATGGGGTTGTCGAGGCCGAGGCCGCGCAACTCGGCCGCCAGCGGCAGCAGATGGTAATCGTGGACCCAGATGATGTCGTCGGGCTCGACCAGCTTGGCGAGCGCCCGCGCGAAGGTGCGATTCACCCGGCTGTAGCCGGAATAATCCGAGCGCGAGAAGGCACCGAGACCCAGCCGGTAATGCATGATCGGCCAGAGGGCGCGGTTGGCGAACCCGGCGTAATATTCGGCGTGGTCGCGGGGGGAGAGATCCACCACCGCATATTGGACACGGCCCCGGTCGATGAGCGTCGGCTCCTCGGAAGGTTCGTCGGTGATCCGCCCGCTCCAGCCGAACCACAGCCCCTCATAGGCGCTGAACGCCTCCTTGACCGCAACCGCGAGACCGCCAGCCGCAACGGCCTTGCCGCCCTCCTCTGGGACGGCAACGCGGTTCGATACGATCACAAGGCGTGCCACTCGGGTGGGCTCCCGTTTGAGGCGCGAATAGCCCGCGCCGACGCACAGATACCGTGTGTAGAACGCATCTCGTTGAGACGCGATCCTTAACGTCGGCAACCCAAGCGCGAAGCCGGGTGCAGGTCAAGCATGGCCGGGGTCCCGAGGGTGACGCCGGGTCATGGCATCCTTTGCCTGAACGCAAGCTGAGCCGTGCGGGTTTCGGCTCGAATCGAGGAACTGTCACAGGCTCAGCCGGTTACACAGCCGTCGCGGGACACCGCGACAAAAGGAGTCTGAGCGCGATGGCCGAACCCGAATTTCCGCACGATGTGCCGCATGGCGCCGCTCAGGGCGCGACCTCCGGGCCGGCTGGGGCCGAAGGGGCTCGGGCGAAGGCCGAATGGCGCGGCCTGCAGGGTGACGTGGAGAACCTCGCCGGCGTCGCCGCCGAGCAGGGCCGCGGCCTCATCGACGCGGCGCGCCTCCAGGCCCAGGATTACGTCGAGCGCCGCAAGGGCGAGGCGGCGCAATCGGTGCAGGATCTGGCGCGCTCCCTGCGCGGCTCCGGCAAGGACATGGCCGACAAGCCGCATGTGCGCGCCTTCTTCGACAGCGCGGCGGACGGATTGGAGCAGCTCGGCACCTCCATCGAGCGCCGCAGCCTCAGCGACTTCTATGGCGAGGCCGAGGCGATCGCCCGGCGCGCCCCGGTGGCGGTGGCGGTGGGCACCTTCATGGTTGGCCTGCTGGCCGCGCGCTTCATCAAGTCCTCGAACGTTCCGCCGGACGAGGACGTCCGAGACAGCTTCCGGGCCTGATCATGAGCCAAGGTTCCGACCCCCGCCAAGGCGCGACCTCGATCCAGGGCTTGATCGGTGACGCCCTGCGCGAGACCAACGAGCTCGCCCGCAAGGAAATCGCCCTGTTCCGGGCCGAGATGGCGGGCAATGTCCGCCAGCTCATCGCGGGCCTCGCCTGCATGATCGGCGCGGCGGTCTTCGCCGTCGTCGCCCTGCTGGTTCTGATCGATGCCTTCGTGAAGTGGCTCGCCACCATCGTCGGCTCGGAATGGCTCGCGGCGCTGATCGTCGGCGGCACGCTGTTCGTGCTCGCCATCGGGATGGCCCTATGGGCACGGAGCGTGCTGTCGCTATCGACCCTCGCGCCCACCCGCACCACCCGTCAGGTTCGGCAGGATGCCCAGGCCCTGTCGGAACGCGTCTCAGGATGAGAAGGACGCCATGAGTTCGATGAACGACCTCGAGCGCGAGATCGAGGAGAGCCGCGCCCGCCTCGATGACACGATCGACCAGATCCAGGGCCGCCTCTCGGTGCCCAACCTCGTCGATGAGATGCTGGGCAATGCCCGGCGCGTGCCCCAACTCGCGACCGTCTACGACGGTGCGCTGGACGCCGTGCGCCGCAATCCCGTTCCCGTGCTGCTGATCGCGGCGGGGGTAGGCATGCTGTTCAGCCGCATGGCTAAGGAGACCGAACGCCGCCGCACGCAGGTCTCCGCCGCGCGGGTGGACACCATCGCGACGGACGCGGTGCGGGACTACGACCCGGACGGACCCGCCGCCCGCCCGGTCCAGGATCCCCTGGAAAAGACCGAGATCTGACCGTCCCGAGGGACGGACCTTTCCCCTACGCGTGACCGCCGAGGATACGAGCATGACCGACAAGCCGGGCTTCCCAGCGGGCGAGCCGTTCAACCCCGCCGCTGCCCCGGGCACGGCCGGAGACCACACCCTACGTCCCGACCCGACCGGCCGACATGATCCCCTCCCCGGCGCGGCCTCGGCCAGCGTCGACCGCGCAGCGGATGCGGCGAACGATCTTGGGGATCGCGCCTCCGATCTCGCCGACCGGGCGCGGGACAAGATCACCGGCCTCGCCGACGACATCCACGACCGGCTCGGCGGCTCGGCCGACCGGGTGCGGGACCGGGCCGAGGCAGCCTATGACGAGGCGCGCGGCCGGGCGGGCGATCTTCACCGCCGCAACATGCGCCGTTTGGACGACCTCACCGTGCAGGGCCTCGACGGCCTGCGCCGCAGCCGCACCCAGGTCGAACGGTTCGTGGAGGACAACCCGCTGCTGGTTGGCGTGGTCGGCGTCGCCGCCGGTCTGCTTCTGGGGGCACTGCTGCCGCGCACTCGCCAGGAGGATCGCAGCCTGGGACCGTATGCCGACGAGGTTCGCGGCGAGGGTCTGCGCTACGCCCGCGAGATGACTCATCGCGGCCGGGAATTCGTCCAGTCCGCCCTCGATCCGGACAATCTGAACGAGGCGGTTCGCAAGGCGACCGGCGCCGACGATGAGACACCGCCCGCCGGGGAGCGGACGCAGCACAACCTCTGACGCCGACGTCTCCCGTCATTGCGAGCGACAGCGAAGCGATCCAGAGCAGCTCGCCGCCTTCGAGCGGAGCGAATCCCTGGATTCCTCCGCTCCGCTCGCAATGATGGTACCGAGAGTCAGGACGCCCCGAACAGTCCCTTGTACTGCTCGCGCAGCACGTTCTTCTGCACCTTGCCCATGGTGTTGCGCGGCAGTTCGTCCACGAACAGCACGCGCTTGGGGCATTTGAACTTGGCCAACCGGCCTTCCAGATCGGCCACGATGGCGGCCTCGGCCGGGGCGTTTTGGCCGCCCACCACCACCGCCGTCACCGCCTCCCCGAAATCGGCATGGGGCAGGCCGATCACCGCCGATTCCACCACGCCCGGAAGGGCGTCGATCTCGGTCTCGACCTCCTTCGGGTAGACGTTGAACCCGCCCGAGATGATCAGATCCTTGCCGCGTCCGACGATGTGGACATAGCCGCGCGGATCGACCTTGCCGAGATCGCCGGTGATGAAGAACCCGTCCGCCTTGAACTCGGCGGCGGTCTTTTCCGGCATGCGCCAGTAGCCCTTGAACACGTTGGGGCCCTTCACCTCGATCATTCCGACCTTGTCGGACCCGAGCGCCGTACCGGTTTCGGGATCGACCACCCGCAGGTCCACGCCCGGCAGGGGGAAGCCGACCGTGCCCGCCACGCGGTCCCCCTCGTAGGGGTTGGACGTGCTCATGTTGGTCTCGGTCATGCCGTAGCGTTCGAGGATGGCGTGGCCGGTGCGGGCCTGCCACTCCCGGTGCGTCTCCGCGAGCAATGGCGCCGAGCCCGAGACGAACAGGCGGATCGAGGACGACGCCTCGCGGGTGAGGCCCGGTTCCTTGAGGAGCCGGGTGTAGAAGGTCGGCACGCCCATCATCGCGGTGGCGCGGGGCATCAGTTCGAGAATCTTCTTCGGGTCGAGCCGGGGCAGGAACAGCATCGAGCCGCCGCTCGCCAGCACCGTGTTCGTCGCCACGAACAGGCCGTGGGTGTGGAAGACCGGCAAGGCGTGGATCAGCACGTCCCGGGCCGTGAAGCGCCAATGCTGCACCAGCACGCGGGCATTGGACGCGAGGTTGTCGTGGCTCAGCATGGCGCCCTTGGAGCGCCCGGTCGTGCCGGATGTGTAGAGGATCGCCGCGAGATCCTCCGGGCCACGGGCCACGTCTGCGAAGGCGGCCCCGTCCTGCGCGTCCGCGGCTTCGGCGGCGCTCCCCTGACCGGCCGCGTCGAGGGTCCAGATCTGCCGCACCCCGGCGGCGGCCTCGGACAGCGCCTCGCGCTTGCCCGGATCGCAGACGAACAGGGCAGGCTCGGCATCGCCCAGGAAGTAGCCGATCTCGGCCGGGGTGTAGGCGGTGTTGAGCGGCAGGAACACCGCGCCGGCCCGCACCACGCCGAGATATAGGAAGATGACCTCCGCGCTCTTCTCGACCTGCACGGCCACCCGGTCCCCCGGCGCGACACCCGCCGCCTTCAGGGAGGCGGCATAGGCGCCCGCGCGGTCGATCAGGTCGCCGTAGGAGTAGAGCGTGCCCTCATGCGTCTCGATGACGGTCTTGGCGAGGTCGGGGGCACCGTCCCGCACGAGGGAAAAGAGGTGGTTCGTCATCGGAAGGCCGGGTTTGGGGCTGACGTCTTATCCTGTCTCTCTAACCGCCCCGCCCGCCGCCCGCGAGCCCTTTCAGGCCTCCGCGAGTGCCACGGCCCGGGGTGGCGGCAGCTTGCTCGCGCGCAACTCGCGGCTGACGGAGGACGAGGCCGCCACCGTGCCGAGATTGGCGTAGGTCTCGTGGTTCTTCTCGATGGCACCGAGATCGTAGAGGTAATTGACCATGAGCCCGTGCGATTGCCCGATCCCCTTGTCGGAGACGTCGCCCAGGAAATTGATCCGTTCCAGCCTCGCGCCGTTGCCGAGGTGGAACCGCGCGACGGGATCGAGGGGCCGCCCGCGCTCGTTCTTGGCGCGGAGGAAATAGGCCGCCGCCGCCGGAATCATCGCCTTGCGGATGGTCTCGGACAGGGTCTTGTCCTCGTGCCAGCCGGGAATGTCGAGGCCGCGCAGGGCCTCCACATCCTCGGGCAGGAAGCTCTGCGGGCTGTCCGCCCGGCGCTCGCGGGTGAGCCATGTGGCGAAGCCCGGAACCGGCGAGAGGGTGACGAAGGTCTTGAGGCTCGGGATCTCTCGGGCGAGATCCTCCACGACCTGCTTGATCAGGAAGTTGCCGAAGGTGACGCCCGCAAGGCCCTTCTGGCAATTCGAGATCGAATAGAAGATTGCCGTGGTGGCCGAGCGCGGCGGCAGGGGCTTGCGCTCCCGCGACAGGATCGGTGCGATAGCGGGGGCGATCGTGTCGGTGAGCGCCACCTCCACGAAGATCAGCGGCTCGTCGGCGAGCGCCGGGTGGAAGAAGGCGAAGCAGCGCCGGTCCGGCGGCTCGATCCGGGCGCGCAGATCGTCCCAATCCGCGATGGCGTGGACCGCCTCGTAGCGGATGATCTTTTCGAGGATATGCGCCGGGGTCGTCCAGTCGATGTGGCGCAGCACCAGAAAGCCCCGGTTGAACCAGGAGGCGAACAGGTGCTCGAAATCCGAGTCGAGGCTGTCTGCGGCATCGAGCAGGGCCGCCTCCGCCTTGTCTCCGCTGCCCTTGGTCCCCCTGCTTTCCTTGCGCAGGTCGCGGCGCAGATCGAACAGATCCTCACGCATGCGCACGAGGCTCAGCGTGCCGCCGCGCGCGAGGTTGAGGCGGCGGATCAGTTCCTGGCTGCGCGGCTCGGCCGCCTCGTGCAGGGTGCCGAGGCGGGCGCGGCTCGGGTTGGCGAGATAGGCGGTGATCGCCGCATCGACCGCGCGGTGATCCGCTCCGAAATCCAGGGCGATGGCCCGCAGGAACTCGTGCCGCTCGGCGGCCGACAGGTGGGCATAACGGTCGAGGATGGCGCGGGCCAGGGCCACGCCCGAAGCCTCACCGCGCCGGGAGATGAGGTCGTCGCAGAGACGGGCGAGGTCGGCGGCGCCGGCGCGGGCGGCGATATCGCCTCGCCCGAGGCCGACGAGGTCGCGGCCCCGATCGCTGATCGTCTGCAGCAGGTCGCCGAAGAAGGAGATCGCCGCCATCGCCCCCGTGACCTCATCCCTGGCGCCGGCCTCATTCGGGGCCGCCCGCGCGTTCAGCCTAGTTTAGGGCGGCCACCGTGGTTCGGCCAAGGAGAAAGCGACGCGAGGTCGCTCAGACCCGCGAGGCGAGCATGGCGAGATCCGCCCGCTCGCGCCAATCCCCGACGCCGTGCTGGCGGGCGAAGCGCAGTTCCGCGGCCCGCCGGGCGCGCTCGGGATCGCGCGCCCGGCTGATCTCCACGGATCCCACCGTAAACGGCACCCCGAAGATCTCCTTAGCGAAATCGACCCGGTAGTTCAGCATCCCGTACTCCTTGCTGGAGGCCCTCCTGCGGCTTTCGCCGGGAACGGATCGGCTCCCCGATCGTAGAATGACGGCTGGTCGGAACCTGCGGCGGCGTGAGCCGTGCGAGGTCCGGTCAGTCGCGGGCTGGCTGCCCGCATTCTGTGCATATGGGGTGCCACCGGCCGGATTGCAGGGGCGTCCGGCGGGGCGCGGCCATGCGGCGCGCCGGGTTGCCGGGGCGGAGAATCAGCGCCTATCCGCTCGGAACCCGTCCACCCCCGACCTCGCGAGGGCGCCCTGTCCGCCTCATCTCCCGTGCACGTCCCCTTCGACGGCAAGGCCCGGCTCGGCCTGACGCTCATCGCAGGCGGAGCCGTGGCCAATATCTACTACAATCAGCCGCTGCTCGGGCTGATCGTCGCCGAGTTCGGCGAGCGCGCCGCTCTCTGGGTGCCGACGACGGCGCTCGTCGGCTACGGCCTCGGCATCGTCGGGCTCGTTCCGCTGGGTGATGCTCTGCCGCGGCGGCGGCTGATCGTGCTGCAATGCCTCGCCATGGCCGTCGCACTGCTCGGCGTGGGGCTGTCCGGCAACCTGCTCTCCCTCGCCATCGCCCACCTGCTCGTGGGCATGCTCGCCTCGGCGGCGCAGCAGGCGGTGCCCTTCGCCGCCGAACTCGCCCCGGATGCGAGCCGGGGACGGGTGGTCGGACAGGTGATGACGGGGCTCCTCTCCGGCATCCTGCTCGCGCGGACGGCGAGCGGCTTCATCGGCGCCCATCTCGGCTGGCGGCCGGTCTTCCTCATCGCCTCGGCCGTCGCGTTGGCCATGGCGGGCATCGCCGCCGCGACGCTGCCGCATACACCCCAGACCCAGCGCCTGCGCTACCGCGCGCTGATGACCTCGATCGTCGGCCTCGCCAAGACGCAGCCGGTCCTACGCACCGCCGCCCTGTCGCAGGGGCTGCTCTTCGCCGGGTTCAACGCCTTCTGGGCGACGCTCGCCCTTCTGGTCGAGGCGCCGCCCTTCGGGCTCACCGCCGCCGGGGCGGGGCTGTTCGGGGTGATCGGCGTCTGCGGCGCCTTCGTCGCGCCCCTGTCGGGCCGCTTCGCCGATCGCAGCGGCGCCAAGCCGGTGGTGCTCGGCGGGAGCCTGATGGTCGCCCTGTCCTTCGTGATCCTCTGGGCGGCGGGGACATGGTCCCTCGTCGCGATCACGATCGGCGTGTTGCTCATCGATATCGGCATGAACGGCGCGCTCATCGCCAATCAGACCCGCGCCTATGCCCTGGTGCCGGGCGCGCGGGGCCGGATCAACACCGTCCTGTTCACGACGATCTTCGTGTTCGCGGCGCTCGGCGCCTATGCGGGCTCGCAGGCCTTCCTGCTGGTCGGCTGGCCCGGTGTCTGCGCGGTCGGCCTCACCTGCTCCGCCCTGGCCGTCCTGGTCGCGCTACGCGACCGCTGAGTCCGGGATCCCAAGGGACCTGCGGTGGGGTCCGGGGGCAAGGCCCCTGGGCTCTCCCTTACTTGAGCACCCGCGACAACCGGCACCACGCGTCCTTGTCCGGCGGCAAGCCGAAGCGAAGGCGTTCCGGGCGTTCGGCGAAGCGACGCACGGCGATGCCCGCTTCCGCGAGGCGCCGGTAGAGGCCGGCCCCGTCGGGAAAGTCGGCCGTGCGGAACAGACGCGTTCCGCCGACGAGGCACCCGCCACCGCGCAGGATCATCCGGTCGAGGCGGTCGGCATCTGCCCCCCGCGCGCGCGAGGCCTCCTCGCGCCATGCGGCATCCGACAGGGCGGCGGTTCCGATGGCCAGTGCCGGGCCCGACACCGCCCAGGGGCCGAGCGCCGCGGCGATCCGCGCCGCCGTGTCGGGATCGGCCACGGCGAAACCGAGACGCAATCCGGCAAGCCCGTAGGTCTTGCCGAAGGAGCGCAGCACCACGAGTCCCGGCCCGGCATGGGGGCACAGGCTCTCCACGGGCTCCAGGTCGGCGAAGGCCTCGTCGGCCAGGAGTAGCCCGCCCCGGGCGCGCATCACCCCGGCGAGGTCGCGCCGTTCGGCGAGCGGCAGGGTGCGGCCGTCCGGGTTGTTGGGATCGACGATCACCGCGACCCGCGCCGTGCCGATGCCGTCCGGGGCCGAAACCTCCCGCACCGCGTGCCCGGCCCGTCGCCAGGCGGCGGCATGTTCGGCATAGGTCGGGCCGAGGATCGCCACCTCGGTCGGCGCCACGAGGCGGGGCAGGGTTTCGATCAGGATCTGCGTGCCTGGCGCGGGCACGACATGCCCGGCATCCGGCGCGCCGTAGGCCCCGGCCGCCGCCTCGCGCAACGCCGCGACGCCGGACGCCTCGGGCAGGCGCAGCCAGGCGCTGGCCTCGATCCTCGGCACGGGATAGGGGACCGGGTTGATCCCCGTCGACAGGTCGAGCCACGGCCGCGGCGCGTCGGGGAAGGCCTGTCGCAGCCCGCCGAGTTCGCCGCCATGGGCGATCACGGCGACGTCACGCGCGGAAACGCTCCACACCGAATGGTCCATCCGCCCGACACGCTCGCCCTTCTCGCCATCGCCCTCGGGATCGAGGCGGCTCTGGGCTATCCGGACGCGCTCTACAGGGCCATCGGCCACCCTGTCACCTGGATCGGGCGGCTGATCGCCGCCCTGGAGCGGCGGCTCAACCGGGGCTCGGACAGGCGCCGACGCCTCGGGGGGGTGCTCACGCTGATCCTGCTGCTGGCCGTGGTGGGCGGGGTCGCGGGCCTCCTCTCGGAGGCGGCGGCCTCCGTCGGCCCCCTCCCCGCTCTCCTGATTCTCGGCCTGCTCTGCGCCAGCCTGCCCGCGCAGCGCAGCCTGTCCCAGCATGTGGCGGCGGTGGAGGCGGCGCTGCGTACGGGCGGCATCGAGGCCGGGCGCCGGGCCGTCTCGATGATCGTCGGACGCGATCCCGACCGCCTCGACGAGGCGGCGATCTGCCGGGCGGCGATCGAGAGCCTGTCCGAGAACTTTTCCGACGGGATCGTGGCGCCCGCCTTCTGGATCGGCGCATTCGGACTGCCGGGCGGAGCGCTCTACAAGGCCGCCAACACCGCCGACAGCATGATCGGCCACCGCACCCCGCGCTACGCCGCCTTCGGCTGGGCAGCGGCCCGGTTCGACGATCTCGTGAACCTTCCCGCCTCCCGCCTCGCCGGTTTACTGATTGCGGGGGCGGCGTTCCTGCACGGCGCCGATGGGCGCGGCGCGCTCCGGGCCATGGCGCGGGATGCGCGCCGCCACCGCTCGCCCAATGCTGGCTGGCCCGAATCCGCCATGGCGGGAGCGCTGGGGCTGAAGCTCGCGGGCCCCCGCATCTACGACGGCGCCCTCGTCCCCGACGCGCATATGGGTGACGGAAGGGCCGAGGCCACGCCCGGCGATATCGGCCGGGCGCTCGCACTCTACCACACCGCTTGCCTGATCCAGGGGGGGCTGGTGGTGGGACTGCTGGCGCTCGTCCTGGCGGCGAGACTGTAGGCTGAGCGTGTTACGCCAGCCCCACGAGGAGAGCCCGATGCGCGCCGTGTTCGTGGATGCCAACGAGACCCTGGCGGCGGTGGCGCGGCGATTGCGCCGTCCCGAGGATCCGCCGCTCACGATCCACGCCGATCCGGACACCGTGCCCGAGGATCTGCCCCGCCTTCTCGCGGGAGCGGAGATCGCGCTCATCGACCACACCGCCCTGCCCCTCGCCGTGGCCCGCGCCTGCACGGGGCTGAAGCACGTCGTGTTCCTCGGCACGGGAGCGCGGAGCTACATGGACCCGGAGGCGCTCGGCGCCGAGCTCGGCATCGAGGTCCATCTGATCCGTAGCTACGGCGACACGGCGGTGGCCGAGGGCGCCTTCGCCTTGATGTGGTCGGCCGCCAAGGGTCTCGCCCGGATGGATGTCGGCATGCGCGCCGGGCAATGGCTGCGCACGGGCGGCATCCAGCTCACGGGCAAGACGGTGGGACTCGTCGGCTTCGGCGGGATCGGGGCCGAGATGGCCCGGCTCTGCGGCGGCATCGGGATGCGGGTCATCGCCTGGAACCGGACACCGCGGCCTCAGTCGGGCGTGGAGTTCGTGGATCTCGACACGCTGCTCTCAGACAGCGATGTCGTCTCGTTGCACCTGCTCCTGACCGACGAGACGCGCGGCTTCCTGTCGGCCGCGCGGATCGCCGCGATGAGACCGGGCGCGATCCTCGTCAACACGGCGCGGGGCGCCCTGGTGGACGAGGAGGCGCTGGCGGAGGCCCTACGCGCCGGTCACCTCGCCGGGGCGGGGCTCGACGTGTTCGGCGTGGAGCCACTGCCCGTGGGCCACCCGTTCACGTCGTTGCCGAACGTGACCCTGTCGGCCCACTCGGCCTTCCGCACGCCGGAGGCGGCGGACAACCTGATGGGCGCCGCCCTCGAGCATTGCCGCCGGATCGCCGCCGGCTTGTGAGCTAGTGCTCCGTGCCGGGCATGTTCGGCCGCGGCGGGCCGCCATGGTCGCGAATGATGTTGGAACGGCCCGGATGGCCCTTCAGGTCCGCGACCTGCTTGCGCGCCGCCGCGCCCAGGAACCACAGGGCCCCGATCGTGCCGAAAGCCAGAAACAGCAGGGGGTAACCGTTGCTCATCGCCCGCGTCCTCCCGGTGCCTCCCGCCGGTGGTGAGAGCACCCTCGCTCACGATGCGGCATCTCGGGCGCGATCCGCCCGGGCCGTCGTGCTGTGACGGAGGAGGCGCGCCTCGCGAGGCCGCCGGAGCCGTCGTGCCGGTCTGAGATCAACGCGCCATCGCTCATTCCGTTCAGCGCGCCGTGGCCGCACCGTCCGGCGCACTTCGCCGCGCCGCGTCCCGGCGCAGCGCCGAGAGAACGAGGACCATCAGCCCCGCCCCCGCCGCGAGGCAGGCCGAGAGGAACAGCATCGGCACGAGGTCGCTGCTCGTGGCGTCGCGAATCATCGGCACCGCGTTCTGGGCCACGAACCCGCCGAGATTGCCCACCGAGTTGATCGCCGCGATCCCCGCCGCCGCCGAGGCGCCGCGCAAGAAGGTGCCGGGCATGGTCCAGAAGACCGGCTGCGCCGAGAACGTGCCCGCCGCCGCGATGCACAGGCAGGCGAACTTCACCGCGTTGCCCGGTAGCACGACGCTGAGCGCCAGCGCGGCGGCGGCCACGAGCGCCGGGCCGACGACATGCCACGTCAGCGCCTGCCCCGTCGCGCCCGTCCGGGCCGCGTGGCGGGGCACCCACCACAGGGCGAACGCGGTCGCCAACCAGGGAATGACGTTGATGAAGCCATTGGCGAGGCTCGACACCCCGAACCCCTTCACTACCGTCGGGAGCCAGTAGCTCAGGCCGTAGGCCGCCAAGGGGAAGGCGATGTAGACGCAGGCCAGCATCTGGACCCGCCGGTCGAGGAGCGCGGCGAAGGGGTTGCCGTGCTCGGTGAGGCCGCCGTCCTGCCGCTCGGCTTCGAGGGTGCGCACGAGCCAGTCCCGCTGCGCCGGGGCGAGCCAGCGCGCCGCGGCGGGCCCGTCCGGCAGCACGATGAGGACCACGACGGCCAGCAGCAGGGCAGGCAGTCCGGTGGCCAGGAACACCCATTGCCAGCCCGCGAAGCCGAGCACCCCGTCGAGGTTGAGGAGCGCCCCGCCCACCACCGCGCCGATGGCGTTGGCGAAGGCCGAGGCGATCATGAACCAGCCGATCATCCGCCCGCGGTGCGCCTGCGGGAACCACAGGGTGAGCACGAACAGGACGCCGGGGAAGAACCCCGCCTCCGCCACCCCGAGCAGGAAGCGCAGCCCATAGAACATGGCCGTGCCGTGGGTGAACCCGAGCAGCACCGTCACCAGCCCCCAGGTGAACATGATCCGCGCGAACCAGATTCGCGCCCCGACCCGCTCCAGGAAGACGTTGGCGGGCACCTCGAACAGGAAATAGCCCAGGAAGAACAGGGAGGCGCCGAGGCCGTAGGCGGTCTCGCTGAGGCCGAGCGCGCCCACCATCTCCAGCTTGGCGTAGGAGATGTTCTGCCGGTCGATATAGGCCACGAGGTACATGAGCCCGAGCAGCGGCATCAGCCGCAGGGTCACGGTACGGATCGTGTCCCCGCCGAGGTCCGATTCCGGATTCTGGATCCCGCTCGCCATGGCCGCCTCCTCCGAGCGAGCCCGTCGCCGGACAGGTGCGGGCTCATTACTCTGAGTTATAGACCGGGCTCGGTCTCCCGTGCGAGGGCGAGCAGCCGGTCGCAATCGACATGCGCCTCGATGTGACGGGCGAGCCGGTCGAGGGCCGCCTCGACGCCGGCCTCGTAAGAGGCGCCCGCGCTCCGCGCGCCCAGACGGGCGAGCCACGCGCCGCGCTGCGCGTCGTCGGCGAAGACCCCGTGGACATAGGTGCCGTGGACCCGGCCATCGGCCGAGACTGCCCCGTCCGGCCGCCCATCGGCGAAGCGCAGGAGGGGACGGGCGGCATCCGGCCCCCGCGTCTGCCCGACATGCATCTCATACCCGGCGAAGGGCAGGCCATCGGCCACGCTGGTGCCGGTGACGGAGACGAGGCTCTTGTCGTCCGTCAGCACGGTCTCGACGTCGAGCAGGCCGAGGCCCGGCACCTCGCGCGGCGGGCCCTCGATCCCATGGGGATCGGCGATGCGGCGCCCGAGCATCTGGTAGCCGCCGCACAGGCCGAGCACGTGCCCGCCCCGGCGCCAATGGGCGCGGATGTCGATGTCCCAGCCCTCGCTCCGGAGAACATCGAGATCGTCGATGGTGGTCTTCGAGCCGGGCAACAGCACCAGGGCGGCTTCCGGCGGAATCGTCTGGCCCGGCCGCACCAGCACCACCCGCACCCCCGGCTCTGCGCGCAGGGGATCGAGATCGTCGAAATTGCTGATGCGCGGCATGACCGGCACCGCCACGGTGACGGCCCCCTCCCCCCGTGCCTCGGAGCCCGCGAGGCCGAGCACATCCTCCGCCGGCAGGCGCGCCGCCTCGGGCAGGTGCGGAACGAGGCCGAGCGCCTCCCAGCCGGTACGCTCGGCGATGAGGCGCATTCCGTCCGCGAACAGGCTCGGATCGCCCCGGAAGCGGTTGACGAGGAAGCCCCGGATCATCGCCGCATCCTCGGGATCGATCACCACCCTGGTGCCGACGAGGCTGGCGATGACCCCGCCCCGGTCGATATCGCCGACGAGGATCACGGGCGTGCCGGTGGCGCGGGCGAAGCCCATATTGGCGATGTCGCCCGCACGCAGGTTCACCTCCGAGGCCGAGCCCGCCCCCTCCACGAGGACGAGATCGGCCTGCGCCTTCAGATGGGCGAAGCTGTCGAGGACGGAGGCCAGGAGACGTGGCTTCCAGGCTTGGTAGTCGCGGGCCTTCACCGTGGCGACCATGCGGCCCTGGACGACCACCTGCGAGCCCACCTCGCTCTGCGGCTTCAGAAGCACGGGGTTCATGTGGACCGAGAGCGGCACCCGCGCCGCCCGCGCCTGGAGCGCCTGGGCGCGACCGATCTCGCCCCCGTCGGCGGTGACGGCGGCATTGTTCGACATGTTCTGCGGCTTGAACGGCCGGACGCGCAGGCCCCGGTCCGCGAAGACGCGGGCGAGACCGGCGACGAACAGCGACTTGCCGACATCCGAGCCGGTGCCCTGGATCATCAGGGCGCGGGGGGAGCGGGGCGGCGTGCTCAGAACTCGATCCCCTCCTGCGCCTTCACTCCGGCCGCGAAATGGTGCTTCACGCTGCCCATCTCGGTGACGAGGTCGGCGGCCTCGACGAGCGGCGCCTTGGCGTTGCGGCCGGTGACGACCACGTGCAGGTCCGGCCGCCGCGCCTGCAACGCCGCCACGACCTCGGCGAGGTCGAGATATTCGTAGCGGAGCGCGATGTTGAGCTCATCGAGGACGAGGAGGCGGATCGCGGGATCGGCCATCAGCCCGGTCGCCACGTCCCAGGCATGGCGGCAGGCGGCGATGTCGCGGGCCTTGTCCTGCGTCTCCCAGGTGAAGCCCTCGCCGAGCGTGTGCCACGTGACCCGATCACCGAAGGCCGCGAAGGCGTGCCGCTCGCCCGTGTCCCAGCCGCCCTTGATGAACTGGACCATGCCGACCGTCCAGCCGCGCCCCAGCGCCCGGACCATCAGGCCAAGGGCCGCCGTGGTCTTGCCCTTGCCGGGGCCGGTGTGGACGATGAGCAGGCCCTTCTCGATGGTCTTGGCGGCGACCTCGGCATCCTGAACGGCCTTGCGCTTCTCCATCTTCTCGCGATGGCGGTCGGCCTCGTCGGTCATGCGGGGGCTCCTGGCTTCACGGTGAGGGGCAGGCCGGCGACGGTGAGCACGACCCGGTCGGCGAGCGCCGCCATGCGCTGGTGCAGGCGCCCCGCCTCGTCGCGGAACCGCCGGGCGAGGGCATTGTCGGGCACGATGCCGAGGCCGACCTCGTTCGAGACCAGCACGACGGGCCCCGGCGCGGCGGCGCAGGCGGCTTCGAGGGAAGCGGCGGCGGCAGCGATGTCGGCTTCCGCGAGGATGAGGTTCGTGAGCCACAGGGTCAGGCAATCGACGAGCACCGGCCCCGGTGCGGTGGCGACGGCCTCCGGCAGGGCGAGGGGCGCGTCGCGGGTGATCCATCCCTCCCCCCGCCGCGCCCGGTGCTGGCCGACGCGCTCGGCCATCTCGTCGTCCCAGATCTCCGCGGTGGCGAGATAGAGCCACGGCGCGGGGCAGGCCGTGACCAGCGCCTCGGCATAGGCGCTCTTGCCGGAACGAGCGCCCCCCAGGACGAGGGTCAGACGGGGAGGAGGCGACGACATGGCCTCTCTTCGCCCGAACTGCACCGTGGGTCAAAACCGGCGGTTGCCGTCTGCGATTCATCCGACTATAGGAAGCCCAGCCCGCGCGAGCGCCCTTCGTCTAGCGGTCCAGGACGTCGCCCTTTCACGGCGAAAACACGGGTTCGATTCCCGTAGGGCGCGCCACTCAACGCGTAAGGCGTTGTGTGCTCAGAAAATGTTGTTTTCCAGGTGTTTGGCTCCCGCCACGTGCTACATTCGCGTGCTACGGGATCAACATGATGGGTCGCATGAAGTTCGTTCAGCGCCGCGCCGGTCGCTACGAGTTCCGCTTCCCCCTGCCCGACGATCTCGCGGGCCTGCCCACCCCTCATTTCTGGCCGGCGCCGCTGGCATGCTTGATCAATGCGCGCGCCGGACGCCTCAAGACCGAACTCATCCGCTCTCTCCAGACCAACGATCGCCTTACGGCCGAACGTCGGGTCCTCCTCCATATTGCGGAAGCGCATCGGCTCGTTGATCAAGCGCGCCGCGTGCTGTGCGACGGTCCGACAGCTAGCATCAGCCCCAATCAAATCGCGGCTATAGCTCGTGATCACGAAATCGAGCTTCTCGCCGCGGACGTAGCGATTCGCGCGAAAGGCCTCGGGCTCGATTTATCGCGAGACGAGAACCAATATCACGACGGTCTCGGCATGACGGACGATGACCTGTCCGCCTACCGGATGTTGGTCGGGGAACTGGACCGACAAACCCGGGACCAAGCTGCACGGATGCGGCCAGGCGAGGCGATCAGTGACTTTGTCAACCGCGCGGTAGAGCAGCGCGGCGCCCTCTTGCATCCGGACGACCCAGCATGGCGTCAGCTGGAACTCGCTTTTGTGAAGGCCCAGCGCAGCGCCTTCGCCGGCATCCGGGCGCGGCTTGATGGCGATGAGGTAGCGACGCCGGAACGGCAAAGTGAGATAAAAGGAATGCCTCTAACAGCGGCGCTTGAATTGTGGTCGGAAGCTCGGAACACCGGCGCCAGGAAACCCCAGCCCTCCTCCATCGCAGAGGCTCGGCGCGCGACGCGTCGCTTCGTCGAGTTGCATGGCGATCTTCCGATCACCGAAATTACAAAGGCGCATGCCCGCGCCTTTCGCGATGCCCTGGCACGGGTGCCCAAGGCGCTGCCCGCCCGACTGGCGAAACTGCCTCTCCCCGAGATTCTGAAGCAGGATCTAAGTAAGTATTCCAGGCGAAACGCGCAGACGATCAATAAGACACTGGCCCTACTCAGCGGCATGCTCACCCGTGCCGAGCGCGATGGGTTATTCGAGTCGCTGCCAACCTGGACGAACCCGTTCCACGTTGGGTTCGATGTCGCCCCCGCTGAGCGCGAGCCCTATGAGCCCTTCAGCACCGCCGAACTGCAGCGCCTGTTCGCGTCACCAGTTTACGCACGGCACGAGCGTCCCCTCGGCGGACAGGGGGAGGCCGCGTATTGGTTCCCGCTGATCGCACTCTTCAGCGGCGCGCGGCGCACTGAGATCGCACAGCTCAAAATTGGGGACGTGCGGCAGGGCGAGGGGGGGATCTGGTACCTCGACATCACGAACGAGGGCGCTGACCAGAACTTGAAGACAGCATCATCAGCGCGCTCGGTGCCGGTCCATCGCGAATTGATCCGGCTTGGCCTGCTAAACGTGGTCGCTGCGCGCGCGCGCAAAGACGCAGCAAGTGCACCGCTGTGGCCTACGTTCGCTCCGCCCATCGACCCAAAGGCGAAAGCTTGGACGAAGTGGTTCGCCCGCTATCTCGGCGTGCACGTTGTTGACCATTCGGCCAAGACATTTCACTCGTTCCGGCACACCTTTAAGCGGGCATGCCGCGAGGCGGGGTTGAGCGAAGAAGTGCATAATGCACTGACCGGCCATGCTGGCGGCGGAGTGGGACGTGGCTACGGACGCGAACGGCGGGCCGATGGGACGCTCGACCGCGGTATCTCGCTCACACGGCTGCAAACCGAGATCGACAAAGTAATGTACCTAGGCGTGACGCTTCCCTCAGTAGAGCAGCTGACTCCGTAAGATATTGAATTCAAGCTGCCGCGAGGAGCGTAAGAGGTGCTGCAGTTAGAGTTGTGGCGCGTTTGCGTATTAAGGCTCGCTCAAAGGCCATCGGAAACCTGGTCAAACTCGACCTCTTTCGGTCCTTCGTCCTGCCTGCTCAGATGTCCGCATTGATGACACAAGCAGAGCGAAAGCGGCGGCTATGTCAACTTCGCCGCGATGAACACGTTTAAGCATCTCCGCGATGCGCTTGGAGCCGATATGCGGCCAACGATTCGTAGTGTCCTTCTGGATGACCGAGATCTCGTCGCCGACCGCGACGCCTGCCGGCCGAGCGTAGCCTTAAGACAGAAGTGCATCGAAAATTATGACTGTGATTTAGCCAACAAACTCTTGGCTTCCATTGGGGGAAGGCCCCGCAGTCTCGTGACCGCGGGGGTTGTCTCCGTGTTGTCTGACCCCTTATCAGGTCACAACGATGGCGTCCTCGCCGCTGCGGCGCCCCCGCCCGGCCGCCTCAAGGAATGCCGTCAGCGTCGTCAGCTTCATCACCAAGCAACGCGGCTTCGCTACGACGCGGCCGTTCTCGCGATTTATCAGCCGAACGTGGACCTGCTTGCCGCGCCGGTTACCATGGCCCGCCTCGATCACGCCGGCCTCCTCGAGCGCGCCGATCAGCACCGCCGGCTCCGTCGTCTCTCCAAGCACGGCGCCGAGGCATTCCTGACGGATCGCGACGAAGTCGTCGCCTGCCTTGCTGAAGCGAAAGCCGGCCGTTCGGTCGTTGAGGACAAGTTCAGTCGCCGTACCGATGATGGGGAACACAGCCACGTCGTCGAGAGCGTCGCGCAGCACCACGATCGCCTCGACCGGACAGCCCTCCTGGAGAGCTGCTAGGGCTCGGCGATAAAGGCGTCGCACGACACGCCCGGGCAGGTTCGCTTTCCAAGGCAAAAACCCAGTTTCCACCGCGATCTTGCCAGTCGCATAGATCAAGCCGAACTTGGCGGCGATACGTCTCTCGTGAGCGTCCGCAGGCGTCACATCGGCGACAAACTTCTCAATTAAACTGTTGACGCGGTCACGGTTCGCCCAGACATAGGGGACCCAGCGGCCTAGCACGCGGCCATGGTGGCGTTTCATCCCCTCCTCCAGCCGCTTGATGAGGTCGGCCGAGTAGCCCGGGTCGTTGACCTTCGGCCGGTCAACGAGGCCACCCGCTTCGCGCGGAGGCACGGGGATAGTGATGAAGCGGGCCGCCTCTTGCTCATCCCAGGTCAGTCCCGCCATCTGAGCCATCTCCGCACCGGACCGGTTGCCATTGCTCAGAATAGGCGAGCGGATACGCAAGTTCGGCAGGGTCGCCTTAACCGCGGCTGAGTATTTCTTGCTACTGCCTTCCACGAGGCCGTGTGTGATCCCCGGGAGGATCTCACGCATATCTGCGCGCTTGGCCTTCTCCGCCGCGTTGAACATTACGACGCGATCGCGACGCGATGCAGCTGTCTCGGCGAAGCTGTGGTCGCTTTGTCGCCAATCCGAGTGGCTGCCGGGTGGGCCGTCGATGGTGGCGCAGACACGGATAGTCGTAGCCTTCCCGGTCGAACACTTGTCGACAAAGTGAAACGCGGCTCCCTCGGGCAGACCGGCCCAGGCGAAGACCGGGCCGGAGAGCGCCACTAGCACCGCGAAAGTGAGATAGCTCGACTCAGCACAAAGCGCCGCGACCTCCCAGCGCCAGCCACAAAAGGTACCCGCTTTCAGAAGAGCGCCTGGGGCAGTGGTGCCAGTCCAGATGTATCGGTTCCAGCCGCGCCCGCGGCGCAGCCCGGGGCCGATGTAAGCCTCGCGCCCCTTCCAGCCGCCATAATCGACGGCCGTCAGGGTACCCTCAGGGGCGGCGGCGATGAGCTCGGCAACCTGTTTCTTGGCGATGTCAGGATCGCTGGAGAGGTGCTCTGAGACGCTGCCAATCTCCTTGGCCATCTGGCCAAGTGAGCTCGTCCTGCTAATCATCAATGTCCCGGTGCGCCCCCGGCGGATTCTGACGGTAACGAGGTAATGTAGAGTGTCGTCAGCCTCCTTGCGGATTCGAATTATACTGATCGGCATGTCGGGGGTGCGAGAGATTGCGCGCCGCGTAAGACGGGCGGCTTTGACGGTCGCAGCGTCGCGCGTGATCACGCGAGGAGCGTGAGCCTGGTGAGACAAGCCCGTCTCACCGTCTCGCCGCCTCACGCGGTCGGCACGACCGGTTAAGGGAGAGGAAGTTTTGGGATGACATTTCCGAATTCTCACAGCGTAATCCTTTTGCAGCTTTAGCTATTTATCTGTCATTATCTAGCAACAACATTGTTATTTGCTCCAAAATTGGGAGATTATGGGGGCTTCAGTCGCACTTTCGTGAGTACACGGCTCATGGCAGCAAGCTTACGAGCTGCCCATTGAGTCGCTTGCACCCGACAAGGATCACGCGCTCTCCAAGGCTCAGCCCGCAGAGCCAGCGGTCGAAAATGCGCTGATCACTGCTGTCGAGCGGGAGATGCCTTCGCGCTTGACGGCCGTTCTTGCCGAGGTAGGCGATGCGCTGCTCGGCGTACCGCTTCAGAGCGTAGGCCTGCTGGCGGGCCGTGTTGCTAACTTCCTGAATGACGAGGGGCTTGGCGTAAGGCGGGAGGTAATAACGAGTCCCGACCCCGAGCGCCGCGTGAAGCTCATCCCGCGTCGCACCCGCGACGATGAGGTGAACCTGCCCGGCCCAAGTTTTCGTGCCATTGAGATCGCGGTTCAGACAGACCTCGAAAGCACCGACCGCCTTTGGGCGCTTGCCGGTTCGCTTCGTCAGCCGCATGAAGCCGCGCTTTACGTGCTGCTTCACCGCCGGGATGGAGATCGTCCCCGGCCCGGCCTCGTGGGGTACCTCCCACCGGGGATGAACAAGGGTCGGGGCAAGGAGGGGCCCGGGCTGGGCGCGCAACAACGTGTCGGACTGTGGGGTGAGGGTGATACGCTGGCCGTACTGCCCGTGGTGGCAGCCATCTCGGCAGCGGCGCAGGCCGCACTTCTCAGGAGTGCACCGCTCGAGGCCCCGGAGTAGGCCACATGGCGTGTCGGTTCGGCCTAGCGCCCGAACCATATTTTGTTGCCGCCGGGTCGCGTCACTAGGGGTTTCGAAGTTAGGAAGACCGAGCGCCGCGAGACGCTCCAGTGGATCAGGCGGGTAAATCGGGGACACAGAAGGCCTCGCTCACTGTTGCGAAGCCCTTCCATTTACTAGGTCCGTTTCACGACAACAGGCAGCACTGGTTTCCCATGCAATCTGGTTTTTGCGTTTGGTTTTCTCAGCCTAAAACATTGATATCATTCCATTTTCAAAAACGTCAAAAATCCCTTTTGCTTGTTGCCCGCGGCATCAGCTGATTTGACGAGGCTGATCTCACGATCTCACGTGCCTCACAGCCCTGACGGTATCGCCTGGTCGCTCGTCCAAGCGGCTCGGATCAGCGCGAGCAAGTTGTCACGGTGGTTGTCGACGCCTGCCTTTGCCGCGTTTTCTGGCCGACCACCCTGGCTCGTCGGGATCTCGCCCCACACCTCCATGAAAACGACCTTCGGTTGAAGCGCCTCTTTGCCTAGGGCGCTCTCCAAGAGCTCCAGCACATTTTTTTTCGTGAGGCGGATGCCAGTCTTTTCCATGAAATCGCGGATTGCCCTTCCAATGCGCCGCCGCGCTTCAGCCTGCTTCTTCTTAGTTCCCTTTTCGTCCTGCTTTCGGCCCCAACGGCCGAGGTCGTCATGCTTAACAAGCACGCGAGCCGTCACCGGTTTGCCGAACTGGCCAGGCACGACTATCAACCCGGCATAGAAGGCCCATTCGCTTTGAACGGCCCAGATGCCAGGCGTCGTAATTTCCTCAACATTGCCCCAAGGGCGGTGAAGTGCATAGGCTACGAGCCTGCCGGCTTCGAATTCCGCAATGACTCGGTCACACACAGTGCGATAAAGCCGAGCGCAGGCACGCAGATCAGTGCGCTTGACTTCAGTTGCGACGGGACTGCTGCGCAGAATCGGTGCATCCTTGACGAGGCGCAGTCCCCACTTTGCCCGATAGACTTTTCGCCGGCTGTCATAACGGAACGGCAGCAGGTCCCACCCGGGCAACCGACCCCATTCTACAGGGCTCATGCGGCGCCCGACTTCGTCTAGAACGAGATGAAGGCCAAGAAAGCCCGGAGGCGTGTGCTTGCCACTTTGAGCAGGCAGCTTAAGCGGTGTGAATACGGATGTTGTTGCAGTTGGAACGGAGCCCAAATCCCTTTCATTCAATGTATCGGAATGAGAGAGCGCAGCCGCCATGGATTTCATATTCACCCCAACTGCTTCTGCTTAAGTAGGCTCCTCTGATGCTAAAACTGCTAAAACGAGAGACGGTTCGATTACAAGCCTGCATCTACGCGCTATCCGGATTGACTGACGATGAAGGCGACACGCCTCGCCAATATCATCGGCGGGAGTATGTTGCTGAACGACGCCATAGACCTACATGGCTTTCGATCACACCACGAACAGCCACCATCGCTTTGACGATAACTGATACTCTATCAAAAACCGGATACGGACGCGAGGATCTGATCACCCCGTCGATACAGCCGCCATACGACGAATCGTTCGCCGGAGTTCAGCATCGCCGAACCTGAACAGGCTCGGTCCTGCGCCGCAGCATCGAAGCCAAGTTCCTGGATTCGATCGAGCGTCAGCAAGCGGCGATTCACAAGCCGATTGTCATCCGCCCCCTCGATGGCACGACGCACCAGATCGCGTGAGGCGCTGCTATCGCACATCGGCACACCCGCAACGCTTCCGCGCTGCCAGACGAGCCAGAGCAGAAGGAGGACGAGCGGCAACATCCACCACCACCCCGCCCATAGGCTGGTCGGCCGGCGGGGTACCTTCAGACGGCGAACCTGATCGGCATAGTCATCATCTGAGATTCGCCCCTGGCGTCGCAATGCATCGAGCCCCTCGACGCGCTCCCACACACCATCGAAGCGATCGCCGGCCGACCAGCGCGCTTCGAGGTCGCCAATAATCAAGGGGATGGCGTCCTTGGTCTGTACATCGGCATAAGCCAGTCGGAATTGGTCGATCGCGGAGGGCCCCAGTTTGCCGAGCCGCTCCACCGCCGCGCGAACATCGGGGTCATAAACGCTCAGTGTCGTCCATCGCCCTCGGAAGGCGGGCGTATCACCGGCTCGCTGGCGAGCTTTGACGACGATCAGGGCAATGAGTGCGCGAAAGAACAGGAAGCACACCACCGACCAGCGGTAGGGGTTGCGGCCTTTGTGACGTGCAACATTCCAAGCGACGAGGGCGGCGATCAGGCCGAGGGGGAGGAATAGACCTGTGAAGGACATAGCGATGCCGTCGGTGACGGTCCTCTGTGGGTAGGATGAAGTGAGGGGTGGCGTCGGCGGCTGACGTGGCCGCCGAATGAGGGACTGTCAGTCCATCGATTTTCAAGGCGCGCTTTGGCCTTGCTGTCGCGATGGACGCACGCGGCATCATCGGCTGGAATCTGCGGCGGCTGCGCGTCGAGCGCGGCCTCTCCCAGGAACGCTTGGCGTTCGCCGCCGGCATCGACCGGGCCTATGCCGGTCGTGTCGAGCGCGGCAGTGAAAACGTTACGGTCACGACCTTGGAGGCGATGGCGAAAGCACTGGCGGTGCCGATCGCGGACCTGTTCGTCGTGCCCGAGCCCGATGCCACGCGGCCGGCCCCGCTAAAGGCAGGTCGCAAGCCCATGGGCTAGCTCACGAGCGCAAGGGCGCATAGCCGGCGAGCCATCCGAGGTCCGTCAGGATGAGACGCAACTCGCGCCAGGGAGTAGCGTCGTCCAACGTAGGTCCGGGCGCGCGCACGCTGAGCAGGATGACCAGCTTCAGCGCGATGGCCTCGTAGGTCCAGGCGGGCATGGCCAACAGCGTGTCGGCGGCTGCGAAGACAGCCTCATCAAAGCTCGCCCCAAGCAGTTCGGCCTTGAGCAGGCCGCTTCCCTCGCCCGCGGCGTCCCAGCGGCGTTGCCGATGCCGCAGCAGTTCTTCGAGCCGGTGGCGGCGTCGACACGGCGGCATGGCCCGCGCGAGGCTTTGAACGTCGGCTACGTAGCGACACCCCCCATCCGGGCCGCGGGGGAGCGCCACACGCGGCAAGCCCACTCTGACCTGCAATTCGGCTTCGATTTGGTCGCACGCCGCGAGGGCGGTCGCATGGCGGTCGAGCAGGCTTTGAAACTCGGCAAACAGCCGCGGCATCGGATCGGTGGAGGGGCCGGTCCAAGCGGAAGCGAGATGGCGCGGCTCGTTACGGGCGAGCTTCATATTGAGGAACGGCAGGCTGCCGAGGAAAGCCATCAGGCACCGGCGCGAGGGCGGTCCCTGGCCAACTGAATTGAGGTCGCCGACGGAGGCCGTGGGGGCTACCATCTCAATATTCCCTCGCGAGCATGACGGTGAGCAAGCGGGTGGTGACGCTGGCGTCAGTCGGATCGGGCGAGGCGAAGCGGCCGGAGCGGCCGAAACAGTCGACTTTGAAGAAGACGCACTCGCCTGCTGCCTCTAGCGCGCCGAAATTGCGCTCCCCGTATGGGTCGCTGTCGAGGTCGAAGCGATCGAGAGCGGCAATCGCGTCGAGGATGATCTGCTGGCGTTCGCGGCCAAGCGCAATGATACCGGCGGTGAGCACGAGGGTTCCGCCGCTGAGGGAACGCCGCAGGATGTCATTGAGCGCGGCGATGCGGCCCACATCGATGATGTCGGTCATGGGATGCCTCGAAGGATGGGGGAATGATCACGGCGACGGCGCTCAGCGCAGTCGCAGGGCCGCCCGGGCTGCGACAATGCCCGGGCGCGTCGATGCCAGGCGGCTCAGGCCTCGCCGGGGGGCAGCAGCGCGAGTTCGCCAGCTTTGCGCAGGATCGTCGGCTCCGTGGGGTAGTCGTGCCAGCGCAGGGAAAAGACGCTGCCGTTGATGCCGATCACCTCGGCCTCCCACCAGCCATCATCGACCCCCTCATGCGCGAGCACGAGACTCCCGAGCCCGATCTCATCGCGGTCCCGCGGGCGGGGCTGACCGACGAAGGTACGATCGCCCGGCCGCGGCTTCACCGGTGGCGCTGCGGGGGCGCCCGTCTGCACGGCATCGCCCTCACCTCTTGGCCGACCGGGTCCTGCCTGGTTCTGGAGATCAATCACGCAAGGGGGCACCGCTTGCTCGGCCGGCATGATCGCTTTGCCGCTCGATCGCCCCGGGTCCGCGAAAGGCGCCTCCTGTCCTACCCCTGCGATGTGAAGCCCAGCTTCCTCCCCGGCCATAGCGACCAAGCGCGCAAAAAGGTCGTGTTTGGCAAAGGGTACTAGGGCTCTGCCGCTCGGCAACAGGCGGCCGCGCGCGAGCTTGGCGGCGAACGTACGCTGCTCGTCAGCGATGAGCGGAAGCGTACGCAATTGCATCGTCTTGGCCGCCGCGGCGGCTGCTTCGTCATCAGCTGCATCGAACCAGGCGGCGCGCGGCTTGCCGTCGGCGCCGCGCCCGAACAGCACGATGGTGGGGAGTTGCTGCGAGAGCGGGGTCTCGGCGACGAGTGCGGACGGAATGATTTGGTTCGTCATGCGCAGGCTCCAGAAATGACAAAGGCCCCCGAAACGGGGGCCTTTTGGAAGGTTCGGCTTTGGAGGAGGGCGCGCCGGTATCGGTATGCGGGCGGCGTCTGCCACTGTCGTGATGCTTGTCGAAGCATAGGGTCAGTTCTCCCAACATTTCGGCATTGTCGCGTCACACGGCAAAACCAAAAAACGGAAGTAATATAGCGATCATATACCGAAATGTCAAAATATAAATCCAATAATAGCCTGTTCAAAAAAGATTTAAGATATAAACCCGTCAAATTTACTCAGCCATGGGAATAATTCTGCCGCCTGGTCAAATGCTTTGTTCTTCAATTAAGCCTGGCAGCGACTTTGTGACGACCTTGCCTAACCGTGTCTTTTGATCAAAAAACGTACCTACCGCTTTGCACCCGTAGCAGCCGTCGTTGATCAATCAGGCAGCTGCCATTAGCGGACACGCTAAGTGTCATGTGGCAGGCTGCAGTCGCTTGATGGGATCTGCTTTAAGGGTATCTCAAAAACAAACGTTAAGCGGGCAGCGGGCCCTTGATGGCGCTACGCCGCTTGATGAGTCAGAGCGTCGAACCAACGCGCCGAAAAAAATGCCTTTCATAGTCCCGCTGTCGCTGACTATGGCCGGAAAGCAACAGGCACCGCGCGCCTGATGGCCTAGAAGCCCACAAATACAACCATGGATTGCAGGCCATGAACGCAGCACCAGAACCGAACAGCAAAACGGAGGCAAAGGGCGCCTTACAAAGGGAGCGACTGAATCTCTATGATCCGCATTTTCCGGTTCGGCGGCCCGCGAAAGACCCCTCAGAGCGTCCTCGCGTTGAAATCTACGCCCCCCACTTTCCACCGCGCAAGCGCTACTGATTGCGTCCAGACTTACGATAGACGCCAGGCGTCAGAATGAGAGAAGAATGTGCGGCATCGTCGGCATCGTCGGGCGCGACGCGGTAGCGGGGCAGGTGATCGAGGCGCTGCGGCGGCTCGAATACCGCGGCTACGACTCCGCCGGCATCGCCACCCTGGAGCATGGCAGCCTCCAGCGTCGGCGCGCCTCGGGCAAGCTCGCAAACCTCGAAGCCAAGCTCGCCGAGCAGCCGCTCACCGGCACGATCGGCATCGGGCACACCCGCTGGGCGACCCACGGCCGCCCCACGGAGGTGAACGCCCACCCTCATGCCACGGCGCGTCTCGCCGTCGTGCATAACGGTATCATCGAGAATTTTCGCGAGTTGAAGAAGGAGCTTGAGGCGGACGGCATCCGCTTCGAGAGCGACACCGACACCGAGGTCGTCGTCCAACTCGTCAGCCGCCTGATGGATCACGGGAAGGGGCCGGTCGAGGCCGTGGCCGCCGCCCTGCCGCGCCTGCGCGGCGCCTTCGCGCTGGGCTTCATCTTCTCCGGCGAAGAAAACCTGCTGATCGGCGCCCGGCACGGCGCGCCGCTGGCGGTCGGCTACGGGCAGGGCGCGAATTATCTCGGCTCCGACGCCCTGGCGCTCGCCCCCTTCACCGATGCCATCGCCTATCTCGATGAGGGCGACTGGGCGATCCTGACCCGCGACAGCGTCGAGTTCCGCGACGCCTCCGGCGCCGTGGTCGAGCGCGCACGCCAGACCATCGCCACCCAGGCGTTCCGGGTCGACAAGGGCGAGTACCGCCACTTCATGGCGAAGGAGATCCACGAGCAGCCGGAGGTCGTCGGCCGGACACTCGCCCATTACGTCGACATGGCCGAGGGCCGTGTGATCCTGCCGGAGGCCTTGCCCTTCGATTTCGCCAAGCTCAGCCGCGTCTACATCACCGCCTGTGGCACGGCCTTCTATGCCGGGCTCGTCGCCCGCTACTGGTTCGAGCAGATCGCCCGCCTGCCGGTGGAGATCGATGTCGCCTCGGAGGCGCGCTACCGCGAGGCGCCGTTGGAGAAGGACGGGCTGACCCTCGTCATCTCGCAATCGGGCGAGACCGCCGACACCCTGGCCTCCCTGCGCTACGCCAAGTCGAAGGGCCAGCACACGCTCTGCGTGGTGAACGTGCCGACCTCGACCATTGCACGGGAATCCTCCGTCGTGATGCCGACGCTCGCCGGGCCGGAGATCGGCGTCGCCTCCACCAAGGCGTTCTCCTGCCAGCTGACCGTGCTGCTCTGCCTCGCCATCGCGGCGGGCCGGGCGCGGGGCACCCTCGATGCCGAGGGCGAGCGGCGGCTGATCGACGGCCTCATCAAGGCGCCGGGCCTGATGGCCGACGCGCTGGCGCACGAGCCGGCCATCGAAGGCCTCGCCCGCGAGGTCGCGAAGGCGCGGGACGTGCTCTATCTCGGGCGCGGCACGAGCTACCCGATGGCGCTGGAAGGCGCCCTCAAGCTGAAGGAGATCAGCTACATCCACGCCGAGGGCTACGCGGCGGGCGAGCTGAAGCACGGGCCGATCGCGCTGATCGACGAGAGCGTTCCTGTCATCGTCATCGCGCCGCATGACGCGGTGTTCGAAAAGACGGTCTCGAACATGCAGGAGGTCGCGGCGCGCGGCGGGCGCATCGTGCTGATCGGCGATGCCAAGGGAGCGGCCGAGCACGGGCTCGAGACGATGGCGACCATTATGATGCCAGAAATGGACACTATGCTGGCGCCCATCATATATACAATCCCGATCCAATTATTAGCGTACTATACTGCAGTACACATGGGGAAAGACGCCGATCAACCAAGAAATCTTGCCAAATCAGTGACTGTTGAGTAAATAAAATAAGGAAATACAATGGGAATTCTGGTCACGGGCGGCGCTGGATACATTGGCAGCCATTTCACACTCGCACTTGCACGCAATAGCGAGAATGAAATTATTGTATTAGATGATCTTTCAACCGGTAACGCCAATTTTGTAACCAGTGGCGCAAAATTTTACCGCGGAGATATAAGCGACAGAAACCTGGTGAATGAAATTATAAAGCTACATAAAATAGACACGCTCGTCCACTTTGCGGCAAAAATTTCTGTACCTGAGTCGATCAGTCGTCCGCTTTACTATTATGACGAGAACACCACCAAGACTCGAGCCTTGATCGAAAGCTGCCTGATTAATGGAGTAAAATCCATAATATTTTCTTCGACTGCGGCGGTGTACGGGGAGCCAAAAGCCATACCTGTCAAAGAAAGTTCTGATCTTATTCCAATGAATCCATATGGACGCTCAAAACTCATGTCTGAATGGATCGTTCAGGATGCTTGTCACGCCCACAATGCAAGATTCGTTATTTTACGATACTTCAATGTGGCAGGCGCAGATCCTGAAATGAGAACAGGCCAAATTAACAAAAGCGCACGTCATTTGATAAAGATGGGGATCGATGCGGCCATTAATAGTACGACCCATCTAGTTGTGAACGGAGACGATTACGATACAGCAGATGGATCGTGCATTAGAGATTTCATACATGTCTCAGACCTGGCTGAAGCGCATTTAAATGCTTTGGAGTATCTAAATACTGGAGGATCTAGCAGGATATTAAACTGCGGATACGGCAACGGCTATTCTGTATTCGATGTAATCTCTACGATCAATCAGGTAAGTAGATCAAATATCAATGTCAAAATTGGCCCGCGCCGCGCTGGAGACCCGTCAATAGTCGTTGCTGAAACGAGATTGATTCGGGAAATACTGGGCTGGAAACCAAAATATGACAATCTTCAAACAATAATAGAGCATGCCTTCGCCTGGCAGCGGATCCATTCTTAGTCTTCACGTCCTAAGCTGTTCTGACCATCGAATTAAATTTCCAGGACAACAAAATGAAAAAATGGCAGATCTCATCGATATTGCTTCACCCAAAAATTCCTTTTGGAACAATCCGTCGCCGTATTAAGCGACAGATCGACTTACTGGAAAAATCAAAAGCCTTTGATAAATCGTACTACATAGACCAAGCACGTCAGGTGGGCATTACAGTGTCGCCTCATCGGGCGACATGGCACTATGTAGTAGTTGGTGACAAAATAAGATTGAAGCCGCATAGACTGTTCGACACACATTTCTATCACGATGTTTATCGAGATATCGAAAGCTCGGGAGTAAGCGCGCTTTATCACTTTATTACACACGGCTGGCAAGAAAATCGCAACCCACATCCGGCGTTCGATACTGCTTACGTCAAATCGCAGATTTCTAGCGATAGCAATCCGTTGCTATATTACTTTATATCTGAGCCGGGAACTATAAACCCTCACAGAATGTTTGATGAAAGATCAGTCTTAAGTCAAATAGGTAAAGAGAAAATTGTAAATCAGACGCTGTTAGAATTTTACTTTGATGAAGATTTGTCCCTCGATCCATCGGATCATTTTAATTCGAAGCAGTATTTAAAGCGATATCCAGACATAAAAGATCTTCATCCATTTTATCATTATGTGAGATGGGGCGCGAAGGAAGGAAGGATTAGCACGGGAAATTACAATTCAATCGACGCCGTAAAGCAGCACATTGCTGAAATCGACCAAGTCGATTTCGATGTACTGCAGCCATGGCAAGACATTGATAGCATTGGCAGACTCAGTAGAGTCCTTATTGAAACAGCCGAGGAGATTTCATTAAGAAAACTCCTTGAAGCTGTGAACGATTCGCGGAGCACTTTTGTATTCATTACAAACAGCTTAACAACTGGCGGGGCGGAAAAAGTCTTAGCGAATATAAATAACGCGCTTTTAAACTCGGATGCCGTTGATACTTCGCTAATTATCGTCACAGGTCATGGGTCGAAAGACGCGCTTAAATGGATTGATACTAGTAAGCACGTGGTTTGCGATGTATCTGAAGAATTCGATCGTATGTCAGATCAGACGGCGGCACTCGCGCTCGCGAATTTCCTACAGTTAATACATGTCCAAGGCCTACTAGTCGTTAATTCGCGGCAGGGATGGGCGCTTGCCGAAAGGCACGGTCGAGCGCTATCTCGAATATTTCCCGTAAGCGTTTGCTGCTTCTGCTATGATTACGACGTATATGGTCGGCGTGCGGGGTATGCTCGAACACACCTGCCCTACGCCTTATCAGCAGTCACAAACATAATTACAGATAACTCAAGCTTTAAAAGGACGTTGATCGATGACCTTCGCCTGACAAATGATCTTGCAGACAAAGTTAAGGTCTTATATCAGCCCGTGGAGATTGCAAAACGCGAAAATTTATCCAGAATTAGGCCTACGTCAGCGGTGAAAAGAGTTATATGGGCGGGGCGCTTTTCAACGCAAAAGCGCTTAACGTTAGCATTTGAGATTGCACGGCTTATGCCGGACATACAATTTGTTTTTGCCGGAGGAGATCTCCCGGATATCGACATGCTATCATCCGCACTTGCTCCAAACATTTCAGTTTATGGCAAGTATGACAACTTAGAAGAATTAAAGTTGGAGCAATATGACCTGTTCTTGTACACCTCGGGTTGGGACGGTTTGCCAAACATATTGCTAGAAATTGCAGCAGCCGAGTTGCCAATCGTCGCTCCTAACGTCGGTGGCATATCTGAACTCGTGAGTTCACGCACTGGCTGGATTGTTGATGAGCATAACGAACCTAGCGCCTATGTATCTGCGATAATGGCGGCACTAGAAGATGCAAATGAATCGGGTATTCGTACAGCTCAGATGAAAGATCTTCTTATTCGACGGCATGGTAAAGGCGCGTTTGAACGCGTCGCGTCAGATTTACTCATTCGGGGAGATTAAAAATTGACTATAGAAATATCATTCATTATCAATCTTCATCGCGAGGGTCGTGTGTGCATACCGACATTAGACACTGCAGTAAAAGCAGTGAATTTTGCTAATGAGAAGAAGATCCGAACTGAATTGATTTTGGTGGCTGACAACCCGGATAGTGTAACTCTGCACTTTGCCGAACAGGTGGGCTCTTTGGCTCGGATTGAAATAACAAACGTGCGCGACCTCGGTGATGCGAGGAATCACGGCGTCAAAGTAGCAAAGGGTAAATTCATAGCCTTTATGGATGGCGATGACCTATGTTGTAAGGACTGGCTTGTTCGGGCGTATGAGGAGGCCTCCGCGTATAAAAACAAGTGTATAGTCCACCCTAAATTCAATCTTTTCTTTGGCAGAGACTATGATCGTTACTTCTGGGTTCACCCCGATTGCCGAAAAGATAAGGTGAAGCTGACGAAACTATTAGCTGAAAACCTCTGGACTTCCTCTGTGTTTGCAAGTCGAGATATTTTTTTGAAATTCCCCTACTGGCGCAATAAGCTTGGCGATGGCACCGGCTATGAAGATTGGGTTTTTAATATCGAAACCGCGCTAGCGGATATCCGCCACATCGTTGCCCCCGATACAATTCTATTCATTCGGAAAAACAAAACAGCAAGCCTTTTGGTTGCGTCGAACACAGTGGCGGTACTACCAGATATATCGAGAATATTCTCTGGAAAATGCACAGCAAAGGACTTATTAGATCGATTATTGTAGGTGGTAATTTTTTTTCGGTCTCGATGTTGTTGTTGTGGCTACGTCCTTTGTCAACTCAAGGTATATTACGGCAGACATCGGCTGCTGTGATCCCTCGTCATCTAAGCTGCAACAAACTGAAGCGCTCTTCTCGTTGTTCCTCTCAAATCCTAAGCGATGGGCGCCGCTATGTGAACAGATGGACACCTTCTGTCATCGGGGGTTCGGGTTCAAGGTATGGCGACGGTGTGGCCTGGCGGTCGGGGGTCATGCTTCTGTCCGTGATCGGCGCTTCGCGCCGTCACATGATGCGGTCGGATGGGAGCAGGGTAGCCGATCTCCAAAACGGCGTCGCAGCGCCACGGTGTCCGGCGGCTTGACCCTGACCCCTCTTCCCCGTCCAGGCGTCCCGTCAGCGACCTCGGTGATGGCTTGAAGGGGTTTGTCGTTTCCTCCTCGTGGGGACGGCCTCAGACCTGGGCGGTGGCGGGCCACCCGAAGCGGAAGTCGGTCCCGTCGACCCACATGCGGTGGAGCACGACGCCGAGCTTGCGCGCCAGGGCGACCTTGGCGCACTTGGCCCCGCGCCGCTTGGCCACGGCCATGGCCCAGGCCTTCAAGCTCGACCAGGCCGATACCCGCGTCAGGATCACGTGCGCTGCCTCGAACAGCGCCACGCGCACGGATGCATCACCCGCCCGGCTGATCGCCTCGGTCCGGTCGGTCTCGCCGGACTGGTACTTGCGCGGGGTCAGGCCGAAGCAGGCGCCGACCTGCTTCGAGGACTGGAAGCGCTCGGACTGATCGACGGCGGCGCAGAAGGTCAGGGCGACGATCACGCCCACACCCGGAGCGCTCATCAACCGGCGGCAGACGGCGTCGGCCTTGGCTGTCTCACGCACGCGCCTATCGATCCGGTCGAGGTGCTAACGCAGGGCCTCGCGGGCACCGAGCAGAGGCTCGAGGATCTGCAGCAGGCCAGAATGCCCGTCGAGCAGATCTCGCACGGCCGGCTCCCATCGCCCCCGCAGCGCCTTCGGCAGGCGCAGGCCATAGCCGCGCAGCAGGCCGCGCACGCCGTTCTCGATGTCCTTGAGCCGGGCCACCAGCGTGGCGCGCACCGCGAGCATCGTGCGCAGCTCGCGCGCGTCGGTCGTCTTCACATGCACGGGGCGGAACCATCCGGCGCGCAGGAGCTGGGCCATGCCGCGCGCGTCCTTGCGATCGGTCTTGACGATCATCGCCGAAAGGGCGGCGCGGACCTGGCGCGTCTCCATCAACACGACCTCGATGCCCAGGGCGGATAGCCCCCGCACCAACCACTCCGACAGCGGACCCGCTTCCAGGCCGACCCGCGCGATGCGCGGCAGATCCGGCGTCAGGCAAGCGGCGATGGCCTCGGGCTCGGTGGCGACCACCGCCTCGCGCGCGATGGTGCCATCGGACGTGACGAGGCAGAGGGTGGTCTTCTCCAGCGAGACGTCGAGGGCGGCGAACAGGGTCAGGTCGGGCATCACGGTCATCTCCGGTGGGATGGTCGGCCGCGTAGTGTCGGCCGAATCACCCCCGATGACCGCATCTCCAATTACCGTGATGACGGCGTTTTGTGGGAGGGTTCAGCGGAATGCTGAGCGCCTTGGCGATGTGATGCTGTCCTCGCGCTGGTCGCGAGTGGGGCGAATTGCCCTCGATCCCGGCCTTCAGGTGATCCTCGCGCGGGAGCCGGTGAGCCAGACCGCTCGGTTCATGTTGTAGATCAGGTTGGCCAGTCCAATTTTCACCCTGGTCCGGGCCAAGCCGATGGTGCGCACCACGAGCCCCATCGGCCCCTTCTGCCGGGCGAAGACATGCTCGACGGCCGCGCGGACCTTGGACTTCTCGCCGTTGGCCCGGGCGACGTTCCTCGCCATCGGCTTGGCCGGCGGCTTCTTGTGATGGATGCGGGAGCGGAAGCCATTGCCCGCCAAGTGTACCTCGTTGGCCTTCGAACGGTAGGCCGTGTCGGCCCAGACGTCGCCGGCAGTGTTGGCCTTCGAGAGGAGACCGCGCAGTTGCGCCCCGTCGTGGCGGGCCGCGTCGGTGGCGATCCAGGTCCGGATCAACCCGTGGCGGCGATCGATGCCGACGTGGTTCTTGTAGCCGAAGGCCGGGACCGCGAGGTCGATCCGCCTCGACCCATTTTCAGCCGGCTGTGCCTTCGACCACTTGATCGTCCAGCGTGAATCACGGTCCTTCTGAGCGAGCTTGGCCGGCTTGGCCTTCCAGGCGTCGGGCACGCGGCCAGCCCTCAGATCCGCCTTCTCGGCTTCCGTATTGCGCTGCTTGGGCGTGGCTACCACTGTGGCGTCGACGATCTGTCCACCCATCGCCAGGAAGCCGGCCTGCCTCCGTGCCGCCTCGTAGGCCGGGAACAGCACTGCGATCGCCGGCTTCCCCGCGATCTCGGCTCGGGTGAGCGCCTCCCGGAAGGTCCAGATGGTGTTGGCGTCCAGCACCGGATCGGACAGCCCGAGCCCGAGGAAGCGCATGAAGGAGAGCCGATCCTTGATCAGGAACTCGGTGCGCTCATCCGACAGCGAGTAGCTGGCCTGAAGGATCAGCACCTTGAACATGAACACTAGGTCGAACGGTGGGCGACCGCCCTTCGACCCGTCCGAGCGAGGCATGGCCCGGGCGAGGTCGTCCCGAAACAGCTCGAAATCGACGATGCGGCTCAGCCGCTCCAGCGCATCGCCCTTGGCCGAGAGATCCTTCAGACGCTCGTCCACGTCGAAGAAACCAGGCTGACCGCGCATCGCAGCACCTCACCGACCGCCGATGCCATCACACCACAAAACCCCTCAAACCGCGAGGTTTTTGGAGGCCTCCGACTTGTCATCACAAGACTGAAAAAATCTTCAAATCCATTGCAGCCTGCTGCTTAAATATCTCCGTAAAGTAGTTATCGGCCCTCACAATTCTCGTCGTTATTATCATTGGGCGATGATCCAGTCCAGATTCTATTCACGTCTTCATAAAACCGCTGACAGATCGACCTTACCTGCTCACACATCAAATGAACCAATTGATCCGCATGCTCACACTTGGGTGCTGATTCATCCTCGCTTATATGATCTTTTTTATCTATATTTACGCGCAATAACGAAATTTGACTTCCCAAAAAATGTTCGAGTCGGCGAGTAAAATATTGGCATTCTTGTTCAATCTCTGAGATTGTTCGTGATTTTCTCTTAAAGTATGATAATTCTGCTCTCAAAATACTTATTTCGCGCTGCGCCATTTCCAAGTTATTATGAAATTGATTGAGCTTCGGCTCAAACCATTCATTCTTTATTTTATCATATTCGGCGATGAGGTTTTGCAGCCGAACAATCTCCGGCTCATACCAATCACGGCGCAGTCTTGCAAGATTGATAAGCTCTTCACGCATTGCTTCATTTTCATCGAAGCTAATTTGACTCTCTAAATCATATAGGCCGCAATATTTTATACTTGAGATAGACTTTAGTGTGTAATCATACACGGCAGACAATTTAAAATAGTTTCCTGAATACATGTTAACTTTGCAACCAATCATTGCCGACAGGACAGTCATGTGCAATCGATCGGTATTCACGACTTGAAATCGCCCGATTAAATCGCACGCTGCAGTGATTGCCTCAATACAGCTTACTTTTTCTGACCAGATTCCGCCGTTCCATAAGAGAGCAACATCACAGTTGCCTAATGGCGTGCGCTTCAGCGCCGACTCGGCGTCGGTTCTGAATAGATTCAATTCGCCCGATCGGGCCAGAAACTTTTGCTTCGGAAGCGTATCCGGATTAATCGCAAAAGCAAGATCGGGGCAAAGCCCAATTCGATCTCGAAGCACGCGAGATTTAGCGAGCGCTGAAAATGAGACTTCCTCCCGAGCAAACAAAAAAATTTGATCTGCGTATCGTTCAAAATAATCCACAAAGCCATTAAAAGAACTTGGTAATACTAATAGTTTACCACCTGCCTCCAAGTGCGGTCGCAGCAGACGAGCCCAATATTCCCAGACTCCTTCCACCCATGCCCCACTACCACCTAGAATGATTGGAGTTTCTGGCAAAAGAATAGAATGATTGTTTGGATCTACTGCTCTTAAATCTATACCCTTACTTTCAAATAGATCGAAAGTGCCAAGTTGTATAAGGCCGTCACCTAGATTGCCGCCACTCGAAAAGAAACGAGCCTCTTTCGAGAAGTATTCATGCAACTCATTATTTAATTGCTCATTTTTCAATATCTCGGCTCTGATTTGAGCAAACTGAAACGACACTTCCGATGCATCCACGTACAGATCGTTCATGATTTATCTCTTGGAAAAGGGCGTTATTTCTTCTATCTACGGAATTTACTGCCTTTATCTTCTACTACTCGACGCTACGATTGATATTTAGTCTTATTTGAACTGAAAATACCGATATTAACCACGATTGACCTGTATATCATCAAATGCGTCGTTCCGTTGTGAAGGGCGTGTTCATGGGCAAGATCGCTGCCATGATAGATACTTCAGACACGGCCGGTTGCGAGGTTACTGCATGGCGGCGACTATGGATACTGATAAGAGCAGCTCGGGTGAGGCTGCAGTCGCAGACGGACGGAAGCCCGGTAAGGAATGGGGCCGAACGCGGCTGTATGTGATTTCTTTAGAATCATTCCCATTTTTTCTTCGTGATATAATTGAAACAAGCCTAATAGAGCAATATTAATTTGTAACTACGTCTGTGTAATTTTATTTCTTTGTTCTCAAACATCAATCTCGACGCGGTACACTAGGATTATCACGGTTAGCTCAAAATTGTCGGCTTGGCAGGCCCCTCCTCGGGCACGCTTGCCATCCTTGCAGAGACGGTTAGGCCGTGGCCCCGACCTTCACGCGGATGCCCTGTGGGGCCAATTTTGCTGTTCATGTGCGGGCGCAGGAACGTAACGCCGCCTCTGTTAGATAGTAAGTCACGCTGGGCGCGATGCCTGCAGCTTCGGAGATCACGCGCATTAACGTGAAGGACCTACCCTGCCCTATCACCCCCAGATCAATCTATAGCCCGAAGACGGCCCCACGCACGTAAACGGGAAAGTGCCGTGCAAAATGCTCTGGCGTCCCGTCACGTAGGGGCGCCCGTTCCTACATGTTCGCGTTGAGGATCAACGCGTCGATTTTGCTGATGCACCGCTACCATGCTACATTGATGCTACGTGCCGAGGGAAAAACATCCTTAATATCAATGCGCTGATCTCCTGTGGGCCGAATCCCGTAGGGCGCGCCAGCGGTGCACGCACTAACCTAAAAATCCCGGAACGTCTCGCAGAGTCGCTGATCGACCTGGGGCGGACCATTGGCCCGCGCAAGCGCATGATGCCTCCTGCACGAGCGTGGGGCGCTGGAGAGGTGAACCGACAAGCTCATCCGGCCTTGCATAGGTTTCGCGCAGCGCGGCACTCAGTCTGAGAACCCGATGATATAGACCCTTCAACGTCTTGCCCCGGGCAGCTTGGATCTCTTTATCGACGGCGAGGTCGTCGGCAGCATCGTCTGCTAAGTGTCCAAGGATGTCTACGAGGGCGGCTGGATTGTCGAGACGCTGACTGAGAGCCCGCCTTATCCGGCCCCGTCCATCGCCGAGACGCACAAGTTCGAGACACTGAAGGCGGCAGCGAATTGGCTGGAGGCCGAGGTTCCCGATCTCTGATCTGGACGGCATCCTGTCGGCCATGCCGCATGGTCAAAGCTCCCTCGTGTCGCCATTCGCCTTAAAGATATCGTTTAGTTAGCGCTCCGCGCGGTACGCCGCGATCATCTCCGGCGTGACATCCCTCGCGTAGCACAGCGGCGCGTATCCACCTGGCCGGACGTAGGTCGCCTGCTTCCCGCACGATGAGCCGTTGCGGGCGCTCTGGCAGGGACAGGCACACGGGCCGGGATAATCGGCGATCGAGCGCTCGATCAGCAGCTTCGTGATCGCGGCGTCGCGCAGGGCCGGCGAGGCTTTCGCAGGCCTCGCCTCGGCTTCCTCCGTTGGTCGCTCGTGCCGGAGGCGCTTGGCCTGGATCCAGCCTTCGCGCTGCGTGAGGGTGTGGCAGACCTGAATCCACCCGCCGCGCCGTTCCAACACCTCGACGGCCTGCCAGGCCTCGTAGCGGTCGAGCACGCGCCCCTTGCCATTCGGATCTACCCGTAGGGGCACCTTGTGGCCGCTGACGTACTGCCCGCCGGTGGCTGAGCGCTCGATCGGCTTCGGTCGCTCGACAGCGGGAGCCTCGACGGCCTGCGCGATAACGGCGGCGGCGGCCGGTGCTGTCACAGGGCGTGATGCGATCGGGACGTCGCTTGTCGTGGCGCCCGGAGAGAGCACCGGGACCGCATGCACCTGCGCGGCAGCGACAGGGGGCGAAGGTATCGATGGCGAGAGTGCCGACGCTCCAAAGATGGACGCGACGATCAAGACTGGCCCTGCGAACAAGGCCGTCAGGAACGGCACGCCGCTGCCGGGCGTACTGTGGCCCTGGCTCGCCTCCGGCCTATCGTCTCTCTCCGCGCAGTTCACGCTAGAGTTGAGTCAGCTGAGACTTCATCAACCTGACCGAGATGCGGCCGTCGTATCATCCCGCGATAGTTGTGATTACGGTGGGGGGAGCGGTTCAGCTGCTGTGGTCAGCAAACTTGTCATGTCCCCGCATTGGTCGCGGGGCGCCCGTGCAGAGCCGGTCGACTGCAAACTCTGCTGCGATGCCGATGGCAGCGCCTGCCAGGACATCGGCAGGGAAATGGGCGCCGCGCAGGACCTGCGCCGTGATGACGCCCGTCGCGACGGCGTAGGCAGGGGCCTTGATCTCCGGGAAGGCGCGGGCGGCGGCGCACGCGACGGCGGCGCTCAGGGCAGAATGGCCGGACGGAAAGGATTGCCAGGGTCCGACGTTCGTTCCTGGCCAGCCTCGAGTGTAGAAACCCTCATCCATGAGGACGTTGGGACGTGTGCGGTGGACCGTCCTCTTCAAGCTCGTCTTCACCACGCCCGCCAGGATGCCGGCCTGCAGCATGTGGCGGCCCGCTCCCGCGAGCCGACGATCCCGCATCAGGAGACCGAGGGCGTAGGCGCCAGCCGACAGAGCGAGCAGCGATTTCCAACTGCCGATCTCGCTCGCCGTGCCCAGAGCCCGCACCAGCGGCCGATCCTTGGCGCGCGCCAGATGGAGACCGGCGGCGATATCCGCCGCCTCCACTCCCTTGGCCGGGGCCACGGTCTTGGTGTGAGATGGCAGGCGGGGGGTGCGCGCAAGCATGGCCGGAAACGCGCGCGGTGAGATTTCGTTCGAGTGAGCCAGAGGCCCAGGACATGACACGGCCGGAGGGGACTGCCGACTTATCAATCATCTCGATCTCGACCGGCGATCGAACCCATCTTCCACCTTGAGCGTTCATGGGGCGCTACAAGGAGGAATGGGACATGAAGGTGCTTTCGGCGACCGTGTTGGGGTTGGCTCTCCTCAGCGGACTCACACCCGCACTGGCGCAGCCCTATGGAGGGCGCGATTACGGTTATGACCGTCGCGACTACGACGGGCGCGACAGGGATTATGACGACCGTGACCGTGGCGGGTATGGACGGGATTACGATCGCGGCGGACGCGGTGGCTACGCGTTCGATGAGCGCGAATATCTTCGCTGCAATCCCGACGTGCGCCGGGCGGTCATGCGCGGGCAGATGCCATCCGGCCTGACCCACTATCGGACGTATGGACGGCGGGAAGGCCGCCGCCTTAGCTGCTGACGGAGCCGCTGGGCATCCGCGGTGGACGTGGTCGGCCTGCTCTCCGTGAGCAGGCCGTCGCCGTGCCGCGCCGCCGATCGCTCGGATGCCGAAGGTGCCCCGGTTCGGCGCGGCGGTGCAGCTCCGCCCTGGATGCGTTTGCAGCGTCCCGCGCCGACACCGGCCCCCGCACCTTTCCACGACCCGATCGAGCCTGAAGGCAGGCCGTCTAGTGCCGTATAGACCGAGTTGAGCCGCCCCCGTCGATGGATTCCCGGAGGCAGGTGAGCCAACTTGCTCGAAGACGGCTCTAGCGTTTGACGAAGCCGATATCGGCGGCGACGCCCTTTAAAAGGTCCGGTTCGCGCTCCTTGCGCTCGCTGTAGCGGTCCACGAGGTGATCGGCCCGTTCGCGGGTGAGCAGCGTGAACTTCATCAGTTCCTCGCATACGTCCACGACTCGCTCATAGAGCGGACCCGGCTTCATCCGTCCGGCTTCGTCGAACTCCTTGTAGGCCATCGGCACACTGGACTGGTTCGGGATGGTGATCATCCGCATCCAGCGGCCCAGGATGCGCAAGGCGTTCACGGCGTTGAAGCTCTGCGAGCCGCCGGACACCTGCATCACGGCGAGGGTGCGTCCCTGGGTCGGCCGCACGCTGCCTTCGCTCAGCGGCAACCAGTCGATCTGGCTCTTCATCACGCCGGTCAGGGTGCCGTGCCGCTCCGGGGACACCCAGACCTGGCCCTCGGACCAGATCGACAGATTGCGCAGCTCCTGCACCTTCGGGTGGTCGGCGGTGGTGTCGTCGGGCAGGGGCAGCCCATCCGCGTGGAAGATGCGCACCTCGCCACCCATGGCTTCGAGGAGCCGCGCGGCCTCGTAGGCCAGGAAGCGGCTGAAGGAGCGCTCGCGCAAGGAGCCATAGAGAATCAGGAATCGCGGCATGTGCGAGAAGGGCGCCGCCGTCAGCACGCTCTCGCGGGTCGGCACCGCGAAATGCGCTTTGCTGAGATTCGGCAGGCCAACGGTGAAGGGCTGGGCGGGCTTGTCCACGGACCGTTCTCTTCGCCCCCTCACACTCTCACCTGAAGGTTATAGCGAAACCGGACGAACTCGGTAGCACGTCGGTTGGGCGCCTCTTATGTGGATGTCACTGCAAGGCCCCTCGAGAGGCACACATGTTTCGCCAATCCGCGACCGTGAAGCGTCCGCAGCTTGCTGCCCTCCTTCGATCGAGACCTTTAATGGCGCTACAGGGGCATCACCCCCGTGACCTCTAAGGCATCGATCTGCCGCAAATCCCCCGATTCATCCTCGATGATGATCGTTCCACTGAAGACATAGTCAGGATCGGATCTGGTTTCCGATGATGTTCCCCTGACAAAACCTCTGACGACGTCCCCGTTTCTCATCACGAAGACGAGATTTCGTCTTGTGTCTAAAACGCAAGTACAAATCACATTTGCTGCATAAGCTGCACGTGTTGTGTCAGATGTCGCGGTCTGCAACATGGGCGCCCCAGCCTAGTATTAAAGTACTAGGTACCAGACTGCTTGGTGGCTAGGCCCACGTCAAATTCTTTTTTCAGTCCATGCCTCAGCCATGGAGCAGCCATGCCCGGCCTCAGGTCATGCGGGAGAGGGTGTGGTCCTTCCATACCCTCTGATGCACCAGTGCCATGGCCGAATGCCCGAGGACGACGGCCAGGAGGGTGAAGCCCAGCCAGGCATGGAAGAGATCGGCCGGGGCCATCATCCATGCGATCTTGGTGTCCCGCTCCGGCATGAGGGGGATTCCATAGGGGGCGAACGGCTTGCCCGAGCCGTATTGGCGGAGCAGGGCGAGGCTCGGGATGACGACCATCAGGCCGTAGATGACGCCGTGCCCGATCGAGGCCGCCCGGCCGAGGCGGCCGGGATGGGGCGGGCGGCTCTTGAGATTCGCGAGGCCCCAGAGCCCCCGCAGCAGCACCAGCACGAAGAGCGTGAAGCCGAGGGTGAAATGGCTTCCACCGACGAGGCGGGTCACGGCGGTATCGCCGATCCCGACATAGAGCAGCGCTCCGGCGAATTGCCACGCGAAGAGCGCGGCCATCAGCCAGTGGAAGCCGCGGCTGATGCGGCCGTAGCGTTCAGGCGTGTCGAACCAGCGGGCCGTGCTCATGGTTGGCGTCCGGGCGCTGTGAGGGCTCGGTCCGCCAGCACGTCGAGGCGGTACGTCTCCGTCGCGAGATGCCGGAGGGGGGATAGGAAGGGCGCCGAGGCCGCGATGAACGCGTGCGCGGCCTCGTCACCGCTCAGGGGATAGTGGGTCTCGCCCGTCCAGTGGACCAGGACGACGACGCCACCCGGTCTGAGGGAATGCCGGACTTGCCCGGCCAGCCGCGCCACGTCGCCGGAATCGAGGAAATAGATCATCTCGGACAAGAGGATCAGGTCGAACGACCCGGCGGGCCATTCCACGGGAACCTGCGCCCGCTCGAACCGGACATGGCCGAGGTCGCGGCATGTCTCGCGGGCGCGGGCGAGGGCGCGCTCCACCACATCGACCCCCACCACCTCATCGCAGCGCGCGGCCAGAGCGCGGGTCAACACGCCGATGGAGCACCCGACCTCCAGGGCCGAGGCGTAACGCGGCTGCGGAAGCGCGGCGAGGGTCGCCTCGTATTTCGCGTGCTCGTAGGCGCTGGTCTCGAAATGCCAGGGGTCGGGATCGTCGGCGTAGTGCCCGTCGAAATAGCTCGGCGGGATCGAGGATGTGAAACGGCTCATGGACCGCCCCCATGCCAGAGGTCGCCGGCCATCCCGCCCGCCGCCAGGATCTCCTCCGCCGCGCCGACCAGAGCGCCGTCGGGGGCAGGCTGGCGCAGATAGGTCGCGAGATCGCGGGACAACCGCTCCAGCGGATGGCCGCGCAGGAAGCCCTGGAGGCCGACCGAGCGCTGGGCCAGTTGCAGCACGTCGAGCCCGGCCCGCTCGACCGCGAGACGCACGAGGTTGATGCAGGCGATCAGCCGCCCGGGCGGTAGCGTCCCCTGCGCGACCGCGGACGCGCCGCGCGCGATCCAGTTCCGTGCGCCCTCCACCGCCAGAGCCCCCTCCCCCAGCCGGGCGAGCTGGTGCGGGTCGCCTCCCCGCTTGTGGCGCGTCAGGTGCTCGCGCCACGCGTCGAACACGGCCTCGATGCCGCCGAGCTGCACGGCGGCGAAGCGCCAAGCGCCACCAGAGAAGACCGGCTGGCGATGATAATCGCCCGGTTCGCCGAGGATGGCATCGTCCGTGACCGGCAGATCCGAGAAGTCGACGGTGCCGGTGGCCGAGGCGCGCATTCCATGCGCGCGCCAATCCGACAGGTCGGCCCGGGTCCCGGCCTCCAGGGGGACGACCAGCATCAGCGGACCGTCCGCGTTCGCGCGATGGGCGGTGACGAGGGCGCGGGTCACGTGGCCGGCCCCCGAGGCGAAGGTCTTGGCGCCGCGCAGATGAAGGCCACCCGGCCCGCCCTCCAGGACGAGGCCGCCACCGGGTTTCTCGGTGTTCCAGACGCCGAAGAGATGGCCGGAACGTGCATCCTCGAACAGGCGCTCACGCTGTCCGGCATCACCGTAGAGGGCGACGAGGTGGAGCGCGTTGACATGGCCCTCGTACAGGCGCCCCAGCGCGAGGCTCCCATACCCGACTAGACGCAACACCTCGGCGAGTTTCGCCCCGCCCGGCTCCTCGCCGAGCCCCGCGCCGCCCTCGCGGACAGGGATGGGGGCGGCCAGGAGACCGAGACGGGCGAGGTCGGCCACGTCCGAGGCCGGAAAGCCGTCGTCGCGGTCCTGGGCGTCGGCGTTGATCCGCGCCGAGGCGGCCACCTCCCGCGCGGCGGCGAGGGCGTCGTAGGCCAGATTCACCGGTGTTATCTGGTCCATGCGTCCCTCCCCCCTCGCCCGCTTCACCGGCGCAAAACCGGACAGCACCGCTCGCGAGCCCTCCCCATGCCAACCTTGGTGAGACCGCGAAGTTCGGTCGTCTCAACGACCAATCAGGTGGCGGCGCACGGCTTTGGCCGTGACGGCCGAGACGCGGACATTCGATTCCTGCGTCACGCCCGCGATATGCGGCGTGAGGATCAGGTTCGGCACGCCCGCGAAGGCCGCGCCGGCCTGCGCGTCCAGGGGCTCACGGTCGAACACGTCGAGGGCCGCGCCGCCGAGATGTCCCGCCTTCAGGGCCGCAACCACGGCCGCCTCGTCCACCACCCCGCCGCGCGCGGCGTTGATGAGCACGGCGCCCTTCGGCATCCGGGCGATGGCGGCCCCGTCGATGAGCCCCCGCGTCCCCTCGGTGAGGGGCACGTGCAGGGAGAGCACGTCGCTCTCCGCGATCAGGGTCGCAAGGTCGCGGCGGCCTACGGGGCCGGTGGGCGGGGTCCAGGCGGGATCGCCGGGCGCGAGGTAGGGATCGTGAGCCGCAACCTCCATGCCGAGGGCGGAGGCCCGCCGGGCGGTCTCGCGGGCGATGGCGCCGAAGCCGACGAGACCGAGGCGCTTGCCGCCGATCTCGCGGCCCATCAGCGCGTTGCGCGGCCAAGCGCCCTCGGCCACCCGGCCCGTCGCGCCGTAGGCGCCGCGCAGGAGCAGCATCGCGCTGGCGATCACGTATTCGGCCACGGCTCCGTCATTGGCGCCGGTCGCCGGATAGACGGCGATGCCCCGTCGGCCGCAGGCTTCGACGTCGATGTTGTCGAGGCCGACGCCGAGGCGGCCGACCACCTTCAGGTCCGCCGCCCCGTTCAGCAGGGCGCCGCGCACCTGGGTCCTGTTGCGCACGATGAGGGCGTCGGCGCCCCGGAGCGCCTCCGCGAGATCGCCGGGCCGGTCGACGAGGCCCGGATCGTACAGGGTCTCGAATCCCGCGAGCTCTATCGTGATCGCCGCCTCGTCCATGAACTCGCTGATGACGACCTTGGGCATGCGCTGTCCTTCCCGGAGACGGTTCGTCGCTCACCATAGCGCGACGAGCCCCCCAGGGGGCGCCATTCGGGCCATGGCCGTCCCGGATGCGATAACTCCCTCGATCACATCGCTTCGTCGTCTTTGCGAGCGCAGCGAAGCAATCCAGGAAGCCGCCAAATTCTCAGAAGTCCCGCTGCCCTGGATTGCTTCGCTGCGCTCGCAAAGACGGAGGGGCTGTCACGATCCAGAGATTACAGAAAGTCCTTTAGATCATGGCTTTCGTCGCATCGTCCGGCACCGGACCGGTCTCCGCTCCGGCGACTCCGAACTCGGCGGCGAACTTTCCGAAGAACTCGTCCGCGAGCTTGCGCGAGGTCGATTGCATCAAGCGCCCGCCGAGGGTGGCGATCTTGCCGCCGATCTCGGCCTTGGCCGTATAGGTCAGGACCGTCTCGGCCCCCTCCTCCGCAAGGCTCACCGCCGCGCGGCCCTTGGCGAATCCCGCCATGCCGCCATTGCCCTGTCCGGTCAGGGTGTAGCCCTCGGGCGGGCGCACATTCTCCAGGCGAACCGTGCCCGCGAAGGTCGCCGAGACCGGCCCGATCTTGAGGGAGACCTTGGCCTTCATCTCCTCCGGCGAGACCTGTTCGAGCTCCTTGCAGCCGGGGATGCAGCGGGCAAGCACGGCGGGATCGTTCATCGCCGCCCAGACGGCCTCCCGCGCGGCGGGGATGCGGTACTCGCCGGCGATGTCCATTCTGGTCTCCTTCTCACGGGCGCTCAGACCGCGCAGTAGCGGGCCTGGATCTCGGGATCGTCCTGCAGCACGGCTGCGGGGGCGTGGTAGACGACCGCGCCGCCATCCACGATGTAGACGCGGTCGGAGATGGCGAGGGCGAGTTCCACGTTCTGCTCGACCAGCAGGATCGTGGTCCCGGCCCGCTTCATCGCCACGAACTGCTCGAACATCTCCTCGACGAGGATCGGCATGATCCCCTCGGAGGGCTCGTCGAGGAGCACCATCACCGGCTCGGCCATGAGCGCGCGGGCGATGGCGAGCATCTGTTGCTCGCCCCCCGACATGGTGATGGCTTCCTGCTTCAGGCGCTGCTTCAGACGGGGGAAGGTCTCGGCGATGACCTCGATCCGCCGCGCCTCGTCGCGGCGGGACACCCGCTCGCCCTTCGCCGCCAGGATGCCGAGGCGCAGGTTCTCCTCCACCGTCAGCCCCGGCACGATGCGGCGCTCCTCCGGCACGTAGGCGAGACCCCGGTGGAAGCGCTCGTGCGGCGGCCGGTCGAGGATGTCGGCGCCCGCGAAGGTCACGCGGCCCTCGCGCTTTGGCACGAGGCCCATGATCGCCTTGAGCGTCGTCGTCTTGCCCGCGCCGTTGCGGCCGACCAGCGTCACGATCTCGCCGGGGCGGACCTCCAGGGAGATCCCCTGCAGGATGTGCGAATGGCCGTACCAGGCGCTGAGAGTCTCGACCGACAGCAGCGGCGCGGCGGCACTCATGCCCTCTTGGTTCATGCGCTTTTGCCCAGATAGACGCGGCGGACCTCGGCATGGGCGCGGATGTCGTCGGGGGTGCCCTCGGCCAGGAGTTGGCCCTGGTGCAGGACGACGAGGCGGCGGCACAGGCCCATGACCAGCTTCATCTTGTGCTCGACGAGGATGAGAGTCCGCGTTTCGGCGAGGCGCTGGACGAGGTCCATCATCTCGCGGGTCTCCTCCGGGCTCATCCCGGCGGTCGGCTCGTCGAGGAGAAGGAGCGAGGGCTCGGCCGCGAGGGCCACCGCGATCTCCAGGGCGCGCTGCTCGCCATGGGCGAGTTCACGGGCCAGCCGGTCCATCCGGGAGGCGAGGCCGACCTCGCCGAGCAGCGCCTCGGCGCGCTCGATCAGTTCGGGATAGGCCGAGCGGTGGCGGAAGAAGGCGAAGCGGACGCGGCGCGCCTGGGCCGCCACCCGGACGTTCTCGCGCACCGTGAGGTGCGGGAAGACATTGGTGATCTGGAACGACTTGGCGATGCCCATCCGGGCGAAGTGGTGCGGAGCCGAGCCGGTGATGTCTTGGCCCCGGAACAGGACGCGGCCCTCGCTCGGTGGGAAGGCGCCGGAGATCAGGTTGAAGAAGGTCGACTTGCCGGCCCCGTTCGGCCCGATGATCGCGGTGATGCCGCCCTCGGGGAAGGCGACGCTGACATCGGACAGGGCGCGGAAATGACCGAACCGCTTGCCGAGCCCCTCGGTGGCGAGGATCGGCGGCGCTGCGGCGACGGCGGCGGGCGATGCCGCGAGAGGAGCCGCGCTCACCATCCGGCCCTCCTCAAACGTGCCAGCACCTCGCCCCAGATGCCGAGCGGCAGGAACAGGACGAAGGCGATGAAGATCGCGCCGACGAAGAGCTGCCAGTGGCTCGTCAACGTCGCGAGCCCGTCCTGCAGCAGGGAGAAGGTCGCCGCGCCGACGAAGGGCCCGAAGAAGGTCCCCATGCCGCCGAGCAGCGCCATCATCACCGCTTGGCCGGAGGTGGCGTAATGCATGGTCTCGATCGGCACGATCGAGAGATGGATCGCCTGCAGCGCCCCCGCGAGACCGCAGAGCGCCCCGGAGATCACGAAGGCTACGAGCTTCGTGCGCTGCACGTCGTAGCCGCAGGCCTGCGCCCGCCCCTCGTTCTCGCGGATCGCTTCGAGAGCCGCACCGAAGGGCGAGGACAGCAGACGCGAGAACAGCCAGACCGCCACGCCGACGACGGCGAGCACGGCATAGTACTTCACCACGGGATCGATGAGATCGAGCCGCACGCCCGGCAGCAGGGTGAGGCTCGGCACGTTGATGCCGCGCAGGCCGTTCTCGCCCCCGGTGAAGGATTCCGCCCGGTAGAAGGCGTAATAGACGCACATCGACAGGGCGAGCGTGGTCATCGCGAAGTAGATGCCGCGGGTGCGGATCGCCAGCACGCCCATCGCCGCCGCGATGAGGGTGGCGAGTAGCGTGCCCGCCACGAGGGCGAGGCCCGGATGCAGCCCGTAATGGACGATGGCGATGCCGCTGCCATAGGCGCCGCCGCCGCGGAAGGCGGCATGGCCGAAGGACAGGAGCCCGGTATAGCCGAAGAGCAGGTTGAACCCGAGCGCGTAGAGCCCGAGCACGAGGATGTTCACGGCGAGCGCCTGATAGGGCGCGATCCAGGGGAACACGAGGAGGAAGGCTAGCGTCAGGGCGACCCGGTGGCGGCTGGCGAGCGCCAGCCACCGCCCGGTCCGGCCCGAACCCGGCCTCGCAGCGGGAATGGGCGCGCCCTCGACCACGCCACTTTTGGCCACGGCCTGTCCGGAGAGGGGCGCGCTCATCCGAGGGCTCCCGCCCGGCCGAGGAGGCCCCTCGGGCGCACCAGCAGCACCAGGGCCATCAGCGCGAAGATCGCCATCTTGGTCATGTCGGGGGCCACCAGCGAGGTCATGGCGACGACGATGCCGACGAGGAGCCCGGCCAGCACCGCCCCGGCGAGAGAGCCCATGCCGCCGACGACCGTCACCACGAAGGCCTCGGCCAGCACCGGGATGCCCATTTCCGGCGTCACGCCCTGAAGGGGCGCGGCGAGAATACCCGCGAGCCCGGCCAGCGCGCAGCCGAGGCCGAACACCGCGAGCCAGATCTTCGACATCTGGATGCCGAGCACCTGCACGATCTGCGGATCCCGGGCGCCCGCCCGGATCACGAGGCCGAAGGGCGTGCGCTCGATGAACAGCCACAGGGCGCCGACCACCACGAGGGAGAAGGCGATGAGGAACAGGCGGTAGAGCGGGAAGTAGCCGATGCCGATATCGACGGCCCCGCGCAGTTCCGGCGGCGCCCCGAAGGGCAGGCCCGTGAGGCCGAAGGCGATGCGCACGGCCTCGATCATGACGTAGGACAGGCCGAAGGTGAGGAGCAGCGGATCGTCGATCCCGCGCCCGTAGAGCGGCCGGACAAGAACCCGCTCGACGGCGAGCCCGAGAATCCCCATCGCCAGGGGCGCCGCGACGAGGCTCAGCCAGAAGTTCCCCGTATAGCCGTAGAGGAACACGCCGACATAGGCGCCCGCCATGAAGAACGCCCCATGGGCGAAGTTGACGACGTTCATCAGCCCGAAGATCAGCGACAGGCCGATCCCCACGAGCACATAGATCGCTCCCAGCGCGACGCCGGTGACGAGCTGAAGCGCGAGGAGATCGAGGGGAAAGCCTCCGATCGTGAGGTCGCTCACCGGGGTGCTCCTGGGTGGAGGGCGTGAGAGCTCATTCCGCTTGTCGTCTTTGCGAGCGAAGGCGAAGCAATCCAGGGATGCGGGACCTTCCCGCGCATGGCGCTACCCTGGATGGCTTCGCTGCGCTCGCAAGGACGGATCGGGCGCCTCACGCCTTGTGACCGAGTTCGTCGCAGCCGCGCAGGAACCGCTCATCCGGGCCCTCCGTGCCGAGGATGGTGAAGACGTCGTCGGGGGTCTTCATGTCCTTCGACTTCGCCTCGACGATCAGGACCGACTGCACCGACTGGTGGTCGCACTTCCGGAAGCTCTGCGGCCCCTTGTAGAAATCGGCTTTGAGGTTCTCCATCGCGGCCACGACCTTGTCGGTCTCGGTGGAGCCTGCGGCCTTCACGCCCTCCAGCACCGAGCGGACGCCCGCATAGCCGAGCGCGCCGTAATCCGAGGGGACGGCGCCGTTATAGGCAGCGCGGAACCGGTCGTTGAACGCCTTGGCGGTCGGCACGCTGTCTTCCAGGCGCCAGTAATACGAGGTGCCGCCGATCACCCCGTCGAAGGCGTCGCCGCCCGCCTTGCGCGCGGTGAACAGGAGGACGGGGGCCACGAGCTTGGTGTTGCGCTTCAGGCCGAACTCGGTCGCCTGCTGGATCGAGACCACCTGATCGCGGCCGAAATTGCACAGACAGAGCACGTCCGGCTTCAGCGCGGCGATGCGTGGCAAGAAGGCGGAGTAGTCGGAGGCGCCGATCGGGTGGCGGATATCGGCCACGACCTCGATGCCCGAGGCCTCGCCCGCGCGCTTGAAGCCGCGCACCATCTCGTGGCCGTAGGCGTAGTCGGCGCTGAGGAAGGCGACGCGCTTGCCCGATTTCGGGAAGACGTAGCGGCCCACCGCCCCCGCCGTCATGTGCGGGTTCAGGGCCTCGTGGAAGGTGGTGCGCCCGAAATCCTTCGCCTCGTTGATGGCGTCGGACTGGCTGATCGAGTTGTAGATGACGCCGCGCTCGCGGGCGACGTTGTTGATGGAGAGCGTCACCGCCGCCGAGAGGCCGCCGACGAGGAAGTTGACCTTGTCCTTCTCGATCAGTTCCAGCGTCCGGGTCGCGGCCTCGCCGGGGTTGAGCTTGTCGTCGCGCACCAGAAGCTCGGCGTTGCGGCCCTGGAAGCCGCCACCCTCGTTGAACTCCTTGATCGCGAGCTGCGCCGCACGGACCTGATCGTTCGCCTCGGCCCCGAAGGCGCCGGTGAGCGGCACCGGGAAACCGATCCGGATCGGGCCGCCCTGCGCGGCAGCCGAGCGCAGGAAGGCCGGGGCGGCAAGCGCCAGCGCGGATGCGGCGGCGCTGCCCTGAAGCAGCCAACGCCTGTCGAAGCCCGTTCCCATCCCCTCGTCCCTCCGTTGTCGTGGCGTTTCCTCGGGGGCCCGGTCTCTTGGGAGGACCGTTGCCCGTGATGTGTCCCAGTTCCGTCCCACCCTCCACCTCATCCTGAAGTGCTGCGAAGCAGCCTCGAAGGAGGCCTCCAGGGATCGCAGAGCCTTCTGGAGCCCTCCTTCGAGGCCCGCTGGCGCGGGCACCTCAGGATGAGGTCGAGGGGTTGGAGAAGGCCCCCGCGGACGGTGGTGGTCAAATCAGCCCCAGCGCCTCCAGAACGACATCCGGCGTCACCGGCTGGCGGGAGACCCGGGCGTTCAGCGGCGCGAGCGCGTCGTTGATCGCGTTGACCACCGCCGCCGGGGCGCCGGCCGTGCCCGCCTCGCCCGCGCCCTTGGCGCCGATCTCCGAAGAGGCCGTCGCCGAGACGACGTGGGCGACCTCGATGTCGGGCATCTCGCCCGCCATCGGCACGAGGTAGTCGGCCATCGATCCGTTCAGGAGCTGGCCCTCGCTGTCGTAGAGGCAGTGCTCGAACAGCGCCCCGCCGATCCCCTGGACGATGCCGCCCCGGATCTGCTCGTCCACGAGAAGGGGGTTGAGCACGGTGCCGCAATCCTCGACGCACCAGTGCTTGAGGAGCGTCACGAAGCCCGTCTCCGTGTCGACCTCGACATAGGAGGCCTGGACCCCGTTCGTGAAGGCGAAGGGATAGTCCTTGGGCACGTAATGGCGGGTCGCGACGAATTCCGGCTGGATTCCCGGCGGCAGCGTGTCGGGGCGGAAATAGACGATGCGCCCGAGTTCGGAGAGCGCCATGCGCTCGGTCCCCGTGGCGGAATCCACCACCGCGCCGCCGCGGATGTCGAGGCTGTCCGGCTCGGCCTGGAGGATCGCGCCCGCCACCGCGACGACGTTGGCGCGCAGCGCCTTGCCCGCCTGCCACGCGGCCTCGCCGCCGATGCCTGCGCCCCGCGAGGCCCAGGTGCCGCCCCCATAGGGTGTCGCCTGCGTGTCGCCGGAGATGACCCGGACCTTGTCCATCGGCACGCCCGTGGCGGTCGCCACGATCTGCGCGATGATGCCCTCTGTGCCCTGGCCCTGCTCGGTGACGCTCACCGAGGCGACGACGCCGCCCTGCGGATCGAGGCGGATGGTGCAGCCGTCCTGCGAGGAGATGCGCGCGCCGCCGACCCCGTAGAAGGCGGCCGAGGGGTTGGTGATCTCGATGAAGGCCGCGAGCCCGATGCCGCGATGGATGCCTTGCTCGCGCAGGCGCGCCTGCTCGGCCCGCAGGCCGTCATAATCCATCATGGCCTTGAGCTTGGCCAAAGCCGCCTGATGCGACAGCTTCTCCAGCTTGATCCCGGAGACACCCGCGCAGGGGTAGGCATCGTCCGGGATGACGTTGCGCTCGCGGATCGCCAGGGGATCGAGCCCGAGCCTCTGCGCGCCGAGATCGACGAGCCCCTCCGCGACCATGGTTGCGATCGGATGGCCCACCGCCCGGTACTGGCAGGTCGGCGCCTTGTTCTGGAGCACGACGCGGGCACGGGCGCGGTAATGCCGGTGGCGGTAGGGACCACCCGTCAGGTTCACGACCTGGTTGGCCTCCACCGCGCTGGTGCGCGGATAGACCGAGTAGGGGCCGATGCCCGTCAGGTCGTCCATGTCGAGGGCGAGGATGTCGCCCTCGGCCGAGAAGGCCATCCGGGCCGTGACCCGGTGGTCGCGGGCGTGGATGTCGCTCTGGAAGCTCTCCAGCCGGTCGGCCACGAACTTCACCGGGCGCTTCAGCATCAGCGCCAGCGCGCAGGTCGCCATCTCATCCGGGTAGATGTGGACCTTGATCCCGAAGGAGCCGCCGACATCCTTGCAGATCACCCGTACCGCCCCCTCGGGGAGCGAGAGGTGCTTGCACAGGATGTCCTGCATCATGTGCGGCGCCTGGAAGGAATGGTGAACGGTGAGCATCCCGTCCGCCGCCACCCAGTCCGCCATGATCGCGCGGGGCTCCAGGCAGACGCCGGTATGGCGGCCGAACTGATAGGTCTCCTCGACCACGACGGCCGCCTCGCGGAAGGCCGCATCGACCTCGCCCACTTCGAGGTTGCGCTCGAAGGCGAGGTTGTCGCCGAGTTCCGCATGGATGGCCGGCGTTCCGGGATCGAGGGCCGTCTCCATGTCGACCACGGCGGGCAGCGGCTCGAACTCGACCAGGATGGCGGCGAGCGCATCCTCGGCCTCGGCCCGGCTCCGGGCGACGACGGCGCAGAACGGTTCCCCGACCCAGGTCACGCGATCGATCGCGAGCGCATGCTGGGGCGCGGAGCGCAGGCCCTTGAAATGGCCGAGCACGCCGACCCAGGGGGTGCAGACCTCGGCGAGTTCGGGCCCGGTCACCACGGCGATCACGCCCGGCATGGCCTTGGCCTCGCCGGTCTCGACCGAGAGGAGGCGGGCATGGGCGTGGGGGCTGCGCAGGAACGCGACGTGGCCGACGCGGGAGGCCGCCACGTCGTCCACGTAGACGCCCCTGCCCTCCAGCAGGCGCCGCGCATTCGGGCGTGAGACGGAGCGGCCGATATAGCTGTTCGGCCGGTCGAGGAAGGTAAGCTCGCCGCTCATTCCGCGGCCTCCCGGCGGGCGTCGCGCCGCGCCGCGGCGGTCGTGGCGATGGCATCGACGATGGCGTGATAGCCGGTGCAGCGGCAGTAATTGCCCGAGATCGCCGCGCGGATCTCATCCCGGGAGGACGAGGCCTCCTCGTCGGCCAGCAACTCGGCGGCCGTCACCAGCATGCCCGGCGTGCAATATCCGCACTGGAGGGCGTTGCGGGTATGGAACGCGTCCTGCAGATCCTTGATCCGCCCGCTCTCGGTCAGCCCCTCGACGGTCTCGACCGTGGCGCCGTCGGCCTGGACGCCGAGGATCAGGCACGAGCGCACCGCTCTCCCGTCCACGAGGATGGTGCAGGCGCCGCAGACGCCGTGCTCACAGCCGAGATGAACCCCCGTCAGGCCGAAGGAGCTGCGCAGGAGATCGCCGAGATGCATCCTGGCGGTCACGCGGGCGCGCACCGTTTCCCCGTTCAGGGTGAAGGAGACCGAGTGCTCGCGGTCGGGGCTCTCAGATGCCATGGCGGCTCTCCTGCGAGACGGATCCGTCCCGCATCCGGCCCGCGACGCGGCCGAGGAGGACACGGGCGAGATGGAGCCGGGTCGCGGCTTTCGTGGACGGGTCGTCCGGCGGGTCGAGTTCCTCGGCGAGCGCCGCCTGCGCGCCCGGCACGTCGCCCGCCTCCAGGGCGGCGGCGGCCTTGACTGCCAGGACCGGCCGGTCGGAGACGCTGAAGAAGGCGAGGCGGATCTCCGTGAGGGAAGAGCCGGTTCGCTTCGCCGTGGCGGCGAGGCCGACCAGGGCGTAGTCGCCGTGGCGGCGGGACAATTCCTCGAAGCCCCAGACGGAGTCGGGGCCGGGCAGCGGGAACTCGATCGCCGTGACGATCTCGCCGGGCTCCAGCGCGGTCGTGTAGAGGCCGAGGAAGAAGTCCTCCGCCGCGATGCGCCGCTCGGCCGTCAAGCCCTGCACGACGATGGTCGCCCGCGCGGCGAGGCAGCAGGCCGGCCATTCGGAGGCGGGATCGGCCAGGGCTACCGAGCCGCCGATCGTCCCCCGGTTGCGGATCGCGGGATGGGCGATGTGGGGCAAGGCGGCGGCGAGCAGCGGCAGGCGCTCGCGAACGAGGGCGGTCCCGACATCCCGGTGGCGGGTCATCGCGCCGATCCGCACCGCGCCATCGGCTTCCGTGACGCCGGCGAGGCCGGGAATCGCGTTCAGATCAACCAGAAGGCCGGGGGCGGAGAGCCGCATGTTCAACGCCGTGACGAGGCTCTGCCCGCCCGCGAGGGGAACGGCATCCTCGCCGTGCTCGGCGAGCAGGGCCAGCGCCGCATCGAGCGAAGCCGGGCGCGCGTAGGCGAAGTCTGGCGCTTTCACGCGCGGCTCCTCCTCCCTATGGGCTTGCCCATGACCGCCCCGTGGGACAGGTTGGACGCCCTTATTGATCGTTCGCTCAATAGAAGGCCAAAGCGAGATGCCGTCAAGCAGCCCCGCGCGAGAGACGGATGCGATTCCGACCGGCCGGAGGCTTTCGGCCGAGACCCGTGAGCGCCAGATCGTCGAGGGTGCGATCGCCTTCTTCGCCGAGGCGGGGCTCGACGGGCATACCCGCGAGCTGGCGCGGCGCCTCGGCATCACGCAGCCGCTGCTGTTCCGCTACTTCCCGACCAAGTCCGCCCTGATCGAGCGCATCTACGAGGAGGTCTACCTCAAGCGGTGGGATCGCGGCTGGGAGGCGACGGTGCGCGACGCCGCCCTCCCCTGCCTCGAACGGTTCCGCCGCTTCGAGATCGATTACCAGCGCCGGATCGACGACTACGCGTGGCTGCGGATCTTCGTCTCGGCGGGTTTGAAGGGATTCGATCTGCCGAACCGCTATCTGGGCATGGTGCGCGAGCGCATCTTCGCGCCGCTGCTCGAAGGCATGCGCGCCGAATCGCACCTGCCGAGCGCGCAGGAACAGCCCCTCTCGGCGGACGAGTTCGAACTGCTCTTCGGCATCCACGGGGCCCTGGTCTATGTCGGCCTGCGCTCGCGGGTCTACGGCATCGAGGGCGCCACGGATCGCGACGCCGTGCGGGCGGCGATGCTCGACGCGGCCCTGCCCGGCCTCCTCGCCACGCATCGCCGGGTGGTGACGGGCGCCCGCGCCGGGCGGGATTAGGCCACGGCAAGCGGCGCTTGCCCGGCGGCCCGTTCGGGATCACCATCCCGGAAAAGGCCGAGGAGGAACGCCATGACCCGGACGACCGAAACGGCGGGTCTCCCGCCGCACCTAGCGCAAAACTTGGCACAGGACTTCGCGGCGGCGCGCACGAATGGCTGCGTCGGCACGCGGCTCCTGTCGGAGGATGCGCGCTGCCGGGTCTGGACCATCGTGCTCGCACCCGGCGAGCGGATCGGCTTCCACACCCATGTCCTCGATTACTTCTGGACCGCCGTGACCGCAGGGCGCGCCCGCTCGCAGTACGGCGACGGCCGGGTCGCCGAGGTCGATTACCGGGCGGGCGACATCCAGCACCTGTCCTTCGGCGCGGGCGAGTCGATGACGCACGACCTCGCCAATATCGGCGAGACCGAGCTGATCTTCACCACGGTCGAATTCCTCGACAGCGCCAACGCGCCCCTCGACCTTCCGGCAGAGATCCGCCGGGCGACCGCCAAGGCCGCTTGAAGGCGGCTCAAAGGCGATCTCCGGCCTGTGGGGGAACGGCGGTCCAGGTCATGACGGCCTCGGGGCTGCGGAAGCGTTCGGCCGCTTCGCGCTCCGCCGCACCGCGCAACTGCGCCTGCATGTAGGCCCCGAGCTCGCGCCCCCGCGCCACGACCGAGGCGCCGTAGGGACGGCGGCTGGCATCGAAGGCGGCCAGCCCGGCCGCGACATCGCCCTCCGTCGCCGCCAGCGCGTCGGCGAGGGCGGCGGCATCCTCCATCGCCTTGGTCGCGCCCATCCCGACATGCGGCCGCGCCACGAAGGCGGCGTCCCCCAGGAGGGCAATACCCGGGGCCGGGGCCATGCTCGGCGTCTCGATATCGAGGATCGCCTGGAGGAAGGGCTGCTCGGCCAGACGCATGACGTCGGCGAAGGGAGGAGCGAGGATGCGCGCGGCATCGGCCCGCATCGCCGCCAGGATCTCTGGCTTGATCCGCCCCGGCGGGATGGACAGGGCGTGGCGGACCCCGCCGCTGTCGGTGAGGAGCGCGGCGAGGGCCGCCTCCTCCGTCGGCCTGTACCAGACCACGTTGAGGCGGCGTCCCATCCCGGTCCCGTCATCCGTCGCCGGGACGGGATAGGCGAGGATCTGCTCGCCCGGCGGCAGGCAGAATGCGAAATGGGAGCCGATCGCCCGCCGCGTCGCCTCGGGCAGGATCGCCGCATCGACCACCGCGCGCCACGCGACATAGCCGGCATAAGCCGGAGCGACCGGCGGCAGCACCTGCGCCCGCACCGTCGAGAATTGCCCATCGGCGCCGACGAGGAGATCCGCCGTGATCCGCGTTCCATCCTCGAACCGGGCCACGACCTCGTCTCCCTCGTGGGCGATCGCCGCGAGGGTCGCGCCGTACCGGATCGCCTCCGGGGGTCCTTGGTCGAGGAGCAGGCGGTAGAGACGGCCCCAGCCCGCCAGGATCTGCGGCAGGCTCCGCTCGGCGACCACGCGTCCGTCCCGGTCGAGGACCCGGCGCCCCTCGACGGAGACGCCGAGATCACGCGGCTCGACCGGGCTTCCGCACCGCGCCAGCACCGCCCAGAGCCCCGGATGGGTGACGATGCCCGCCCCGCGCCCGGCAAGGGGACCGGCGGATCGCTCGAAGACCGAAACCCGGTGCCCTCCCCGCGCCAGCAGGCCGGCGGCGGTAAGCCCGGCGATCGAGCCGCCGATCACGGCCACTCTCAATGGCTTCATACTTGGCCTGTCCCGGCGGCGGTTCCATCCCGGAGCGGAGCATGAACGCACCAAGCCGTTTGGCCAAGGTCAGGCCGCCTCGGTGGTTCCCGCGCAAACCTCGACCAGGGTCCCGTCGCAGATAGTCATGACCCGGTCGGCACGGGGCGCGGGCGATCTCGGATCGGCCGCGACCAGCGTCAGCACAGGCCCCCCATGGCTGGCCAGGGGGACCCGATCGGGCTGGTGGTAACCGGCCTAGCGTTCTCTTTTCGTACCGGTGTGCTCGCCGGGTGGCAGTCGGTGTCCGGCCCATCGTCTAGGATCGCACGGTCCTTGAGGCGAGTGTCATGCCGATCCCGCGTCCCACGCCCCGTCGCATCGCCCTGCTTGGGCTCCTGCTCGCCAGTCTCGTGATGCTGGCGGATTGGACGGCCCGGATCGAACTCGCCCGCGCCGTCAGCGCGGCCCCGGCCGATGGCGGGCGCGTGGTCGCGCAGGTCGCCGGGGCGGATGACTGAGCGGCGTCCATGCGCAGTTTGGCTCACTTCCTCGTCCTTGTCGCCCTGACAGGCAGCGCCTCGGCCGCACCGGCCGATCCTCAGGCGCTCGAACGGGCGTGGCACCGCTGCCTGCAGGAAGCCATCGCGCATCAGCCGACCGGGCAGAGCCGGGCTGGGAACGAGCGCAACGCATTGGACGAGTGCAAGGAGCGCGAGGACGCCTACGTGGCCGCGCTGATGGGCGGGCGGCCGCAATCGATGTGGGCCTGGGCCTGGACGACCCTCACCGAGCCCCTCTCCTCCTGGGTGAGCCTGCTGCGGCGCTGACGGCGCCTTCGAACCCGAATGCACCGATGCGGGTTGACCGGCCGCATCGCCATCCGAGGATCGCCATGAGCCGCCCCCGCCGCGTCGGCCTGCCCTGGTACGCCGCCGAGCATTACGACACGCTGCGCGCGCGCCTCGCCGATGGCGGCGCGCTGCCGCCTCATTACGAAACGTGGCGGATCGCCACCGAGCAGATGGAACAGGTGGTCCGCCAAAGCGGCGTCGAGGTGCTGCGCGTGCCGATCGAACCGGAGGTGTTCGCCGCGTGGTGTACCCGAACCGGGGCGCCGCCGGATGCCTCCGCGCGGGCGCGATACGCGGCGGAGGCCATCGCGACCGGCGATGGGCCGTAACTGGGCCCGAACGTCTCGCAATTCTTCGCATCGCTTCGCCGACTTCGTGCGTTCCCGGAAGCAGAGCTTCAGCTCTCGGGGGGATATCCGAACGAAGGAGGCGACCATGTTGCGTGGTGGATTGTTGTGGCTGCTCGGAATCCCGCTGCCGATCATCTTGCTGTTGTGGTTCTTCGGCGTGTTCCACTGATCGCGACGCCGGATTCTCGCAGCCGTCATCGCGGCTGAACGGGCGTATCGCCGGGCCGGTGAAACGGCCCGGTGTGTCACGAAATCGGGTTCTGATGTCGTCCAGGGTGCTCTAACTCGGCCGCGAGTCAGGAGGATGCACCATGAAGGCTCTGTACACTGCTACCGCGACGGCCATCGGTGGCCGCCAGGGCCGCATCTCGTCGTCGGATGGGGTGCTCGATCACGTGCTGGCGCATCCCAAGGAGTTGGGCGGCCCCGGCGGACACGCGACCAATCCCGAGCAGCTCTTCGCCGCTGGCTACGCCGCCTGTTTCGAGAACGCCCTCCTCCGGGTCGCCCGCGAGCGCAAGGCGCCGCTGGCCGCCTCGTCCGTGACGGCCCATGTCGGCATCGGCCGCGAGGAGGACGGGTTCTTCCGCCTGTCGGCGGTCCTGGACGTCTCGGTCCCCGACCGGGACCGCGCTGAGATCGAGGAATTCGCCAGGATCGCCCACGAGGAGGTTTGCCCCTATTCCCGCGCGACGCGCGGCAACATGGACGTGACCGTGCGCGTGGTGTGACGGCGGGCGGGGGCCATGCCCCTCCCCTGGCGTCATCCGCCCCTCGGGGGCACAATGAAGGGGCGCGTGGTGGGCTCACCCCGCCAAGCGCCGCGATGAAACGAAACCGGCGAGCAGATGGACGGCACCCTGCGCGAGCGGCTCCGGCCGCGATTTGAGCCGGACGCATCCCCCCTCGCCCGCGAGCGGCTCGCGGAGATCGCGCCCGCCTTTCCGGCGGGGTTTGTGACGCCCGCAATGCAGGCGTTGCTCCTCGGGCTCGCCGAGCACTCCGATTTCCTGTGGCAGATCGTGACGCGCTCGCCCGCGCTGTTCGTCTCCCTGGCGGAGCAAGCCCCCGAGGCGGCCCATGCCGAACTCGTCGCGCGGCAGCGGGCCGAGGGCGCAGCTTGCGCCAGCGAGGCCGACCTCGCCGCCATCGCCAAACGGCTCCGGGCGAACCGCATCGCTCATGCGCTCCTCGTAGCCCTGGCCGATCTCGGCGGGCTCTGGGATCTCGCGGCGGTGACGCAGGCCCTGTCGGATTTCGCCGACGCCTCCGTCTCGGCCGGGCTCGACGCGCTCCTGCGCCGGGCCGCCGCCAGGGGAAAGGTCCGCCTGGCCGATCCCGAGCGGCCCGCTTGGCAGAGCGGGCTTTTCGTCCTCGGGCTCGGCAAGCTCGGCGGGGGCGAGTTGAACTATTCGAGCGACATCGACCTCGTGGTCTTCTACGAGGCCGAGCCCGCCGCGCGGGTCGCCGGGCCGGAGGCCAAGGCGATCTTCGGCAAGATCACGCAGGACCTCGGCAAGCTCCTGTCCCAGCGCAGCGCCGACGGCTACGTCCACCGGGTCGATTACCGGTTGAGGCCCGATCCGGGCTCCACGGCGCTCGCCCTCTCCACCGCCTTCGCCTTCGATTACTACCAATCGATCGGGCAGGATTGGGAACGCGCGGCCTTCATCAAGGCCCGGCCCGTCGCGGGCGACGAGGCGGCGGCGACCGGCTTCCTGACGGAACTCGGGCCGTTCATCTGGCGTCGCCATTTCGACTTCGCGGCCATCGCCGAGATCCACGCGCTCAAGCGCCAGATCCAGGCCGTGCGCGGCCATGACGAGATCGCGGTGGCCGGGCACAACATCAAGATCGGCCGCGGCGGCATCCGCGAGATCGAGTTCTTCGCGCAGACGCAGCAACTCGTCTTCGGCGGGCGCCAGCCCGCCCTGCGCGGGCGCCGCACCATGGAAACCCTGGATGGGCTCTGCGAGGCGGGCTGGATCGATGCGCGGGCGCGGGACGAGCTCACCCAGGCCTACACGTTCCTGCGCACGGTGGAGCACCGCCTCCAGATGCTGCGCGACGAGCAGACCCAGCGAATGCCCTCCGATCCGGAGGCGCTGGAGGGTTTCGCGCGCTTCTGCGGCTTTCCCAGCCTCGGCGCCTTCGAGGAGACGTTGCTCGCCCATGCCGCCCGCGTACAGGGGCATTACGGGCTGCTGTTCGAACGCGGCGGCGACGAGGCGGCGGCTCCCCTGGTCTTCGGGCCGGGCGAGGCCGAGCCCGCGACCCTGGCCGGGCTTGAAGGGCTCGGCTTCCGCGAAGCGGAGCGCGCCTTCGGCATCGTGCGGGACTGGCATCTCGGCCGCCATCCGGCCCTGCGCGGCGGGCGCGCCCGCGAGATCCTGGTGGATTTCCTGCCCGCGCTGCTCAAGGCGCTGGGCGGTACGCCGGATCCCGATGCCGCCCTGCTCACCCTCGACCGGGCCTTCTCCCGGATGCCCGCGGCGGCGGAATTGCTGGCGATCCTGCGCTCGCACGAGCGGCTGCGGCTGCTCTTCGCGGACCTGCTCGGCGCCTCGCCACGCCTCGCGGACACAGTGGGCCGCAGCCCGCACGTCCTCGACGCGGTGCTGGAAGCCGACTTCATCGCGCCGGCCTCCGAGCCGGATACGATGCGCACGCAGTTCCGGTCCCTCGTCGGGGAGCCCGCCAGCCACGAGGATGTCCTCGACCGCTGCCGGGACGCGGCGCGGCGTCTGACCTTCGTGACGGGCGCGCGCCTCGTCTCCGGCTTGATCACCCCGGCCGAGGCGGGCCGGGCCTACTCGGCAATAGCGGACGCCGCGATCGGCCTCGTGCTGGAGGCCGAGACGCGCCGCTTCGCGGAGGAGCATGGGCAGGTGCCGCGCGGGCGCTGTTGCGTCCTCGCCCTCGGGCGGCTCGGCTCGCGCCAACTGACCGCCGCGTCCGACCTCGATCTCGTCATCCTGTACGATTTCGACCCCGATCACCGCCTGAGCGATGGCCCGCGCCCGCTCGATGCCGTGGTGGCCTATAACCGCCTCGCCCAGCGCGTCGTCGCGGCGCTGACGGTGCCGACCCGGCGCGGTCGCCTGTATCAGGTCGATCTGCGGCTACGCCCCTACGGCAGCCACGCCCCGCCCGCCGTGCAGCTGACGAGCTTCATCGCCTATCACGATGGGGAGGCGGAGGCCTGGGAGCACATGGCCCTGACCCGCGCCCAGGTCGTCGCCGGCGACGCCTCCCTCGGAGCCGAGGTGACGGCCGCGATCCAGGATGTCGTCGCCCGGCCGCGCGATCCCGCCACGGTGTGCGCCGAGGCCAGAACCATGCGCGCCCTGGTGACGAAGGAGCGGGGTTATGCCGGGCCGCACGATCTGAAACTCGCGCCCGGCGGCCTGTTCGACCTCGACTTCCTGGCACAGTCGATCGTGCTCGCCGCAGGTCTGACCGGGTGCATCGGTTGTGATGCGAGCACGGTCCTGCGCCGGGCTGGCGAAGGCGGGCTGATTCCGGCGGAAACGGCCGAGACCCTCGCCGAGGCCTACGCCATCCTCGACGCCGCCGTGCAGTGGCAGCGCCTGACCCTGGAAGATCCGGCCAAGCCGCCTTCGGGTCATGCCGCAAACAGGATCGCCCGGGCGATGAACCTCCCGCATGGTCGCGCCATGCAGGCTGAGTTGGCCCAGCGTCGCCGGGGAAACCGGTCTCTGCTATCCACGATCAAGGCAGCAGTGAATGTGCGGAGCGGGCGTTTGCCGTAAAAATCGCGCGAGCAGCACCAGCTGCCCAATAAAGACTATGCCGAACACTTCCAGAGCCATTGATCTGTCTGTATACGCTTGCAACTTCTGTCGAAGTTGCAAGCCCTCCTAGCAAGGTATATACCCCGTCTAAAATTCAATTTCTTCGTGACACCGAGCAATATTCATGAATATTCCGAGCCCGAAAGACGCAAATCCATTAAATTTGGTTGGCCTTTTGGCACTAACCCCCGGCGATTTTATAAATGAATGTTACCATTTGTTGCTTGGCAGACCAGTCGAGCCAGAAGCCCGCCGATATTCAGAGGTCGACATCCATCTTGGACGCGGGCGATTTTCCAGAATCGTCAGTATTTATTTTTCTAAAGAGGCTGAGAATTACCGCAAAAGAATCTTTGTGACGAGTGAAGATCGCGATTTCGTAAACAACTTGTATCTTTTCTATTTAGGACGCACCGCCGACCCAGAAGGTCTAGACCATTACTTGTCGCAACTTGAGCGCCGGAATCGTAAGAAGGTCATGGCCGCTTTTATGCGTTCGGCAGAAGCTCGGGCGGTCGGCACCCTTTGGTATGAAGTCGAATGGCTTATCACCCGGCTTCGTCGCGATCGCTGGCCCTGGAGATGGGCTGCGCGGAGGAAGCGCCTCCACCATGTGGAATACGAGGCCATCCTCAGCAATGCCTATCGCCCGTTCCGTCTCGCAGCGGGACCTGAGACCGTCGCTCAATCACCTGGCTTCGCCTCTTCCCAAGGCGCTTCTTCGGCCCTTGCGGTGACCGGCAGGCCTGCTGGTCTCGAATTGCTTGCGGAGAGCGAACTCGGCGCGAACTCGGCGCGCATCCTGCGCAGGATGCGCGCTCTCGCTGGGCATCAGGCTTAAGGAAACACTGAATGCGCTTAGTTGTCGATCTTCAATGCGCGCATGGCTCCAGCCGGAACCGTGGCATTGGCCGGTATAGTCTTTCGCTTCTCCGAGGCCTGTCGCGTCAGCGCGCTGATCACGAAATTATTATCGTTCTCAACGGCCTCTTTCCAGAGAGTGTGGAGCGCCTCCGCGGCGAACTCGCGGATATTGTCCCGGCCGATGCAATCCGCGTTCTGCACCTTCCGGAGCCTATCTCGAGCGCTGACGCCGACAACGATGCGCGACGCGAAGCCGCCGAACTGATCCGCGAACAATTCCTCAGCAGCCTAAACCCAGACTTCGTACTGATATGCTCCCTGTTCGAGGGACTTGACGACAATATCGCCACCAGCATTGGTGCTTTCAACACTCGTATCCCAACTGCCACGATTCTTTACGACCTCATTCCACTGATCAACCGATCAGTCTATCTAGCCAATCCTATCATTTGTCGATGGTACGAGCGGAAGCTGTCCCATCTCCGTCGATCCGACCTTCTGCTGGCGATCTCCGGCTCGACGCGTCAGGAGGCAATCCATTGGCTTAACTCGGCCCCGGAAAGCGTCGTCAATATCCTCGGGGCTGCCGACGATCAATTTTATCCCGCCCAGGTATCACAAGAGGAGGAAGCTGCCTTTAGGCTCAAATACGGCTTGAGCCGACCATTCGTGATGTACACAGGCGGTATTGATTACCGCAAGAACATTGATGGATTGATCAAAGCCTTCGCTCGCTTGCCCCAGGACGTACGGCAAGCTCATCAATTGGCCATCGTGTGTGCGATGACACCGTCCGAGCGGGCTCATATTCTATCCATTGCGCAAGAGCATGGCTTGCGTGAAGACGAGCTGGTTACGACCGGCTATATCTCTGAAGAAGATCTCGTTACGTGCTACCGAACGTGCAAGCTCTTTGTTTTCCCGTCCTGGCATGAAGGTTTCGGATTACCCGTCCTCGAAGCCATGAAATGCGGGCGCGCCGCCCTGGCGAGTAATTGCTCGAGTCTTCCTGAAGTCGTCGGAATGGCTGAGGCGCTCTTCGATCCCCTCGATACCAACTCCATCCGGGACGCGATGGCCAGGGGCCTTACGGATGAGAGCTTCCGCACCAAACTGGAACGACACGGCCTGGAACAGGCGGAAAAGTTCGAGTGGGACAGAACCGCCCGGCTGGCGTGGGATGCGCTCGTCGCTGCGCACGAAGTCCGTTCCCAGAACGTCTCTCCGATAGCACGTCCCTCGCGTCGGCCGAAATTGGCCTACCTGTCCCCTCTTCCGCCCGCAAAGAGTGGGATCAGCGACTACAGCGCCGAACTTATTCCCGAGTTAGCTCGCCGCTATGATATCGATGTCGTCGTCGCACAGGACAATGTATCCGTCGATGGAATAACGGCCAACTACCCTGTTCGCACCGTTGCATGGTTCCGGAAAAATTCCGATCTCTATGATCGAATCCTTTATCATTTCGGTAACTCTGAATTTCACTCGCACATGTTCGAACTTCTGCAAGACTACCCAGGTGTGGTGGTCCTGCACGACTTTTATCTCTCTGGTATCGTCGCCCATCGCGATCACGGAGGCGAAACTCCCGGACAATGGGCACGCGAACTTCTGGAAACAGAAGGCTGGCCTGCAGTAACCTACCGATTTACAGTCAAAGACTTGAGCGATGCCGTCTATAGATATCCCTGCAATCTGCGCGTTATACAAGACGCTTTGGGTATCATCGTCCACGCAGAGTTCTCTCGTCTGTTGGCACGTCAATTCTATGGACCGGCTGCAGGCGAGGACTGGCACAAGATTCCTCTTCAGCGCCAACTGACTTTGGGCGTCGATCGGGCTGCGGCGCGCAGAGCACTCGGATTCTCAGAGGACGACATCGTAGTCTGCAGCTTCGGCATGCTTGGCCCGACCAAGATGAACGATCGTCTTCTGGCCGCGTGGCTCGGGAGTCCTCTCTCCAGAGATCCGAACTGCCATCTCGTCTTCGTAGGCGAGAACAATCCCGGCGGATATGGATCGACCATGGTCGAAGAGATCGCCGCCGGGACTTTCGAGGGCAGCGTGAAGATCACGGGTCGAGTCGATCTGGACACCTTCCGCCAATGGCTCGCCGCAGCGGATATCGGCGTGCAGCTGCGTATGCATTCCCGCGGCGAGACATCGGCGGCGGTCTTGGACTGCATGAATGCGGGCCTTCCGACCGTCGTCAACGCCCACGGTTCGATGGCCGAGCTTCCGCGCGATTGCGTGTGGATCCTGCCAGACGACTTCACGAATTCGGAGCTGATCGAGACGCTATCGACCTTGCGAACGGATTCTGTGCGCCGAACTGAATTGGGCGCCAAAGCGCGCGCTCTTATCGCGAGCGATCACAATCCGCGCCTGTGTGCAGAGGCCTATGCGGATGCAATCGAAAGCATCTATGCCCGGGCGGATCGTGGTCCGAAGGGCCTTGAGGCTAGGCTGATGGAGCGGGGCCGACCCCTGGCCACGTCCGATTGGCCGCAACTGATCGGGGCGATGGCGAAAAACACCCCGCCGTCCTACCGGAAGAAGCGTCTTCTGATCGACGTGTCCGAACTGGTCCGGCACGATTTCGGTTCGGGTATCCAGCGCGTTGTCCGCTCCATTCTTCTGCAATGGATGAAGGAACCACTGGAGGGCTTCATCGTCGAGCCGGTCTACGCGACTCTCGGGCGAGGCGGCTACAGGTACGCGAGGAATTTTACCTGTCGGCTACTCAATATTGAATCGTCTTGGTGCGAAGACGAAGTCGTGGAGCCGGTGGCAGGGGATATCTTCCTCGGCCTCGACCTTCAACCATCCATCGTCGCGCAACAATTGGATACGTATCACGCGTGGCGGCGCGCGGGAGTGAGCATCCGCTTCGTTATCTACGACCTCCTCCCCGTCGTGGCACCAAAGTATTTCATGGAGGGGGGGCAGCCCGTCTATCGCGCTTGGCTCGAGCACATTTCACAATTCGACGGCCTTGTCTGCATCTCCCGTGCAGTGGCCGATGACTATTGCGAATGGCTCGATTCTTACGGACCGAAACGAATATCGCCCCTCGAAGTGGACTGGTTCCACCTTGGGGGTGACCGAGAGGTTGCGAGAACGACGCAACTCCTTCCCGACTCCGCGGGCGCTCTAATAGAGACACTGCGACAGTCGCCCACGTTCCTGTCCGTCGGTACGATCGAGCCACGTAAGGGCTACCGGCAAACCCTCGCGGCCATGGACATGGTATGGGCCAAGGGAATCGCCGCCAACTTCGTCATCATCGGCAAGCGTGGCTGGCTCATGGACGATTTCATCGAGGCTCTCCGCAGCCATCGAGAGTTCGGCAAGCGCTTGCATTGGCTCGAAGGGGTGAGCGACACCTACCTCTATGCGATTTACGAGGCCTCACGGTGCCTGATCGCAGCCAGCAACGGAGAAGGCTTCGGTCTACCGTTGATCGAAGCCGCCCACCACGATATCCCTATTCTGGCCAGGGATTTGCCTGTGTTCAGGGAAGTGGCGGGCGAGGCCGCGGATTACTTCCCTGATACGGATGCGCCCGAAGCGATTGCATCTGCTGTCGAACTGATGTTGGCCAAAGCAAAGCGTCCGCCGCTTGAGCGTGGCATGCGCGTCCTCACCTGGGCTGAAAGTGCCGCCTCTCTGCTTTCCCTGTTGCTTCGGGAAACGCCGCCGTATCGACGCTGGATGCCCGTCGAGGGGCTTCGCCTCTGGGGCAGTGATCCGCGACTGAAGACCGAGTTCGGCGTTTCTGACGGGCGAAGCATCCATACGAATGAGACGGAAGGCTTCCTTATTTCAGGTCCCGGCCTGCCTCTCGCCGCAGGCAACTGGGTCATCGTGGCAGAAGGCGAGGCCACGAAGCTCGATGGAACTGAAACGTTGACTGTGACGTCCGACCAGGGCTTGCAGGAACACGTCCAGGCGCGATTGAGCGGGCAGGATCGGAAGTGGCGGATCGAAGCCGCCTTCGCGCTCGATCGACCGGTCGGTCACGTCGAGGTAAGAGTGCGCGTCTCGAAGAAGAGTGTTCTGTCTATACGAAACATCGAGCTGCGACCCGACGAGACCAAGAACCCACTGATCGACGTCGCATGAGGACGAATGGGATCCGGCGTTTGGGTGGGAGGCCAGCCCCCTGCCGTTGCGATCCGGCGGCCCGTCTGACCACCCCCAGGGTTGAGTCTTGTGACAAAGCCGGTCTCAGGATGGGCGGCATACAGAATGTCCAGCGCGAACAAAGGAACGAGAATGCTTTCGCGGGCCATGTCGTGGATCGGCGCGCGGGCAACCGACCGTCGGGCTGCCGAAGAGGCCGCTCTCATCACGCAGTCCGGGTTATTCGATGAGCGCTGGTATCAGGCGACCTATCCGGACGTCGTGGGCTATCCCGGGGGATCGCTCTCTCATTATCTCAAGTATGGCGGCAGCGAGGGACGTGCTCCGGGCCCGCGCTTCGATCCCCGGTCTTATCTGATCGCCAACCCCGATGTTGCGGAGCCGGGCACCAACCTGCTGCTGCATTACCTCAGGGAAGGCAAACGCGAGGGCCACGCTCTTCCGCCGATCGCCTACGACGCGGAGGCCATGGGATCGCATGGCGACTTGGACGTCTTCGATCCCCATGCCGTTGCCGAGGGGGTCGGACTGCCGCTCGCGAAGGTCGTCTGGTCGTCCGAAGATCTTCGGCAGCCGGACGATCTCAGTTCGGCGGCTCGCATAGTCCTCGAACTCCTTCGGCGTTACCAACACCTGCAGCCGCGTTCCCCCACGGCCCTGCGAGACGGCCCAGGGGGGGCCTTCGCCCTATGGGCGAAGCAGAAGGGTTTGGCACAGCTCGGTTTCGACGCCAGCGCAGCAGACTGGATCGATGCCGCCTTTGCCGCGAGGATCGATAGGGAGGCAAGGGAAACGCTCTATGCCGACGTCGCCTTCCGGCAGGCTCGACCGCTTTTCCTGCTTCCGAGTTGCGCCCTGCCAACGAGCCGGAGGCTGTTCAAGGATGTGTACGAGAGAAGCTTATCCCTCGAGTCGGTGTGGTGGTTCCTGCTCGCCAATGCTGAGGATACCCAGGCCGCTCTCTGCGAGACGTGGGCCATCACGCCAGAATGGCAGGCAGCCGTTCCTGACGGCGGGACGGTGTTCGGTGTCGTGCGACTGGCGGAATGGGTAGCCGAAACCTACCAATGCCGGGATGCGGGCATCTTCGCCCAGACTTTCCCGCGCCTCCTCGGAGACGCCGAGCAGCTTCGCCTAGCCTACGCCGCGCGGCCTGAATGGCAGGCGCTCTTTCCCAGGGCGACCCAAGATCGAGAGGAAGCAGCAGCCTTTCTTGAGCACCTCGGCGACACCCGGTCGGACCTTCACTTCCTTCCGCGCGCGTGGCTGGCGGGGCGGCAGCCGCGGGATCTTGCAGGCGATCTGACACACCCCGGGCTGAACATCCTCGGACATTTCACCTATCCGTCCGGCCTGCGCACCTCGGCCGAGCACCTTGTTGAGGGCCTAACCCGCCAGGGGATCGCCACCGCCTTGCGCGACGTGCCGGTTATCCGAAACGCCAAGGAGACGTTCGCGCGCGACTTCCACGACATGGAGGTGTTCGACACGACGCTGATTCACGTTCAGCCGGAGCCACTGTTCGACCGGGTCTACGAGATCGCTGGCCTCCTGCCGCGGCAGCCCCGCACATACCGGATCGGCTACTGGTACTGGGAATTCGATGAGATTCCGCCGTCCTGGAACCGGGTTGCCCTGCAATGCGACGAGTTCTGGACCGCGACGGAGTTCATCGCCACCGGCCTGCGCAAACGTTACAGGCAGCCGGTGCACGTTCTGACACCTGGGGCCGAGATCGCGCCCTTCGAGAAGACGCCGCGAACGGCCTTTGGCGTGCGGGACGACGAGTTCGTGTTCCTGTTCGTATTCCACATGACGAGCGTCATGGACCGGAAGAACCCGCTCGGGCTCATCGCCGCCTTCCGACGAGCATTCCCGGAGGGTGGTGGTTCCAGGTTGATCATCAAGACCGCGTTTGGGGACCAGCACCCTGCAGAGCTTGATCGCCTCCGAGCGGCGGCAAATGGAGCCGCTATCACGATCATCGACCGCGTCTCTTCACGTGACGAGACCTTGAGCCTTATGGCCTGTGCCGACGCCTACGTTTCCCTCCACCGTAGCGAAGGTTTGGGCCTCACGATGGCGGAGGCCATGCTTCTCGGATGTCCTGTCGTAGCGACTCGCTTCTCCGGCAATCTCGATTTCATGAACGACGAGAACAGCTTACTGGTGGATTGCGATCTCGTCACGATCGAGAAAGATATAGCCCCCTACCGAGCTGGGCAGGTCTGGGCCGAACCTCATATTCATCACGCAGCACAGCTGATGCGGAAGCTATACGATGCCCCGGAATGGAGCCGAAATCTTGGCGCACGCGCTAAGATCGACCTCGAGCATCGGCTCTCCTATAAGTTAACAGGCCAGAACATCACCCGCCGTCTTGCGAAAATCGCCGTAGATCGACGGAGAAACCCAATCCTAGACCAGTGAACCGGCCTGCTTTAAACGGTTGCCGCCTTGTAGGAAGGAGATGCCCGGGGTTGGACACTCCGGAAAGCAACTGATATGCCCGCTGTGGCTGCTTAGTGCGTCTAACAAAACCACCGTTCGATGAAGCGCCAGATGATGAGGGCTGCTGCCAACGTGGAGAAGGCAAGATGGATGTCGTGTCGCCGCTCGTAGCGGATGGCGAGGCGACGGAACTGAGCGAACCACGCCAGCGTGCGCTCGACGACCCACCTGCGACGTCCCAGCCGCTGGCTGCTCTCGATCCCGCGCCGGGCGATGCGGGGCTGGATGCGGCAGCGGGTCAGCGCCTGACGACAGCGGCGGTGGTCGTAGGCCTTGTCGGCATGCAGCTTCAAGGGACGCTTGCGCGGCGGTCCCCAGCATGAGCGGATCGGCGGGACGGCATCCACGACCGCCTCCAGCATTCGGCTGTCATGGACGTTCGCGCCCGTCAGCATCAGAGCAAGGGGGATGCCCTTCGCATCGGTGACGATGTGGCGCTTCGTGCCCGGCTTGCCCCGATCGGTCGGGTTCGGGCCCGTCGCTGGGCCCCCCTTTTGGCGGCGATCGAGGCGCTGTCGAGGGAAGCTCGACTGAAGTCGATGCCGTTCTGGCGACCGAGCCGATCGAGAAGCGCGTGTTGAAGGCGGTCCCACACTCCGGCCCTCTGCCAATCCCGCAAGCGCCGCCAGCAGGTCATCCCCGAGCCACAGCCCATCTCCCGGGGCAGCAACTCCCAGGGCGTCCCTGAGCGCAGCACGAACAGGATCCCCGTCAGCGCCGCGCGGTCGGACGTTCGAAGCCGACCACCCTTCGGCTTGGCCTGTTCAGGCGGCAGCAGCGGTGCGATCTCGGCCCACAGGCCATCGGGAAGGAGCGGTCTCGCCATCTCCACCCAACGCGCCAAACCCGGTTTTGTTAGAGGCTCTTAATCGAGCGGTCGTGCGAGATCCGAATCTAGATCTCTGCGGCCACTTTCGCTCGGGCATCTTCGAGAGCATCAGTAAGTGTGTCTGACCAAGGTATCTGCGGCATCCAGCCGATGGCGTCCCGGATCCGACTATTGTCGCCGGCGGCGAAGCGAATTTCAGAGGCACGCGCGCGACTCGGATCGATGACGATCTCGAATGGAACCTTTGCGAGCCGCATAAGGTCATCCAGCACGCTCCCAATCCTACGCGACTGACCCGCAGCGATGTTCAGAATGAGCCCTGATTCGAGCCGCTCGCTCGCCTCGACGATCATTGCATAGGCCCGCGCGACGTCTCGCACGTCCAAGAACTCCCGAAATGAATCAAGATTTCCGACCGCGAGACGAGGCGGGATTAGCCCTACTTCGATCCGGGCGATCTGATGTGCGAAGGCGGGTACCACGAAACGTTCGTCTTGCCCGGGCCCGGTATGATTGAAGGGCCGCAGGATAATAAGGCGGATATGGCTTCCAGACAGGACGTCGGCGAGCATCTTTTCGCCGACGCACTTCGTTCGGGCGTAGACGCCAACCGGCTTCGGAACGGTGCCTTCACTAACTGGTTCGCCGGAGAGAAACGCGCGCCCGTATACCTCACTAGAACTAACGAAGATCAATGTGCTTTCAGGCGCCTCAGCGAGCAAATCTTCTGCAAGATTGAGGAGTCCTGCCACGTTGGTGCGCCAGGTTTCTACGCCTGCTCCATGCGCTTGGCCTACGGAAGCCTGCGCGGCCAAGTGCAGGACGTGGCTGGGCCGGAAGCTTCGCAGGCAAGATGCCAAGCCCGCGCGATCCGCAAGATCGACGGCGCGAAACTCGGCGCCATCCGGCACCCTTGTGCCGGCGTTGCGACCGAGTCCGAGAAGAGCAGCCTGACCCGCACGCGCAAGCGCGGTAAGGACATGGCGCCCGACGAAGCCGGACGCGCCAGTGACAAGAACGCGCCGGCTGGCTCCGCTCATCAGCCGACCTTCGTAACTCGAAGCCGAGCGAGATCAGCCTCGACCATTTCTTGGATCATCGCTTCGAGGGTGGTCTCAGCCTCCCAGCCAAAAGCACTCTTAGCCTTGGACGGATCGCCGAGCAGCACGTCCACCTCGGCCGGACGGAAGAGTTTGGGATCGATGACGAGGTGCTCGTCGATGTTCAGGCCGACATGCTGGAACGCAATCTCGCACATCGACCGCACCGTGGTCGTGCGCCCGGTCGCCACGACGTAGTCGTCGGGCGCGTCCTGCTGCAACATCATCCACATTGCCTTGACGTAATCGCGGGCATGGCCCCAATCCCGCTTTGCGTCGATATTGCCGAGCCGCAGTTCCTTGGCCAAGCCCAGTTTGATCCGCGCGACGCCATCGGTCACTTTACGGGTTACGAATTCGACACCGCGAAGCGGGCTCTCATGGTTAAAGAGAATGCCGTTTGAGGCATGCAGGCCGAAGCTCTCGCGGTAGTTGATCGTCATCCAATGAGCGTAGAGCTTCGCCACGCCATACGGAGACCGCGGATAGAAGGGCGTGCTCTCGCTTTGGACCGTCTCCTGGATCAGCCCGAACATCTCCGACGATGAAGCTTGGTAGTAACGCGCCTGCGGCCGCAAGGTGCGCACGCATTCAAGAAGGTTGACCGCGCCGAGGCCCGTGATGTGTCCCGTGAGGACAGGCTGCTGCCAGGAGGCCGTCACGAAGGACTGAGCCGCGAGGTTGTAAACCTCATCCGGCTGCACATCCTGCACGATACGTGCAAGACTCGACAGATCAAGCAGATTGCCGTCGTGGAGGGTGACGTCGTTGGAAACGCCGAGCCATTTCAGGCGGTGATCGAAGACACCGGCATGGCTGGATCGACGCACCACACCATGCACGTCATAGCCCTTATCCAGCAAAAGTTTCGCCAGATAAGCCCCATCCTGACCAGTTATGCCGGTGATCAAAGCGCGTTTCTTCAACAAATTCAATCCCCTAGGATACTGACGTAGTGTTAGGACGTTGTGTTCGCCCTCCTTACAGGGATTCGATGCGTTCTGCCAAATGGGTTTGCGGCCCCATACGTGGGGATGTGGCGTCGAGGATCCTCAGCCATCAGCAGCTACGGCCGTGACCGTCTTAGATATCAATAATGCCGTCTTCGCAAGTGTAAAAGCGAATTCTCCCGTTGATTGAGCCAGAATAAGAACCTCAACTACAGTATGAGCGACGCCATAATCAGGCGGCTTGACCTTGCACCGGTCGCGGAGTTCACGCAGCCTTACGATCGGTCGCCGCGGATTCAGACGCCGACGAAGCATCTGCCACGGCCATAGAGATCTCAAATCTATCAGGACAAATCACACGTTTCGAGATCATGGACATTTTACTGACTCTGCCTTCCGCAATAAATCGAATCATTGCGAGCAGCACCCCTCTTACTCCCGCCGCAGCCGCACGAATAACCGGGCAAACCATGGCCTGAGCGGCAAGAATAGGCGATAGGCCACCTCCGCCACCGGCAGGATCGGCCGGAATCCGAGAATGCGGAACTCCACGATCCGGCCGAGCCACCGCCAGTTCGGCAGCACGCGCCAGAGCCGCGCGAAGGCGACCGCTCCGGAGACGAGCCGCCCTTGTGGGTCGCGCACGTGGAAGCGCGCCAAAGCCGCCCGCCGGTCGAGCCCCTCACCCAAAACCGCGCTCGCGTCCCGCCCCACATCGACGAAGGCGAGGCGTTCGGCTCCCTGGCAGCCGCGATAATGGTCGATCTCGGCGCGGCAGAGCGGACAGCTGCCGTCGTAATAGATCGTCAGGTCCTTGTCCGAACCGCCCAGGGGATGCGTATCGCCGGTCATGGCGGCGAGATAATCCGCCCGCCGCGACCGTCCAGGCGGAGCCTCAGGCGACCTTGCGCCGCCCCTTGGCGGGCTTCGGGGCTTCCTCCGGAGCCGCGACCGGTGCGGATTTGGCGGGGCGACCGAGCCCCAGCGACTTGGCGAGGCTGGAGCGCTTCTCGCTGTAGGCCAGGGCGACCATCGGGTAGTCGGACGGGAGGCCGTACCGCTCGCGATAGCCGTCCGGATCGAGCCCGTGCGAGGTCAGATGCCGCTTCAGGGTCTTGTAGGTCTTGCCGTCGATGAAGCTGACGATCCCCTCGGGCTTCACCGATTTGCGGATCTGCGCCGTCGTCGGCCTGTCCGCCACCTCCTCGGCCGGCAGGCCGGCGCCCGGAGCGGTAAACCCATGCAGAGACGCGTGGACGCTGGCGATGAGAGCCGGCAGGTCGCCCACGGCAACGTGATTATGAGAGACATAAGCGGCAACAATCTCGCCGGTCATCTCAATAAATTGAATTGTTTCTTCTGAAGCTGATCTGGTCATGGGGGAGGCTTTCGGCTCGAACAATAGAGATAACTAAAGCAGCACCGATGACAGTTCAATGCCGGAAAGTTACGTGAAAATACAACTTAAGCGTGCAGAGTGCCGCCCAGCCGATGCTCCGGACCTTCGGAACCGGGTGACGGTCGGCTTCGATGGAAAGTGCTTGAGGCGGCGGCACCAAAGCGGTGGTTAACGTGTTGCTACGAGCCGATCCGTCGGCCAAACCTTGTCGGGGCATGGCATTTTTTCTTTTCGGCCCCTTCCGCGGAGTGATCTGAGAGACCCCGATGACCATTCGCGGCCCCAATCTGCGCCTGGAGGGTTCGACCCTCGGCCCGCGAAAGATCTCGGCTTGGCGCGAGGCCGTGGCGCCCTTCTGGGACGTCCGCATCCGCAAGGAGGATACACAGGATTTTCGCGGCCGGTCCGAGGTCTATCACCTCGGCAATGCCATCGTAGGCTTCACCGCCGCCTCCGAACTGCGCATCGAGCGCTCGCAGGCTCTGGTCGCCCGGATGGGCGTCGATCACATCGCCATCAAGATGCGCATGGACGGGCATGCCATCGTAAGAGCCGGCGATCGCGAGTCTGCGCTGGCTCCCGGCGATGTCGCCCTGCTCGACCTGTCGCGGCCCCTCGCCCTGGAATCGAACACTTACCGGGCGATGACGCTCATCATGCCCCGCGCCCTTTTCCCGCAGAACGGCGAGGGGCTGGACGCGGCGCACGGAACGATCCTGCGCGGGACTACGCCGTTCGGCACATTGGTGAGTGACCATCTCCGGTCCCTCGGAGCGAATGCCCCGCGGTTCAACGCCGAGGAATCGCGCGCCGCCGCCCAGGCCACGGCCATCCTGCTCTCCATGGCGGCCCGGCGGGAGATCGGGCCGGACCGGGGTGCCCGTCCGGCGGAGCGGGCACCGGTCTTCCTGGCGATCCGCCGTTACATCGATGCCGAACTCAGCGCGCCGCATCTCAACGTCAGCCATCTCTGCCAGCGGTTCGGCATCTCGCGCAGCGGTCTCTACCGCCTGTTCGCGCCGCTGGGTGGGGTGCTGGAATTCATCCGCCGCCGCAGGCTCGCGCGGGCCTACCGGGACCTCTCCGCCGCCGGGCCTCAAGGGGTTCGCGTCTCGGAAATCGCCTTCCGCTACGGCTACGGCAGCCCGGTGAGTTTCACCCAGGCCTTCCGCGCGGAATTCGGCGTCAGCCCCGCCGATGTCCGGGCCGGCGCCCGCGCGGGCAAAAGCCACGCCGGCCTCGCGTTCGATACGCTGCCCACCGGCGGATGGGACGACTTCTACGACTGGGTGCTCCGGCTCGACGTTTGAGCCCGCGCATTGGGACGCTCGGTGAATATTTTGGGACGGGCGCCCGTCGCGATCGCATGCACTTCGCGCGACATATCCTCAGGTTGTACTGGGTGGACGTCCATGGTGCGGAAAGCGAAGGAACAGCGGCCTGGAGCCTGGGTCTGGCGGCGGCCGGACGAGGCAGGAGCGCGAGATTCCCTGGGGATGCGTGGTCCCCGCATCCGGCGCTGGATCGGTGCCGCCCGGCGCCGGGCATCCCGGACCAGGCAGGAGGAACCGGGGACGGAAGCGCAGGTCATCACCCTTACCTGGGCGCAGACCTTCGGCCGCCCTCCGGCGCCGCGTCGGCAGGACGACGCAGCCGAGCGGATCGTCGTTCCGCTTCGCCGCCGCTGAGGCGCGCCGCGCGCCGTCGCTCAGGTGAGGCGTCCGGGCCGCACGGTTCGGACGGCGTTACCTGATCGAGACAATGTGTCTGGCGCGCCGCTTCGCGACGGGGAATCTGCTGGGCCTCATGGGTAGGGTCCGGATTGTGGGCGGCGTATCGAGTTTCGTATCGGGATGGGCGGCGACGGGTGCCGCCCTCGTCGCCTTGGCGGCGGCATCACCCGCGGACGCGGCGGATCTCGCGCCCCCCGCACGCGCCCCCACCTTCACCTCCGTGAATCCCGAGACCTGGGAGATCACCCTCAGCGGCACGCTCCAGGCGATCCCGCGCTATCCGGGCGCGTCGGACTACACGCTGGTCGGCTATCCGGGGATCGATGTCCGCCGCTCGGGCGAGCCGCGCCGTTTCTCCGCGCCCGACGACAATCTCAGCCTCACGCTTTTCGACACGGAGGCCTTCCGGACAGGCCCGACCCTCCGTTTCGTGCCCGGCCGCTATTACGGCGACGACCGCGCTCATCTCTTCGGCTTCCGGGACGCGCGGATGGCCTTCGAGCCGGGCCTGTTCGTGGAGGTCTATCCCGTGCCCACCGTCCGCCTGCGCGGCGAGGTCCGGCAGGGGGTCTACGGGCATCACGGCACGGTCGGCACCGTCGCGGCGGATTACCTCCTGCCCTACGGCCGATGGCTCTTCTCTGTGGGGCCGCGCCTCAATGTCGGGGATGCGAGCTTCGCGCGGACCTATTTCGGGGTAAGCCCGATCGAGGCCGCCATCAATGGCCGCGTCGTGCCCTACAGCCCCGGCAGCTTCTACTCCGCAGGCCTCCTCGGGGCGGTCACCTTCCGCCAGGACGACACGTGGTCCTACACGGCCTATGCCGGCTACAACCGCATCCTCGGCTCGTCGGCGGAGAGCCCCCTCGTCGACCGGCCCTTCGGCAATCCCAACCAGTTCACCCTGGGCCTACGCGTCGATTACACGTTCAAGACGGCGCCGCTGCTGTAATGTTCTATCCGTGATCGCAAGACACGAGGGTCGCGGCCCGAACGAGGAATGACTGACAGGCGAGACGGCGCGCGGCGCATGACGCCCGATGGGTCACGTCGCTGTGAATAGCGATGAATACGCGGCAAAGGTCCCGGCTCGCGCGCTTTTCAACTGCGATCACTCGTTGCGCGCTTTCTCACTACCGCAGCTAGAAGTAGTCTCCGCCACGCCACGCATCTGCGTGTTGCAGGAGACTCGTCATGGTCCGCTCATTCGTGTCCGTCGCGCTCCTCGGCGCGGCCCTGGGGGTCGCCTCCTCACCCGCCGCCGCGCTCACGGCCACGGAGTGCTCGGCCAAGTATCAGGCCGCCAAGCAGGCCGGCACGTTGAACGGCCAGAAGTGGAATGACTTCCGCAAGGCCGAGTGCGGCGCCAACGCGGCTCCCGCCGCAGCCCCGGCCGCCTCGACCGTGCCGAACCCGATGGCACCCGGCGGCAACAAGGCCGCCTCCCCTGCGCCCGCCCCGGCCCCGAGCGCGGCGGCCCCGAAGCCCGCCCCGGCGGCGGCGGGCATGGCGGGCTTCCCGGCCAAGGTCGATCCGAAATATGCGAGCGAGCCGGCGGGCAAGCAGCGGATGCACACCTGCCTGGACAGCTACAACGCCGCCAAGGCCGCTGGCACGCTCGGCGATCTCAAGTGGATCCAGAAGGGCGGCGGCTATTACAGCGAGTGCAACAAGCGGCTGAAGAGCTGAACTCCTCCCCCCGCCGAGGCGAGGACGCTCCGGCGGGTATGCCCTTGCAGCGGACGCCTACGGCATCACCCAGACGCAGGCCCCGGCGGCCTGCGTGTAGCATTCGTAGATCGTACCGCCGAAGGTCGCGCGGCGCTCGACGGCCCCGATCCCGGCACGGGGCACGAGGCGGCACCCGGGTCGTTGCCCGATCAGCGTCGCGGCGCGACTGCTGTCTTCCCCCGCTTCCGCTGCGAGCTGACGCAGGGCCACGAGGCTCTCGCAGGCCGGAACCGTCAACCCCGACGGCGCCCGCGTGTCCTCGGCCCTCGCCGCGAGGGACGCCAACACCAGACATCCCGCAAGCGTCACCGCACGCATCGCGACCTCCCCTGCGGTCGACTCACCGCGCGAGGGAAGATGGACCGGGCGCGCGGTTCGGCAACCCGGACACGAGGGCACCCTCCCCTCAATGCCGGTAGCGTTCCGCCAGGGCCATGAGGGCCTGGGCGAGTTCGGTCATGTTGGCGGAGGCGGTCTCGACCTGCCGCGTCCCGGCGGCCGTCTGCTGGCTCGCCTGGCGGATGTTCTGCAGCGCCCCCATCACCTGCTCGATGCCCAGCTGCTGCTGGTTCGTCGAGGCCACGATCTGCTGGAACGTCTGCACGTTCTCCTCGAAGCGCGCCGTGATCTCCTCGATCGTCCGCTGCGTCGTGTCAGACCGCGTCTTGCCCACCGCCGAGCGCTTCACCGCCTCCTCGGTCAGCATCACCGACGTGTTGATGCCCCGCTGGATCTCCCCCAGAATCGCCCGGATCTGGCCCGTGGCCGCCTTCGCCTGATCGGCCAGAAGCTTCATCTCCGAGGCCACCACCGCGAAGCTGCGCCCGCTCTCGCCCGCCGCCGCCGCCTCGATCGCCGCGTTCAGCGCCAGGAGGTGCGTCCGCTCCGAGATGTCGTTGACGCTCTCGATGATCTCGCCGATCGCCTGCGTCTTCTCCGAGACCCCGACGATGTTGCCCGCCACCGCCTCCGCCTGCTCGCGGATCGCGTCCATCGCCTGCGCGGTGTCCGACACCGCCCGCAGCCCCTGCCGCGAGGTCTTGGCCGTGGCCTGGGCCGTGGCGATCACCTCGCTCGCCCGCTTCGAGATCTGCGCGCCCGAATGGGTGATCTCATCGACCGTCGCCGCCGTCTCCTGCACCGCCGCGAACTGCTCCTCCACCGAGGCCGCCTGCTCCTGCGCCGAGGCCCGGATCTCCGCCGCCGCCGCGTTCAGGTCGGACGTCGCCGCACGGTTCGTCCGCGCGAAATCCGAGAGCCCGACCACCATGGCGTTCAGCGTGGCAGCAAGGCGACCGACCTCTCCGTCCGCCGTCTTTTCCAGGCGCCCGGTCAGGTCGCCCGCACCGACCCGCTCGACGAAGGTCATCACCCTGAGGAGCGGCCGGACCACGAGGCGGTTGATGGCGAGACCGAGGCCGAGGCAGATCAACAGGGTGACGAGCGTCCCGCCCCAGACCGCGATGTCCTCGGCGCGTTGGGCCTGCGCCACCCGCTGCGACAGCTCGGCGCGCACGCCCTGCTCCAGAGCCTCGATGGAACCGAGTTCGGCACGGAGCCGGTCGAACAGGCGCTTGCCCTTGCCGTCGGCCTCGTTGCGGACGGCCTCCGTCCGCGTCGCCGGATCGGCTGCGTTGCGGATCGCCGCCTCGCCGATATCGGTCTGCCAGCTGCGCGCCGCGGTGACGGCGTCGGCGAGCATCCGGGTCCGCCCCGCATCCTGTCCGATCAGCATGCGCAGGCGACCGATCGCCTCGTCCAGCGCCCGGCGGCCCGCATTGTAGGGATCCAGGCTGCCCTCGCGCCCGGTGATCAGGTAGCCGCGCAGGCCGGTTTCCTGGTTGAGCATCGCCGCGCGGAACGCATCGAGCTCGCGGATCACCTGGTCCGAGTGCTCGCGGGCATCGGTCGCGTCCTGCAGGCGGCTGCGTGTGAGCAGGACCGCGCTGCTGCTCAGGACTGACACCAGGGCGACGACGCCGATCGCGCCTCCCAGAAGGCCATTGAGACCCAACGACTTGCGCATGACCGGCTGTCCTGCCCCGTGCCGCGGGCGGCACACAGGAGGCAGCCGAACCGGGGCGATGCGGCGTGATAGCCGGTGAGAGAGGCGGTTGCGAGATCCGTTCCGTCGGGATTGGCCGAAGGATCCGTGACGTGTGTCCTCACACAGATGTGTCGTAGGCCGGGGGCCATAGGGCGAACGGATTGCATGCGGACGCTTTGTGACACCAGCGTCATCACGGCCCCGATCCGATGAAGAGATTAGCCCCCGCCCTGTTCGTCGTCGCCGCCTGGGCCACCTTCGGCTCCTGGGCCGAGGCCCATCGCGCCGCGCAACAGACCGATCCTTCCGCCCTCCGGCCAGGTATCGAGGCCGACATGGCCGCCCGGCATTGCGCCGACCTTCGCATCGACACCGAGCGTTTCCGCGCCTTCGCCCATGCGAACCACCTGAACCACGCGGATTTCTTCACGCTGAAGCGTTCGGTGGCCCTGCAGCAGGGAATCGATGCCGAAGCCAAGGCTCTGCGCGAGCGTCCGCAGGAGGCCTGCGCCGCGCTCTGGGAGCGCTACGGCAGCATGGGCAGCGTGGCGCAACTGCTCGTCAAACGATGAGGACATCGCCCGGGCCCGCCGCATTGGCGCCATAACCGAAGCCGACAACCGTGGCCGTAACACCCTCGGGCGGGCTGCACCCCGCCCGGTACGACGGCAGGCGGGACAACGACGGCGATGACGATTGTGAGGCCAATGGCCGGCACCCGGGCGGGACTCGACCGCCGCTCGTTCCTCGTCGGCTCGGCTCTGAGCGTCAGTGCCCTGGGCCTCTCCGCCTGCAAGACGTCCGACACGATGAGCTTGGCCGAGGCCCAGAGCCTCTACGGGCCGATGCCGCAGGAGAAGTTCCCGATCCCCGCGGTCGATGTCAGCAAGGTCGATTCGAAATACTACCGGCGCACCGTCAGCTACGAGACGAAGGAGGCACCGGGCACGATCATCGTCGATCCGAAGAATTATTACGTCTACCGGATCGAGGAGGGCGGGGCCGCCACGCGATACGGCGCCAATGTCGGCCGGGACGGCTTCCTGTGGAGCGGCGATGCCTATGTCGGACGGAAGTCCGAATGGGCGACGTGGACACCGCCCAAGGAAATGATCAAGCGCCAGCCGGAAGCCGCCAAATACGCCCGTGGCATGCCCGGCGGCCTCGACAACCCCCTCGGCGCCCGCACGCTGCATCTCTACCAGAACGGCGCCTATACGCTGTACACGATCTACGCGAGCAGCGACCCGGAAACGATCGGCAGCGGCATCACCAGCGGCTGCGTCGGCCTGCTGAGCCAGGACATGATCCATCTCTACGCGCGCACCCCGGTGAAGACGAAGGTCGTCGTCCTCCCCGCCTGAGGCATCCCGGAGGAATCCGGTCCCTTCGATCGGGAGACAGCGACGCCTCAGACCTCTCCTTCGAAGTGCGGGTGCCCCGCATTGGCGAGGGCGCGGTCCACGGCTTCTATCGCCAGAAGGATGCGGGTCAGATCCTCGGCCATCGAGACGGGCGCGAGCTCGATCCCACCGATGCGCGCGGCAAGAATATCGCGCTGACGGACGAGTGAGCCCCGGGCGCGCGTCAGGCCCTCAACGGAATCGGTGTTCATGGCGCCCCTATTGCGGTGCAAAGATCGTGACGTTGTTATTGATCTGATAGGCCGCGGTCGGCTTCGTGTTGACGAACCGTAAATAGATCGGGCTCTCGCCAAAGATCGCACCGAAGGAGGGCGTGACCGCCATAGGAAAACAGCGCGATAAAACCTCGGATGCAGCCTCTTCATACCGGTGTTTGGCGTCGTCATCACCGACGAGCCGACGTGCAGTGATGAGCGGCTTGCCCCGGATGGCTCCGGTTTTGTCGAGGCCGAACCGGTAGGCAATCAAGGAGCCCTCGGTCCCGGACGGTACCGTCCAGCACGCGGCCACCGCCTTGCGGAACTCAACCCAGTTGTTGATCGGCGTGGGCTGAGATCGCACCGACGAACCGGACAGGACAGCGACCGATCCCGCGAGAAGCAGCATGGCAAATCGGACGGCCAAGGGCACCTCCGCGATGAGCGCTTCGCCGTCGATGTCACGCGAGGCTGGACGGTGGCTGCCACGCGACGCCGGCATGCTCCCGAACGTCTCCCGCCTTCGCACCGGTGTCTGCATCGCTCGCCCAATCGGCGGGCTCATCGACAGACTCGATCACAGCATCGGGATAGGCCGCCTCCAGGAACAGGCGGGCCTCACCTTCCGCCGCCGCCCTCACCGTCACCAAGGGCTTCGGACCATCCGCAGTGCGAACCTGCGCAATGAACAGCTTCGTCATGGAACCTCTCCGTCCTGCTCGCGCGACCCAAGCCTGCTCGCGCGACCGAAGAGCGGGCCGCTGACGGCCCCCTTCCCGGAAGGATCAGGCATCATGGAGCGGCAACAGATCAACGGCGCGAAGGTTCGCGATCCGATGAACAGAAGCGGGGACAGGGGCCCATGACGACGTGGTTCAATCTTTGACGATGGCTGGTCCGTTCGTCACCGTCCGGAAGCGCATCAACTGGCCATAGCCCGCATCTCCGGCGCCTCTTCGCGCAGCACATAGCCGCGGCCCCAGATCGTCTCGATGTAGTTCTTGCCCTGGCTGGCATTGGCCAGCTTCTTGCGCAGCTTGCAGATGAAGACGTCGATGATCTTCAGCTCGGGCTCGTCCATGCCGCCGTAGAGATGGTTCAGGAACATCTCCTTGGTCAGGGTCGTGCCCTTTCGCAGGGAGAGGAGCTCCAGCATCTGGTACTCCTTGCCGGTCAAGTGGACACGGGCACCGCCGACCTCGACCGTCTTCTGATCGAGGTTCACGATCAGGTCGCCGGTGGTGATGACCGACTGGGCATGGCCCTGCGACCGGCGGACGATGGCGTGGATGCGCGCCACCAGCTCATCTTTGTGGAAGGGCTTGGTGAGATAGTCGTCGGCGCCGAAGCCGAGACCCTTCACCTTGTCCTCGATGCTGCTCATTCCGGAAAGGACCAGGATCGGCGTCTTGATCTTTGCAACCCGGAGACTGCGAAGCACCTCGTAGCCCGACATATCGGGCAAGTTCAGATCGAGCAGGATGATGTCGTAGTCGTACAGCTTGCCGAGGTCGATGCCCTCCTCGCCAAGATCTGTCGTGTACGTCTGAAAGTTCTCCGACTTCAGCATCAACTCGACGCTTCGAGCGACAGTCGTGTCGTCTTCGATCAGCAAAACGCGCATGAAGTCACCTCGGGTTGAGGTCGCTCGTAAAGGATCAACAATACCGATTAGTTAACGGGCATCATGCGAGTTCATCCATCAGTGACGGCTCCGGCAGGCCCCGGATCTCCGTTCCGGCCTCGAACGCGATCGCAACCCGCCAGGATTCCAGAGCCGAAAGCTGCGCCTCGGCGTGTCAGGTGGCCGGGAGGAAGCACAACGTGCCGGCGATGCGGGTTGCGTGCCCCGTGTCGCTCGGATGGTTGACCCCGTCCACGACCGGCACCTGTGCGAAATCGAACGGGCTCACCCCGTCGAGGCAGGCGACGTTCACGCCGTAGAGGTGCGGGTTCGAGCGGCGCTGATGGTGGGTGTAGATCCCGCAGCGGGAACAGAAGTAGTGCGCGGCCGTGCCCGTGTTGAACCGGTAGCGCGTCAGTGCCTCTTCTCCCCGCACGATCCGGATGTCGGCCATCTCCGCAGAGGCGACGACTGCGCCTCGCATCCGGCAATAGGAGCACGTGCAGCGGCGGATCGTCGAGAAGCCATCGACGAGCGTCACCTCGAATTGCACCGCGCCACAATGGCATCGTCCGGTCCGGTGGGTCATGGCGTCGACGTCTCCTGGGTCGAGGGCGCTGCGAGGCGGGGCGAGAGGACGAGCATCAGGGGCACGACTGCGGCCGCCGTGGCGGCCGAGGCCATCGTCGCCCAGCCGGGGCCCACGGCGTCGCCCAGAGGGCCGTAGAGCAGCGGCGTCGCGAGCGCGCTGCCGCCCAGGGTCCAGGTGTAGAAGATCGCGAAGGCCCGCTCGACCCGGCCACCCGGCGCCAGTTCCGGCACCGTCCCGTAGAGCACGGACGATGTGCCGTTCAGCATCAGGCCGAGCAGCGGCAGCACGACGAGGACGGGGGCAAGCGGCAAGAGGACGGCGGCGAGGATAGCGACCGCCGTCCCGGATTCCGTGAGGATCACGCTGCGGGTCACGCCGATCTGCTCTCCGATCCGCCCGAAGACGGCCTTGCCCAGCGCCCCGCCGACCGCGACCAGAGCGAAGGCGATGCCGACCAGGGACAGCCCGGCCCCCTTCGCCTGAAGCAGGAACGGGAGGTAGATCAGGAAGGCCGGGCGCGCAGCGTTGTCGAGCATGCCGATCGCCACGAGGAGACGGAAGCCGGTCGGGTCCGACATGCGTTCCCCTCCCCCCGGGGCCGCCCTCTTCGCGGGTGTGTGGCCGCGCGAGGCCGCCTCACACGGCAGGAGGCCCGCGACGACGAGGGCGACGACCAGACCACCGCCGGCCACCAGCCACAGGACGGGGCGCCAATCGGCCTGGGTGAGCAGGAAGCCGACGAGGGGCGGCAGGGCTGCCTTCCCCAGATCGCCGGTGAAATTGTAGGTGCCCAGCGGTCCACGGGCAGCGGATCCGTAGGCGCGGGCGATCACAGCGGAGGCAAGGGGGTGCTGGGTGCTGCTGCCGGCGCCGGACACGATCAGCGCGACGCAAAGGCCGACGAGCCCGCCGGACGCCCCGGCCAGGGCGTAGCCCCCCGCCCCCAGAAGGGTGCCGAGGGTGAGCACGGCGCGCACGCCGAACCGGTCCGCGAGGGCGGCAGCGGGCATCTGCAGTCCGGCCAGCGCTCCGGCATAGAGCGAGCGCAGCACTGCGAGGGCGACGTAACCGAGCCCGAACTCCGCCTGCCAGACCGGCAGGAGCACGTAGATCATGTCGGTGTAGCCGTCGTGGAGGGCGTGGTTGACGCCGACGACGGCGAGGGAGCGCCGCCCATTCCGATGGGCCTGAGCCGGCACCTCCGCAGGGCTGAGTGGCAGGGCGGGCGATGTCCGGCTGTCCGTGATCATGCCCGCCAGGATGATCCCCTCCCCCGGCCACGACAAACGCCTTATGCTGACGCTCACGTGAGGAAAGCTGACGCATGCATCGTCGCCTGCCGCCGCTCAACGCTTTGAAGGCCTTCGAAGCGGCCGGTCGCCACGGGAGCTTCACGCGAGCGGCGGAGGAACTGCGTGTGACCCACGGCGCGGTCAGCCGACACGTGCAGACGCTGGAGGCGTGGCTCGGTCTCCCCCTGTTCGAGCGGCACAACCGGCGCGTGGTGCTCACCGAGGCGGGCCGCACGTATCTCCCCGAAATCGGCGCGGCTCTGGACCGGATCGCCCTCGCCACCGCCCGGCAGAAGGAGCGCGGCCGGGCCGACGTGCTGCACGTGAACGCGCTGGCGACCTTCACCCTGCGCTGGCTGATCCCCCGGCTCTCGGTGTTCCAGCGGGCTCATCCGGCGGTCGAGATCCGCCTGACGACCTCGAACGTACCCCTCGCGCAGATCATCGAGCCCTTCGACGTCGCCATTCGTGGTGGCCCAGACACACGGCCGGGCTTCGTCGGGCGGGCCTTCCTCACGGAGCGGCGCATTCCCGTCTGCAGCCCCCGGCTTCTGCAGCACGGCCCCCTCTCGAAGCCGACCGACCTGACCGGCCACACGCTTCTGCACGCGGCAACCCTGCCGGATGTCTGGCCGCAATGGCTGCAGGCGGCCGGCGTGCCAAACTTGGCCCCCCAGGCCTCGGTGACGCTTGAACACTTCTACCTGACGCTGCAGGCCGCCCTCGACGGATTGGGGATCGCGATGGGGCCCGATCGCCTCATTGCCGATGACGTCTCCGCGGGCCGCCTGATGATACCCTTCGCGGATCCTGCTCTGCCCGCGCGCAGCTACCACACCTACGTGTCCGAGGCGGACGCAGACCGTGCGGCCGTCCGAGCGTTCTGCGACTGGCTGTCGACCACGAGCTGACGTTCAGCGACCGTCAGCGGTGGGGTACAGGTCGAAGAGATCCTCCCTGGGCTTGCGGCCGCAGACAATCCCGTGGGGGGACTGCTCATCATAAGCCCGGTGAACCAGATCCGCCCTGATCAGTTGAGCGCTCATGACTGATCAGCCCTCGCCCACCCCTCTGAATCTGATAGCCGATGGCCGTCGGCGTGAAATGGCCGTCGAGCACATCCTGTTCGGCACAATCCGCTTCCTGTCCCATCGTCACCCGGAATTGCTGGATGAACTTGAGGGGAGCTTGAGCCACCTTTGGGACAAATCCGAGGGTGAGGAGCGAGATGACGAGGCCGTTCGAGACATCGCGCGAAAGTTCATCCGCAGCTTACGTGCCGAAGCCTGAAGTCTTCATGACACTTCTACCGGAACAACCTACGTTCGTGGAAAAAGCTTGGAGGCCAGCATGAATACGGCGCCTGATGGCTCGGTCGTCCAGCGCGATACTCCGCGGCCCGACCTCGTGGCTTTCGAAATCAAGGAGAAGATCACCAAGCCGGATATCGAATGGATGTCGGCCCTGACAGATCAAGCCATGCAGCAGCATCAACAGATCGACATGCTTCTCATCATGTCAAATTACGAAGGATCGGACTTCGGGGCGAAATTCGACGGCTATGCCAATAGCGTAAAAGCTCGCTCCGTTGCGCATATCCGGAAATACGTCGTCGTCGGTGCTCCCGCCTTTGCGGAGGCCATGATCAAGCTCTCAGGCCTCATCATGCCCGTGGAAACGAAGACGTTCGATCTGGCCGATGAGGATGCCGCCTGGGCCTATCTCGCCTAAGCTCGGTCGGCGACTCGGACGAGAAGAGCCCAAGAGCGGTCGCCGACCGGGCTGAGCCACCCCCGTCGATGGATCCCCGGTCGTCTTTGCGAGCGCGGCGCAGCAAGGACGGAAGCACGTGGGCCAACTCGGTCGAAGACGGTCCTAAATCTGGGTTCGCTGTTGAGCGGACCTAATTGGCGCGACCTCGAGCAAGCCCTGCTTATCGACGATGAGGGCGGCTGCAATCTCATTCAATGCCGTATGCTCGATCTCGGCAATGCCATCGTGGTCCGCGACATCAGCCGCGACCAGGAACACGCTTTCACGTTGATCGGCAGGCCTGCCGGCAATGGCCGCGATACGTCGAAGGTTGTCCGCCCGTCCGGCACGCGTGCGCGCGCGGCCGATGGCGTCGTAGAGCGCCTCTTCCAGCATGAGGGCGTCGTAGCCCTTCTCCAGGATAGGGCTTGCCAAGACACCCTTCAGCGCGGTCTCGAACTCCTCACCGGCCACTTCACCGTCCGCCACGATCACGTTGGCAGCGGCTGAAACGGCAGCCTGCATCAGGGTCTCATCGCCGGCATAAGCGGTCACTGCGCGGGCCACGCGGGTGAGAAAATCGGTTACGATGCTCATGCTCGGTGATCGCCCCCGGTAAAAGGCCTACGACAGGATCGGCACGCCCAGGCGCCACAGCGGACCGCCCGCCAGCCTCCCGACCCTCGTCGGAACGCTAAGCCATCATGCGCAAGGTCGTTCCAGAACAGCCGCCAGCCGCTCAGAGCACGGCCTCGATGAGGCCGAGCGTTCGGGCTTCCTCGGCCTCGAGATACCAATTCGACGGTGCCCGCTGCAGGACCTCTTCCATCGTCACGGATGAGCCGAGGATCAGGTTCGCAAAGCCCTCGTTCTGAATGGCGATCGACGTCTCCAACTCGTTCAGCGTGGCCTTCACGGCAGCCAGACAGGTGGTCAGCGGGCCTTGGACGTGCAGATGCTTGTCCATCTTGCGCTCGTGAATCATCAACCGCGTCCCTCGTGTCAGGTAGCGATTGGCTCTCGTGAAGAAACTCATGAAGGTCGTGCCAGCCGAGTAGATGGCGGCCTTACCCAGGAAGACATACCGCTTCTCTTGGTTCATCTCGCTGTAATAGCGGATATCCTCTCCCATCATTCGGGCTACCTCAGGATCGCCACCCAAAGTCGACAACTCAATCACGACGACGTCTTGATCGAGCACCGGCTCGAATTGTTGGCGAAAGTCCTTGTACATCGCATAGTCAACCGATCCCGAGAGCAAGACGGTCGGCCTCTTGAAGGCAGAGGCAGGAAGGAGCGGCAACGTCATCGTACTCACTTTGCAGTCAGCATCCCCGCAAGAGCGGTCGTGCAATATCCAGACCCATCATCGACACATGGGATTTCAGCCTGCGCCGTACCCACCCTTGCGATTATCCGGTGTCGGCATAGTGGGGCGATTATCGTAGCCGCCACTTTCGGGGCCCTGTTCATCCTGTCCTTCCGGAGGAGCAGGGGATGTCGGTCCTGCAACCGTCGCATCGTCGGGACGCTTCTCATGCCCCGGCAGCTTTCCCGGAGGGACCATTCCGAAGGCCTCTCGCGCTGCGTCAGAGTCCGTTCCCATGTTCTCTCTCCACGCCTCTCGGAGGGATCAAGGCAGGGGACGCAGACGAGGTTCCTGGCGAGCGTCCGACAGACTGTCAGGACGGCCAATCGCAGTACCGAGCGGTCCTTTGGGAGACATCATGGCCGACTGCCAGAGAGGCCACATGGACCACGACCGGCCGGAGAATAAGAGCGCCTCACGAATTTCCCGCTCACCGGGAGTTCTCTCTCCGCCCTCGGCGGCGCAGCGGGAGTTTTGTGAGAGGCTCTCAGCCGTCGCGGTGGCGAAGCCCGCCCCAGCGAAAGGGGCCGGAGGGCCCCATGCCTGAGGGGCGCTCACGACAACGGTAAACGCCCCAGGAGTTTTCACACTCCTGAGGCGTCACTCGGCCTACGAAATCAGTTTGATCGGGCTGACTCTGGGGCCAAATCCGAACTGTCGTCTTAGTACGAGCCGAACTTGTAGTTCACGCCGGCGCGGACGACGGCGAACTCGGTGTCGCGGCGGTTGTTGGCCGGGCCGGAGACCAGGGTCACGCCCGGGGAGGTGGTGGTGATGGTCTGGCCG
>NZ_JAGEKG010000008.1:0-279652 GCF_049887755.1 Methylobacterium sp. NFXW15 | reverse complement strand
GGTGGCTCGAGCGGCGTGCCCAGAACCCGATCCCATCTCGAACTCGGCCGTTAAACACGCCAGCGCCCATGGTACTGTGCCTCAAGGCACGGGAGAGTCGGTCGCCGCCAGACCCGCACAACGCAAGAAACAAACCATTCCCTCTTATCGGATTTCGCCTCTGGGCGAAAAGGTTGGGGCCTTAGCTCAGCTGGGAGAGCGCTTCCATGGCATGGAAGAGGTCATCGGTTCGATCCCGTTAGGCTCCACCAATCCTTCACGATTGTAGACATCCTCACTACGAGGCGGCCTTGAGCCGTTGGCGGTGCGTTGGACCTCAGGTCTCGCCCGGCAACGGCCGCATCAGCATGCCGATGAGGAAGGCCAACTCGCCGCAGACGAGCAACATCACACCCCGCCGGACGCCCGTGCCGAAGCCGAGATTGTAGACGGCATAGCCGTAGGCGAGTTCGGCGCATACGATCGGAACGAAGACCGCCAGCATCCAGACGGCACCGAACCGGCCGAGCACCAGCCCGACCAAGGTGTTCAGCAACATCCCCTTCATGCCGTACGCAACTCCCGGAAGGTTTCGCTGGCGTCCTTGAGCCGCCGATGAATGGATAGGCGCGAGAGGGTGGAACTCTCTCGCTGGATCATGCGTAGGAGGAGAGGAAGGACGGCCTTACAGACCCCTTCTATCGTCGGCTGGGCGCGTGCGCCATTTCAGGAACTTACCGACCGCGACGCCGAGAGGCACCGACAGGGCGACCCACATTCGGGCAAAGCGCAGAACTTTCCGCATGTATGTCCCTCGACTCAGCTTAGAAGCGCCGGCGGTGCCGACTGCGATTCTCTGAAAGGCGAACAATCGGATTTGGACGGTGTTCCTCGATCACGAACAAAGAGCGGTCCCACCCCCCTGGGAGCCGCCGTCGCGTAAGGCGGAGGCCAAACGGAAGGAGAATGCAGCCATCGCGCTCATCCTTCTGGTCACGATATTTTGCTTAATTTCACCCGTCGCCGGTGGAACTTTAGTGGCAATGATTGTTGCCCTTTCGGGACATTGAGGGCAGAATCCCACGCAACGAAACGTCAAGCTTTCGCGCGTTAAGCGACGAAGCGACATCGCGGGGGGGCAACGTCAATGCACTGGACCGCCGTTATCCTGGCGGCTTATGCGGCCTGTTTTCTGGAAATTTGGCGTCTCTGCGACCAGGCCCCAACGGCTCCGGAGGATCCGACCGGAGGACTTTAGCCTGTAAGCGTCATCTCGACGCTCGCGTTTGGCCGCCTCAGCGGCTGCCGCGCTGAGCGAAGACGATCGGGATGGTCTTGAACAGGATCACAAGATCCCGCCGCAGGCTCCAGCGGGCGGCATAGTCGAGATCGAGGGCGACACGCTCCTCGTAGGACGTGTCGGAGCGACCCGATACCTGCCACAGGCCGGTGACGCCCGGCGGCACCGAGAAGCAGGTGTTAAAGGCAGAACCATAGCGCGCCACCTCGGCCTGAACGATCGGCCGGGGGCCGACGAGGCTCATGTCGCCTCGCAGCACGTTGATCAGTTGAGGCAACTCATCGAGCGAAGTCTTGCGTAGCACCCGGCCGAGCGCGGTCACACGCGGATCGTTGGTGAGCTTCTGCGTGGCGGCCCATTCGGCCCGCGCCGCAGCGTTGTCCGCAAGATGGGTGGCCAGCGCTGCTTCGGCATCGACGACCATCGTGCGGAACTTCAGGCAGCCGAAGGGACGCCCCCCGCGGCCGAGGCGTCGATGGCGGAAGATCGGTGACTTACCATCCCCCATCCACACTGTTACGGCGACGAAAATCAGAAGCGGCAGGAGTAGGAACAGAGCCGAGCCCGCGACGGCAACATCGATGAAGCGCTTTGCCGCAACGCTCAGGCGCCGCTCGAAGCCGGAGACAGCCCGGGGCGTCTTCAGCGAGCCGTTTAAGAAGGAGAAGATGGGCTGCGACGCAAGTGCGGACCGGACTGTCGACTGTCCGTTGGAACGCGGCATGTTCGCAGATCCTCTCGCGGCCGGGAGACGGTTAAGCCATTCTTAATTAGCGCTCCATAACAAACGTGATTGCACTGCACAAGCTAACAGGATGAAATCTGTCCAGTCGTGCCGTGATAGTACTTGGTTGAAATCGGCAATCGGATAGAGATCGATCGCCACAAAGTTCGACATGACTGTAAATAATTCAGAGGCACATTGCCCTTCTTGAGGGTCGTTTTCGCAGTAGCGAGCCCAAGGGGCAATCATGTGTTCGCTCTGTTGCCACTCTCGACCTTCGCTGGAGACGAGGGCGGCATCTCAATGCCGAATCCTATACGCCCGGTGGTATGATTGCGTCTGTCTGCAACTTCGCATTGCAATCACGATGGCGTGCGCCTCTGCACGTTTTGGCTCTCAGTAATAAATACGTATGCGCTCTTCGACTGAGCGGAGGTTAACGCATGTGGCCAATTTAGGGCTGCATTTCGAACGCGCCTCTCGTGACGGAACGGCGTGCGTACTTCGACACAGCTTCAACACCTAAGCATTGGCTGAACGGATCCCGCCGCGATTTCACGGGGGATAGTTCGCAAAGCGCATTTAAAACTTGGATCAATTGCGAGGCATGAATCGTGTGACGGGCGAGCCATCGGCTTAGTCGCCCGGTCTCATAGGCTCGAATTCATCCGATCGGCAGGTGAAGGCTCGCGGTGGGCGGTGCAGCGTGCACGGTTCTATTGATTCCACTTCCAGAGTACGGGCTCGACCAAAGTGTGAAAGGCCACGCCCTGCAAGTGTGATCTTTAATCAACATAAATCTATGAGGCCGGAAAACAGGTAAGAGCCTTCCTTGTGTTGAATGGTTCGCAAAAATAGATCTTATTGAGAAAAAGCCGCCGTCGTTATCCCGTGAACGGGATTTTGTCTGTGAAGTATGCCGCCCCACGGAGCATTACATAGTGTAAATCATTGTCGGTTCCAACGGCGGCTGCGTTCGTGGCAGGCACGTCTCATAGAATCAGAAGGCCACAAACCCACCGATCATGGAGGAAAGCTCACTCTGGACTGTCACGGCAGATCAACGCTTTCGGATCACCTGACGCTCGGGCATGCTTCTCTAGATCCGTATCCGACCGCGTTGAGCCGCCCCCGTCGATGGATTCCCGGCCGTCTTTGCGAGCGCAGCGAAGCAAGCCAGGGAGGCGTACCGTTCTCAAGCGTCCCGCTGCCCTGGCTTGCTTCGCTGACGCTCGCAAAGACGGAGGCACGTGAGCCAGCTTGGTGGAAGACGGCTCTAGCAGGGGCTCAAGGAGCCAAGAACCGCCCGAGTCCATGCGGGCCCCGACCTCTTCGGCATGAAGCTCGTTGACGCCGATCGCCTCGACGATGCGTTGATCGCATCTCTGACGGAGAAGACTCGCGAAGCCGCATGACCCGCTGGAAGCGAAAGGATTGAGCCGTTTGGGTGCAGGGGAGGGCAGGCCGATCGTAAAGGTCCCGCTGTGATCCAAAGCCGCCGCTGCCGGGCGGCTCCGGTAAGAGACGAGGGGCCGTCACCGCTCCCGGCACGGCCGTTCACCGGGTGACCACGCTCGGCTCCTTCGCATTGTGTCGCGGCTGCAGAGCGAGAAGCCCGGCCGAGTAGATCAACGAGATCAGCAGGGCTGTACTCAGGGCGTACGCGGCACCGAAGGACCGGACAGTCAGGTGAAGCGTGAGCAACGTCAAGCCGAAGCCGAACACGCCGCGGATTGCAAGGCTGGCCAATCGGGCCATCGCGGCTCCGCCGAGGCGACGATGCAGGATCACGAAGGTGCTCGTAAGGGTCACCGGGAAGGCGGCGACGATTCCGGTCCGCGCGGGACCCAAAGCCGAACTGACAGCCAGGACGGCAGTGACGAAAAGCGCCACGGCCGCTGCCCGGACGAGGAGGTCGAGCGGTCTTGGTCTGGCGACGACGGGGCTTCTGACCAGCGAGGTTCGCACCGCCATCCGGGTCGAGACGATACCCACCCCATAGACGAGCACGTTGAGCAGAAGCGCCGTCAGAGACGTCCACGACACGGCGGAGATGGCGCAGGCCGCCACAAGCCATGCCAGTGTCGCAGGACCAAGGACCGCCACGAGACCACGGCCAGCAGCCCGCAAAGTGTAGACGGTAAGGAACAGGCCAGTCGCCGCGTTCGCTGCAAAGCCGTTGAGGGCTGCTCTGGCGACGAAGTCAGTATCGTGCTCCAGCGCCATGAACACGTAAGCCGGTCCCGCCGAAACCGGCAGGCTGACGATGAGAGCCCCCCAGACCGGTCCAAGGATCTCCGCCAGCACGGAGGCGAGCACGACCACGGTCCCAGAAATCAATGCCCGGACGAGGGCGGTTACCCAGATGACGGTCAAGGCTGTTCCCAAGCATCGTGTGGCCAACCGTGACCGGCTTCGGATCTCCGGCTTCGCTATAACGAGCGATGAGCAGGAGCCAAGCACCGGATTGGGCTTACGGCCATGGCCGTCTGACGTGGTCCTCTTGCGCCTATGCAGCGGGAATGAGCCTACCTTCCTCCGGAACGAGCGCTAAAGCCGTATCCGACTTGATTGCCTCAGGCCGGAGGCTCTAGCCCATTGTTTTGACGCGCATTCTTGCGACGAACCGGTATCCACTTCGTCGGAATGCGCTCTAGCTAGCAGAAGGATCGCCGTCTTATCCGAAGCGATGGCCCACCCGCGGCGGGCGGGTCAGCGTCGTGCCGGGAAGCAAGACTTCTTATACAACAGCAAGAGGATAGCCTCGCGATGGAATACCTGCACACGATGGTGCGCGTCGCCGACCTCGACCGCGCTCTGGCCTTCTACGTCGATGCGTTCGGACTGCAGGAAGTCCGGCGCGTCGAGAACGAGAAGGGCCGCTTCACGCTGGTGTTCCTGGCGGCGCCGGGGGATGTTGCCCGCGCCCAGGAGACCAAGTCGCCCCTCGTGGAGCTGACCTACAACTGGGACCCCGAGACCTACACGGGCGGCCGGAACTTCGGGCATCTCGCCTACCGGGTCGATGACATCTACGCCCTCTGCGACAAGCTTCAGAAGGCGGGGATTACGATCAACCGTCCGCCGCGCGACGGTTACATGGCCTTCGTGAAGTCCCCCGACGGCATCTCCATCGAGATCCTGCAGAAGGGCGAGGCCAAGCCGCCGCAGGAGCCGTGGGCGTCCATGGAGAATACCGGCACGTGGTAAGGCGGCTTGGCCCTTGACCGCCGGGGCGGCAAGGGCCCATGTCGCCCCCGGATCAGTCGGCCGGGCGGCCGCTCCGGGCTCGCCCGGGGAGGAAAGTCCGGGCTCCATGGAGAGACGGTGCCGGATAACGTCCGGCGGGGGCGACCCCAGGGACAGTGCCACAGAGAGCAGACCGCCCCGGATCCGTCCGGGGTCAGGGTGAAAGGGTGCGGTAAGAGCGCACCGCGGACGCGGCAACGCGGACGGCACGGCAAACCCCACCGGGAGCAAAACCGAATAGGGGCGGCGCGTCCCCCGCGAGGGGGGCAGGCCCGCTCTCCAGGCCAGTCGCCCGGGTTGGTTGCTCGAGGCGGTCGGCAACGACCGTCCCAGAGGAATGGCTGCCACGTCGGAAGGCCCTCGGCCTTCCGGCCCTACAGAACCCGGCTTACAGGCCGACTGATCCGCATATTCACCGAAATCCCCGCATCGTCAGCATGTTGAGCCGCGAAGGCCCTGCGGGAGCCTGGGTGGATTCTCGGGAAAAACACACCATCGGTTAACCTTGCCGGGTTCTAGATCGGCGGACGGCGGGCGCGTCCGGCGCGCGTTGACGACCTTCCGAGGCCCATGATACCCGGCTCCCTCCCGTCAGCGGCGACTATCGGATCGCCGGGCGTCACCTGCGGACCCGCAGGGGTCGTCCGTTCGCGGGTGACTGCGCCCAGCGCCTCCGTCGCCGCTCCCGTCATGCGAGCCGCCCCCGCGCGGTCCGGACCAGGGCGACATGAGAGTGACCGCACGTCCCCACGCTTTCACGACCGTCGTCGGGTGGCCCATGCCGTCCGCTCGTCAGCCCGGTTCACCGACATGAAGGCCCGGCCCGGCCGCGCGCCCGTTCCGGCGTCCGACGCGCCGCACATTCCCGTTTTGCTCGACGAGGTGATCGCGGCCTTGAGCCCGGCCGGCGAGGGCGTGATCATCGACGGCACCTTCGGCGCGGGCGGCTACACCCGCGCCCTGCTTGCCGCTGACCCGGGCCTCCATGTCCTCGCCATCGACCGCGATCCGAACGCGATCGCCGGGGGGCAGCCCCTCGTCGCGGAAGCGCAAGGCCGCCTGAGCCTGATGCCGGGCCGGTTCGGCGACCTCGACGCCCTCGCCGAACAGTCGGGGAAGGGGCCGGTCTCCGGCGTGGTGCTCGATATCGGCGTGTCCTCGATGCAGCTCGACACGCCTGAGCGCGGCTTCTCCTTCCGCCACGACGGTCCCCTCGACATGCGCATGGGCGCCGAGGGGCCGAGCGCGGCCGACATCGTCAACGAGACGGACGAGACCGAACTCGCCGACATCATCTACCATTACGGCGAGGAGCGCCGGTCACGGGCCGTCGCACGTGCGATCCACGAGGCGCGCCGCCGGGGCCGCATCGAGACCACGGCGCAGCTTGCCGAGATCGTGGCGGGCGTGGTCCGGGTCGAGCCCGGCAGCCACATCCACCCGGCCACGCGGACCTTCCAGGGACTGCGCATCGCGGTGAACGACGAACTGGGCGAACTCGTCCGGGCGCTGCACGCCGCCGAGCGGGTGCTGGCGCCGGGCGGACGCCTCGCCGTCGTGACCTTCCACTCCCTCGAAGACCGCATCGTGAAGCAGTTCTTCGCCGCGCGGAGCGGACGCTCGTCGCAGGGCTCGCGGCATCTGCCGTCGCAAGGCGCGCCGGAGCCGCGCAGCCTTCAGCCGGTGACCAAGGGGCCTGTCCTGCCGGACGAGGCGGAACTGGCGCGCAACCCGCGCGCGCGCTCCGCGAAGCTGCGCGCCATGGCGCGCACCGACGCCCCCGTCCCACCGCCGCTGAGCGCCATCGAGACCCTGGCGAGCCTGCCCGACCAACGCCGCGGAGGCGCGCGCCGATGATCCGCCTGCTCAACCTGCTGGCGATTGCCGGGCTCGTCGCCTCGGCGATCTACGCCTACTCGATCAAGTACGACACGCTGTACCAGATGGGGCAGGTGTCCAAGGTCCAGACCGCCCTGCACAAGGAGCGGCAGGCCATCGCGGTGCTGCGGGCGGAGTGGCAGTTGCTCACCCGGCCGGACCGCCTCCAGGCGGCGGTGGAGAAGCACCTCGCGCTGGAGCCGATCGGCATCAGCCATCTCGGCCGGATCGCGGACCTCCCCGCCCGGCAAGAGCGCGGCGATGAGATCGGCCGCCTTCTCGCGGCGACGGCCACGCCCAAGGAAAAGGGCACGCCCGAGCCACGCACCACGGGCGCGATCAGCCGCACCGTGACGACGACCCGTACCCCGACCGCCACGAGGTAATCCCTTGTCCGACGCGCAGGATCATTCGGAGCGCCGGGAGCCGGTTTTCGGCACTGAGGGCGAACAGGTTCCGGCCGCCGCGCCGGAGGCGTCTCCGCCCGTGCCGGAGCAGGACGCCGCGCGGCTGATGCAGGCCGTCGAGGAGGTCATGGCCCCGCGCGATCCGCGCCGGGTGCGCCTGCGCCGCCTTGCCCGGGACATGTTCCGCCTCGCCATCGAGCGCTCGCATGTGCGCGTCGCGCTGGTCGGGCTCGTCTTCCTCGGCGTGTTCGGGGCGATCTCCGCGCGCCTGCTCACCATGGCGATCTTCGGCGAGCCGCCGAGTCAGGAGCACCGGGCGGCGGCCTCGTCCTCGACCGCCTTCCGTCCCGATATCGTGGACCGCAACGGCGAGATCCTGGCCACCGACATCCGCACGGTCTCGGTCTTCGCCGAGCCCGGCAACATCTACGACAAGGACGAGGCGGTCGAACTCCTCACCGCCGTCCTGCCTTCGCTCAACGCCTCGGAACTGCGCGCCAAGCTCGCCTCCCGCAAGGACCGCAAGGGCGCGGGCTTCGTGTGGGTCAAGCGCGAGCTGACCCCGAAGCAACAGGCCGAAGTGCATCGCCTCGGTATTCCCGGCATCGGCTTCCTGCCCGACCACAAGCGCGTCTACCCGAACGGCACGGCCGCCGCCCACATCCTGGGCGCGACGAACCTCGACGGCGTCGGCATCGCCGGCATGGAGAAGTACATCGACTCCACCGGCCTGCAGGCCCTCAACAGCTTCGGCCTCGTCAACAAGCAGGCGGATCTCAAGCCTATCCAACTCTCCCTCGACCTGCGCGCGCAATTCGCCGTGCGCGACGAGCTGGCCAAGGGCATCGAGCACTTCAAGGCCAAGGCGGGCGCCTCGATGATCCTCGACGTGAAGACCGGCGAGGTCATCGCCCTGGTCTCCATGCCCGATTTCGATCCGAACGACCCGAAGGACGCCCTGGCGCCCGACCGGATCAACCGGATGAATGTCGGCGTCTACGAGATGGGCTCGACCTTCAAGGCGATGACGCTGGCCATGGCCCTCGATTCGGGCAAGTACAACGTCAACTCGACGTTCGACACCCGGGGCGGCGTGCTCAATTGGGGCCGCCAGAAGATCCACGAGTATCACGGCACCAACCGCGTCATCACCATGCCGGAGGTGTTCACGCACTCGTCCAACATCGGCTCGGCCAAGATGGCGCTCGGCGTCGGCGTGCCCGGCCACAAGGCCTTCCTGAAGAAGATGGGCCTGACCGACCGCCTGCGCACGGAGCTGCCCGAGAGCGCGGCGCCGATCGTCCCGTCGCGCTGGAGCGAGATCAACACCATCACCATCGCCTTCGGCCACGGCATCGCGGTGGCGCCGCTTCAGGCGGCCATGGCGGTGGCGGCCATCGTCAACGGCGGCGACCTCATCACGCCGACCTTCCTGAAGACCGACCCCGCCTCGATCAAGGATCGCTCGACCCACGTGCTCTCGGCTCAGACGTCCGAGGCGATGCGCTACATCATGCGCCTCAACGCCTTCGAGGGCTCGGCCAAGAAGGCTTCGGTTCCGCTCTACTTCGTGGGCGGCAAGACCGGTACGGCCGAGAAGGTGATCGGCGGGCGCTACAACAAGAACCGGCTGTTCACGACCTTCATGGCGGCGGCGCCGATGAACGACCCGAAATACCTGTTCGTCACCATCATGGACGAGCCGCAGGGCCTGCCGGAATCCGGCGGCTACGCTACCGCCGCCTGGAACTCCGGTGTCGTCACCGGCAAGGTGATCGAGCGCGTCGCCCCGATCCTCGGCCTGCCGCCGCAATTCGAGGCGCCGGTCAGGCCCTTCCCGCAGATGGTGCGGCTCAACGCCTACCACGTGAACCAGCTGGGCGGCCCGTGACCCGGCTCGGCGACCTCTTCCCGGAGGCCACCGGCCCGGCTGCGGATGCGTCCGTCTCCGGTCTGACCGCCGATAGCCGCCGCGTGAGCGCAGGCGGCGTCTTCGTCGCCGTGCCCGGCACGAAGGCCGATGGGCGTCTCTTCGCGGCAAAGGCAGCGCAGGCCGGTGCCGTCGCCGTGGCGGGGGAGGGCGAGCGGCCCGCTGACCTTCCCGAACCGACGGCTTGGATCGCCGTTCCCGATGCCCGCCGCGCCCTGGCGCTGGCCGCCGCGCGCCTCTGCGGCCGCCAGCCGGAGACGGTGCTCGCCGTCACCGGCACCGCGGGCAAGAGCTCGGTGGCCGATTTCGTCCGCCAGATCCTTTCCCGGCTCGGCCGCGACTCGGCGAGCCTCGGGACCGTCGGCATCGTCACGAACCGGGGCGCGCAATACGGCTCGCTCACGACCCCCGACCCGGTCACCCTGCACGAGACCCTGGCCCGTCTCGCCGACGAAGGCATCACCGAGCTCGCCATGGAGGCCTCGTCCCACGGGATCGAGCAGCGTCGCCTCGACGGGGTGCGCCTGAGCGCGGCGGGCTTCACCAATCTCGGCCGCGACCACCTCGACTACCATGCCGACATCGAGGAATACCTCGCGGCCAAGCTCCGGCTGTTCACGGACCTGCTGCCTGCCGGCTGCCCGGCGATCGTCAACGCGGACGGCGCCTTCTCCGACCGTGTGATCGCCGCGGCGGAAGCCGCCGGGCGTCCGGTGCGCACCACCGGCCGGGCCGGGCAAGACATCCGCCTCGTCGCAGCCCGTACGGAGGGCTTCGCACAGGCGCTGACCGTCGAAGCCGGGGGCCGCCGTCACGCGTTGCGCCTGCCCCTCGTCGGCGGGTTCCAGGTAGAGAACGCCCTGGTCGCGGCGGGCCTCGCCCTGGCGGCGCCGGCCGGTGCCGCCGACCCGGACGGCGTGTTCGCCGCCCTCGACCATCTCACCGGCGTTCCCGGCCGCATGGAGCGGATCGGCCTCGCGCGCGGCGGCCTCTGTCTCGTCGATTACGCTCACAAGCCCGAGGCGTTGGAGCAGGTGCTGACCGCGCTGCGCCCCTTCGCGACGGGCCGTCTCGTCGTGGTCTTCGGCTGCGGCGGTGACCGCGACCGGGGTAAGCGCCCGCTGATGGGCGCCATCGCGGCCCGCTTGGCGGACCAGGTGATCGTCACCGACGACAATCCCCGCACGGAGGAGCCAGCCTCCATCCGCCGGGCGATCCTCGATGCGGCGCCGGACGCCGTGGAGATCGGCGACCGCGAGGAGGCGATCCGCCGGGCCGTCGGCGGCCTGGGCGAGGGCGACGTTCTGGTCGTGGCCGGCAAGGGTCACGAAACCGGCCAGATCGTGGGAGATCGGGTGCTTCCGTTCTCGGACCATGAGGTCCTTCGCGCCGCGATCGCCGCGCTTGCTGGGGGCTGACCTTGACCGCACTCTGGACCCCGGACGCCCTTGAAGCGGCCACGGGCGGACGCTGGATCGGCGCGCGCCGTCCGGTCTCGGGCGCCTCCATCGACACGCGCACCCTGGGCGACGGCGACCTGTTCTTCGCGATCCGCGGCGAGGCCCGCGATGGGCACGATTTCGTCGCGCAGGCGCTTCAGAAGGGCGCCGCTGCGGCCGTGGTGAACGAAGAGAAGGCGGACGCCCTCTCGGCGGCGGGTCCCGTCCTGGCTGTGCCGGGGGAGGGTGCCGACCCGGTTCTTACCGCGATGGAGCGGATCGGCCGTGCGGCCCGCGCCCGAAGCGACGCGGAGATCGTCGCCGTCACCGGCTCGGTCGGCAAGACCGGCACCAAGGAGGCCTTGCGCCACGTCCTGTCGGGACAGGGCGCGACGCACGCCTCGGCGGCCTCCTACAACAACCATTGGGGCGTGCCGCTGACACTCTCCCGGATGCCGCAGGACACGCGCTACGGTGTGTTCGAGATCGGCATGAACCATCCCTACGAGATCCTGCCGCTGACGCGCATGGTCCGGCCGCAGGTGGCCCTCGTCGTCACGGTCGAGCCTGTTCACATCGAGCATTTCGCGTCGGTCTCGGCCATCGCCGACGCCAAGGGCGAAATCTTCGCCGGGCTCGAACCCGGCGGGGTGGCGGTGATCAACCGCGACAACCCGCATTATGCTCGCCTCGCCGCCCATGCCATGGCCTCCGGTGCGGGGCGGATCGTGAGCTTCGGCGAGCATCCCGAGGCCGATGTCCGCGCCAACAGGATCGTTCTCCGCCCGGACCTGTCCGTGGTGGATGCGGTCGTGATGGGCGAGCCCGTCACCTACAAGCTCGGCACGGCCGGGCGGCACAGCGCCCTCAATTCGCTGGGCGTGATGGCGGTGATCCATTCGCTCGGCGCGGACCTTGCCGCCGCCGCCCTCTCGCTCGCAGCCCTCTCGCCTCCCGTGGGCCGGGGCGAGCGTACCGCCCTGGAGCTGCCCGGCGGCACCGCCTGGCTGGTCGATGAGAGCTACAACGCCAACCCGGCCTCGGTCCGCGCCGCCCTGGCGACGCTCGCCGGGATCGAGACCGGACCGCGCGGGCGCCGCATCGCCGTGCTCGGTGACATGCTGGAACTCGGACCGACCAGTCCCGACCTGCATCGCGGCCTCGCGGAGGCGGTCGAGGCGGCACGGATCGACCTCGTCTTCGCGGCCGGGCCGCTCACCCGCAACCTCTACGAGGCCCTGCCCGTCAGCCGCCGTGGGGCGGTGGCCGAGACCTCGGCGGACCTCGTCGAGCCCCTGACGCGAATCCTGCGGCCCGGCGACGCCGTGATGGTGAAGGGCTCCAACGGCAGCCGCATGGGCCGGATTGTCGAGGCGCTCAAAGGCCGTTACGCCGCAGCGCACACGCGCCGCGAGTCCATCGTCGCCATTCCCTGAGCGGTTTCGCCGCCACCCTGCCTGAACAGAGGGGCCGAGCGCCCGGATGCTTTACCTTCTCTCGGAACTGAGCAGCACCTTCACGCCGCTCAACGTCTTCCGCTACATCACCTTCCGCGCCGGCGGTGCGATGTTCACGGCGGGCCTGTTCGTGTTCTGGTTCGGGCCGTGGATCATCTCCCTGCTGCGCCTGCGCCAGGGCAAGGGCCAGCCGATCCGCGAGGACGGCCCGCAGACCCATCTGCTGACCAAGCGCGGCACGCCGACCATGGGCGGGCTGATGATCCTGGCGGGCTTCGTGGTGGCGGTGCTGCTCTGGGCGAATCCGCGCAACCACTACGTCTGGATCACCCTTGCGGTGACCCTCGGCTTCGGCGCGATCGGCTTCTACGACGACTACCTCAAGGTAACGAAGCAGTCGCACAAGGGCTTCTCGGGCAAGTTCCGCCTGGGCCTCGAAGGACTGATCGCGCTCGCCGCCTGCGTGACGATCTCGGCGTATTCTCCGCTCTCGCTGCAGAACCAGCTCGCCTTCCCCGTCCTGAAGGACGTGCTCCTCAATCTTGGCCTGCTCTACCCGCTGTTCGGCGCCTTCGTGATCGTCGGCTCGGGGAACGCCGTGAACATGACTGACGGGCTCGACGGCCTCGCCATCGTGCCGGTGATGATCGCCTGCGCGACCTTCGGCGTCATCGCCTACCTCGTCGGCAACTCCTTCACCGCGAGCTACCTGCAGGTGAACTACGTCCGCGACACCGGCGAACTCGCCGTGGTCTGCGGCGCGGTGGTCGGGGCGGGCCTCGGCTTCCTGTGGTTCAATGCGCCCCCTGCCCAGATCTTCATGGGCGATACCGGCTCCCTGGCGCTCGGCGGCCTGCTCGGCACCATCGCCGTCGCGGCCAAGCACGAGATCGTGCTGGCGATCGTGGGCGGGCTGTTCGTGCTGGAGATGATGTCGGTCATCATCCAGGTCGCCTCGTTCAAGCTCACGGGCAAGCGCGTCTTCCGCATGGCGCCGATCCACCACCATTTCGAGCAGAAGGGCTGGAAGGAACCGCAGGTCGTGATCCGCTTCTGGATCATCGCCGTGATCCTGGCGATGGCGGGCCTCGCCACGCTCAAGCTGCGGTGAGGCTTTTTCGACGCGCGGGCGTGGTGTAACACCTTCCAACTACGGCCATTCCCGGCACTCGACCTCATTCTGAGGTGCTGCGGAGCAGCCTCGAAGGAGGGTTCGAGCGTGCGCGGCGATCCCTGGAGCCCTCCTTCGAGGCCCGCGATGCGGGCACATCAGGATGAGGGTGGAAGGCGGGATGCGTCTTCATCGCCTTGTGTGAGTTCCCCATGACCCCCGTCACCACCTTCGCGGGCCAGAAAGTTGCCCTGTTCGGCCTCGGCGGATCGGGGCTCGCCACGGCGAGGGCCTTGATCGCGGGCGGCGCGGAGGTCGTGGCCTGGGACGACGGCGCCGAGGGTGTCGCCAAGGCGCAGGGGGAGGGGATCTCCACCGCCGACCTGCGCGAGCAGGACTGGTCCGGCTTCGTGGCCCTCGTGCTCGCGCCGGGCGTGCCGCTGACCCATCCCGAGCCCCATTGGAGCGTGCGGCGGGCGCAAGAGGCGGGCGTCGAGATCGTCGGCGACATCGAATTGTTCTGCCGGGAACGCCGGGCCATCGCGCCGGGCGCGCCGTTCGTCGCCATCACCGGCACCAACGGCAAGTCGACCACCACGGCCCTCATCGCCCATGTCCTGCGTCAGGCCGGACGTGACGTGCAGATGGGCGGCAATATCGGCACCGCGATCCTGTCGCTGGAGCCGCCGGATGCCGCCCGCGTCCACGTGATCGAGATGTCCTCGTTCCAGATCGACCTGACGCCCACCCTCGATCCGAGCGTCGGCGTGCTGATGAACGTGACGCCCGACCATCTCGACCGCCACGGCACGATGGAGCAATACGCAGGCATCAAGGAACGGCTGATCCGGGGTGCGGACCTCGCGGTGGTCGGCATCGACGATGCGCCGAGCCGCGCCATCGCCGACCGTCGCGCCGAGCGGCTGGTGCGGGTGCATGTCGGCGCCGGTCCCACGCAGGGCGAGGGTCTTCGTGCCGAGGCCGGGATCATTCGCGATGCCGCCGGGGCAGATCTCGCCGACGTGAACGGCATCGGCTCCCTGCGCGGCGCCCATAACTGGCAGAACGCCGCCGTCGCTGTCGCCGTCGCCCAGGCCCTGGGCTTGAGCGCGGACGAGATCCGCGCCGGTCTGGCCTCATTCCCCGGCCTGCCTCACCGGATGGAAGAGGTCGGACGCCGGGACCGGGTCCTGTTCGTTAACGATTCGAAGGCGACCAACGCCGATTCTACCGAGAAGGCGCTTACCGCCTTCCGGGACATCCACTGGATCCTCGGCGGCAAGGCCAAGGACGGGGGCATCTTCCCCTTGGTCCCCTATTTCGAGCGGGTGGCGCATGCCTACCTGATCGGCGCCGCCTCGGACGCCTTCGCCGCGACGCTCGAAGGCGCCGTACCCTATACCCGCTGCGGCACCCTCGACGTCGCCGTGGAGAAGGCCGCGCAGAACGCCGCTGCCTCCGGCGCCCCGGAGCCGGTGGTGCTACTCTCCCCGGCCTGTGCGTCCTACGACCAGTTCCGCAACTTCGAAGTGCGCGGCGACCGGTTCCGGGAGCTGGTGCAGGCGCTCCCGTAAGAACGGGTTCAACGCGCCAGCACCTGCGCCGCCTGCCGCGTGGTGCCGACAGCCTGATTGACCTGCGACACGGCGGCGCCGATCGCGCCGATATCGTCCGTGATGCCCGCGACCGATTGGGCGGCCTCATGCATGTTCCGGGACAGGTCGCGGGTCACCGCATCCTGCTCCTCCACCGCGCCCGCCGTGGTCATGACGTGCTCGCGCATGATTCCGACCGAGGAACGGATCGAATCGAGGGCCGAGACCACCTCCTGCGACACGCCCTGGACGTTGGCGATCTCCGCATTGATCTGGTCGGTCGCGCGGGCGGCTTGGCTCGCCAGCGCCTTGACCTCGCTCGCCACCACCGCGAAGCCGCGTCCCGCGTCGCCTGCCCGGGCCGCCTCGATGGTCGCGTTGAGGGCGAGCAGATTGATCTGCCCGGCGACGGTCTGGATCAGGGAGACGATGCCGCCCATTGCGTCGGTCGCGTCGGTGAGACGGCGCGTATGCCCCTCGACCGCCTCGACCTGCCCCACCGCCGCGTCGGTCGCCTCCCGCGAGCGGACCATGCTCTGCGAGATCTCGCCGACCGCCGCCGCCAGTTCCTCGGAGGCCGCCGCCATGGTCTGCACGCTCATCGACGCCAGGCCCGCCGCCGCCCCGGCCGAATGCGAGGCGCTGCCCGCATGGGACACGGCCGCGTCGATCTCCGCGAAGTTCCGGTCGATCAAGCAGCGCAGATCTTCGAGGAGGCGCATCTGTGCCGTGATGTCGGTGGCGAATTTGACGACCTTTACCGGTCGCCCGCTCGGGTCGAAGATCGGGTTGTAGGAGGCCTGGATCCAGACCTCACGTCCGCCCTTGGCAATGCGCCGATACTGCGCTGCCTGAAACTCGCCGGAGCGCAGACGGTCCCAGAAGGCTTGGTATTCCGGGGTCTCGGCATGCCCGGCCGGGACGAACATCGCATGGTGCCGACCGACGATCTCCTCGCGCTCGTATCCGACCACGGCCAGGAAATTGGCGTTCGCGGACAGGATGTGTCCGGTCAGATCGAACTCGATGATCGCCTGGACCCGATCGAGGGCCGCGAGCTTGGCCGCGTCGTCGGTCTGACGAACGATCTGATCCGTGATATCGGTGGCGAACTTGATCACCTTCACCGGACGGCCCTGACGGTCGAAGATCGGGTTGTAGGAGGCCTGGATCCACACCTCCCGTCCGCCCTTGGCGATCCGGCGGTATTGTGCCGCCTGGAACTCGCCGGAGCGAAGCCGGTCCCAGAAGGCCTGGTATTCGGGCGAAGCCGCGTAGTCCGGCGGGACGAACATCGCGTGGTGTCGTCCGATAATCTCGTCTTGGTTGTATCCGATAACGCCGAGGAAATTGGCGTTCGCGGTCAGGATGCGCCCGGTGAGATCGAATTCGATGATCGCCTGAACGCGGTCGACGGCAGCGAGCTTGGCCGCGTCATGGGTCCGGTGAGCGAAAAGCATGGTCGGCCGGTCTCTCAGGTCTCACAACCACAAATTGAATGCTTTATGTTAAGACCGGGTTACGCTCATCCAGTTGCTGGCTGAGGCCTCTACCGTAGGGAAGCATTTACCATTCGGGGACACTCTCCCGGCTCGCGCCGCAGGACGGCGCCGGGAGGCACTCGCACGCCCATGATGTCTCGCGCCGAACGCACCCCGCTCACGGATTGGTGGTGGACGGTCGATCGCGGCCTCCTCGCCGCGCTCGTCGCGCTGATGGTGGCCGGGCTGGTCTTCCTGATGGGCGGCGGCCCGCCGGTGGCCGAGCGAATCGGCTTGCCGACCTTCCACTTCCTCAACCGCCAGGCGATGTATCTCGCGCCGACGGTCGTCATCATCTGCGCGGTCTCGTTCCTGAGCCTGCGCGGCATCCGTCGCCTCGCTCTGTTCACGTGGCTGATGGGGGTGGTCTTCTGCCTTCTCGCCGTGAAGATCGGGCCGGAGATCAAGGGCGCCCATCGCTGGATCCAGATCGGCTCCTTTGGTCTCCAACCCTCCGAGTTCGTGAAGCCGGCCTTCGTGGTGGTGGCCGCCTGGGCCTTCTCCGAGGGCGCCCAGCGTCGCGACATGCCGGGGGGCATCCTCGGGCTGCTGATCCTGCCGGTGACCATCGTCCCGCTGCTGCTCCAGCCGGATTTCGGGCAGACCATGCTCATCACCATGACCTGGTCGGCGCTGCTCTTCGTGGCGGGCCTGCACCTGATCTGGGTCGGCGCCCTCGGTGTCTTCGGCCTTGCGGGCGTCTTCGCCGCCTACACGTTCTTCCACCACGTGCGGGAGCGGTTCAACAAGTTCCTCGATCGGGGCGATGACGGTTCGGGCGGCGGCTTCCAGGAGTTCTGGTCGCGCGAATCGTTTCGCTCGGGCAGCTGGTTCGGCACCGGGCCGGGGGAGGGCGTCGCCAAGCGCCACCTGCCGGATGCGCATACCGACTTCCTCTTCTCGGTGATCGGCGAGGAGTTCGGCGTCATCGTCTGCCTGTGCCTCGTGGCCCTGTTCGCCTACATCGTGCTGCGTGGCCTCAAGCTCGCCCGGCGCACCGATGACACGTTCTCGCGGCTGGCGATCACGGGGCTGACGACCCTGTTCGGCCTTCAGGCGTGCATCAACATGGCGGTGAACACTCAGCTCATGCCGGCCAAGGGCATGACGCTTCCCTTCGTTTCCTTCGGCGGCTCGTCGATGTTCTCGCTGGCGCTGGGCACCGGCTTCCTCGTGGCCCTCACCCGTAAGCGGCCGCGCACGGTGCTGCTCAGCCAGAAGCCCCCCGGGACCGCGCCGTCCAACGTCGCCGGGGTGATCCAGTGACCGTCCTGACGCCCACCATCCTGCTCTGCGCGGGCGGCACCGGCGGCCATCTCTTCCCGGCCGAGAGTCTCGCCCACGCCCTCCGGGCGAGGGGCGTGCGCGTCGCCCTCGCCACGGACGCGCGGGTCGATTCCATCGCCACGGGCTTCCCGGCCTCGGAGGTCGTCACCATCCGCTCCGCGACGCCGTCCGGCCGCAGCCTGATCAAGCGGGCCACGGCGGTGGTCACCCTCGGCCGTGGCTTCGGCGATGCGGCCAAGGCGATCCGGCGGATCAACCCGGCGGCGGTGGTCGGCTTCGGCGGCTATCCGACCGTGCCGCCGGTCCTGGCGGCGCAACTTCTGCGTGTGCCGACACTGCTCCATGAGCAGAACGCCGTGATGGGCCGGGCCAACACCTTCCTGGCCAAGGGCGCGCGCACCATCGCCACCGGTTTCCGCGAGGTCCGGGGCATTCCCGACAAGGCGACCGCACGGCGCGTCCACACCGGCAATCCTCTCCGTCCGGCCGTGATCGAGGCGATGCGCATCCCCTATCCCGCCTTCGCGGAGGGCGACGTGCTCCGGATCCTCGTGTTCGGCGGCAGCCAGGGCGCGCGGGTCATGGGCGAAGTCGTCCCGCCCGCGCTGGAGCGCCTGCCCGCCGATCTGCGGGCGCGGCTCCACGTGACGCAGCAGGTGCGCGCCGAGGATCTGACGGCCGTGCAGAACCAGTACCTCGCCATGGGCCTCGCCGGGCTGGAGGCGGCGCCGTTCTTCAAGGACTTGCCCGCGCGGATGGCGGCGAGCCACCTCGTCGTCTCGCGCTCCGGCGCCTCGACCGTCTCGGAACTCGCGGCGATCGGCCGCCCGTCGGTGCTGGTGCCCCTGCCGGGATCGCTCGATCAGGACCAAGCGGCCAACGCCGCCACCCTGGAGGCGATCGGCGCGGCCCTGGTCCTGAAGCAGCCCGCCTTCACCCCGGACCGCCTCGCCGCGGACCTCGTGGAGATGATCGAGAACCCGGCGAAATTGACCCGCGCCGCCGATGCGGCGAGAAGCGCAGGCATACACGACGCCGCCGAGCGGCTGGCCGAAGTCGTCATCGAGACGGCGGCCCATCCCTGATCGCCGCTCAACAGCGGCCGGTCCCGCACAGGTCTGAACCCCATGAAGCTGCCCGAACAACTCGGACCCATCCACTTCATCGGCATCGGCGGCATCGGCATGTCCGGCATCGCCGAGGTGATGCGCAACCTCGGCTACACGGTGCAGGGCTCCGATGCCTCGGACAACGCCAATGTCCGGCGCCTCGCCGACAAGGGCATCCGCACCTTCGTCGGCCATGAGGCCGCCAATGTCGAGGATGCCGCCCTGGTGGTGGTCTCGACGGCGATCCGCCGGGACAATCCCGAGCTTCAGGCCGCCCGCGAGCGCCGCCTGCCGGTGGTGCGCCGCGCGGAGATGCTGGCCGAGCTGATGCGGTTCAAGTCCTGCGTCGCGGTGGCGGGCACCCACGGCAAGACCACGACGACCTCGCTGGTCGCGACTCTCCTCGACGCGGGCAATCTGGACCCGACCGTCATCAACGGCGGCATCATCAACGCCTACGGCACCAATGCCCGCATGGGCGCGGGCGACTGGATGGTGGTGGAGGCCGACGAATCGGACGGCACCTTCCTCAAGCTCCCGGCCGACGTGGCGATCGTCACCAACATCGACCCGGAGCATCTCGACCATTTCGGTTCGTTCGATGCGATCAAGGACGCGTTCCGGCGCTTCATCGACAACATCCCGTTCTACGGCTTCGCGGTGATGTGCATCGACCATCCGGTGGTGCAGGACCTCGTCGGCCATATCGAGGACCGGCGGATCATCACCTACGGTGAGAACCCTCAGGCCGACGTGCGCCTGATCGACGTCGATCTGCGCGGCGGCCAGAGCAAGTTCCGGGTGATGATCCGTGACCGGCGCCCCGGCTACCGGATGGAGCTGGAGGACCTCGTGCTGCCCATGCCGGGCAAGCACAACGCGCTGAACGCCACCGCCGCGCTCGCCGTCGCCCACGAACTCGGCGTCCCGGCGGACGCGATCCGCAAGGCGCTGGCCGGTTTCGGCGGCGTGAAGCGCCGCTTCACCCGCACCGGCGAGTGGAATGGCGCGGCGATCTTCGACGATTACGGGCACCATCCGGTGGAGATCAAGGCGGTGCTGAAGGCCGCCCGTGCCTCGACGGACGGTTCGGTGATCGCGGTGGTGCAGCCCCACCGCTACAGCCGCCTGCATTCGCTGTTCGACGATTTCTGCACCTGCTTCAACGATGCGGACACGGTGATCGTGGCCCCGGTCTACGCAGCGGGCGAGACGCCGATCGAGGGCGCCGACCGGGATGGCCTCGTCTCGGGCCTGCGCTCGCGCGGCCACCGCGACGCTCGCGCCCTCGACAGGCCGGAGGATCTGGCGGGCATCGTGGCCGACCTCGCCAAGCCCGGCGATTACGTCGTGTGTCTCGGCGCGGGCACGATCACCCAATGGGCCTACGCGCTACCGGGTGAGTTGGCCGCTCGGGGGTGAGCGACACGTGCGAGAAGACATCGGTCGTGCGGGACACCATCCTCGCCGCGCTTCCCCCCTCTCCCCCCAGGCGGGGAGAGGCAAGCCCGAAGGGCGACGGTGAGGGGGCTTGCCGCGAGACTCGTTCGTCACCGCCCCCTCACCTTCGGCTGCCGCCTCGTTTCGCCGACGACGAGGTCGGCAAGACTCTCTCCCCCCAGGCGGGGAGAGGGGGAGAACACATATGAACGCTCTGCACGACACGATCCGCGCCGCCGCCCCCGATCTTCGGGGGCGGCTGGTGGCGGGCGCGAGCCTGGCCGACCTGACATGGTTCCGCGTCGGCGGCCCGGCGGAGGTGCTGTTCACCCCCGCCGACGAGGACGACCTTGCCGCCCTGCTCGCGGTGCTCGATCCCTCCGTGCCGGTGACGGTGATCGGGCTCGGCTCGAACCTGATCGTGCGTGACGGCGGGATTCCGGGCGTGACCGTGCGGCTCGGCGGCAAGGCGTTCGGGACCATCGCCGTAGACGGCGAGACGATCCGCGCGGGCACGGCGGTGCCGGATATGCGCCTCGCCAAGGCCGCCGCCGAAGCGTCCCTCGACGGGCTCGCCTTCTTCCGGGGCATTCCCGGCTCGGTCGGCGGGGCACTGCGCATGAATGCGGGCGCCCATGGCGGCGAAACCACGGACGTGTTCGTGGAGGCGAGGGGTATCGACCGGCGCGGCGCCCTGCACGTGTTCGACTCGGCTCAGATGGGCTTCGCGTATCGCCACTCCTCCGCGCCGGAGGACACCATCTTCACGCAGGCCGTGTTCCGCGGCCGTCCAGGGGATCGCGGGGCGATCGAAGCGGAGATGGAGCGCGTCACCGCCGCGCGGGAGGCCGCTCAGCCGATCCGCGAGCGGACCGGTGGCTCGACCTTCGCGAACCCCGAAGGCGGCAAGGCGTGGCAACTCGTCGACGCCGCCGGATGCCGGGGCCTGACCCGTGGCGGGGCGCAGGTCAGCGAGATGCATTGCAACTTTCTCATCAACCGCGGCGGCGCCACGGCGGCCGATATCGAAGGGCTGGGCGAGGAGGTCCGTCGCCGGGTCCGCGAAACCAGCGGTGTGGAGTTGCGCTGGGAGATCAAGCGGATCGGCGTGCCCCTGCCGTCCGCATCCTGAGACCGATTCGAACAAGACGACCGGAGCCCGCCCCATGACCCGTCACGTCGCCGTCCTGATGGGCGGAACCTCCTCCGAGCGGGAGGTCTCGCTGAATTCCGGCAAGGCCTGCGCCGATGCCCTCGAAGGCGAGGGGTTCAAGGTCACGCGCATCGATGTCGGGGCCGATGTCGCCACCGTTCTCAGCGCGCTCCGGCCGGACGCGGCGTTCAATGCCCTGCACGGGCCGGACGGCGAGGACGGTACGATCCAGGGCCTGCTCGAAATCCTGAAGATCCCCTACACCCATTCCGGCGTGCTCGCCTCGGCGCTGGCCATGGACAAGGAGCGCGCCAAGATCGTGATGCGGGCGGCGGGCGTCGACGTGCCCGGCGGTCGGGTCGTTAACCGAATGGAGGCCGCCAGCCAGCACGTCCTGCCGCCGCCTTACGTGGTGAAGCCCATCGCGGAAGGTTCGTCGATGGGTGTGATCATCGTGCGTGACGGGCGCTCGCATCCGCCCCAGATCCTCGCCTCCGACGAATGGCGGTTCGGCGAGCAAGTCCTTGCAGAACCTTACATTGCGGGCCGTGAACTGACCTGCGGCGTGATGGGCGACAAGCCGCTCGGCGTCATCGAGGTGAAGGCTGCCACCGAGTGGTACGATTACGACGCCAAGTACGCACCGGGGGGGTCCATCCATGTCCTCCCGGCAGAACTTAAACCAAATGTTTACCACCGGGTCCAAGAGTTGGCGTTAACGGCGCATCGCGCGCTGGGCTGTCGGGGCGTCAGCCGTGCCGACCTTCGCTACGACGACACGCCGGGTGGAACCGGGGCGCTCGTCGTTCTCGAGGTCAACACGCAACCCGGCATGACCCAGACGAGCCTTGTGCCGGATATGGCGGCCCATGCGGGCCTGAGTTTCGGTGAGCTCGTCCGATGGATGGTGGAGGACGCTTCCCTGAATCGCTGAACCCGGGTCCCGCCCGGGCCGCGGGGGTATCCGCGCGGCTCGCCGGCAACCCGCTTCTGCGATTCGCCTCGCGCTTCCCCTCCCGCGCCCTCTCGGTGCGGCGGGTCCGCGGCGGCCAGTCGATGGCCGACCGCCTGCCGCGCGGGACGGGTCTCGTCATCGTCTCGGTCTCCTGCGCGGCCCTGTCGCTGGCGGGTTTCGTCGCCAGCGGGCGCTACGACGCCTTCGTCGCGGAGCAGGGGCGCCCCCTGGATGTCGCCGCGCGGATCGCCGGGTTCGGCGTGAAGCGGGTCACGATCACCGGCATCTCCCGGATGTACGAGCGCGAGGTTCTGGCCGCCGCCGGGATCGACTGGCGCTCCTCCGTGCCCTTCCTCGACGTGAACGAGGCGCGCGAACGGCTCCTGCGGGTGCCGCTGATCGCCCAGGCCTCGGTGCGCAAGATCTACCCCAACGACATCGCCATCACGCAGATCGAGCGCGAGCCCGCCGCTCTCTGGCAGAAGGACGGTGTGATCAACGTGATCGCCGCCGACGGCACGGTGATCGACGCCATGCGCGACGACCGCTACGCGACTCTGCCCCTGGTGGTCGGCGAGAACGCCAACGCCAAGCTGCCGGAATATCTGGCTCTGGTGGCTGCCGCCGGTCCCCTCGCGGAGCGAATCAAGGCGGGCACCTACGTGTCCGGCCGCCGCTGGACCCTCAAGCTCGATGGCATCGACGTGCGCCTGCCGGAGGACGATCCGGCCGGGGCGCTGGCCCGGCTGGTGCGTCTGGAGCGCAACGAGCGCCTGCTGGAGAAGGACATCATCGCCGTCGACCTGCGCATGGCCGACCGGGTGGTGGTGCGCCTGACCGAAGAGGCCGCCGCCGCCCGCGCCGAGGCACAGCAGCAGAACAAGAAGAAGCCGGGGGCGCCGACATGATGCCCCGTACCGCCCTCAGACTTTCCGTCCGTCCCGCCTTTCGCGTCCGGTAGCGTTTCATGCACAGCCAACACGGCCTCACGCCGCGTCTGAAGCCGCTCTCGGCCCGCCGTTCGACGATCCTCTCGGTCCTCGACATCGGTACGAGCAAGGTGGTCTGTCTGATCGCGGAGCTTCAGCCCGCCGAGGCGCTCTCGACGCTCAAGGGGCGCACGCACCTCGCGCGGATCATCGGCATCGGTCACCAGCGTTCGGTCGGCCTCAAGGGCGGCGCGATCGTCGATCTCGAAGCGGCCGAGAACTCGATCCGTCAGGCGGTGCATGCCGCCGAGCGGATGGCCAAGGTCGAGGTTCAGTCGGTCATCGTGAACATGTCCGGCGGGCGTCTCGCCTCGCAGCATTTCCAGGCGCGGGTGAATGTCCGCTCCGGCAGCGTCACCGGCTCGGACGTGGAGCGCGTGCTAGAGACGGCGAGCGCCCATGGCGTCAGCCCCGGCCGGGCCGTGCTGCACGCCCTGCCCACCGGCTACGCCCTGGACGGGCAGGGAGCCGTGATCGACCCCTCGGGGATGATCGGCGAGGCGCTCGGCGTCGACCTACACGTCGTCACCACCGAACTCGCCGCTGCGCGCAACGTCATGCTGGCGATCGAGCATTGCCATCTGGGCGTCGAGGCGGTGATCGCCACCCCCTACGCCGCCGGCCTCTCGGCTCTGGTGGACGACGAGGCCGAGATGGGCGTCTGCGTCGTCGACATGGGTGGCGGCACGACGAGCGTCGGCGTGTTCTCGGGCGGCCATCTGGTCCATTGCGACGCGGTCGCCGTGGGCGGGCACCACGTGACCATGGACATCGCGCGGGGCCTTTCCACCCGCGTCGCGGCGGCCGAGCGGCTGAAGACCCTCTACGGCTCGGCGATCTCGTCTCCGTCCGACGAGCGCGACATGATCGCGGTCCACGGAGTCGGCGAGGAGGAGGGCGACGCCCCGGCGCATATCCCGCGCTCGCAGCTCGTGCGGATCATCAAGCCGCGCGTCGAGGAAGTGGTGGAGCTGGTCCGCGACCGGCTCCGCAACGCGGGCTTCGCCGCCCAGGCCGGGCGCCGCGTGGTGCTGACGGGCGGGGCGAGCCAGCTCGTCGGCCTGCCGGAGGTGGCCCGGCGGGTGATGCAGGGGCAGGTGCGTATCGGTCGCCCCCTCGGGATCCGGGGCCTGCCCGAGGCGGCCAAGGGTCCGGCCTTCTCGGCGTCGGTCGGCTTGCTCGTCTACCCGCAGGTCGCCCACGCCGAATACTTCGAACCGCGCGGCCACGGCGTCTTCGCCGCGACCGGCACGGACCGGTACCTGCCGCGGGTCGTCCGCTGGATCAGGGACAGCTTCTAGGGTTCCGCGCCCCGCGAGGGGCGGGGGCTCAGACGAAAAAACCGGCGCCGCGAGGCGCCACGCGACACACCGAAGTTCAGCAGAGGCTCGACACCATGGCCATCTCCCTCCAGGCGCCGGACATCCGGGAACTCAAGCCCCGCATCACCGTGTTCGGCGTCGGCGGCGCCGGCGGCAACGCGGTCAACAACATGATCGAGGCGGGCCTGCTCGGCTGCGAGTTCGTGGTGGCCAACACCGATGCCCAGGCGCTCACCTCCTCGAAGGCCGAGCGGGTCATCCAGATGGGCCTGAACGCCACACAGGGCCTCGGCGCCGGTTCGCATCCGGAGGTCGGCTCGGCCGCCGCCGACGAGGTGATCGATGAGATCCGCGACCAGCTCTCGGGCGCCCACATGTGCTTCATCACCGCCGGCATGGGCGGCGGCACCGGCACCGGCGCGGCTCCGGTCATCGCCCGCGCGGCCCGCGACATGGGCATCCTCACCGTCGGTGTCGTGACGAAGCCGTTCCAGTTCGAGGGCGTCCGCCGGATGCGCACGGCCGAAGCCGGCATCCAGGAGCTTCAGGCGGCGGTCGATACCCTGATCGTCATCCCGAACCAGAACCTGTTCCGGGTCGCCAACGAGAAGACCACCTTCGCCGACGCCTTCGCGATGGCCGACCAAGTGCTCTATTCCGGCGTCGCCTGCATCACCGACCTGATGGTCAAGGAAGGCCTCATCAACCTCGACTTCGCCGACGTGCGCGCGATCATGCGTGGCATGGGCAAGGCGATGATGGGCACCGGCGAGGCGTCCGGCGAGAAGCGCGCCAACCGCGCCGCCGAGGCCGCCATCGCCAACCCGCTCCTCGATGACGTGTCGATGAAGGGCGCCCGCGGCCTGCTGATCTCGATCACCGGCGGCTCGGACCTCACCCTCTACGAACTCGACGAGGCCGCCACCCGCATCCGCGAGGAGGTCGATCAGGACGCCAACATCATCCTCGGTGCCACCTTCGACGAGAGCCTGGACGGCATCATCCGCGTGTCGGTGGTCGCCACCGGCATCGAGCCGGCCCTGATCTCCGCGAACTCGCCGAACAACCCGGCCGTCGCCGAGACCGAGCAGCGCATCGCCGAGGTGGCCGAGCGCCTGCGCGCCGAGGCCCGTGCCCGCGCGTCCTCGCCGGTCCCGAGCATCCGCACGGAATCGAGCTTCGCCCAGGCCCCCGCTCCGGCTCCGGTCCAGGCTCCTGCCGCCCCGGTCGCCGCCGCCCCGGCCGCGCCGGTCATGGAACCGCGCCACGAGCTGCGTCCCGAGCCGACTCCGGTCACGACCCGCGACGACGTGCTTCTCGCCCCGGTGCCGGCCCGCGCCGCGACCCCGTTCGTGCCGGCTCCCGCCGCGCCGCGCATCGAGGCCGCCCCGCAGATCCATAGCGGCCCGTTCGTGCCGCCGCGTGCCGAGGCTCCCGTCGCGGCTCCCGCCGTGGCCCGCGCCCCGCGCATGCCGCAGATCCACGAGCTTCCCCCGATCGCCCAGACCCAGCTGATGGCGAACCGGGCCGCCGAGGAGGCCGCTCCGGAATCCAAGCGGACTTCGCTGCTGCGCCGTCTCGCCACCGTCGGCTTCGGCGGACGGCGTGACGACGAGACCGCCCCGGCCCCGCGCAACGCCGCGATGCCCACGGCTCCTCAGGCTCCGGCGCCGTATCAGGCTCCGGCCGCCTACCAGCCGCCGATGCCCCAGGCGCCCCGCGCCCCGGTGCCCCCGGCTCCGCAATACCGCCCGGCCCAGGGCAGCCTCGACGGTCAGGGCCGCGCCATGCCGCAGCAGCCGCGGATGATGGACGACGATCAGCTTGAGATCCCGGCCTTCCTCCGTCGCCAAGCCAACTGACGGCTCGCCGACCATCAGAAACCATCCCGGTCTCACGGCCGGGTCGATTCAACCTCACGTTGTGTACTCCTCCCGGAGTGCACGGCGTGAGATCGTTTCGTCAGCTTTATGGCCTGTGTGTATGATGCATGCGTGCCACAGAACGACCGCCGATCCGCCCCGTGTTAACCATTTTTTAAACCCTTGTACGGCCTGCGATTTATGCCGATTCCGATCCGGCTAGGCTTGTAACAAGTGGTAAGAATCCGTGATTTGGCTGGCTTGCGGAGCGCGGCTATAGCTAATCCGGTAAGAACGAACGTACCGCGGGGATACAACCTGTCAGCGGTATAGGGGCATCAAGCAGCGGACGGATCGAGCGCACGCCATCACCCGCCACCGGGTTGGCGACGCCGGATTGCGGCCGAGGGCTCAGGAATGCGAACGAACAATCAGACCACCCTCAAGGCGGCGGCCACCCTCACAGGTGTAGGCGTCCACTCCGGAAACCCCGCCGCGATCACGATTCGTCCCGCTCCCGCCAACCACGGCATCGCCTTCCTCCGAACCAGTACCCCCCTCGGCAACGACCGCCTGATCAAGGCCCATCACGCCCTCGTTTCCGCCACCGAACTCTGCACCGTCATCGGTGACGTCGAGACCGGGGCCGTCGCCACCATCGAGCACCTGATGTCCGCCCTGTTCGGTCTGGGCGTCGACAACGCCCTGATCGAGATCGACGGGCCCGAGCTTCCCATCCTCGACGGTTCGGCCAAGCTCTTCGTGGAGGCGATCGACCGCGTCGGTCTCGCGTCCTGTGGCGCCCCCAAGCGCTGGCTCAAGGTTCTCCGTCCGGTTCGTATCGAGGTCGGCCGCGCCTTCGCCGAACTCCGTCCGATCGACCGGGGCTTCCGCCTCGATGTCGAGATCGATTTCGACAACCCGGTGATCGGCCGCTCGCGCAAGGCCATGGACCTGTCGCCGGCGACCTATCGTCGTGAGGTCGCGGATGCCCGCACCTTCGGCATGATGAAGGACGTGGAGAAGTACTGGAAGGCGGGCTTCGCGCTCGGCGCCTCCCTGGAGAACACCGTCGCCGTCGGCGAGAACGGTGTCGTGAACCCCGAGGGGCTGCGCTTCCCCGACGAGTTCGTCCGCCACAAGATCCTCGACGCGGTGGGCGACCTCGCCCTCGCCGGTCTGCCGATCCAGGGGGCGTACCGCTCCTATTGCGGCGGCCATCGCATGAATGTCGGCGTCCTGTCCGCCCTGTTCTCGGATCGCGCCAACTACGCCATCGTCGAGGCCGCCGCCGGCACCCGCCAGGGCACCCTCGTCGATCTGGGCGCGAGCCTCGGTCTCGCAGCCTTCGCCGCCGACGTCTGAGGCGGCATCCGGGGTCGTCCGGGGCTGTGTCCGGTGGAGCACACTGCACAACCGATGCGGGCCGCCTCACCATCGCCCCTTTCACGCCCAAATCGAGCGTCACGGTTTAACCGCCCGTAAACGGCGGGCTCGGCTCCCTGGAGCCGGAGACCACCACGGGTTGGCATCCCGGCGGCGAAAACCGCTCCGGGTGGGGGAAAGAGCGCGAGAATGCCTGTCACCATTCGTCATCGCGGCCTCGCGGCCCTGGCGGCTCCGCTCGTGGCCGTGCTGGGCCTCGGCCTCGGCGGCTGCGACTTCGATCCCACCGGGATCTTCTCCGAGAAGTACAAGCCGGAAGTCATTCCGGATGTCCCCGCCGACAAGCTCTACAGCGAGGGCTTGGCGAAGATGGAGGACAGCGACTACGAAGGCGCCGTCAAGAAGTTCGACAGCCTCGACAAGACGTACCAGTATTCCGACTGGTCGCGTAAGGCGCTGTTGATGACGGCCTACGCGAATTACGAAGGACAGAAGTACGACGACGCGATCAACGCCTCGAAACTGTACTTGCAGCGGCATCCGTCCAGCAAGGATGCGGCCTACGCGCAGTACCTGATCGCCATGTCGAACTATAAGCAGATCCCGGACGTGACCCGCGACCAGGACCGTTCCGAGAAGGCGCTCGCCGCCCTTCAGGAATTGATCCAGCGGTATCCGACCTCGGAATATGCATCCGACGCCAAGTCGAAGATCCAGATCACCCGCGACCAGCTCGCCGGCAAAGAAATGGATATCGGCCGCTATTATCTGGAACGGCGCAACTTCCCGGCGGCGATCAACCGCTTCCGTGACGTGGTGTCCAAGTACCAGACCACCCGACACGCCGAGGAGGCGCTGGAGCGCCTGACCGAGGCGTACTGGGCGCTCGGCATCCCGCAGGAGGCGCAGAACGCCGCCGCCGTGCTCGGGCACAACTTCCCCGACTCGCCATGGTACAAGGACGCGCATGCGCTCCTCGCCAATAACGGCCTGGAGCCGCGCGAGGAGAAGTCCTCCTTCCTGTCGAAGGCGTTCCGCTCCATCACCGGGCGCACCGCCTCGGCCGAGTAACGACGCATCCAGTGTGTGCGCGAAGGCCCGGAACGAAGGTTCCGGGCCTTTTGCGTTCGGAGCGCCGCGTACGGACGCCGCGAAGTTTTCGGGTGAAACCTATCTCGGCCCGGCTTATGTACGCACTCCGTTCCGGGAAGCGTTTCCGGTTCCTCTCGACTCTGGGATGCCCGCCGCAGCATGCTCGCGCAGCTCGCGATCCGCGACATCGTTCTGATCGACAAGCTTGAGCTGAATTTCCGCGAGGGCCTCAGCGTCCTCACGGGAGAGACCGGCGCGGGCAAATCGATCCTGCTCGATGCCTTCGCCCTGGCGCTCGGCGGGCGCGGCGATGGCCGCCTCGTCCGCTCGGGTGAATCGCAGGGCGGCGTCACGGCGGTGTTCGATGTCGCCCTCGATCATCCGGCCCGGCGGATCGCTGCCGAGGCCGAGATCGACACCGAGGGCGACCTCATCCTCCGCCGCACGCAGATGGCCGACGGGCGGACTCGGGCCTTCGTCAACGATCAGGCAGTGGGCGTGCAGGTACTCCGGGCGATCGGCGCGGCCCTGGTGGAAATTCACGGCCAGCACGACGACCGGGCGCTCGCGGATCCCGCCTCCCACCGGGCGATCCTCGACGCGTTCGGGGGGCTTCAATCGCAGTCGGCCAAGGTCGGGACTGCCGCCCGCGCCCTGCGCACGGCCCGCACCGCCTTCGCCGAGCACAAGGAGAAGGTCGAGACCGCCCGGCGGGAGGCCGACTTCCTGCGCCACGCCGTCGAGGAACTGAGCGAGCTGAACCCGCTCCCGGGGGAGGAGGCGAGTCTCGCCGAGCGGCGCACGGTGATGCAGCAATCGGAGAAGGTCGCCCGCGAACTCAACGAGGCGCTGGACGCCGCTGGGGGCCCGCATTCGGCCGTGCCGCACCTCTCGGCGGCCCTGCGCAAGCTGGAGCGCCGGGCGTCCCTACTGCCCGCTCTGGTGGAGCCGTGTGTCAACGCCCTCGATGCCGCCCTCGTCGCCCTCGACGAGGCGCGTGCGGCCATCGAGAACGCGGTGGCGGAATCCGAGTTCGACCCGCGCGAACTCGAGCGCGTGGAGGAACGGCTCTTCGCCCTGCGCGCCGCTGCACGCAAATACAACGTCGCGGCCGACGATCTTGCGGACCTCGCGGGGCGCTTCGCCTCCGACGTGGCGGCGATCGACGCGGGCGAGGCGGAACTCGCCGTCCTCGCGGCGGCTCAGGACAAGGCCGAGGCCGCCTATGCCGCCGCGGCCGAAGCCCTGAGCGCGGGGCGCAAGAAGGCCGCGCGCAAGCTCGACGCGGCGGTGCAAGCGGAGTTGCCGCCTCTGAAGCTGGAACGCGCCCGCTTCATCACCGAGCTCGTCACCGATCCCGCCTCTCGCGATGCGGCGGGAATCGACCGCGTGGAGTTTTGGGCACAGACCAACCCCGGCACCAAGCCCGGACCGATGATGCGCGTCGCCTCGGGCGGCGAGCTGTCCCGATTCATGCTGGCCCTGAAGGTGGTGCTGGCCGACAAGGGCTCGGCCCCGACCCTGATCTTCGACGAGATCGATACCGGCGTTGGCGGCGCGGTCGCGGATGCGATCGGCCTGCGCCTCGCTCGCTTGGCGGACACGGTGCAGGTCATCGCCGTCACCCATGCACCGCAGGTCGCGGCACGGGCGGCGACACATCTGTTGATCGCCAAAGCGCCGGTCAAGGGAGCGGGGAGGGTAGCCACCCGCGTCTCGACGCTGCCGGTGGAGGATCGCCGCGAGGAGATCGCCCGCATGCTCGCGGGCGCCACGGTCACCGACGAGGCCCGCGCCGCCGCCGCCCGGCTGCTTCAGGGGGCGTGAAGAGGCCTTAGTGTCGCAGTCAGGTCGTTAAGCTTAACGACAGGTTGACGGTAACGAGGAATTAACCAACCTGATCGACGGTGTCCGTCGCTCATTCCGGAAGGAGAGCGAGACGGTTTTCGGTGCGGGATTAAGACCATGAGCCGGATTGTCGCCGAGTCACGGACGCAAGCCCCCTCCGCCAAGTCGGGAACGGGCGTGGATACCGGCCATCTCGGGCAGAGCCTGCGCCGTGTCTACGAGGGTAGCATCGACACGCAGCCGATTCCCGACTCCCAGGTCGATCTGCTGCTGCGCCTGCGCCACAAGGAGCGTGAGCGCCGTCAGGCGGTCTGATCGCGCTACCAGCGCCTCGCGCCGGGTTGGCGGCCGTATTCCGCCGCCCGGATCCGCGTGAGCACCCGATCGAGGTTCAGGAGAAGCCCGGCTTCCTCGCGTGCCGCCTCGTCGGCCTCGGCATCGTCCTTCGCGATCCGCTGCCGGGTCTGGACCAGGGCCAAAGCCCGTTCCAGCGCCTCGCGCTCCTCGTGAAGCTCGCGCCAGGCGGCGTCCGGATCCTGTCCCTCCTGCGCCGTCCCTGTCACCACGCTCCGCGTCCTTCTCGGCCCCATCTCCCGCGGCTTCGGATCCGCGAGTCGATGCGACATCAACGCAGAGGCCCGCGATAGCGTGCCATCCTCTGGAACGCGCCCCGCCGAAACTACATGTCCGATCGGTTTCCAGGCCAGATCGAATCGGAAAATCAGTTTCTTACCGCAGCGCGGAAGGATGCCGCGGGCCAGCTTGTCATAGGCCTGTCATACGACCTTCGTATCGCCCCCGAGCCCGGCCGGAGCTTTCCGCGCCCCTTGGATGTGCGCCGTATCGCCCCAGGGCAGCGGCGCGACTGACCGAGACGGAGACACCCTTGAAACCCTTCGCTTACGCGCTCGCCCTCGGCCTCGCGACGGCCCAGCTCGCCTCTGCGGCCCTGGCGGCCGACATCACCGGCGCTGGCGCCACCTTCCCCTTCCCGGTCTATTCCAAGTGGGCGGAAGCCTACCGCAAGGAGACCGGCACCGGCTTGAACTACCAGTCGATCGGCTCCGGCGGCGGCATCAAGCAGATCCAGGCCAAGACCGTCGATTTCGGCGCCACCGACGCCCCTCTGAAGGGTGAGCAGCTCGCCAAGGACGGCCTCGTCCAGTTCCCGACCGTGATGGGCGGCGTGGTCACCGTGGTGAACATCCCCGGCATCGAGCCCGGCAAGCTGAAGCTGACCGGCGAACTCATCGCCGACATCTACGCTGGCAAGATCGCCAAGTGGTCCGACCCGCGCATCGCCAAGCTGAACGAGGGCGTGAAGCTCCCCGACGCGAACGTGACCCCGGTCTACCGCTCGGACGCCTCGGGCACGACCAACATCTTCACGACCTACCTCTCCCAGGCTTCTGAGGCCTGGAAGAAGGAATTCGGCGCCGCCACCACCATCTCCTGGCCCGTCGGCCAGGGCGGCAAGGGCAACGAGGGCGTCACCGCCACCGTGAAGCAGGTCCCGAACTCGATCGGCTACGTCGAGTCCGCCTACGCCAAGCAGAACAAGCTCGCCTACACGCTGATCCAGAACAAGGACGGCCAGTTCCCCGAGCCGACCGACAAGGCGTTCCAGGCCGCTGCCGCCAGCGCCGACTGGAAGGCCGCTCCGGGCTTCGGCATCTCGCTCACCAACCAGGCGGGCGCCGAGGCCTGGCCGATCACGGCCGCGACCTTCATCCTCGTCTACAAGGAGCCGGCCGACTCGGCGAAGGCCGCCGAGGTGCTGAAGTTCTTCGACTGGGCCTACAAGAACGGCGACAAGCTCGCTTCCGACCTCGACTACGTCCCGCTGCCGGACAACGTCGTCGGCCTGATCCACGACGAGTGGAAGACCATCAAGGGCAAGGACGGCAAGCCCGTCTTCGGAATGTGATCCGGGATATGTGATCCGGGCCGGGAGGGGGCGACACGCCCCCTCCCTCGCATCGCGGACACCTCCGCGATAACAGTCCATCATCTTCAGAGAATCGCGGATGTCCGCCTTGACGCAGTCCCTCGCCAGCGCCGAGACGCGCGCCACCCCGCGCAAGGGGCCGAGCCGGGGCCTCGATGCGTTGTTCCGCGCTTCCTCCTACGGCGCCGCTTTGGTGGTGCTGCTGGTGCTCGCCGGGATCCTCGGCTCGATCATCTACGGCGGCTGGCCCGCCTTCCGCGAATTCGGCTTCGGCTTCCTCACCTCGAGCGCCTGGAACATCGGCACCGAGCAATACGGCGCCCTCGTCGCCGTCATCGGCACGGTCGCCTCGGCGGTCCTCGCCCTGCTGATCGGCGTGCCGGTCTCGCTGGGCATCGCGATCTTTCTCACGCAGCTCTGCCCCGGCTGGGCTCGCAAGCCCGTTGCGATGACGATCGAGCTGCTCGCGGCCGTCCCCAGCATCATCTACGGCATGTGGGGCCTTTTCGTGTTCGCGCCGCTCTTCGCGCGCTTCGTGCAGATCCCGGTCTCGAACCTCGTCGAGGGCATGCCGATCATCGGCACGCTGCTCTACGCCCGCGTTCCTTCGGGCGTCGGCATCTTCACCGCCGGCATCATTCTGGCGATCATGATCGTGCCGTTCATCGCCTCGATCGCCCGCGATATGCTCGACCAGATCCCCACGGTCCTGCGCGAGAGCGCCTACGGCATCGGCTGCACCACCTGGGAGGTCGTGCGCCACGTGCTCGTGCCGGAGGCGGCGGTCTCGATCATCGGAGCCATCATGCTCGGCCTCGGCCGCGCGCTCGGCGAGACCATGGCGGTGACCTTCGTGGTCGGCAACGCCAACCGGCTCTCGGCCTCGATCTTCGATCCCTCGTCCACCATCGCCTCGCGGATCGCCAACGAGTTCAACGAGGCGGACGGGCTTCAGCTCAACGCCCTGATGGCGCTCGGCTGCATCCTGTTCGTCATCACCTTCATCGTGCTGATCATCGCGCGGCTGCTGACCCGCCGCGTTCGGGCCGCCTGAGGAGACCATCGCCATGGACGCGACCAATCCCCTCGTGACGGCTCCGGCGCCGCAGCGCGCCAGCCGCGTCCGGCCCGGCCGCCGGGTGGCGGACCGGATCCTGCGGGTCTCCTGCCTCGTGGCCACGGTGGTCGGGGCGATCGTCCTCGGCTCGATCCTGCTGATGCTGATCGTCCGGGGCGTCCAGGGGTTCACCCCGTCCCTGTTCACGCAGCCGACCCCCGGCCCCGGCTCGGAGGGAGGCGGCATCGCCAACGCGATCCTGGGCAGCCTCGTGCTCACCACGATCGGCATCGTGGTCGCGACGCCGATCGGCGTGATGGCGGGCACCTATCTTGCGGAATACGGGCGGAATTCGAAGCTCGCGGATCTGATCCGCTTCCTCAACGACATCCTGCTCTCGGCGCCGTCCATCCTGATCGGCCTGTTCGTCTACACCCTGATGGTGCGGCCGATGGGGACCTATTCCGGCTGGGCCGGCGGCGTGGCGCTGGCGATCATCGCGGTGCCGGTGATCGTCCGCACCACCGAGGATATGCTGCGGCTCGTGCCGGGCACCCTGCGCGAGGCCGGCGCGGCGCTCGGCGCGCCCCCCTCCGTCGTCATCACCAGCGTGACGTGGAAGGCGGCCTCGGCGGGCATCGTGACGGGCATCATCCTGGCGCTGGCCCGCATCGCGGGCGAGACCGCGCCGCTCCTGTTCACGGCGCTCAACAACAATTCCTGGTTCTCGGCCAACCTCATGGGCGGCGTCGCGAACCTTCCGGTGATGATCTACCAGTTCGCGCTTTCGCCCTATCCGAACTGGCAGGGTCTCGCCTGGGCCGGCGCCCTCCTGATCACCGGGACCATCCTGGCCCTGTCGATCGTCGCCCGCATCGTGATCAAGCCCCAGCGTTCCCGCTGACCCCGCGTGACGTACGATCCCACCACGAGGACATGACGATGAACGCCGCCTCCGCAAGGCCGACAGGTGCCATGGGCCACAACGCCCCTGCCGCCGGCCGGGCCGTCCGCATCGCCGTGAAGGACCTGAACTTCTACTACGGGTCGTTCCACGGCCTGAAGAACGTCAACCTCGACTTCTACGATCGGCAGGTGACGGCGCTGATCGGCCCCTCGGGCTGCGGAAAGTCGACCCTGCTGCGGTGCTTCAACCGCATCTACAGTCTCTACCCGGAGCAGCGCGCCGAGGGGCAGATCCTGCTCGACGGGCGCAACGTGCTCGATTCGAACGTCGACCTGAACGAGCTGCGGTCACGCATCGGCATGGTGTTCCAGAAGCCGACGCCGTTCCCGATGTCGATCTACGACAATGTCGCCTTCGGCCTGCGCCTCTACGAGAAGCTGCCCAAGGCGGAGCTCGACGTCCGTGTCGAGGAATCCCTGCGCAAGTCCGCCCTCTGGGACGAGGTGAAGGACAAGCTCAAGCAGCCCGGCACCGGCCTTTCCGGTGGCCAGCAGCAGCGCCTCTGCATCGCCCGCACCGTGGCGCAGCGTCCGGAGGTGATCCTGTTCGACGAGCCGACCTCGGCCCTCGACCCGATCTCGACCGGCCGCATCGAGGAGCTGATGGAGCAGCTGCGCGACGAGTTCACCATCGTCATCGTCACGCACAACATGCAGCAGGCGGCCCGCATCTCGCAGTACACGGCCTTCATGTATCTCGGCGAACTGGTCGAGTTCGACCAGACCAACAAGATCTTCATGAACCCCACCGAGCGCCGCACCCAGGACTACATCACCGGCCGCTTCGGCTGAGCCACAGATCAGGATTCGCGGAGGTCTCGCCATGCCCGGCCATATCGTCACGTCCTACGACACGGACCTAGAGGACCTGCGCCGGTCGATCTCGGAGATGGGCGGCGTCGCCGAGAAGATGACCGGCGAGGCGACCCTCGCCCTCGCCCGCAAGGACGAGAACCTCGCCCAGGCGGTGATTCTGGCCGACAAGCGGCTCGACACGCTCCAGCGCGAGATCGAGGAGAAGGCGGTCCTGCTCATCGCCCGCCGCCAGCCCATGGCGGTGGACCTCCGCGAGACCATCTCGGCCATCCGCGTCTCGGGCGATCTCGAGCGCATCGGCGACCTCGCCAAGAACGTCGCCAAGCGTGTCACCGCCATCGCCGACCAGTCGCCCGCGCAGAAGATCGTGCTCGGCGTACGCCACATGAGCGACCTCGCCGAGGGGCAGCTCAAGGACGTGCTGGACGCCTATGCGAGCCGTGACATCAAGGCCGCCCACGACGTGTGGGAACGGGACGGCGAGATCGACGCCCTGTACAATTCCCTGTTCCGCGAACTCCTGACCTACATGATGGAGGATCCGCGCAACATCTCGTTCTGCACGCATCTCCTGTTCTGCGCCAAGAACGTGGAGCGCATCGGCGATCACACCACCAACATCGCCGAGACTATCCATTATCTTCAGACCGGCGAGATCTTCATGGGCGAGCGCCCGAAGAACGACGCCTCGAACTACACGACGGTCGTGCCGGGCGCCTAAGAGCTCCTCATAGAACTCCCGTTCACCGGGAGTTCTCCCCCTGGCCTCGACGGCTTAGCGGGAATTTTGTGAGAGGCTCTCAGGCCCGGCAGGACCTGACCCATCGACGGCGCGGCCCTCGCTCAGGAAGGCCGCGCGGCGTAACAGCGTTGCCCGGACCCCTCGGTCGCCTTCGGCCGGGGGCATCCGGCGTGGAATGGACCACCGGCCATGCGTGTCCTGATCGTCGAGGACGAAGAGGCGCTCACCACCCTCCTGCGGTACAATCTGGAGGCAGAGGGCTTCAGCGTCGATTCCGCCGCGCGGGGCGACGACGCCGAGTTGCTGCTCGCCGAGCGCACCCCCGACCTCGTCCTGCTCGACTGGATGCTTCCGGGCCTGTCGGGCATCGAACTCTGTCGCCGCATCCGGGCGCGTCGCGAGACCGAGCGTCTGCCGGTCATCATGCTCACCGCCAGGGGCGAGGAAGGCGACCGGGTACGCGGCCTCGGCACCGGTGCGGACGATTACATCGTCAAGCCGTTCTCGGTGCCGGAATTGCTGGCGCGGGTGCGCGCCCTCCTACGCCGCGCCAAGCCCGCCCATGTCGCCGACCGGTTGGCGGCGGGTGACATCGAGCTCGACCGCACCGGTCATCGCGTCCGGCGCGGCGGCACCGAACTCCATCTGGGGCCGACCGAGTTCCGGCTGCTCGAATTCCTGATGCTCAGCCCCGGCCGGGTCTTCTCCCGCGAGCAATTGCTCGACGGCGTGTGGGGCCACGACGTCTATATCGACGAGCGCACCGTGGACGTGCATGTCGGCCGCCTGCGCAAGGCGCTCAACGGGCCGCGCCAGACCGACCCGATCCGCACCGTGCGCGGCTCGGGCTACGCCTTCGACGAGACCTTCTCCCTCGAAGCGTGATCTAGCGGACCGCGGCCGTGCGGTCGGGGATGGCGGACAGGGCGTCCAGCACTGTGCCCTCCGTGAGGATCTGCGGCAGCACCTGCGGCTCGCCCTGCGTGTAGAGCAGGTAGAGCGGCACGCCGCTGCGGCCGTGTTCTTCGAGCAGACGGGTGATCTCCGGGTTCTGGTTGGTCCAGTCACCCTTCAGGTAGGTGACGCCCTTGGCCCGCATCGCCGCCTGAACGGACGGTCGCGACAGCGAGGTGGTCTCGTTGACGGCGCAGGTGATGCACCACGCCGCCGTCAGGTTCACGAAGACCGGGCGCCGCGCGTCGCGCAAGGTATCGAGCCGCGTCCGGCTGAACGGCTCGGTGCCCTCGGAAGCGGCCTGCGCCGTCGACAGGGCAGGCTGCTGCGACAGGCCGAAGCCCAAAGTCACCACGGCGATGACCGCGAGGCCGGCCAACCCCTGGAAGATTCGCTCCCCGAGGGGAGTCGCGTTGCGGCTGCGTTCCCAGGCCCAGGCCGCGAAGCCCACGAGCACGACGCCGATGAGCGCTGCGAACAGGCCGCGCGCATCGACCTGCTGCGCCAGCACCCAGATCAGCCACGCCGCCGTGGCATAGACCGGGAAGGCAAGCGCCTGCTTCAGCGTCTCCATCCATGCGCCGGGGCGGGGAAGGATCCGTACGGCGCCGGGCCACAGGGTCAGAGCGAGGAAGGGCAGCGAGAGGCCGAGCCCGAGGGCGGCGAACACCGCCAGCGCCACGGCGGGTCCCTGCGTCAGCGCGAAGCCCACCGCCGCGCCCATGAAGGGAGCGGTGCAGGGAGTGGCGACGAGCGTTGCGAGCACGCCGGTGAAGAACGAGCCCGAGAGTCCGGCCCGGCGGGTCAGGCCGTCGCCGATCCCCGCGAATCGCCCGCCGAGGGAGAACACCCCCGACAGGCTCAAACCCACCGCGACGAGCAGATAGGCAAGACCGGCCACGACCGGCGGCGATTGCAATTGGAAGCCCCAACCGAGGCTCGCCCCGCCGCCCTTCAGACCGATCAGCAGCCCGGCAAGCCCAAGGAAGCTCGCGAGCACGCCCGCCGTGTAGGCGAGGCCGTGAAGCCGCACCCGCCCCAGACTCTCGCCCGACTGGCGGACGAGGCCGAGCACCTTGATCGAAAGGACCGGGAAAACGCAGGGCATCAGGTTGAGAATAAGCCCGCCGAGCAGCGCGAGACCGATCGCTGCCAGGAGCGTCGGCTGGTCCGCCGGCTGGGAAGGGGCGCCGGAGGATGCGGGAGTGCTCGCGGACGGCATGGCCGAGGGCACCGCCGCGGGCTCGTCGCCATAGGCGAAGGCGAGGCGCACGACGCCGTTGCCGGTCTCTTCCTCCACCGTCAGCACGCCGGGCAGGGACCCGGGGAAGGTCTTGTCGTCCCCCCGCGCCAAGGTGAGATGCAGACCCTGGTCATCGACGCTCAGCGTCTGTTCGGCGGCGTTGTCGATCGCCGTCTCGCCATAGGGGAAATAGGCAGCGGATTTGATCGAATCCGGCTTCAGGCCGCTCGCGGCGAAATCCAGGCGGATCCGGTCGCCCTCGCGGGAAAGACGCTGTGGCCAGACCGGCGCGACGGGCAGGGCGGCCCGCGCGCGGGCGAACAGGGCAGCGTTGGCCGGATCGGGCGTCGCCTTGCCGACCGGCAGAGTCAGGCTCAGATCGGCCGAGCCCGGAATGCACTCCGTCTCGCAAACGAGATAGGTCAGCTTGCCCGCGAGCCGCACCGGTTCGGCCGGATCGAGGCTCGGCGGCGGCGAGACCGGCACGAGGAGCGTCACCTCGCCCTCGTAGCCGTAGTTCATCAGCGTCGCGATCGGGATGCGGTGCGGCGCGGGCCAGCGGAGGCCCCCGGTGCCGAACCCGGCGGGCAAAGTCCACGTGATCTCCGGCGGAAGGCCGGAATCGCCGGGATTGCGCCAGTAGACGTGCCAGCCGGGCTTCAGCGTCATCGTGACGGCGAGGGTGAAGGGCGTGCCGCCCGCAACCGCCTGCGGCTCCGCCGCGAGGCTCGCCCGCACGAGATCGGCGGGCGGACGCAGGCCCTGAGCCTGGGACGGGCCGAGACTCGAAGCGAAGCCGAGGCAGGCAAGGAGCAGGAGAAGGCGGGCGATCATGCGAAACTCTTCGCGCCGGATTGGGGCCGCATCATGCGCCGAGCGGGGCCGTCGCCGTCTCCAGCCAGTCCCGCGTCGGCGCGTCGAGGAGCGGCGCCAGCGCCTCCCGCACCCGCGCGTGGTAGGAGTCGATCCAGGCGCGCTCGCTCGTATCGAGCAGGGCCGGTTCGATGAGACGGCGATCGTAGGGGGCGAGGGTCAAGGTCTCGAAGCCGAAGACCGGCCGCTCCCCGCCCTCCACCGCACGCGGCTCGACGAGGACGAGGTTCTCGATGCGGATGCCGTAGCGCCCGGTCGCGTAGTAGCCGGGCTCGTTCGAAAGGATCATGCCCGGCTCCAAGGCCACGGTGCCGGTCTTGGCGATGCGTTGCGGCCCCTCGTGCACGGAGAGGAAGGCGCCAACGCCGTGGCCGGTGCCGTGGTCGAAATCGAGCCCGGCCCGCCACAGGGGGAGACGGGCCAGCGCATCGATCTGCGCGCCGGTCGTTCCTTTCGGAAACACCGCGCGGGAGATGGCGACGTGGCCCTGCAGCACGCGGGTATAGCGGTCCCGCATCTCGGGGGTTGGTTCGCCGATGGCGAGCGTCCGGGTGATGTCGGTGGTGCCGTCGGGATATTGCGCGCCGGAATCGACGAGAAACAACTCGCCTGGGCCCACCGCACGGTCGGTCTCCCGCGTCACCCGGTAATGGACGATGGCGCCGTTCGCGCCCGAGCCGGAAATGGTCGGGAAGGACACGTCGCGCAGGTCGCCGCCCGCCGCGCGGAAATCCTCCAACGCTTCGACGGCGGCGATCTCGGTGAGGTTGCCGGAGGCCACCGCGCCGTCGAGCCAGGCCAGGAAGCGCACGACGCTCGCCCCGTCGCGCAGGTGAGCGGCACGGGTGCCCGCGATCTCGGCCCCGTTCTTGACTGCCTTCATGGCGGTGATCGGGTCCTTGCCGACATCGACCGTGCCGCCCGAGGACTCGACGCGCTCCTTCAAGGCGACGGCCCCCGTCGCTCCGTCGAGGCGCACGCGAGCCCCTGAAAGGGCGGCGATCCCCTCATCCAAGTCGAGGCGGGGGCCAATCTCTGCGACGGCTTCGAGGGCCGCATGCAAGGCCGGGTCGATCTCGCCCGAAACGAGATAGAGCCGCGCCCGGCCCTCACGGGGTAGGATCGCGTAGCCCAGCGCCAGGGGCGTGTGGCCGATATCGCCGCCGCGCAGGTTGAAAGCCCAAGCAAGGTTGTGGGGGTCCGAGATCACCAGGGCGTCGCAGGAATCGGCGACGAGTGCCGCCCGCACCCGCGCGAGCTTGTCCGCCGATGATTCCCCGGCCAGGGTCTCGGGCTGGATCACGACCCGCCCGGCGGGAGGCTTCGGGCGGCCCGCCCAGCAGGAGTCGACCGGGTTCTCGGCCAAGGCTCGCAGGGTGCCCCCGGCCTTGGACGCCGCCCGTTCGAGGCGGGCGACGCCGTCCGGCGTGTGCAGCCAGGGATCGTAACCGAGCACTCGGTCCCGGCCGAGATGCTCGGCGATCCACGCCTCGGCATTGCTCTCCGCCAGGGGCACGACGGTGATCAGGCCGGTATCGACCTGCGCGGGCGCCTGGAGGGTATAACGCCCATCGACGACGAGCGCGGCGCTGTCGGCGAGGATCACCGCCGTTCCGGCTGAGCCCGTGAAGCCGGTGAGCCACGCGAGCCGCTCGGCATTGTCGGGGACGTATTCCGATTGATGCTCGTCGGCGCGGGGGACGACGAAGCCGTCCACTCCCGCCTCGCGCAAGGCGGCGCGGAGGGCGGCGATCCGCTCGGGCCCCTTGCGGTGGCCGGGATCGTCGAAAGTCTGAAAGCGGCGGCGGGTCTCGGTCATGACGTGAATCTATCGCCCGGGGCCACCCTCGGGCAACGGATGTCAGGACGCGTCCGGCGTCGGAGTAGTGGGCATCCCGTCATAGCCTTCGAGCCATTCGACCCGCTCGCGCGATTCCGCCGGATAGGGGCATGCATCCTTCGGGCGGCCATGGGTACGGGCACGGGCGCCCTCGGCGATCGGATCGGGCGTCTCGGAGGCGGGTGTGTCGGTCATGTCTCTTGAGATGAGAGGTCTCACCGCCGGGTCAACGTCTCCGCGGCGCCGCGCCGCCCCGGCGCAGGACGAGATGCACCCATCCCTCGATCACGCCGCGCTTCGAGAGCGCGAAGCCCTGGTGGCGATAGGCCGAGAGCACGCCCGGCACGTCCCGCTCGATCAGGCCCGACAGGACAAGCGTACCGCCCTCGGCCACCACCCGGGACAGGCTCGGGGCGAGCATTCGCAGGGGCTTGGCGAGGATGTTGGCGAAGACGAGATCGAAATGGCGGCTGCGGTCGGCTATGCGGTGCCGGGTTCCGGCGGCATGGTAGAGCTTCAGCCAAGGTCCCAGCCCGTTGAGCCGGGCGTTCTCCCGCGCGGTGATCACCGCCTCGACGTCGAGGTCGCCCGCCACGACCGGCTGGCGCAGGTCCTTGGCGGCGGCGAAGGCGAGGATGCCCGTGCCGGTGCCGACATCGAGCACATGGCGCGGGCGGCGGCGCTTGCGCTCGGCCACCAGGGCGCGCAGGCAGCCGAGGGTGGTGCCATGATGGCCGGTGCCGAAGGCAAGCGCGGCTTCGATCTCGATGGCGAGGTCGTTCGTCCGACGCACCTCCCGATCGTGGGAGCCGTGGATCAGGAAGCGGCCCGCGCGCACGGGCTTCAGCCCCTCCAGCGACGCGCGCACCCAATCCTGCTCGGCGATGGTGCGGAACTCCGCCTCGTCGGCCTGTGGGCCGATCACCGGCCGAATCAGTTCGCGGATGAAGGCCTCGTCCGGCTCGTCGGCGAAATAGGCTTCGAGCCGCCACGTCTTGCCGTCCGCATCCTCGAAGGCCGCGACCGCCGTCTCGGTCGGATCGAACATCTCGCCGAGCAGGTCGGTCATGGCCCGCGCCGACCTCTCATCGGTGTCGAGGCGCAGAATGTGAGTCGGTCGGTGGGGAGGCAGACCTTCGAGCATGGCCGCCCTGTTAGCGTGCCTGCTCGCTCTGTCACAGGGGCCTGCGCAAAATCGGGCCAAGTGCGGGACGAGTGCGGGCCATGTGACGGACCGGACTGCGATTCTTTCGCAGCGCTGCCCAGGATTGCGGCATCGTGGTCGGCCGTTGATTAAATGAGCCGGGAACTGCCGCCCGAGGCCGACGTTTTCGGGGGCTTCGGCACGAAATCGTTCAAGGGAAGAGGAAAAGTGAAGCGTTCGAGTCGTCCCCTCCTTGGCCAGACCGGCCCGCATGGGCCGATCGTTCTCGCGCGGAACCCGAATCGCCGCCGCGACGCGCGCTTTGGGGCGCCCCTGCCCGATTCGCCGCTACCGGGCCGCCTTCTGGTCGCCCTTAGTCGCCTCCACCGGGCCGAAACCGCCCCGCCTCACGCAAGTGGCTCCTCGCGGGATGAGACCTGAGCCGACATGACCTCTTGCCGGAATCACGGCCGGTCGTAAGATCACCGCCATAGCCGGCCGGATATAACGGTCGGCGCGGAAGGGGTCCGGCGATGGCGATCACACGGCGCATCTGGCTCGCGGCGGCGCTTACGGCATTGCCGCTGGCATCGAGCCTCCCTGCACGGGCGGCCGAGCCTGTGGTGGTGTTTGCCGCTGCGAGCCTCAAGAACGCTCTCGACGAGGCCTCCGCCCTTTGGACGAAGGATGCGGGCAAGGCGGCGCCACGGATCTCTTATGCCGGCTCGAATGCTCTCGCGAAGCAGATCGAGGCGGGCGCGCCGGCCGATCTCTTCATCTCCGCCGACGAGGCGTGGATGGATTATGCCGACAGGGCCGGGGCCATCCGGCCGGGCAGCCGCTTCAATTTCCTGCGTAACACGCTGGTGTTGATCGCCCCGGCCGATGGTTCGGCCGCGTCCGGGGTGAGCCTCGCGCCCGGTCTCGGCCCGAACCTCGCCAAGGCGCTGGCCGGGGGCAAGCTCGCCATGGCGAATACCGAGGCGGTTCCGGCGGGGAAGTACGGCAAGGCCGCGCTCGAAAAGCTCGGCGGGTGGGACGCCGTGAAGGGGCAAGTGGCGCAGGCCGAGAACGTGCGCGCGGCCCTGCTCCTCGTCGCGCGAGGCGAGGCGCCCTTGGGCATCGTCTACGCCACCGACGCCGCCGCCGATCCGAAGGTGAAAGTGGTCGCCACCTTCCCCGCCGACAGTCACCCGCCCATCGTCTACCCGGCGGCCCTCATCAAGACGTCCACGAACCCGGATGCCGAGGCTTTCCTCGCCTTTCTGAAGAGTGCTCCCGCCCGCGCTTCCTTCCAGAGCCAGGGCTTCACGGTGATCGACGCTCCCGGCGGCGGACTTTGAGGTCGAGACGGGCGGCCCTTCGATCCCGCTCTCTTCCGAACCTTCCAGAGCGGTGGCCAACCGGGTTGAGCCATTCCCGTCGATCAATCACAGGTCGTCATTGCTTCGCTGCGCTCGCAATGACGGAGGTCCGTGAGCCATCGTTCGGATACGGCTCTACGCCGCTTCGCAGCGCCTCAGGATGCGGTAGGTGAGGGGGATCCTGTTGGCGGTGGCAGTGAAACAGACTCCATGATGCTCGGCCTCGGCCCCGAGGAATGGCAGGCCGTCCTTCTCAGCCTGAAGGTGGCGGCCTGTGCCACGATCGTCTCCCTGCCCCTGGGGCTCGGTGTCGCGTGGATGCTCGCCCGCCGCCGCTTTCCCGGCCGGGCGCTGCTCGACGGGCTCGTCCATTTGCCGCTGATCCTGCCACCCGTCGTCACCGGCTACCTGCTGCTCCTGGCCTTTGGCCGTCGCGGCGTGTTCGGCGCGCCGCTGGCCGAGGTCGGAATCGTCTTCGCCTTTCGCTGGACCGGCGCGGCCCTGGCCTGCGCCGTGATGGGGTTTCCGCTGATGGTGCGGGCGATGCGTCTCTCCATCGAGGCGGTGGACGCCCGCCTTGAGGATGCGGCCGGGACCCTCGGGGCCTCGCCGCTCATGGTGTTCCTCACGGTCACCCTACCGCTCAGCCTGCCAGGCTGCCTCGCGGGGGCCGTGCTCGCCTTCGCCAAGGCGATGGGCGAGTTCGGAGCGACGATCACCTTCGTCTCGAACATCCCCGGCGAGACACAGACCCTTCCGTCCGCGATCTACACTCTCACCCAGGTGCCGGGCGGGGAGGGGGCTGCGCTCCGCCTCACCCTCGTCTCGGTCGCCCTGTCGATCGCAGCGCTCCTCGCCTCCGAGGCCCTGGCGGCCAGGGCCGGACGGCGGCTGGGGGCCGGATGAGCGGTGAGCCTGCCATCACCGTGGATGTCCGCTTCCACCGGGGGGATTTTACCTTGGAGGCGGCCTTTTCCGCCGGGCCCGGGCTCACGGCCCTGTTCGGGCGCTCCGGCTCGGGCAAAACCACGCTGATCGATCTGATCGCCGGGCTCGCGCGGCCCGAAGGGGGCCGGATCGCGGTGGCGGGTCACGTCCTCGTCGAGACGCAGCGGCGGCTGTTCCTGCCGCCTCATCGCCGCCGGGTCGGCGTGGTGTTTCAGGATGCCCGGCTGTTCCCGCATCTCACCGTCGCGCAGAACCTCGCCTATGGCCGGGTCTTCGCACGCCTGCCCCATGACCGCGCGGAATTCGCGGCCGTCACGGGCATGCTCGGCATCGAAACGCTTCTCACCCGCCAGCCCGCCGGACTCTCGGGAGGCGAGCGCCAACGGGTCGCCATCGGCCGTGCGCTTCTGGCGCGGCCCCGGCTCCTGCTCATGGACGAGCCGCTGGCCGCCCTCGACGACGCCCGCAAGGCCGAGATCCTTCCCTATATCGAGCGACTGCGCGACGAGGCGGGGGTGCCGATCGTCTATGTCAGCCATTCCGTCGCGGAGGTGGCGCGGCTCGCCGCCACCCTCGTCGTGCTCGACGGGGGCCGGGTCGCGGCGTCCGGGCCCGCCGAGGCGATCCTGCGCCGAGCGGACTTGATCCCGCTCCACGGTGAGCCCGGCGCCCTGCTCGACATGGTGGTGGAGGGCACGGACGAGGCGAGCGGCCTGACCCGCCTCGTCGGCCGGGCGGGGCATCTGCTCGTGCCCGACCTCGCCCGCTCCATCGGTGCGGCGGTCCGCGTGCGGATCCCCGCCCGCGACGTCCTCGTCGCCACGCACGTCCCGCAGGGGCTCTCGGCTCGCAACGCCCTGCCGGGACGGATTGCCGCACTCGTCCCAGACGGAAAGGGTGTCCTGATCGAGATCGACTGCGGGGGGGCCATCCTTCTCGCCCGCCTCACGGAAGCCGCCGTACGCGACCTCGCCCTCGTGCCGGGCCGTGAGGTCTACGCCGTCGTCAAGAGCGCGGCCTTCGACCCGGACGGCTTCGGCACGACCCGCCCCGCTGTCGCGATCTGACGCGATGCTCGGATTTCGGCGCCATAACCTTTAGGCGAGCATACAACCATAAATTAGGATTCAGATTCCACTCTGGGTTGTATTACGCCCAGGTGGCGGCGGCTGGAGCCGACCGATGCGAGTATCCGCCCGACCTTTCGGAAGCCTGAAATCCGATCAGAATCCCTTGCGCGGATGGAGCCGTTGCCGACGGGGCGGATCGGCGGTCGAGTTCGCGCTGATTGCTCCGATGCTGCTTGCCATGGTGGCAGGCATTCTCACTTTCGGCATCCTGCTTGGTGCGGCGCACAACCTGCGGTTGGTAACGGCGGAAGCCGCCCGCGCGTCGATCGCCGGGGTCACCGATGCCGAGCGCGCCACGATTGTGCGGGATACGGTCACGCGCAGCCTCTCCAACGGAGCAATGTTCCGGCCTGGCAGCGTCTCCGTGCAGGTCGGCACGGATGCGACCGACCCGAACGTCACGGTCGTGACGGTGACCCTCGACGCCACGACCCTCGGCCTCGGCCTGTTCTCGCGCCTGCTCCCGTACCTGCCGAATGTGATGTCGAGCACGGTCACCGTCCGACGGGGCGGCCTGTGAGGAACACGCGACTTCTCGGCCGGATCGCGGGGCGATGGGGCTTTGCGCGGGCGAAGGGCGGCAACGTTGCCATCCTCGTGGCGCTGAGCTCCACCATGATCATGGGTGCCGCCGCTGTGGGCATCGATCTCGGCGTCGCGGTTCACATGAAGCGCAAGGCGCAAGGGGCGGCCGATGTGGCGGCCATGCTGGCGGCTGTCGATATCGCCAACGCCGCCCCTCTGGCACGCCGCTCTCTGGCCGATAACGGCTTCGGCACCGCGGCGGCGACGGTCAATCTCGGCACCTACGATTCCACCGCCGCTATCGGCGCGCGCTACACGGATGGCGGCGGGGCCGGCAACGCGGTGCGCGTGAAGCTCACCACCACCGCGCCCGCGACCTTCGTCCGCTTCGTCGGATTGCCGGGGTCCGTCCCGATCACGGTCACCGCCACGGCCGCGACGGCGCAGTTCGCCGCCTTCACCGTTGGGTCGGGCATTGCGGCCGTCGATGGCGGCATCGCCAATGCCGTTCTCGGCTCCCTGCTCGGGGTCAAGCTGTCCCTGCGGGCGGTGGATTACGATGCGCTGGCGGGTGTCCGGATCGATGGCTTGCGTGTCCTCGACGCGCTCGGGGCCAGCCTGGGCCTTCAGAATGCGGGCTACACGCGGATCCTCGCGAGCAACGCCAGCATCGGCCAGATCGTCATGGCCTTGCGGGTCGGCGCGCAAGGCAACAGCACCGCCGTCGCGGCGCTCACCTCCATCCTCAATGCCATGCCCAATCCGGGCAACCTCGTACCCCTCACCCAGCTCGACGCCCTGGCCGATGCGGTCTCGGTGGCACCGGGGCCGGGCCTGCCCGGGCCCTCGGAGCCGTTGATGAGCGTGCTCAGCGCCGCAGCCTCCATCGCCAACGGCCAGAACCAGATCGCCCTCGATCTCGGCGTCGCGGTGCCCGGCCTGCTCTCGACGAAGCTGACTCTCGCCATCGGAGAGCGGAAACGCAGTTCCGGCTGGGTCCGGCCCGGGACCGCCAACGCCACGGTGCGGACGGCGCAGACACGCCTGCTACTGGAGACGACGCTCGCGGCGCCCCTCGGCCTCGGCCAGTTGAACCTGCCGCTCTTCGTGTCGGCTGCTCCGGCCAAAGGCACCTTGCGCAGCCTCACCTGCGGCTCATCCGGCCGGCAGGTGGTGATCGACGGCCAGACCGGGCTCGCCACGCTGGCCATCGCCGAGATCCCACGCAGTGCGATCAACACGGGGGATCTGGGGCCCGACCTGTCGAAACCTGCGACACTCCTGGCCCTGCCGCTTCTTCAGGTGACCGGACGCAGCCAGCTCGTTCTCGGCACGAACACGCAGTCCCTGACCTTCAACGAGGCCGACATCGCCGCCTTCCGGGTTCGCAGCATCGCCTCCGGCGCCATCGCACAGTCGCTGACGAGCAGTCTGCTCGGGAACCTCGTCCTGTCGCTCAATGGGCTCGGGCTCACCCCCCTGTTGCAGCCCGCCCTGTCGGCGACCCTGCTCGCGACGGCTCCGGCCCTCGACCTCGTCCTCGGCTCGGTGATGAAGGTGCTCGGCCTACGCCTCGGCTATGCCGACTACGGCATCGACGGCACCCTCTGCGGACAGGCCGTTCTGGTGCAGTGAACCGAGGCTCAGCCGATCTGCGTCAGGAGGGTGAGTGCGCCGAAGATCAGCACGGCGGCCACGGAGATGCCGAGCAGGATGAGGCTCGCCCGCGATTCCCGCATGTCGGCCGACATGGCGTCTCCCCTTGTTCTTCTCTGGCGGGAAGTGTCCCACCCGCCCCGTGTCCTGTCGAGTCCGTCCCGCTCACGCGGCGGTGCGGCGCTCCACCATTCGCGCCAGAAAGGCGCTGCCGATCGGGATGATCGAATCCTCGAAATTATAGGCGGCGTTGTGCAGCCCCGCGCCCGGCCCCGCTCCGAGCCAGACATAGGCGCCGGGCACGCGCATGGTCATGTCGGCGAAGTCCTCGCTGCCCATGCGCGGGGTGGCGTTGGCATCGACATTCTCGGACCCGAGCAGTTCGGCGGCGACCGCGGCGGCGGCGGCGGCCTGCTCCGGCGCGTTCTCCAGCACCGAGAACACGTCCCGCAGATCCACCTCGATCTCGGCCCCGTAGGCGGCCGCGAAGCCCGCCGCCAACTCGCGGATGCGCGTGCCCGCGAGCTTGCGCACCTCTGCATCGAAGGTGCGGACCGTGCCCGCCATCTGCGCCGTCTCGGGGATGACGTTGTAGGCCGAGCCCGCCATGATCTTGGTGATCGACAGCACGATCGACTTCAGCGGATCCGCGTTGCGCGAAACGATGGATTGCAACGCCTGGGCGAGGCCGGTGGCGACGATGATCGGATCGTTGCCCCGGTGCGGCTGCGCCGCGTGAATGCCCCGACCCCGGATGCGGATATCGAAGAAGTCCGCCGCGGCCATGATCGGGCCGGGGCAGAGCTTGATCTGCCCGAGGCGACCACCCGGCTGGTTGTGCAAGCCGTAGATCTCGTCGCAGGGAAAGCGATCGAACAGCCCGTCCTTCAGCATGGCGCGGGCGCCGCCCAGTCCCTCCTCGGCGGGCTGGAAGACGAACACCGCCGTCCCGTCGAAATCGCGGGTCTCGGCGAGATAGCGTGCGGCGCCGATCAGCATGGTCGTGTGCCCGTCATGCCCGCAGGCGTGCATCTTTCCGGGCACTGTCGAGCGGTAGGGGAGGTTGGTCTCCTCCTCGATGGGCAGGGCATCCATGTCGGCGCGCAGGCCGATCCGGCGGCCGTTGTCGCTGCGGCCCTTCAGCAGCCCGACGACCCCCGTGCCGCCGATGCCGCGATGGACCTCGCAGCCGAATTTTTCGAGGAGGTCCGCAACGATGCCGGAGGTGCGCACCTCTTCGAAGCCGATCTCGGGATGGGCGTGGAAGTCCCGCCGCAGGGCGGTGAGTTCGTCGGCAAAACCTTGGATACGCTCGATCGGGTTCATCATGCCTGCTCGTCGGGGGTGCCGCGCCGGAAGGGGGTGAGGGTGTCGAGGACATCGACCGCCTCGGCCACATGGGCGCGCTCGCGCTGCAAGTAGTCGGCCACCGCCTTCCGCAGGGACGGATCGGCGATGTCGTGGGCGGAATGCATCAGCACCGGGCGGTAGCCGCGGGCGAGCTTGTGCTCCCCCTGCGCCCCGGCCTCGACCCGCTTGAGGCCGCGTGAAATCGCGAAGTCGATGGCTTGGTAGTAGCAGACCTCGAAATGCAGGAACGGGTGGTCCTCGACGCAGCCCCAGTTGCGGCCGTAGAGGGCGGTATCGCCGATCATGTTGATGGCGCCCGCGATGTAGCGGCCCTCGCGCTTGGCCATGATGAGCAGCACGCGGTCCGCCATCCGCTCGGTGAGCAGGGAGAAGAACTTCCGGTTCAGGTAGGGGCGGCCCCACTTGCGGGCCCCCGTATCCATGTAGAACCCGTAGAAGGCATCCCAGACCGCCTCGGTGAGGTCGGCGCCGGTCAGATGCTCGATGGTGATTCCGGGGAGCAGGGCGTCGCGTCGCTCCCGCTTGATCGTCTTGCGCTTGCGAGAGGAAAGGGCGGCGAGAAAATCCTCGAAGCTCGCGTAGCCGTCATTCTCCCAGTGGAATTGCTGATCGGTGCGCTTGAGGAAGCCCGCCGCCCCGGCGCGCTCCCATTCGGCCTCGCGCATGAAGGTGACGTGGATCGAGGACGCCTCGACCTCGCCGCGCAGGGCGCGCAGGCCCGCAACAAGGCCGGCGGTCGCCTCGTCCGGATCAGCGCCGGGGGCGATGAGGAAGCGCGGCCCGGTCACGGGCGTGAAGGGCACGCTCACCTGAAGCTTCGGATAGTAGCTGCCCCCCGCCCGCTCGAACGCGTCGGCCCAGCCGTGGTCGAACACGTATTCGCCCTGACTGTGGGATTTGAGATAGCACGGCGCGGCGGCCAGGAGCGTGCCCTCGCGCTCCACCACCACATGCACCGGCAACCAGCCGGTGCGGCGCGAGACGCAGCCCGATTCCTCCAGCGCCGAGAGGAAGGCGTGGGTGACGAAGGGATTGTGGGTCTCGTCCCCCGCCGCCAGGGTCTCGGGGGACAGGGCGCAGGCATCCCAGGCTTGCGCACCGATCTCCTTGAGCCCCGGAAGGGCTCTCACCGTGAGGGGGGCGGCGTCCGGCGGCGGCGCGGAGGCTTGCTTCATGTCCGCCAGTCTAACGGCCGCCGGGGACGGGGCAAGCGGCGGATCGTTGCAGGAGGGATGAGTCGTTCGGGAAAAGGATCGCTTCGATGTCCCGCGCCCCGCGAAGGACACGCAACACGCCTCTGACAGGCCGATGCTATCGTCTCGCCGTCATTGCGAGCGGAGCGAAGCAATCCAGCAGCGCCACGTTTCGAGGCGTCCCGCCGCCGTGGATCGCTTCGCCGACGCCCCTCAGGGCATGAACCCCTCGAACACCATCTGGTCCGCATGCGCTTGCGCGTGCGCGCGCTGGTCGGGGTTGCGCACCGTCCAGGCCATGACCGGGAGCCCGGCGAGCAGGCGGCCGAGATAGGTCGGCGCGCAGGGGAGGTCGTCCACCCGCCAGGAGAGGAAGTCGGGCCGCGTCTCCTCATAATGCAGGAGGTCGCGCAGGCTGCGGCGCTGGCTATCCGGCATCGTCACGTAGACCGGATCACCCTGATTCGATTCCGCCACGATCCCGCGCGGGATGCGGGCGGGCAGCCCCTCGCGGAGCGTGGCGACAACCTCCGGATCGAAGGATTTCAGTGCCACCAGTCCGTCATAGGCGGCGGCGATCTCGGCCGTGCGGCGGGCAAGGCGCAGGTCGCCGTCATAGGCCGACTTGATCTCCACGATCACCGGCACGGCGCCCGCCACCGCCGCGAGGAACTCCGGCAGGGTCGGGATGCGTTCGGACGAGCCCGCCACGGCGAGCCGTCCGAGATCCGCCGCCGGGGTGTCGCTGACCCGCTCGGTCGCCCCGGTGAGGCGTCCGAGGGCGGAGTCGTGGAACACCATCGCCTCGCCATCGGCGCTGATCTGCACGTCGCACTCGATCGCGAAGCCCCCCGCCACGGCCGCGCGGGCGGCGGCGAGGGTGTTCTCCGGTCGGCCCGCCGCGCGGTCGTGCAGCCCGCGATGGGCGATCGGCCGGGCGGTGAGCCAGCCGAAGCCGGTCATCCCTTGACCTCGAAGATCGCCTCGACCTCGACGGCGGCATCGAGGGGCAGTTCCGCCACGCCGACGGTGGAACGGGCATGCCGTCCGCGATCGCCCAGCACCTCGACCATCAGGTCCGAAGCGCCGTTCATGACGCCGGCCACCGCCGAAAAGCCCGGCGCGCTGTTGATGAAGCCGCCGAGGCGCACGCACTGGACCACCGCCCGGTCGAGGTCGCCCACCGCCGCCTCGAGCTGCGAGAGCAGGTTGAGGGCGCAGAGCCGGGCGGCCTCCTTGCCGGCTTCGGCCGAGACGTTGCCGCCGACCTTGCCGGTATGCTCGGGCGCGATCTTGCCGTCGGCGCCGAAGCAGACCTGACCGGAGATCACCACGAGGCTACCCGTTCGCACGAAGGGGACGTAATTCGCCACCGGCGCCGCCGCCTTGGGCAGGCTCAGACCGAGGGAAGCCAGACGTTCCTTGACCGTGCTCATGCGGATGTTCTCCCAACCGAATCCGCGGGCTCTGGAACACGGGGAGGGTGGCCCGCGCAAGGGGCGGGGCCTGCGCGGCACGGTGCGGTCCGGCCTAGAACAGGGCTGGGTCGCACCCGGCACGGGGCCTACAGGACCCTTGTGCGATTGACAGCACCGGCTCGATTCATAGTAATCGCGCGCGTGCCGCCCGGTGACCGAGGCGGCCTTTTCATTTGGTGCCGCCGACCCCTCGCGCGACGGAGACCGGAACGTGACATCCGCCCTTCTGCCGAACTATGCCCGGGCTCCGCTCGCGTTCGAGCGAGGCGAGGGCGCATGGCTCGTCACGCAGGACGGGCAGCGCTACCTCGATTTCGGGGCGGGCGTCGCCGTGAACGCCCTCGGCCACGCCCATCCGCACCTCGTCTCCGCCCTCACCGAGCAGGCGACCAAGGTCTGGCACGTCTCGAACCTGTTCCAGATCCCCGAGGGCGAGCGGCTAGGCCGTCGCCTCGTGGAGGCGACCTTTGCTGAGGTGGCCTTCTTCTGCAACTCGGGGGCCGAGGCCAACGAGGCCGCGATCAAGATCGCGCGGAAGTACCATGCGGCAGGCGGCCACCCGGAGCGCTACCGGATCGTGACCTTCGAGGGCGCGTTCCACGGGCGCACCCTCGCGACCCTCGCGGCGGGCGGGCAGCAGAAGTACATCGACGGCTTCGGCCCGAAGGTCGAGGGCTTCGATCAGGTGCCGACCGGCGATTTCGCGGCACTCGAGGCCGCGATCGGCCCCGAGACGGCGGCCCTGATGATCGAGCCCGTGCAGGGCGAGGGCGGCGTGCGCGTCATCCCCCCCGCCGATCTGCGCCGTCTGCGTGAGATCTGCGACCGGCACGGCCTCCTCCTGATCATGGACGAGGTGCAGACCGGCATGGGCCGCACCGGCAAGCTGTTCGCCTATGAATGGTCGGGCATCGCGCCGGACATCCTCAGCGCGGCCAAGGGCATCGGCGGCGGCTTCCCGCTCGGCGCCTGCCTCACCACCAAGGAGGCTGCCCGCGGCATGGTCGCGGGCAGCCACGGCTCGACCTTCGGCGGCAACCCGCTCGCCATGGCGGTGGGCAATGCCGTGCTCGACGTGGTGCTGTCGGACGGCTTCCTCGATCGCGTCGCCCATACCGGGCTCGTGCTGAAGCAGAAGCTCGCGGCCCTGCGGGACAAGCATCCGCAGGTCATTGAGGACGTGCGCGGGGAGGGGCTGATGATCGGCCTCAAGCTCGGCGTGCCCAACACCGAATTCGCCGCGGCGGCACGGGAGGCCCACCTCCTCGTGATCCCGGCCGGCGACAACGTCGTGCGGCTGATTCCGCCGCTGATCGTCACCGAGTCGGATGTCGACGAGGCGGTCCGGCGGCTTGATGCCGCCGCGACCGGTTTCGAAGCGCTGCGCGGGGCGGCCGAATAAGGCGCCGCCGGAAAGTCCCTACCCCATGACCTCGAAGACCAACGGCCGGGCCAAGGCCCCGGCCAGTCCCGGCGGCGTTTCCGTCCAGACCCGCCACTTCCTCGACCTCTCGGATTTCTCCGGGCCCGAGATCCGCCGCATGCTCGATTCCAGCGCTGCCATGAAGGCCGCGCGCCGGAAGGGCGAACGCTCGGCCGACCGGCCGCTCGTGGGCAAGACGCTGGCCATGGTGTTCGACCGCCCCTCGACCCGCACCCGCGTCTCCTTCGACGTGGCGATGCGCGAGCTCGGCGGCGAGACGCTGATGCTCACCGGCTCCGAAATGCAGCTCGGTCGCGGCGAGACCATCGGCGACACGGCGCAGGTGCTGTCCCGCTTCGTGGACGCGATCATGATCCGCATCCTCGACCACGGGCAGATGCTGGAACTGGCCGAGCATGCCACCGTGCCGGTGATCAACGCCCTCACCAAGCACTCGCATCCCTGCCAGATCATGGCCGACGTGCTGACCTTCGAGGAGCATCGCGGGCCGATCAAGGGCCGCACCGTCGCGTGGTCCGGGGACGCCAACAACGTGCTGGCGAGCTGGGTCCACGCCGCCGCCCGGCTCGACTTCACCATGAATGTCGCCTGCCCGCCGGAACTGGCACCGCCCGCCTCGCTGATCGCCTGGGCGAAGCGCGAGGGCGCGCGCCTCAACGTCACCTCCGATGCGCGCGCGGCGGTGGACGGTGCGGATGCGGTCGTCACCGATTGCTGGGTGTCGATGGGCGACGACGACGAGAGCCACCGGCACAACCTGCTCTCGCCCTACCGGGTCGATTCCAAGCTCATGGCGGCGGCCAAGCCCGATGCGATCTTCATGCATTGCCTGCCCGCCCACCGGGGTGAGGAAGTCACCGCCGAGGTGATGGACGGGCCGCAATCGGTGGTGTTCGACGAGGCCGAGAACCGGCTGCATGCGCAGAAGGGTATTCTGGCCTGGTGTCTCCAGGCGAACGGCGCTTGAAGACTGCGACCCCAGGGGCGCTGCCCCTGGATCCCGCTGGAAGGGCGCAGCCCTTTGGGAACCCCATGCCGAGTCACCATATGACGGGGGTATTCACGGAGAGACCATGACCGCAGGAACCGAGACCCCCGGCGTCGATGATGCAGTGCTGCCCTTCGCCGTCGAAGCCCTCGATGTGCGCGGACGGGTGGTGCGGCTGGGGCCTTCCATCGACACGATCCTGCGCCGCCACGGCTATCCCGATGCGGTGGCCCGGCTCCTCGGCGAGGCTGCGGCGCTCACCGTGCTGCTCGGAGCGTCGCTGAAATTCGAGGGACGGTTCCAGCTCCAGACCAAGACCGATGGCCCGGTCGAGATGATCGTGGTCGACTTCGAGGCGCCCGACCGGCTTCGCGCCACGGCGCGGTTCGACGCCGCGCGCGTCTCGGCCCTCGGAACCGGCCCGGTGCGCGATGCGGACCTGATCGGCAACGGCCACCTCGCCATGACCATCGACCAGGGTACGGCGGCGAGCCGCTACCAGGGCGTTGTGCCGATGGAGGGCCAGAGCCTTGAGGAGGCGGCCCACCAGTATTTCCGGCAATCCGAACAGATTCCCACCGTCGTGCGCCTCGCCGTCGCCGAATCCGTCGGTGAGGCAAGCGGGGCGTGGCGAGCGGGCGGCCTGATCGTCCAGTTCCTGCCCCAGTCCACCGACCGGGCGCGCCTCGCCGACCTCCCCCCGGGCGACATCCCGGAGGGCCACGTCCATCTCGGCGAGGGTGCGCCGGAGGACGACGCCTGGGTGGAGGCCCGCTCACTGGCCGCGACCATCGAGGACCACGAACTCGTCGATCCCAACGTAACCAGCGAGCGGCTGCTCTACCGTCTGTTCCACGAGCGCGGCGTTCGCGTCTTCGATCGCCAGCCCGTGCATGAGACTTGCCGCTGTTCCCGCGAGCGGGTGATGGGCATGATTCGGTCCTTCAGCCCGGAGGAACGGCGGGAGATGGTGGCCGATGACGGGCGCATCGTCATCACCTGTGAGTTCTGCTCGCGCCGCTACGACCTCGATCCGGCGGAGGTCGAGGCCGAGATCGCGAGCAACGAGGGCTGAGCCTCATCGGGGAGAAGCCCTGCCCTCTCCCTTGGTCGCCGCGTCTTTGGCTCTTCCACGAAGACAAGGCGCAGCCAGACTACGCAGAACCGGCCGATATGGCCAAGCTTACCTCGCGTAACGCTCAAGTCATCGCAAGTGTTGCATGATTTTCTGCGTACGAAAACTTGAACCGTTTTTATGCCCTCGGCGTTGCGAAGCATAATTTTCGACGTGAGGGAACCCCATGACTCAATTCACCACGCGACTGTCCGTGAGCCTTGCCGCGCTTCTGCTGAGTACGTCGGTCTATGCCCAGCAGGGCATGGGCGGCGAGCGCGGTGGCGCCGCCGGCGGACAGGGTGGCCGCCCCGAGGCCGGCATGAAGGCCGAGGGTGGTGCCAAGGCGGGCGGCAACACGGGCGCGATGTCCGGAGCCTCGTCGCAGAAGGAGATGGGCGGCGCAGACCGTCAGGCCGATCGTCAGTCGGGCGGCCAGATGGGCCAGGACCGCGCAGGCCGTGAGGGCGCGAAGGCGGATCGCTCCGCCGACCGCAATGCCCAGGGTGCCGATCGGGATCGCTCCGCTGCCAACGGCCGCAACGGCGAGCGCGACAACGACCGGACGGCTCGCAACGGTAACGACCGTGGCGAGCGCATGGGCCGCGACCGCCGTGACGGCGACCGGGCCGAAGGGCGCAGCGAGTTCCGTGGCAGCCGCACCCAGATCGACAGCCGCAGTGCGCGCTTCGAGGGCGGCTTCCGCCGTGAGGGCCGCTTCGTGTTCATCGGTGGCCAGCGGGTCGTCTATGGTTCGCCGGAATACCGTCGCCTGATCGTCGAGCATCGCGGCCCGCGCGAGCGGTACGTGGTGATCCGTGGCCAGCGGGTCGTGTACGGCTCGCCGGAATATCGCCGTCTCGTCAGCGTCCGTGAGGGTGGCACCCGCACACGCTACGTGACCATCCGTGGTCAGCGCGTCCTGTATGGGTCGCCCGAGTACCGCCGTCTCGTCAGCATTCGCGAGACCGGTCCGAGCGAGCGTTGGGTGGTGATCCGCGGCCAGCGCGTGCGTTACGGCTCGGCCGAGTACCGTCGCCTTTCCGGGGGCGTGGTCGGAGCGAGCTTCGGCACCGAAACCCGCGCGGGAATCCGGACGGATCGCGAGCGCAGCAGCTTCCGCAGCGAGCAGAACCGCCGCGGCGACGTCCAGGCTCGTGGCGAAAACCGCGGCGAGAACCGGGGCGACATGAAGCGCGACGCCAAGAATGACATGAAGAACGACGGTGCCCGCAATGCCGGGATGCGCGGCGAGGGTGATCGCCAGAACAACACGCGCAACGTCTCCGACCGCGACAACGGCGGTCAGCAGGGTGGCATGGAGCGCGGCAATCGCGGTAACGGCGGCGAGATGCAGCGCGGCGGTCGTGGCGGCGCCGAAGGCGCTGGCATGAAGGCCGGCGGCGCGGCGGGCGGTCAGGCCCGCTAAGCCAAGCCAGTCGCGAATGAGAAGGGGTCGGGCGAACGCCCGGCCCCTTTCTATGTCTTCAGCACGGGCTCGTTCGGATCGCCGCCACCGCGCGAGGACAGGTAGTCCGGCTGGAACAGGCACATCCTGATGGCGTCGCGGTAGCGCCCATTCACGAAGAATTCGTCCTTCAGCACGCCCTCGGGGCGGAAGCCGCAGCGCTCGTAGATACGCACCGCCCGTTGGTTCTCGCGATCGACGTGCAGGTAGAGCTTGTGGATGTTCAAGACGCTGAAGGCGTAATCCATCACGATCCGCGTCGCGCGCCACGCATAGCCATGTCCCTGGAAGGACGGGTGAATCGCGATCTGGAACTCGCACCGGCGATGGAGATGATTGATCTCGACCAGCTCGATCAACCCCGCCGGCTCGCCATCGGGCGCGGCGACGATGAAGCGGCGCTCGGTCTGGTTGTGGATGTTGCGCTCGTAGAGTTGCTGCAGTTCGGCGAAGGATTCATAGGCCTCCTCGAACCAGTAGCGCATGATGCTGTCGTTGTTGTTGAGCTGGTGCACGAAGCGCAGATCCTCGCGCTCCAGCGGCCTCAGCTTCACGTGCTCGTTGGCCCGGATGGTCATGCCGCGCACTCCGCGATCAGCCTTCGCAGGAAGGCTTCGCCCGCCGCCAGGGCGTCGAGGGTAATGAATTCGTCGGGCTGGTGAGCTTGGGCGATATCGCCGGGACCGCAGACGACGGTCGGGATCCCGGCCGCCTGGAAGCGGCCCGCTTCCGTGGCGTAGGGCATGGCCACCGTTCGGTTGCGACCGGCGATCCGCAGGGCGAGGCGTTCGGCCTCCGAACCCGGATCCGGCGCGAGGCCGGGAATGTCCACCTCTTCCAGCGTGTCGATGCGGCCGTATTCGCCGTAGCGGTTGAGGCGACGTGCGGTGACCTCGTCCACGGCCTTCGCGAACAGGGCCGGTATCTCGCGCGGATCGAGATCCGGAAGGCCGCGATACTCCCAGTGGAACCGGCATTCCCGCGCCAGGATGTTGCGGGCGGTCCCGCCCTGGATCGTCCCGACATGGATCGTCGTCGCGGGCGGGTCGAACCGGCCGGAGGGGTCACCCCGCTCGATCATCCGGTCGGCGATGCGGTTGAGCGCCGCCACGAGATCGCAGGCGGCGGAGACCGCGTTGGCGCCGAGTTCCGGCCGGGAGGAATGCGCTTCGCGGCCATGGACGGTGGTGAGGCAGGTGACGATGCTCTTGTGCGCGTCCGCCACGTCGAGGCCCGTCGGCTCGCCGACGATGCAGGCGCCGGGGCGGGGCACGTCCTCGCCGAACCGGGCGATGGCATCCATCGGCCCGAGACAGGTGGTCTCCTCGTCGTAGGAGAGGAGCAGGTGAATCGGCCGCGCGAGATCGGCGGCGAGCATGTCCGGCACGAGGGCCAGCGCGGTCGCGCAGAAGCCCTTCATGTCGACCGCGCCGCGCCCGTAGGCCCGGCCGCCCGCGACGCGCAAGGTGAAGGGGTCGGATGTCCACGGCTGGCCCGCTACCGGCACCACGTCGGTGTGGCCCGAGAGGACGATGCCGCCCTCGCGCTCGGGGCCGAGGGTTGCCAGGATCGCGGCCTTCGTGCCGCTTGCATCGGGAAACCGGCGAACGGGCACGCCCCATCCGTCCAGATAGGCGCAGACCGCATCGATCAGCGCGAGATTGGATTTGTCGCTCTCGGTGTCGAAGGCGACGAGCCGTGCCAGCATCTCGAGCGGTGTCAGCCGCTCGCCGTTCGAAGCCATGATCCCTCCGGGGCCGCCCGTCTCACGCGCTCCCCGACGGTCGGCGCGGCGGCTGGTCTCAGTGGAGGCTGCGGCGGACGTGCGGGCTATCGAGCGAGAAGGCGGGAATCTCGGCCTCGAAGCTCTCGCCGGCCACGGTCGCCATGGTGTAGCTGCCGGCCATCAGCCCGTCGGGAGTCGTGAGCGGGCACCCGCTCGTGTAGCAGAAGGACTCGCCGGGCTCCAGAACGGGCTGCTTGCCGACCACACCGACGCCACGCACCTCCTGGCAGGCGCCGCGCCCGTCGATGATGCGCCAATGGCGCGAGCGGAGCTGCACCTGCTCTTCGCCGTTGTTTACGATCTCGACCGTGTAGGCAAAGAAGTAGCGGCTCTCGTTCGGGGAGGATTCCTCCTCCACGAAACGCGGCTGCACCGTCACGCTAATTCCCCGGGTCTCGGCCGTGTACATTGCCTTACAGGGTCCCTCGAGACAGGCGACTCGGCGATGACAGCCTTCGCCGCATCACGACCTTGGTGGTAGTTGGCGCGTGAATCGGCGTCAATTGCGGCGGATTACGTCGCAGCGCAAGGCTAGGTTCCACCCCGCTTCGGCACCGCACGCATTAAATGAGCCTTAGGGATGTGGGCGGACAATGAGGGGCGCGGTCGGCCGCCGCGCGACGGGAGCGGGCGATGCAGGCGGGCGCGAATTCGATGGGGGAGGGCATCCTCCCGGCCCAGGCGATCGACGCGCTCACCCGCGCGGGCGGCATCCTGCCCGCTACTCCGTTCGCGCCGGACCAGATCCAGCCCGCAAGTCTCGACCTTCGCCTCGGGCAGCGGGCCTACCGGGTGCGCACGAGCTTCCTGCCCGGCGCATCGCGCAGCGTCGAGACCTGCGTCCAGCACCTGTCTTTCCACGCCATCGACCTGCGGCCGGGCGCGGTGCTGGAAACGGGCTGCGTCTACATCGCGGAACTGCAGGAAAGCCTCGCGCTCCCCGCCGATCTCGCCGCTTCGGCCAACCCCAAGAGCTCGACCGGCCGGATCGATGTGTTCACTCGTGTGATCACGGACCGGGCCGAGGCGTTCGATCAGGTCGCGCCGGGCTATTCCGGGCCGCTCTATGCCGAGATTTCGCCCCGGACCTTCCCCGTCCTGGTGCGGACGGGTTCACGCCTTTCGCAGATCCGTTTTCGCCGGGGCCAGCCTCGTCTCGGCGAGGCGGACCTCGCCGCCTTGCACGCGCGCTCGCCGCTGGTGAACGTCGCCTCGCCCTCGCTTCAGGGCGGGGTGGCTGTCTCGGTCGACCTCGCGGGCTTCGACGGGCTGATCGGCTACCGCGCCAAGCGCCATACCGGCCTCGTGGATGTCGATGCGCCGGGCAAGCACGGCATCGACGCCTTCTGGGAGCGCCTGCCCTCGGATGGCAGCGCGAGCCTGATCCTCGATCCCGGCCAGTTCTACATCCTCGCCTCCAAGGAGGCGGTTCAGGTGCCCCCGGACCATGCTGCCGAGATGGTGCCGTTCGATCCGCTGGTGGGCGAGTTCCGCGTTCATTACGCAGGCTTCTTCGATCCCGGCTTCGGCCATGCCGAGGCGGGGGGATCGGGGGCGCGGGCGGTCCTGGAAGTGCGCTCCCGCGACGTTCCCTTCCTGTTGGAAGACGGCCAGATCGTCGGCCGCCTCGTCTACGAGCGCATGGCCGAGAAGCCCGCAACCCTCTACGGGGCGGGCGCGGGCTCGAACTATCAGGCGCAAGGGCTGAAGCTGTCCAAGCACTTCGTGTGAGACGTCGCTACCCCTGCGACACGGCCCGTCCGAAGGAATGGACGAGGGCCATGTCGAGCTTGCCCTCCATGCCGCGCATGACGGCGAGGGCCTCCTCGGTCGGCATCGGTGCGCGATAGGGGCGGTGCTCCACCAGCGCCGCGTAGATATCGCAGACGGTGATCAGGCGAACGATGTCGGGAATCGCGTCGCCCGCCAGACCATCGGGATAGCCGCTGCCGTCGAGCAATTCGTGATGGTGCCGGACCACGGCGAGGATCGAATCGTCGTAGCCGCCGGCCTCCACGAGGATGGCGTGGCCGAGTTCGGCATGGGTGCGCATGATCGCCCGCTCCTCGGCATCGAGCGCCCCGGCCTTGTTCAGGATGGCGATGGGGATGCGCGCCTTCCCGACATCGTGGACGAGGGCCGCACGCACCAGATGCTCTCGGTCGCGGCGGCCGAAGCCGAGTTCGATCGCGAAGGTCGCGGCCAACCCCGCCACGAGCAGGCAATGCTGGTAGGTGGCGTCATCATAGACACGCACCGTGTCGAGCCACGCCCCGAGCCCGGCCTCGCCGACTGCTCCGAGGATCGGGTCGAGCCCGTGCTCGACGAGCATCGGATCAACCTTCCCCGTGAGCCGGGCCGAATCGAGCATGCCCGCCAGGACAGCCCCGGCCTCGTCGGCAGCCTGCGCGATCACCGCGCTGCGTCCCTGCTGCCGGGTGCTCCGGACGAGGTCGGGGAGGGGGCTTTCCAGATGCGCGCGCATCGCGTCCGCCACCAGATCGGCGGGCGTATCGACGGGAAGGCTCAGGCAGGCGCCCAGGCTGCGGGCTACGGAGAGGCTGCGCTCGCCGAGGTTGCGCATCAGAAACACGCGCGGCAGGTGCGGCGCCTCGGCGATGAGCGCGCGCAGGCCGCGCAACTGCAACGGCTGCAACAGGTCGAGATCGGCGACGAAGCCGATGCAGTCGCCAGCGGGCGCCACGGCGGCCGCGTCGCGCACATGGCAGGGAGCGATCTCCCCCAGCGCCCGCACGAGGTCGAGGTGCTGACCGGGCCGGTCGGTGAAAAGGACGAGCGTACCCAGGCGCGGCGCCTTCGAAGAAGCGGCCGACGACGACGTTCGCCGGCCTCGATGGGCGACGCTACCGCAGCATCCTTAAGCGAGGGTAGTGGCGGCTAACCCGCCGCCGCTTCGTCGAGCAGCCACGCCACCTGGGCGCCCCGCACATGCCCGGCGGGGAGGTCCTCCCCGGCGGCGAGGCGGGCGAGCGGTGTGCGCTTGCCCTCCCCTGTGACGAGAAACAGCACGTGTCGGGACGAGAGCAGGGCAGGCCGGGTCAGGCTGATGCGCGGCACGAAGGGAGCGAGGCCCGCTTCGGGCACCGCCACGGCCAGGGCGCTGCTCTCCCCCGCCTCCGGCTTGCCCGGGAAGAGCGAAGCGGTGTGCCCGTCCTCGCCAAGGCCGAGTAGCACAAGGTCGAACAACGGTCTGGCCGGGTCCAGCGTGTCGGCGCCGTAGAAGTCGAAGAGCGTCTGCTCATAGGCCCGCGCGCCGGCCTGGACACCCTCGTCCGAGGGGATGAAGTGCAGATGGGTCGGCGGAATCGGGCTGCCGTGTCCAAAGGCCTCGCGCACCATGCGCACATTGCTGCGCTCGTCGTCCCACGGCACGGCGCGGTCGTCGCCGAAGAACCAGTGGACCTTGGTCCACGGCACCCGTGCCGCGTATTCGGGCCCCGCCAGTAGCGCATAGAGGCGCTTGGGCGTCGAACCGCCCGAAAGGCAGATCGCGATGCGCTCCCCTCCGGCCTCGCCGCAGGCGGCGATCAGGCGCTCGGCGGCCTCACGAGCCACCGCGTCGGCATCGGGCAGGACATGCGTTCCATCGGGGAGCGTCGCCATGCAATCCTCAAGACTGTGATTGTTCAGGACTTTTTGGGTTCCTGGTGGCCGCCGAAGCCCTTGCGCATCGCGGAGAGGAGCTTGTCCGCGTAGGAGGCATCCTCCCGCGAGCGGAATCGGCGATAGAGGGCTGCCGAGAGGACGGTGGCCGGGACGGCCTGTTCCACGGCGGCGTTGATGGTCCAGCGGCCCTCGCCGGAATCCTCGACCCAGCCGGAGAAATCCTCGAGGCTCTCGTCACCGGCCAGAGCCTGGGCGGTCAGGTCAAGGAGCCAGGACGAGACCACGCTACCCCGCCGCCAGACCTCGGCTATGTCGCCGAGGTTGAGGTCGAAGCGCCGTTCCTGCGGCAGGGACTCGGCGTTGGCGTGGCGGAGGATGTCGAACCCCTCCGCATAGGCCTGCATCAGACCGTACTCGATGCCGTTATGGACCATCTTCACGTAATGGCCCGCGCCGGTCGGCCCGGCATGGATGTAGCCCTGCTCCGCGCGGGCATCGCGTCCCTCGCGTCCCGGCGTGCGCGGCACGTCGCCGATGCCCGGCGCCAGGGTCGCGAAGATCGGATCGAGCCGGTCCACGGCGGACTTGTCGCCGCCGATCATCATGCAATAGCCGCGCTCCAGGCCCCAGACGCCGCCGGACGTGCCGACATCGACGTAGTGGATGCCCTTACCCTTGAGTTCCTGGCCCCGGCGCACGTCGTCGCCGTAGAAGGAATTCCCACCGTCGATGATGCAGTCGTCGGATTGCATCAGGGACCCCAGCGACTGCACCGTTTCCTCGGTGATCGCGCCCGCCGGAAGCATCACCCAGGCGGTGCGCGGCACCTCGAGCTTCGACACGAGGTCTTCGAGACTCGTTGCGCCGGTCGCGCCTTCCTTCACCAAGTCCTCGACGGCTTGCGTGTTCCTGTCGAACACCACCGCCTTATGCCCGTCCCGCAGCAGCCGCCGGACGATGTTGCCGCCCATCCGGCCGAGGCCGATCATGCCGAGTTGCATCGTGTGGCCTCCTTACGAAGGGGATTCCCGGACACGGTTCGAACCCGAGACGACCCCGTCATTGCGGGCGGAGCGACGCAATCCAGCAGCGCCCCCGCCGAAGATGTCCCGCCGCCCTGGATCGCTTCGCTTGCGATGACGGCGGCGGGGGAGTGGCCGGGGGAGCCCCCGGCTGTCGTCTAGGCCACCGCGGCCTTCAGCGCCGCCGCGATCCGGGCCAGTCCGGCCTCCGTCTGACCGGCCTTCAGATGGACCCGGAGCGCCCGTCGTCCGCGCTCGGCCAGCACCGCGAAATCGCCCCGCGCCTGCGCGGCGACCACCGTCGAGAACCCGAGCGAACGCCCGGGGATCGGCAGGTCCTCCCTGGCATCGCCGGTGATCTGCAGGAACACGCCGGTGTTCGGTCCGCCCTTGTAGGCCTGGCCGGTCGAGTGGAGGAAACGCGGCCCAAATTCGAGGCAGGTCGCATACCGCTTCGCATCGCGGATCGCGAGCCGTGCCTCCTGAAGCACGGCGTGGTTAGCCTCGTTGCGGGGGATGTAGGCGAGGAGGGCGACGTAATCGTCTTGCCGCGCCCGCGCGAGATGGGCCCTGATGGCGACGTCGAGCCCGTCCCGCGCCTGCGGCAGGGCCTCGGCATTCTTCGGATCGGCGTAGAGGGCCAGCACCTCGTCCTCGAAGATCGGCGTCTCCGAGGGGAGGGCACCGCTCTTCTCGGCCTCGGCGAAGAGCTTCTTCGTCTCGATCTTACTCGCTTCCACGTCCGGCTGATCGAACGGATTGATCTCCAGGATCGCTCCGGCCACCGCCGTGGCGATCTCCAGCCGGTAGAATTCCTGCGGCAACTGCTCGACGCCATCGAGGCCGATCCGGGCGATCGGGTGCCCATCCTTCTCCAGGGCGGAGAGGGCGGCATCCTGAGCGGCGTCGGCTTGGCTGTCGAGGCGCAGGTACAGGAAGAACCGGTCGTGCCCGTAGACGGCCGGGACGCCTGCGGGCTCCCCGTCCACCGGGATCAGGCCCTTGCCGACCTTGCCGGTCGATTCGGCGATGAGCTGCTCGGCCCAAGCGCCGAAGCTCGCGATGCCGGGGGAGGCGATCACTGTCACCTTGTCCCGGCCCTTGAGCGCCGCCGTACCCATGGCGGCGCCGAGCAGCACGCCGGGATTGTTGTGCGGCGGCACGGCCGGACCGCAGGAACGGACCATGATCCGCGCCCGGTCGAGCAGATCCTTGACGTCGAGGCCCATCGCGGCGGCCGGCACGAGTCCGAAGGCCGAGAGCACCGAATAACGCCCGCCGATCTGCTTCTTGCCGTAGAAGATTTTTTTGAAGTTTTGGGCCTGAGCAGCCCGCTCCATATCGGAGCCGGGATCGGTGACGGCCACGAAATGGTCCCCGACCTTCTCGCCGATGGTCTGCTTCACCCGGTCGTAGAAGTAATCGCGAAAGACGTTCGGCTCCAAGGTCGAACCCGACTTCGACGAGACGATGAACAGCGTCTTGGCGAGGTCGATCTCGGCTTCGACCGCGCGCACTTCGTCCGGATGGGTCGAATCGAGGATGCACAGCGCCGGATAGCCCGGACGCTGACCGTAGGTGAGGCTCAACACCTCCGGGCCGAGGCTCGACCCGCCCATGCCGAGCACCACGGCATGGGTGAACCCCTCACTCTTCACCCAATCGGCGAAGGCGGCGTAGTCGGCGGCCTTCTCGAGCTCCTCCTCCACGATGTGGAGCCAGCCGAGCCAGCTCGCCTCGTCGGCGCCGGTCCAGACCGTGGCGTCCTTGGCCCAGAGGCGGCGGATCGCACCGCTGGCGCGCCACGCCTCCACGGCCTTGGCCGCATCGGCGCTCAGGATATCGCAGAGGGCGAGCGCCTGCGGGTCGAGGCGGGCGCCGAGGAGGGCGACGCGCTTGCCCGCCACCGCGCCGAGCAGGTTGTCGGCGGCGTCGATGAAGAGCTGCACGCCCTCCTCGACCAGTTGCCGGGCCACGGCCTCGATGTCGATGCCCGCGCGGGCAAGGCCGTTCATCACTGCCTCGGCGCCGGGCACGTCCTCCTCGATGGTCGCGCGGACCTCACCGTGGTCGCGGAAGGCGGCCATGGTCGCGGGGGGCATGGTGTTGACGGTGTTCGGGCCGATCAATTCCTCGACGTAGAGCACGTCGGAGTAAGCCTTGTTCTTGGTGCCCGTGGAGGCCCAGAGCAGACGCTGCGCCTTGGCGCCCTTCTCGGCGAGGGCCTGCCATTGCGCCTCGGCGAAGATGCGCTTGTAGCGCTGGTAGGCGAGCTTGGCGTTGGCGATCGCGACCTTGCCCTTGAGGGAGCCGAGCGCGATCTTTTCATCGGGGTCGTTCGCAGCGGCGATCTTCTCGTCGAGCATCTTGTCGACGAGGCTGTCGATGCGGCTGATGAAGAAGCTCGCCACGCTCGCGATGCGCGAGACGTCATGCCCCCCCTTGGCCCGCTCCTCGATCCCCGCCACGAAGGCACGGGCGACGGCCTCGTAGGCCTCCTGCGAGAAGAGCAGTGTGACGTTGATCGAGATGCCTTCGGCGGTGAGTTGCCGGATCGCCGGGATCCCCTCCGGCGTGGCGGGCACCTTCACCATCAGGTTGTCGCGAGCGACGGCCTTGTGCAGGCGGCGGGCCTCGTCGAGCGTCGCCTGCGTATCGAGGGCGAGGTAGGGGGAGACTTCGAGGCTCACATAGCCGTCGGCGCCGTCGCTCGCCTCGTAGACCGGGCGCAGCACGTCGGCGGCGGCCTGGATGTCGGCGATGGCCAGCCCCTCGTAGAGGTCGATGACGCGGCTGTCGCCGGTTTCCTGAACGGCCTTCAGGCTGGCATCGTACTCGTCCGAGTGGCCGATGGCCTTCTCGAAGATCGCCGGATTCGAGGTGACGCCGCGCAGGCCGTCCTCCTCCACGAGCTTCTTCAGCTCACCCTTCTCGATGAACCCTCGGGCAACGAAGTCGAGCCAGACGGCCTGATCCTGTTCTGCGTGCAGGGCCTTGAGCGCGTTCATGTCCGAGCCTCGTCTATCCATCGCAACTCACCCACGAAGGGGGCATTGCGAACTTCCGGTCTTCGTGCCCATCCCGCCCTTCACCTCATCCTGAGGTGCGGCTTAGCCGCCTCGAAGGAGGCCTCCAGAGATCGTGGAGCCTGCTGAAGCCCTCCTTCGAGGCCCGCCAAGGCGGGCACCTCAGGATGAGGAGAAAGGTTGGGACGGGCGTCGCTCCCGTCCCGGGGGTGGATGTCCTCAGTGCTTGTGCTTGGCCACCTGCGCCTTCGCGGCCTCCAAAACCTTCTCGGGGGTAAACCCGAACTTGGTCAGGAGATCCTTCAGGGGCGCGGAGGCGCCGAAGGTGTTCATGCCGATCACCGTACCCTCCGAGCCCGCATAGCGGTCCCAGCCGATCACGCTACCCTGCTCGACGGCGACGCGGGCCTTCACGGACGGCGGCAGCACCGAATCGCGGTAGCCCTGGTCCTGACGCTCGAACAGGTCCCATGAGGGCATCGAGACCACGCGGGCCTTCACGCCCTCGGCCTTCAGCGCCTCGTAGGCGCCGATGCAGAGCTGAACCTCGGAGCCGGAGCCCAGCAGGATCACCTCCGGCGTGCCTTCGCAGTCGGCGAGCACGTAGGCGCCCTTCGCCGTGCCGGCGGCGGCTCCGTATTTCGACCGGTCGAGGGTCGGCAAGGCCTGACGCGACAACGCGAGGACGGCGGGCTGATTCTTCAAAGAGAAGATCACCCGATAGGCTTCCGCCACCTCGTTGGCATCCGCCGGGCGCAGCGTGACGAGGCCCGGAATGCAGCGCAGGGACAGCAATTGCTCCACCGGCTGGTGGGTCGGTCCATCCTCGCCCACGCCGATCGAGTCGTGGGTGAAGATGTGGAAGATCGGCAGTTCCATCAGCGCGGCGAGCCGCACCGGGGGACGCATGTAATCGGCGAAGACGAGGAAGGTCGCGCCGTAGGCCCGCAGGCCCACGAGGCCGAGGCCGTTCACGATCGAGCCCATGGCATGCTCGCGCACGCCGAAATGGACGTTGCGGCCGCCCGGGTTGAGCGGGGTCAGCGAGCCCGCGCCCTCGAAGGTCAGGTTCGACTTGTTCGACGGGGCGAGGTCGGCCGAGCCGCCGAGCAGGAACGGCACGTGCTGCGCGATGGCGTTGAGCACCTTGCCGGACGATTCCCGGGTGGCGAGACCCTTGGCATCCGCCTCGAAGACCGGGATGTCCTTGTCCCACCCCTCGGGGAGGCGGCCTTCGAGGAACGCGTCCAACTGCTCGGCATGGGCCGCGTCGGAGTCCTTCGCCTTGGCGAACAGGCCCTGCCATTCGTCATAGAGCGCCGCGCCGCGCTTGCCGATGCCGTCCCGGAAATTCTCCTGGACGCCGTCCGGCACGAGGAACTGCGAATCTTCCGGCCAGCCGTACGCGCGCTTGGCGCCTTTCACCTCGTCCTCGCCCAGCGCATCAGAGTGCGCCTTGGAGGTGCCCTGCTTCTTCGGGGCGCCGTAGCCGATCACCGACTTGAGGATGATCAGCGTCGGCCGGTCACGGTTGCTCACGAAGGTGTCGAGGGCGTTCGTGATGGCGTGGATGTCGTTGGCGTCGGCGACACGCAGCACTTCCCAGCCATAGGACAGGAAGCGGGTGGCGACCTCCTCACCGAAGGCGAGTTCGGTATGACCCTCGATGGTGATGGTGTTGTCGTCGTAGATCCAGCACAGGTTCGACAGGCGCAAGTGCCCGGCGATGGAGGCGGCCTCCGACGCGACGCCCTCCATGAGGTCGCCGTCCGAGCACAGGGCGTAGACGTTGTAATCGAACAGCGGCAGCCCCGGCCGATTCAGGTGCTTACCGAGGAAGCGCCCGCCCATCGCCATGCCGACGGAGTTCGCGACACCCTGGCCGAGGGGGCCGGTGGTGGTCTCGACGCCGGTGGTGAAATGGTATTCCGGGTGGCCCGGCGTGCGGCTGTCGATCTGGCGGAAACGCTTGATCTCATCGAGGCTCACGGCTGGGGCGTTGCCGCCGTCCTTCTCCGCCACGTTGGCGAGATGGAGCAGCGCGTAGAGCAGCATCGAGGCGTGGCCGCAGGAAAGCACGAACCGGTCGCGGTTCGGCCAATGCGGGTGTGCCGGGTCGTAGCGCAGGTAGCGATTCCACAGGGTGTAAGCGACCGGCGCCAGCGCCATCGGGGCGCCGGGATGGCCCGAATTCGCCTTCTGCACCGCGTCGATCGTCAGGGTGCGGATCGTGTTGATGCAGAGCGTGTCGATCTCGGCAAGCTCGGCGCGGGCGGGGGTATCGGCTCCGCTCATGATGTCACGTCGTCCTATTCTCTAGCTCGACCGCCGCGCCGCCTCGCGGCGGTGTACGGCGGGGGGCGCACCGTCAGATTTACCGCCCTGTTTCTCGGCCGGCCCTTCGCCACGGGCATAGCTGAGGAGCGTGTTGACGAGGGCCACGTGGGTAAATGCCTGCGGGTAATTACCCACAAGTCGCTCGGCTTGCACGTCATACTCCTCGCTGACGAGCCCGAGATCGTTACAGATCCCCAGGAGGCGGTCGATCAAGGCGCGGGCTTCTTCGCGCCGCCCAAGGCCGATGAGGTTGTCAGCATACCAATAGGTGCAGGGCAGGAAGGCTCCCTCGTTGCCCGATAAACCGTCAGTCGTCTGTCCCTCGGTCTCGTAACGCAGGATGAACCCGTCGCGCATCAGCCCCTTTCCGATGGCCTCGACGGTGCCGACCACGCGTGGGTCGTGCTGCGGCAGGAAGCCGGTATGGGCGATCAGGAGCAGGCTCGCATCGAGGGCCTTGGCGCCGTAGTACTGCACGAAGCTGTTGAGCTCGCGGTCGAATCCCTTCTCGCAGACCTCGGCGTGGATCTCGTCGCGAATCGCCCGCCAGCGCGAGATCTGCTCCTGCGTGGCGCTGCCCACGTTGAGCTCCTGCATCCGCAGGGCGCGGTCGAAGGCGACCCAGGCCATGACCTTGGAATGGACGAAGTGGCGGGATCCACCGCGCACCTCCCAGATGCCCTCGTCCGGCAGGCGCCACGCCTTCTCCAGGTGGCCGAGCAGGGCGAGGCCGACGCGGCGCCCGTCCTCGCTCACCGGCAGGCCGCGGGAATGGGCTTGGTAGAGCGCGTCGAACAGCTCGCCGTAGACATCGAGCTGGAATTGCGCGGCGGCGGCGTTGCCGATGCGGACCGGCTTCGAATTCTCGTAGCCCGGCAGCCAATCGAGGGTGATCTCGGGCAGCAGGCGCTCGCCCGCGATGCCGTACAGGATGTGCGCCTGTTCCGGGTTGCCCGCCACCGCGCGCAACAGCCAGTTCAGCCACGCGCGGGCCTCCTCGATATAGCCTCCGTCCATCAGGGCGATGAGCGTGAGGGTCGAATCCCGCAGCCAGCAGAACCGGTAATCCCAGTTGCGCTCGCCGCCGAGCCCTTCCGGCAAGGAGGCGGTGGGCGCCGCGACGATGCCGCCGGTCGGCTGGTAGATCAGCGCCTTGAGGGTCAGGAGGGAGCGCTGGAGCAGCCCGTCCCAGGGCGTTCCTCCCACGCACCGCTTCGACCAGGCGCGCCACGCGCGGTCGGTATCCGCCAGCATGTGCCGGGGCTCGATCGGCGGCGGGTCGGGCTCGTGCGAGGCGCCGTAGCTCAGGACGAAGCGGCGATGCTCGCCCGCATGGATCGTGAACTCCCCGAGCGTCGTCTGGCGGTCGGTGCCGTGCAGGGGCACGTCGGTCCGCATCACGACCTTGTGTGGCCCGGAGATCGCCCGTAGGTCGCCGAGTTCGGAATGCGAGACCCAGGGCACGGCGGAGCCGTAATCGAACCGGACCGCCAGTTCGCTGCGCATGGCCACCCGGCCGTGAAGGCCCTCGACGAGGCGCACGAGATGCGGCCCGTCGCCGGTCGGCATGAAATCGGTGACGAGGACCTCGCCCTGGCGGGTCTTGTGGCGTGTCTCGAGGACGAGGCTGCCCTCGCGATAGGCCCAGGACGTCTCGACGTGTTCGGCCTCCGGGCGGATCTCCCAGAAGCCGTGCTCATGGGTGCCGAGGAGGGCGGTGAACAGAGCGGCGGCATCGAAGCGCGGCCAGCACAGCCAATCGACACTGCCACGGCGGCTCACCAGCGCGGCCGTGCGGCCGTCGCCGATCAACGCGTAATCCTCGATTCGTTCGGCCATCAGGCCAGTCCCCCGTCCGCTGAGCGCGAACTAGGCTCATGCGGCGCGGGGTCCAGGGGGCGCTTGCCGCAACGCGGCATCGGCCCCGTCAGAACAGCCGGTCGCCGAGGACGCCGATCGAGCCCTTCACCACCGCCTGGGAGCCTCGGAGCAGATCACCCGCGCCGCCGGAGATCTGCTCGACCCGCGAGCCGACCTCGCGGGCGACGGGCACCACGGCCTCGACCACGGATTCCGCGAAGGGGAGGGCACTCGGAATTCGGGTGGGCGACGCCTCCTCGGAGGCTGTGCGCGCCGGCTGGAACGGATCCTCGGCCGGAGCGTGGTCTTGCACGGTCCCCTCCGTGCAGCGACGGCCGGGGCAGGCGCGTCGGATGGAGGAGGTGGTCGCGACCTTGCGCGGGGGCCGGGGCGCGACGACGGCGGCATTGGCCGAATGAGCGGGCAGGGCGGAGGTCGTCACCGGGTCGGCGACCAGCGGATAGATCTCGGAGAAGGCGATCACGGCCGGGGGCCGGGCGGGCGGCTCTGAGGTGGGCGAGACCGGGGCCGTCATGGCGAGGCTCGCCCCGCCAGAGGCCGGGATCATCCGCGCCGTCGGCGCAGGCGCGGGCGCATCGCCCTTGGTGCAGTAGACGGAAGCCGCCGCCAGGAAGGCGATGGTGAACAGGGTCGGCACGAAGGGCATCGTCATTCGCCCGCCGCCATCGGCCAGGGCAGGCCGGTCCTGTGACCGGCAAGGCAGCGCCACCGAATTGCGATCAGGCCCGCGCATCCGCTTTTCGACCCTCTCTGTCGTCTCAGGGACACAGGAAGCAGCCGCATTGCGGCAGAAGCTAGACCGAAAGGTTACGTGGCGGTAACCGGGCGGAGATCGGGGAAACCTTGGCCGGAGGCACATCCCTTGCTTACGCCATCGCGGTCCTGCATCGGCGGGATCCGGGCGGAGCGCCCGCTCCTGAACACGCCGCGATGACCGAATCGAGCCTCACCGTCGCCGTGATCGATCCCAGCCAGGCCCGCGCCGCGATCCTTGAGGAAGGACTTCGCGCGGCCGGGATCGGGCGGATCGTCGTCCTGCCGGATTCCGCCGACCTTCACGAGCGGGTGAGTGTCCTGAAGCCCGACGTGGTCGTGATCCACTTGGAAAGCCCGAGCCGGGACATTCTGGAGCAGATGTCGGCGGTCTCCCGACATGCCGAGCGGCCCGTGGCGATGTTCGTGGACCGTTCGGACAGCACCATGATGGAGGCCGCCGTCGATGCAGGCATCTCGGCTTACGTGGTCGACGGCCTGCGGGCGGAGCGGATCAAGTCGATCATCGACATCGCGATCCTGCGCTTCAACGCCTTCGCCCGGCTTCAGCGGGAGCTTTCGGAAGCGAAGGGAGAATTGGCCGACCGCAAGCTCATCGAGCGGGCGAAGGGCATCCTGATGAACCTCAAGGGCCTCTCGGAGGAGGAGGCCTACCGGCAGTTGCGGCGCAAGGCCATGAACGAGAAGCGCAAGATCGCGGACATCGCCCGCGCCATCGTCACCACGGCGGATTTGCTCGGATGAGGCTCCGGATCGGCTACGTCCCGCTCTGCGATGCGGCACCCGTGATCCTGGCGCGGGAACTCGGCTATGCCCGCGACGAGGGCATCGACCTCGACCTATCGGCGGAGCCGTCCTGGGCGACCCTGCGCGACCGTCTGGCGCTCGGCCATCTCGACGGCGCGCATATGCTGGCACCCCTGGCGCTCGCCAGCGCGCTCGGCCTGTCGGGCCCGCCCTCGGACCTGACGGTCGCCCTGCCGCTCAGCCTCAACGGCAACGCGATCACCTTCTCGAATGCGCTGAGCGAGGCCGTGCGCGACGGGGGCGGAGAGAGTGAGGACTGGCGCGCCATCGCCCGGGCCTTCGCGCGTGTCGCGGCGGCGCGACGCTCGGCGGGCAAGCCGGTGACGATCGGCATCGTCCACCCCTTTTCCTGTCACGCCTATCAGGTCCGCCTGTTCGCGCAGGCCGGCGGGCTCGACCCTGCAAACCTGCGCACCGTGGTCGTGCCGCCGCAGCACGGAGTCGAGGCGCTGTCTCGCGGGCTGGTCGACGGATTCTGCGCGGGCGCACCCTGGAACGGAGTCGCCCTGGCGGCGGGTGTCGGGCGGGTCGTCGTCCTCGGAAGTGAGATCGCCCCGGACGCGCCGGAAAAGGTTCTCGCCGTCTCGGCCCGCGTCGGGGAGGCGAGGGCGCCTCTGGTCCGGGCGATCGCGCGGGCGGGTCTCTGGTGCGCCGATCCCGATCATCGCGACGAACTCGTTCATCATCTCCAGCGCCGCGCCCGGGTGGACCCGGAACTGAGTGGCGTCGCCCGCGCCTTCGAGCAGAGCGCAGAGGACAGGACGGGCCGCTGGCTCGGGCACTTGCGCCTCGGCGCGGAGGCGCAGATCGCGACGCCCGAACGGCTCGCGTGGCTGCTCGAGCAGATGCACGCGGCGGGGCAGATCGAGGACGGCTTCGCCTGGGAGGCCGCCGCGAGGGCGCTCTACGGGCTCGACTCGTAGAGCGCCCAGCGTCCCGCGCCCAGCTGCTGTCTTGGCCATGCACTCGGCGCGTGGAACGTGCTCAGGGTTGAGCCGTTGAGCAGCTACCATGCCCGGTTGCCGCAAATTCGACGCAGCGTCGCTCCCGCCAGCCCCACCCCAAAGGGTGGAGTTGCAACGCTACGTCCGCACCGGACGCCGCGCCCCACGACCTGCCAACGACAACCGCCGCCTCAGCGCCCCGAGCGGCTGGTATTGGGTCGTCGTCGTCGGTGCCATGCCGACTGTCGGCCTGCTCGTGGCCCTGTCGGCGCTTCTCTAAGCTTTCTCCGCCCCACCATCATTCGATGCGCTGACGCCTTCGTCGGCAGCCGCCTGCCGTTTGTGCAGTCACGCGGCATGATGCCGGGCCTCCGCCTCGCGGTGGCACCTGGCACGATCCCTGCAATGCATCTCGCGTCCGTCAACGGCGACGGACAGCGCCGTCAGCGAGGCCGCTGATCCGGTTCTCCTGGGGCCCCTGACCGGCTGTCCTGGGACGATGTCCGGCAGCGGCTTTTTCGTGGGCGGTCCGCCGACGATCCCTGGATTCGAGGTTCGAGACGCGACCGATCGATGTCGACATACCTTTTGGACACCGCGATGCCGGAGGCGCGGGGCACGGATGGGGGGGCGCGCGAGCGGCTCGTCGTCGTGGGCAACGGCATGGCATCGCTGCGCTTCCTCGAGCGCCTCACCGAGGCCTGCCCCGGCCGCTATGACATCGCCTGTGTGGGCGCCGAGCCCCAGGCCGCCTATAACCGCGTGCTTCTCTCCTCGCTGCTCGGCGGCGAGATCGACGAGGCAGCGACCGCCTTCCGCGGGCTCGACTGGTACGAGGCGCACGGCATCCGCCTGATCACCGGCGCTCCCGTCACCGCCATAGACCGTGAGAACGGTCTGGCCATCGTGGGCGAGACCCACATCCTTCCCTTCGACAAACTGGTCCTTGCCATCGGCTCCCAGCCGATCCGCCTGCCGAAGCCCGGCATGGACCTGCCCGGCGTCATCACGTTTCGCGATCTCGCCGACGTGGCGGCGATCCGCCGGGCGGCCGTGCAGCATGCCAAGGCCATCGTCATCGGCGGTGGCCTGCTCGGGCTCGAGGCCGCCGCAGGGCTCGCCCGGCTCGGAATCGACACGACGCTGCTTCACGTCATGGACCGGCTGATGGAGCGCCAACTCGATCACGAGGCCGCCGGGCTCGTGAAGCGGGCCATGGAGGAACGCGGCATCAAGGTACTCCTGGGCGCCGACACCGCCGCGGTCGAGGGCAAGGGCAGGGTCGAGCGTCTCCGTCTCGCGGATGGCACCGTCCTCCCCGCCGACTTGGTGGTGATGTCGGTGGGCGTGCGGCCCGCCGTGGCGTTGGCCCAGGACGCGGGCCTCGCGATCGGGCGTGGCATCCTCGTCGACGACGCGATGACGACCTCGGATCCGCGCATCTTCGCGCTGGGCGAATGCGCCGAGCACCGGGGTCTCGTCTACGGCCTTGTGGAGCCCGCCTACGAGCAGGCCGACACCCTGGCCCGCCACTTCTCCGGGCAGGAGGCCGCCTATCTGGGCACCCATCTCGCCACCAGCCTCAAGGTCTCGGGGCTTCCGGTCTTCTCGGCCGGGCTCGTGGACACCCCGGCGGATGCCGAGGCGGTCATCCTCTCCGATCCCGGCGCGGGCCTCTACCGCAAGCTTTTGCTGCGGGATGGCCGCCTCGTCGGCGCGGTCTTCGTCGGCGACATCGCCGAGCAGTCGGCCTGCAAGGCCCTGATCCGCTCCGGCGAGCCCGCCGGGGACGTGGATGACCTGATGTTCGGGCGCCCCGCGCCCCAGCCACTCGCAGCGTAAGGAGGCCAGCATGGCGGAAGAATTCAACGCCGAGCAGCGGCGCTACCTCGAAGGCTTCGCAGCGGGCATCGGTGCCGCGCGGATGACCGGCGGTCTCGCGAGCGGACCGGCCGCCGCGCCCCCTGCCGAGCCCACCGGCCCGGATGCGATCCACATCAAGGCGCAGGACGCGACCGTGAAGGCGGGCGGCAAGCTCGTCGATCAGGAGAAATGGAAGCGCGCCGAGAGCCCGTTCGATGGCCACAACCGGCTCAAGGCCGAGGCGGCACAGGGCAAGGCGCCCAAGCCCGAGGACAATTTCCGCTGGCGCTACCATGGGATGTTCTGGGTCGCGCCCAACCAGGTGAGCTACATGTGCCGCCTGCGCATCCCGAACGGGGTGCTGCACCATTGGCAGTTCGCGGGCGTCGCCGACCTCGCCGACGCCCATGGCGGCGGATACGTCCATGTCACCACCCGCGCGAACCTGCAGGTTCGCGAGATCACCCCCGAGCACGCGCAGCCCTTCCTCGACGGGCTCAATGATATCGGCCTCGGGGCGCAGGGGGCGGGGGCGGACAACATCCGCAACGTCACCGGTTCGCCCACGGCGGGCATCGACGGGCAGGAACTCCTCGACACGCGGCCGCTCGCCAAGTCGTGGAACAACTGGATCATCAACGACCGCTCGCTCTACGGCCTGCCGCGCAAGTTCAACGTGGCCTTCGACGGCGGTGGTGTGATGCCGGTGCTGGAGGAGACGAACGATGTCGGCTTCCAGGCCGTCGAGGTGCTGGAGGGAGCCTCCGTCGCCCCGGGCATCTGGATGCGCCTCGTCCTCGGCGGCATCTCGGGGCACCGGGACCTCGCCAGGGACACGGGCGTGGTGCTGAAGCCGGAGGAGTGCAATCAGGTCGCCGACGCGATCATCCGCGTCTTCATCGAGAACGGCGACCGGACGAACCGTAACAAAGCGCGGATGAAGTACGTCCTCGATGCCTGGGGCTTCGACAAGTACCTCGCCGCTGTCGAAGAGAAGCTCGGCCGCAAGCTGGAGCGGGTCGATCCCGCCCATATCGCGCCGCGAAAAGCCACGAACCGCTACAGCCATGTCGGCGTCCACCCGCAGAAGCAGGATGGCCTGAACTGGGTCGGCGTCGTGCTCCCCGTCGGCAAGATGCTGAGCGACGAGGTGCGGGCGCTGGCGAAGATCGCCCAGGAATGCGGCGATGGGCAGATCCGCCTGACCGTCTGGCAGAATTTTATTTTCTCCGGCGTGCCCGATGCGAAGCTGGAGGAAGTCGAGCGGCGGGTGGCCGAACTCGGCCTCTCGATCAAGGCGGAGGGTATCCGGGCGGGTCTCGTGGCCTGCACGGGGGCGCGGGGCTGCAAGTTCGCCGCCTCGGACACCAAGGGCCACGCCCTGCTCATCGCCGAGCATGTCGAGCGGACGGTGATCGATCTCGACGTGCCGGTGAACGTCCACCTCACCGGCTGCCACCATAGCTGCGCCCAGCATTACATCGGCGATATCGGCCTGATCGGCGCGAAGGTCGTCGTCTCGGAGGAGGGCGACACCGTCGAGGGCTACGACATCGTGGTCGGCGGCGGCTTCGCCGAGACCCCGAAGATCGGCACCGAGATCTGGAAGGCCGTGAAGGCTGAGGACGCGCCGCTCCGCGTCGAGGCGCTGCTGCGCACCTACCTCGCGGGCCGCCAGGGCAAGGACGAGACCTTCCAGGCCTTCACCGCCCGCACCGGACCGGAGGCCCTGCGCGCCGCCGCCGAAACCGTCCCTGCCCTGAGGGAAGCCGCATGACCCAGCACGTCGCTCCTCCTCTTGTTCTCATTCCCGAGACCGCCCCGTTCAACGACGATCAGCGGGCCTGGCTCTCGGGCTACTTCGCGGCTCTCCTCGGCCCGGCCATCGAGGGCGCCACTGCGCTGGCGCCGGGTGAAATCCCCGGCGGCGAGTCCAAAAAACTCGCCGACAACGACGACGCGCCCTGGCACGACCCGTCCATGCCGTTGCCCGACCGGATGGAGATGGCCAAGGACCGGCCGGAGCCGCAGAAGCTGATGGCCGCCATGGCCCAACAGGATTGCGGTCAGTGCGGCTACAATTGCGCCGACTATGCCAATGCGATCTTCCTGAAGAGCGAAGCGCGACTGAACCTCTGCCAGCCCGGCGGCAAGGAGACGTTGCGGATGCTCAAGAAGCTGGACGAGGAGTTCGGCGCCGCCGGGGGCGCTGCGCCCGCCGCCGCCGCGCCGGCCGCCGAGGCGAAGGAGCCGGACCTCGGGCCGCTCGGCTATTGCCGCGAGAACCCGGTGGAGGCCCTGTTCCTGTCCCGCCGCCGCCTCAACGATCCGGGCGGCGAGAAGGAGACGTGGCACGTCGAGATCGGCCTCGACGGCACGCCGATCGAATACGTCGTCGGCGACTCTCTCGGCCTGTTTCCGGCCAACGCCCCGGCGCTGGTCGATGCGGTGATCGCCGAACTCGGCGCCCGCCCGGAGCGGATGATCGGCGGGCGCACCCTGCGGGAGCGGCTGCTCGCCGACTATTCCCTCGGCGCCGCGCCGGACAACCTCTACCAGCTGCTCTCGCTGCTCACCTCCGGCGAGGCGCGCAAGAAGGCGCAGGCGCTCGCCTCCGGCGAGGATCCGGATGGGGACGCCGCCTATCTCGACGTGCTCGGCGCCCTGCACAAGTTCCGGGCGGCACGGCCCGATGCAGAGGTGTTCCTCGAAGCCCTCGATGAGCTCCAGCCCCGGCTCTACTCGATCTCGTCTTCGCCGAAGATGGATGTGGGCCGCGTGTCGCTCACCGTCGATGCGGTGCGCTACAACCACCGCTCGCGGCTTCGGCTCGGCGTCGCCTCGACCCATCTCGGCGAGCGCCTGCCCGAGCAGACCAAGGTGAAGGTCTACCTGCAGAAGGCCCACGGCTTCGGCCTGCCGGAGGATAATTCCAAGGACGTGATCATGTGCGGCCCCGGCACCGGCATCGCGCCGTTCCGGGCCTTCCTGCGCGAGCGCGCGGCAACCAAGGCGCCCGGCCGGAACTGGCTGTTCTACGGCCACCAGCGGCAGGCTTCGGACTTCTTCTACAAGGACGAGCTGAACGGGCTGAAGGACGACAAGGTGCTGACCCGCCTGTCGCTCGCGTGGTCGCGCGATGGCACGGAGAAGACCTACGTCCAGGACCGGATGCGCGAGAATGGCGCCGAGTTGTGGAAGTGGCTGGAGGGTGGCGCGCATTTCTACGTCTGTGGCGATGCCAAGCGCATGGCCAAGGACGTGGAGCGCGCGATCATCGACGTCGCTGCCCAGCATGGCGGCAAGAGCGCCGAGGACGCGGTGGCCTACCTCGCCGGGCTCAAGAAGGCCGGGCGGTACCAGGCCGACGTCTATTAGACCCCTACCGTCATTGCGAGTGAAGCGAAGCAATCCAGGGATCCGCCGTGTTCGGAGAAGTCCCGCTTCCCTGGATTGCTTCGCTGACGCTCGCGATGACGGCGCGTCTTCGGCCCCGGCCCGCCTCTTGCCTCACCGACGAGACCAACACCCGAGGAACCCGTCATGACCGCTGAGGTCCGCACCACCTGCCCGTATTGCGGCGTCGGCTGCGGCGTGCTGGCGACGCCCGACGGGCAGGGCGGCGCGAGCGTCGCGGGCGATCCTCAGCATCCCGCCAATCTCGGACGGTTGTGCTCCAAGGGCTCGGCGCTCGGCGAGACCCTCTCCCTCGAAAACCGGCTGCTGCATCCGCAGCTCAACGGCGAGCGGGTCTCGTGGGACGCGGCGCTCGGCACCGTCGCAGCGGAGATGCAGCGGGTCGTTGACCGGCACGGGCCGGAGGCCATTGCCTTCTACCTGTCCGGCCAGCTCCTCACCGAGGATTATTACGTCGCCAACAAGCTCGCGAAGGGCTTCGTCGGCACGCCGCATGTCGAGACCAATTCACGCCTGTGCATGTCGAGCGCGGTCGCGGCCCACCGCCGGGCCTTCGGCTCGGATACGGTGCCCGGCTGCTACGAGGATCTGGACGAGGCCGACCTCATCGTCTTCGTGGGCTCGAATGCGGCGTGGTGCCATCCCGTCCTGTTCCGCCGCATGGCGGATGCCAAGGCGCGGCGCGGCACGAAGTTCGTGGTGATCGACCCCCGCCGCACCCAGACCGCGCAGGAAGCCGACCTGTTCCTCGGGCTGAAGCCCGGCAGCGACGTGGCGCTGTTCTCCGGCCTCCTCGTCTATCTCGCCGAAAACGGCTTCAGCGACCGCGCCTTCGTGGACGAGCACACGGCGGGCCTCGACACCGCCCTCGACCGCGCCCGGCAGATCGCCCCGAATCGTGCCGCCATCGCCGCCGCGACGGGCTTGAGCGAGGGCGAGATCGGCGCCTTCTTCGACCTGTTCGCGCGGACGCGCCGGGTCGTCACCGCCTTTTCCATGGGCGTGAACCAGTCGATGCAGGGCACCGACAAAGGCAACGCCATCATCAATTGCCACCTCATCACCGGCCGGATCGGCGGGGTGGGGCAGGGGCCTTTCTCCCTCACCGGCCAGCCCAATGCCATGGGTGGACGCGAGGTCGGCGGCCTGTCCAACATGCTCGCCGCGCACATGCATTTCGCGCCGGAGGAGGTCGACAGGGTGCGCCGCTACTGGAGCGCCCCCCGGATCGTGACGGGCGAGGGGATGAAGGCCGTCGCCCTGTTCGAGGCGATGCACGCGGGCAAGATCAAAGCCCTCTGGGTAATGGGCACGAACCCGCTCGTGTCCGTCCCCCGCGCCGACCGGGTGCGCGAGGCCCTGGCCGGGCTCGATCTCCTCGTCGTCTCCGACATCATGGCCGATGCGGATACCGCCCGCGCGCGCGGGCGCACCACCGTGCTGCTCCCGGCCCTCGGCTGGGGTGAGAAGGACGGCACGGTGACGAACACCGAGCGGCGGATTTCGCGCCAGCGCCGGTTCCTGCCGAGCCCCGGCGAGGCGAGGGCCGACTGGGCGGTGCTGGCCGAGGTCGGCCGACGCCTCGGCCATGGCAAGGCGTTCGACTTCCCCAACGCGGCGGCGGTGTTCCGCGAGCACGCCGCCCTCTCGGCGTTCGAGAACAACGGCACGCGCGACTTCGATATCGGTGCCCTCGCCGAGCTCACGGAGGGCGCCTACGAGGCGGCCGCGCCGGTGCAATGGCCCCTGCCGAAACGGGGGGGTAAGCAGGGCAAACCACGCTTTTTCGCGGATGGGCGCTTCTACACGTTCGACCGCCGCGCCCGGTTCGTGGCGGTCCAGCCCCCTGGCCTCGCCGAAGTGGCGGGCGGGGAGACGCCTTTCGTGCTCAATACCGGCCGGGTGCGCGACCATTGGCACACCATGACGCGCACCGGCAAAAGCCAGCGCCTCTCGGCTCATCGCGCCGTGCCCTTCGTCGAGATCCATCCCGACGACGCAGCGACGTACGGGCTCGCGGAGGGCACCATCGCCCGCGTCGCGACAGCCCACGGCGCGGCCGAACTCGAAGTGATGATCACCGATGCGGTGGCGCCGGGCCAGCTGTTCATGCCGATGCACTGGAACGGCGCCTACGCCTCCGCGGCGCGGGTCGGGGCTCTGGTGCGCGGCGTGCCGGATCCGGTCTCGGGCCAGCCCGAGCTGAAGGCGACACCCGCCGCGATCGAGGCCGTCGCCTACCGGGCGCGGGGCTTCGTGCTGTCGCGGAATCTCGTGCGCGTGCCCGAGGGCTGGTGGTGGGCGCGGGCCGCAATCAGCGGCGGATGGGGCGTTCAGTTCGCCACCCATGACGGCTCGCGCGAGGTCGCCCTGGCCCTGCGTGGGCTGATCCAGGGAGCGGGCTTCCAGCTCGCCGAATACGCCGATCATGCGCGCGGCCGCTATCGCTGCGCCGTCTATGATGGGGCGAGCCTCGTCGCGAGCATCGCCGTGGGGCCTTACGAGGCTCGTCCAGATTGGGAGGCCGCCAAGGCCCTCTTCGCCACGGGCGAGCCGGAAGCGGCCGAGCGCCGCGCCCTTCTCTCGGGCCGCGCGGCCACGGAGGCGGCGGGCCCGGTGGTCTGCGCTTGCCACGGCGTCGGCCTCGATGTCATCGCCGCCGCCATCCGGGAGGGGGCGGGCACCGTCGAGGCGGTGGGCGCCGCCTGCAAGGCCGGGACGAATTGCGGCTCGTGCATCCCAGAGATCCGCAAGCTGCTGAGCGTCGGGGCCGCACAAGCGGCGTGATTGGTGCTAGATTGTCTGGGAGAAATGTGCCCGTCCCACCCGCCACCTCAAGAGGATGTCGGGGTCGGGTCAGGCCCTTGGACCCTGCCCGTGACTGCTGATCCGATCACCCCCCGTCCCCAGCGCGCGCCCCGCGAGACCCGTTCCGCCGGGCTCGAACCCCTGGCCGTGCTGCCGGTCTTCGTGCCGCTGCGTGGCAAGCGGGTGGTGCTGGCGGGTTCCTCCGGCGGGGCGCCGTGGAAGGTGAAGGTGCTGGCGGCCGCCGGCGCCCATGTCGATGTCTACACTCCCGAACCCTCGGATGAGTTGCGCGGCGTGCCGGGCGAGATCGTCGACGGCCATGTCACCCTGCATGAGCGGCACTGGACTCCGGACGATCTCTGGGGCGCCGCCTTCTGCGTCGGTGCCATGGAAGACGAGGTGGATGCGGTGGCCTTCGTTGCCGCCGCCCGCGCGACGGGCGCCATCGTCAACGCCGTCGATCGGCCGCATCTCTGCGATGTGAAGTTCGGCGCCATCGTCAACCGCTCGCCGCTGGTGGTCGGCATCTCGACCGAGGGCGCCGCCCCGGTCTTCGGGCAGACCGTCCGCGCGCGGATCGAGGCGATGCTGCCGCGCGGCTTCTCCCGCTGGATGGAGGCCGCCAGGGATTGGCGTGAGCGCGTCACCGGCCGCTTCCCCGGCTTCGCCGACCGGCGCTTCTTCTGGGAGCGCTTCACCGAGCGCGCCTTCGCCGAACCCGACCGCACGCCGCAGGACAGCGACCTCGCGGAACTGCTCGGCGAGACCGAGGTCGCGCCGAAGGGCGGGGCCGTGACCCTGGTGGGCGCCGGGCCGGGCGATGCCGAACTCCTCACGCTCAAGGCCCTGCGGGCGCTGCGCAATGCCGACGTGATCCTCTACGACGACCTCGTCGCCCCGGCGATCCTCGATTATGCGCGCCGCGAGGCCCGCACCATGCTCGTCGGCAAGACCGGGCACGGCCCGTCCTGCCGACAGGACGACATCAACGCGCTGATGGTGCAGCTCGCCCGCTCGGGCAAGCAGGTGGTGCGGCTCAAATCCGGCGACCCGCTGGTCTTCGGCCGGGCCGGTGAGGAAATCGAGGCATGCCGTCAGGCGGGCATTCCGGTCGCGGTGGTGCCCGGCGTCTCGGCGGCGCAGGGTGCGGCGGCTTCCCTCGGCCTCTCGCTCACCCATCGCGATGCGGCGCGGCGGCTGCAATACGTCACCGGCCACGACCGCAAGGGCGGGCTGCCGGACGACCTCAACTGGAGCGCGCTGGGCGATTCCAGCGTCACCACCGTGGTCTATATGCCCAAGCGGACGCTCGGCGCGCTGCTCGGCCGAGCGGTCGAGGAAGGGCTCTCGCCCGAGACCCCCGCGCTCCTGGTGTTCAACGCCACGCGTCCGAACCAGGAGGTGGTGCGCGGCACGGCTGCCGACCTCGCCGCGCGGGTCGAGGCGGCGGGGCTGGAGGGCCCGGCACTGCTCATGGTCGGGCGGGCGCTGGCCGAGGCGGAGGAGAGCCGCGTGGTGGCGGAGGATGAGCGCCGGGCGGTTTAGAGCGCCTCGCAAAACTCCCGGAGACTTTTAGCCCTTCGCCGGGCGCTCGCCGAGCGGTCGCTCTTCCAGCAGCGCCAGGAAGAGGAAGGTCAGGGCTAGGCAGCCACAGGCCGCGAGGAAGACATGCCGGAACCCGGCCGCGAGCAGGGTCGGGTCCGCGCCGCGCAGCAAGCTTTCGAGGTCGGCGCCCTTCTGGCCCGTCGCCGCGCCCAGAACGATGGTGCCGAACACCGCCACGATCAGCGCCCCGCCGAGGGAGCGGAAGAAGTTCATGGCGGCCGTCGCGATGCCGAGCTGGTGCGGCGCGACGGCGTTCTGGATCGTGATGGTCGAGAGCGGCAAGATCGTTCCGACGCCGATCGACAGGAAGGCGAAGGCGATCTCCATCAGCCAGAAGGGCAGGGTGTCGCCATAGACGGCCAGCAGCGCGCAGGCGGCGAGGCTCACGCCCATCATGACCAGCGGCACCCGCTTGTAATGCCGGAAGTACAGCATCGAGCGGCCCGAGAGGGTCGCCCCTGTCACGGTCCCGATCATCAAGGGCACCAGAGCGAGGCCGGATTGGCTGGCACTCAGCCCCACCACCCCTTCGAGGAAGATCGGCACGTAGATCGTGAGCCCGATGAACGTGCCCATGGCGAAGCACGCCGAAAGCGTGGCGCAGGCCACGACCGGGTTCGCGAGCACGGCCGCCGGGATCAGCGGCTCGGCCGCCGTCATGAGCCGCGCCACGAAGCCGCCGCCGAAGACGAGGGCGGCCGCCATGAGGCCGAGTACCGTGGGCGAGGTCCAGGCTTCGTGCACGCCGCCCCGGCTGAGGGCGAGGAGAAGGGCGGTCGAGCCGAGCACGAGGAGCACCGCACCGGGATAATCGAGCCGGTGGCGCCGCTCGTTGCGCGGGAGGAGCTTCAGCTTGTCGTTCGTGAGCCAGAAGGCCAGGAAGCCGATGGGCAGGTTGATCCAGAAGATCAGCGACCAGTGGACATGTTGCGCGAGCACGCCGCCGAGCAGCGGCCCGGCGACGGAGGCGGTGGCGAACACCCCGGCGATATAGACTTGATACCCCGCCCGCTCGCGGGGCGACATGATGTCGGCGAGGATGGTCTGCGACAGCGCGATCAACCCGCCGCCGCCGATGCCCTGAAGGGCGCGGGCCAGAGCCAGGGCGATCATGGTCGGGGCGAGGGCGCAGGCGAGCGATCCCAGGCTGAAGATCACGATGGCGATGAGCAGCATCACCCGCCGCCCGTGGATGTCGCTGAGCTTGCCGTAGAGCGGCGTGACGGCGGTCGAGGCGAGCAGGTAGGCGGTGACGATCCAGGGCAGGTTCGCGGCATCGCCGAGATCGAGCCCGATCGTCGGCATCGCGGTCGCGACGATGGTCTGATCGAGGGCGGCGAGCAGCATCGCCGCCATCAGCCCAGCCACGATCGCCCGGATCTCGTGCCGGGCGAGCCCGCCAGCCGTCGCCTGTTCTGTCATGCGGACTCTATGAGGCTTCCCGGGCGATCGCGCGATAGCCGATATCCCGTCGGCAGAAGCCTTCGGGCCAGTCGATCCGGGCCACGGCCGCGTAGGCGCGGGCCTGAGCCTCGGTGACGCTGTCGCCCAGCGCCGTCACCGCGAGCACGCGCCCGCCATCGGCGAGGATCTTGTCGCCCTCGGCGCGGGTCCCCGCCTGAAAGACGTGGACGCCCTCGCTTTCGGCCGCCTCGATGCCCCGGATCACCGAGCCGCGCACCACGGCGCCGGGATAGCCCGCCGCCGCCATCACCACGGTCAGGGCCGTGCGGCAGGGATCGGATTCGAGCGTCACGCCCGTCAGGTCGCCGTCGCAGGCCGAGAGCAGGGCGGGCACGAGGTCCGAGGCGAGGCGCGGCATCAGCACCTGCGCCTCGGGATCGCCGAAGCGGGTGTTGTACTCGATGAGCTTCGGGCCATCGTCCGTCAGCATCAGCCCGGCATAGAGGATGCCGGTGAAGGGGCATCCCTTGGCGCGCATGCCCGCGAGCGTCGGGTTGATGATTTCGGCCATCACCCGCGCTTCGATCTCGGGCGTCACCACCGTGGCCGGGGCGTAGGCGCCCATGCCGCCGGTGTTCGGGCCGCGATCTCCGTCGAAGACGCGTTTGTGGTCCTGGGCGGTGCCGATCGAAATGGCGCGGGTGCCGTCGCACAGGGCGAAGAAGCTCGCCTCCTCACCGAACAGACACTCCTCCACCACGACCTCCGCGCCGGGCTCGGCGAAGAGGGCGTTGAGCGCGTCCTCGGCCTGATCGAGGCTTTCGGCCACGGTCACGCCCTTGCCGGCTGCGAGCCCGTCCGCCTTCACGACGATGGGTACGCCCTTCTCGCGGACATAGGCCAGCGCGTCGTCGAGGCCCGTGAAGCGGGCGAATGCGGCAGTGGGGATGCCGTATTCAGCGCAAAGATCCTTGGTGAAGCCCTTCGAGCCTTCGAGACGCGCGGCGTCGCGGGTCGGCCCGAAGGCGCGGATCCCCGCCTCCGTCAGGTCGTCCACGAGGCCTGCGACGAGGGGCGCCTCCGGCCCGATCACCACGAGGCCGATCCGCTCGGCCCGGCAGAACGCCGCGACCGCCGCATGGTCGGAGACCTTGAGGTCGGGCAGGTTGGTGCCGTGACGGGCCGTGCCCGGGTTGCCGGGGGCAGTGTAGAGGTCCGCGCAGAGGGGACTCTGCGAGAGGCGCCATGCGAGCGCATGCTCGCGGCCACCGGAGCCGATCAGGAGAATTTTCATGTGCGAGCCATCATCGCACTCGGTTCTGAACCGATCGCGCCCGCGAGGGAAGGGCCTTTCTAGACTTGTCCCGTCCCCCGCCCGGACTGATCTAGATCAACACCCGGTGCAGATGCTGGTGTTGAGCCCGTGTCGCCGCCCCACCGCCCGGTGGCCGCGCCGCCCGAGCGGCGCGTAGAGGCCGGGATCGACCACGGCGGGCGGGCTGAACTGGACGTTGCGCTGCACCTGCATGGACAGGGTGTTGAACTCGGAGGTCCGCTGCTGGTTCATGCTGCGGAATTGACTCTGCAAGGCGAAGGAGTTGTTCGCCGCATTCGGGTTGCCGGGCTGGACCTGCGCGAGGGCAGGCCCGGCCGGGAGGCCGAAACACAGGACGGTACCGAGGACGAAACGGGTGCGCATGGGAGCCTCCCGACGAGACCGTGGCGTGGTGATGATCCTACAACCGACTCGCGTGCCCCGCACCCGGTTCCAGGGCGCGTCATCCGGGCACGACGGGATTCTTACGCGAGGACAGGCCGTCGATCTGCGCACGATCGAGCTTCGTATGAGCCTGGACCAGGGCATGCGGGGTGAGCGCCATCCATTGGGCGAGTGAGATGTCGGCGTAGCGCGGGCTCTTGAACATCTCGAGGAAGGTCAGAGGCTCGCGCCCCGTGTTCTCGATGTAATGGCCCATGGCGAAGGGCACGTAGCCCACATCGCCCGCGCGGTAATCGAAGGTGCGCGCCTTCGATTCCGAGCCGAACACCGTCATCCGGCCCTGACCCGACAGGTAGTATTGCCACTCGTCGCCGTTCGGATGCCAATGCAGTTCCCGCATCCCGCCGGGCTCGATCTCCACCAGCGCCGCCGCGATGGTGGTCGAGGCCGGGAAGTTGCTGGAGTCGGTGATGCGCACCGTGCCGCCCCGCGTGCGGACCGGCTCCTGCGCGAGCATCCTGTGGCTGAACGAGGTCGGGATGGGGCCTGCGCCGCCGAGCTTGTCATCGGCGAGAGGGCCGGGCTTCGGCCCGGGGAAGATGTAGAGTTCCTTCTCGGGAATGTTTGCGAAGGCAGCTTCGGGCAGGCCGAAATTCTTGGCGAGCACGTCGCGTGGGGTGTGCGCCAGCCAATCGGTGATCAGGAAGGTCGAGTCCTCCGAGAAACCGCCATCGTCGAAGACGAGGAGGAACTCGCAGCCATCCTCCGGCCCTGCGAGGCCCTGGATCGAGTGCGGGATGCCGGAGGGGAAGTACCACAGGTCGCCCTCACCCACGTCGTCGGCGAAGGTGCGTCCCTCCTGATCAACGGCGGTGATCCGGGCGCGTCCCTTGATCATGTAGGCCCACTCGGCTTCCTTGTGCCAGTGCATTTCCCGCACCGCATTGGCCTTCAGGCGCATGTTCACGCCGGCCATTGCCTTCGAGACCGGCAATTCGCGGATCGTCGTCTGTCGCGCCCAGCCCCCGTCCTCCAGCCGCATGTGACTGTCGGCGAAGGACCATTTCAGGTTCGGCATGGTGCCGTGGTCGGTGGCGGGCGGCGCCAGCGTCCAGGGGTCCTGCGCGTCGCGCGCGAGGTTCTTCGGCCCCAGCACGTCGGCCCCCTTGCCGCCGCGCTCCGGCAGGGGAGCGGCGGGGGAGGGCGCCTGTGAGGCGGCGGGTGACGCCGCGAACGCGGTGCCAGCCGCAGCGGCGATCAGGCCACGTCGGGACAAGTCCGTCATAGGGAGATCCGTGTCATGCTGCGAGGGCGCGCCGCGCCCGAGAGAGGACCCGGAAACGGCCGGGCATCCGGCTTTGTTCGCACGAGCGGAAAATCGTCGCGGACACCGGTCGGAAACACGCCTGCCCTAGATTGACCTCTTGGGCTCGGACCGGCGGAATCGATGGCGGACGCGGAGGCAGCCGGACGGAGCACGATGCGCGGCACGACGTGGCTCGTCCTGATCGCCCTCGCGGGGGCAGGATTTGTCGGCTACCGGACGTGGTCCGAGCCGTCTCGCGCCGCCGTGCCCTCCGAGGCGGCGCGGCGCGGGCCCGTTACCGTCCGGGTCGCCATCGCCAAGCGGGCAGGGGACACCCTCGACCTGACGCAGACCGGCACCGCCCAAGCCTTCGACACCGCGAGCCTCTACCCGCGCGCCACCGGCTATATCGCCGAGCGACGGATCGATATCGGTTCGCGGGTGAAGACGGGCGACCTGCTGTTCCGCATCAGCGCTCCCGATCTCGACCAGCAATTGGCGCAGGCCCAATCGCAGGTGGTGCAGCTTCAGGCCGCCCTCGCCCAGGCCAAGGCGATGGTCGATCAGGCCGAGGCGAACCGCCACCTCGCCGACGTCACCAACAAGCGGACCTCGACGCTCGCGGGCAGCGGCGCCGCCACGGCGCAGAACGCCGACACGGCCCGCGCGGGGGTGCTGACGCAGGGCGCGAACCTCGCCGCGGCGAAGGCAGCGGTGAAGGTCGCTGAGGCCAACATCACCGCGCAGGAGGCGCAGGTCGCGCGGCTGAAGGTTCTGACCGGCTTCGAGGACATTCGCGCCCCGTTCGACGGGGTGGTCACGGCGCGCAACATGGATATCGGCGACGCCGTGACGGCCGATACCAATTCCGGCACGCCGCTCGCCACCCTTGTCCGGGATGACACGCTGCGCATGGCGGTCAACGTGCCGCTCTACGCCGCCGACGGCGTGCGCGATGGGCTTCCCGCTCGAATCGAGGTCGCGCAGATGCCGGGGAGGGTGTTTCCCGGCACGGTCTCGCGCTCCTCCTCGTCACTGCTCTACGCCTCGCGTATCCTGGCAACGCAGGTCGATATCCCGAATCCGGACCACGCCCTGCAGCCCGGCCTCTACATCACCGTGACACTCGCGATCCCCCGCCCCGCGCCCGTGGTGAGCGTGCCCGGCGACGCGCTGATCTTCGACCAGAACGGTACCCGGGTGGCCGTGCTGGAACCCGCAAGCCAGGACGCCTTCGTGGTGCGGATGCGCCCGGTGACGATCTTCCGCCAGGGCGATTCCGGCGTCGAATTGCGGAGTGGCCTGACCGGCGGCGAGCAGGTCGTGGTCGGCCCCTCGGCCTCGCTGCGCGACGGCGATACTGCCGTGCCACGCAAGGATGCCAAGGCCGGCACCTGACCAGCTGAATGGCTAACCCGGCAGCTTGGCCCGACCGTCCGTCCGGGCGAGGCGGGCGAGCAGGTACTCGACTTCCTCCCGCGCCTGAGGGCTCAGCGCCTGGGACGGCTTGCGCTGCGCGTCGGAGGTGAAGATCCCCCGCCGCATGAACACGTATTTCCGTACGGCGAGTCCCAGCGGCCCCTGCTGCTGCTCGTAGCGCAGATAGGGCAGGTGGGCGTCGAACAGGTCATGCGCCTCGTCCCGGCGGCCCGCCTTGGTCAGGCGCACCACATCCACCAGCATCTCCGGGAAGGCGTAGCCGGTATTGGCACCATCGACGCCGCGCTCCGCCTCGAAATCGAGGAACAGGCCGCCATTGCCGACGAGGATCGCGATGCGCCGCATCGACCCGTCCGCCTCGAAACCGCGCAGGGTGGTGATCTTCTCGAGCCCCGGCCAATCCTCGTGCTTGAGCATCACGCAGGACGGATTCTCGGTCACGATCCGGCGGATCACGGCTGGTGACATCACCACCGAGAAGGTCAGCGGATAATCCTGAAGCACGAAGGGAACATCCGGCCCTAACGCCTCGGCCGCATTGCGAAAATAGGTGACGATCTGGTCGTCTGTGCGGAGCGTGTTCGGCGGGGCGACCATCACGCCGCCAGCACCCATGGCCATGACTTCGTGGGCCAGCGACCGCATGGCCGCGAAGCCCGGCGCCGTGACGCCGACGATGACCGGAAGCCTCGTCCGGCCGATCACCCGCTTGGCGATCGCCGTGCCTTCGGCATGGTCGAGTTTGCCCGCCTCGCCGAGTTGGCCGAGGATCGTCAGACCGTCGACGCCCGCGCCCTCGAAGAAGTCGACCATGCGGTCGAGGGACGCCTCATCGATCCGCCCATCCGGATGGAACGGCGTCGGCGCGATCGGCACGACGCCGCTGATATCGCTGGTGAGGGGCATGGGAATCCTCGGCTCGCCACAGGGCGGGGAGGGGTTCTAGCAGGCCCTTCGCCGACTTTGCGAGCCATGCGAAGGATCCAGGGAAACGGAACGCCCCGGGCTACGGCGTTTCCCTGGATCGCTTCGCTGCGTGCGCGATGACGGGAGGAGGGGGAAGCCCCTCACCCCAGCAGCTTATCCAGCGTGATCGGGATGTCGCGCACCCGTACGCCGGTGGCGTGCCATACGGCGTTGGCGATGGCGCCTGCCGTGCCGGTGATGCCGATCTCGCCCACACCCTTCACGCCCAGCGCGTTCACCACCGAATCCTCCTCGGGGATGAGGATCGCCTCCATGGGCGGAATGTCGGCGTTCACGGGCACGTGGTACTCGGCCAGGTTGTCGTTGAGGAATCTGCCGGTGCGAGGGTCCATTTCCGCCCGCTCGTGGAGCGCGAAGGAAATGCCCCAGATCATGCCGCCGTAATACTGGCTGCGCACGAGGTGCGGGTTGATGATCCGCCCCGCCGCGAAGGCGCCGACAAGACGGCTCACGCGGACCTGCCCGAGATCGGGATCGACCTTCACCTCCGCGAAGACCGCCCCGTGGGCGTGCATCGCGTAGGAGTTCTGCGCGGCCGGGTCGGCGCCTGCCTTGCCCTTGCCCTCGATCTTCGATTGGCCCGCCCGGTTGAGGATGTCGGCGAAGGACTCGCTACGGCTAGTATCGTCGCGGCGGGTCAGGCGGCCGTTGGCGGCAGTGACGCCCGCATTGCCCGCACCGAACAGCGGCGAGGCTTGGTCGTTGACCGCGAGCGCCGTCAACTGGTCGATCACATCCTTGGCCGCCGCGTGAATCGCGTTGCCCGCCGTAGCCGTGTGGCCGGAACCGCCCGCGATGCCCGCATTCGGCAGGTCGGACGAGCCCATGCGGAAGGTCAGGGTCTCCATGTCGAGGCCGAGCCCGTCGGCCGCGATCTGGGCGAGGGCCGTCCAGGCGCCCTGGCCCATGTCGAGGGCGCCGATCTCCACCGTGCCCGAACCGTCAGCCCGGATCTCCGCGCGGGCCATGCCCTCGAAGATCAGAGCTGGGAAGGTCGCTGTACCGACGCCCGTGCCGACGAGGAACCCGTCCTTGTCCCGCGTCTGGCGCGGCTTCAGCGGGCGACCGGCCCAGCCGAAGGCCTGGGCGCCGCGGGCATAGCAGTCTCGCAGGGCCTTGGAGGAGAAGGGTTTGCCGGTGAAGGGCTCGACCTCGGCATAGTTGGCGAGCCGGAACTCCAGCGGGTCCATGTTCAGGTCGAAGGCGAGTTCATCGAGCGCGCTCTCGATCGCGACGCTGCCCGAAGCCTCGCCCGGTGCGCGCATGAACAGCGGCGTGCCGGTGTCGAGGCGCACCGCCTCGTGGCGGATCGCGGTCGCCTTGCTGGCGTAGAGGGTGGTCGTCACCCGGCCCGCCGGTTCGAAGAAGTCGTCGAAGCTCGATGAGGCGGTGAGGATGTGGTGATCGAGCGCCGTCAGCTTGCCGGCCTCGTCGGCGCCCAGGCGCAGTGTCTGCCGGGTCGGGCCGCGATGGCCCATCGGCCCGTACATCTGCGAGCGGGTTGGCACGAGCTTCACCGGCTTGCCGACGAGCTTGGCCGCCATGCAGGCAAGGACCTGCGGACCTGCCGGAACACCTTTCGAGCCGAAGCCACCGCCGAGATAGGGGCTCTCGATGTGGATGTCGGTGGGCTTGATACCGAAGAGGGCGCCGAGCCGCCCCTGCGCGATGGCGAGCCCTTGCGTCGGCATGAACAGGTTCAGCTTGTCGCCATCCCAACTCGCCACCGCCGCGTGCGGCTCCATGGCGTTGTGATACTGGGCCGGCGTCTCGTAGGTGCCGGTGAAGGTCTTGGCCGCCGAAGCGAGACCCGCCTCGACGTCACCGTCGATCTGCTCGGCCGGGGCGCCGACACCCACGGAGGGCGGCGTGAACACCTCACCCGCATCGAGGCCGATGCGCGGGGCCTCCTCCTCGTAGGTCGGAGCCAGCAGCCGCGCGCCCTCGGTCGCGGCTTCGAGCGTCTCCGCGATCACCACCGCGATCGGCTGGTTGGCGTAGCGGACCTTGTCGTTCTGCAGGACGTCGATCTTGAAGGTGAAGGGAACGTCCTTCACGTCAGGGTCCTTCGCGAGCTTCGGCGCATTCTCCGGCGTCATCACCTTGACGACGCCGGGATGGGCTTCCGCCGCCGCAACATCCAGGCTCTTCACCCGGCCGCGGGCGATCTTCGCCACACAGAGGGCCGCGTGGAGCGTGCCGGGCGGAAGGTTGTCGGCGGCGAAGCGCGCTTGGCCCTTCACCTTCAACGGGCCGTCCCGGCGGGTAAGGGGCTGGCCGATGCTCGATCCGTGACGGACCGGTTCGCTGGTCGAGGTCATGAGACGATCCTCAGACGATGCCGAAGGGGGAGGCGGGGAGCGCGGGGATGCGCGCGGGCGTGCCCGCTGCCGCCAGGGTGAGGGCGCGCACCGCCACGCGGCGGGCGAGCTCGATCTTGAAGGCGTTGGCCTCGCCCGTGGGCTTGGCTCCGTCCAGCGCCACGCGTGCGGCTTGCGCGAAAGCCTCGGGGGAGGGTGCTTGACCGGCGAGTACGGCCTCGGCCTCCTTCACCCGCCAGGGCTTCAGAGCAAGGCCACCGAAGGCGAGGCGGGCCTGCCCGATCATGCCGCCATCGAGCGTCATCGCGGCGGCGGCCGAGACGACGGCGAAGGCGTAGGAAGTACGATCCCGGACCTTGAGGTAGCGGGCGTGACCGGCGAACTGCGCCGCCTCGGCGGGGAGGGTGAGGGCGGTGATGAGTTCGCCCGGCTCCAGCACCGTCTCCCGCTCGGGATGATCGCCGGGCAGGAGATGGAACTCGGTGAGCGGCACGGAGCGTTTGCCCCCCTGCCCCTCGATCTCGACCGAGGCATCGAGCGCGGCTAGCGGGACGCAGAAGTCCGATGGGTGGGTGGCGATGCAGTGCTCGCTCCACCCTTGGACCGCATGGATCCGGGTCGCGTGGCCGAGGGCCGCGCAGCCCGAGCCCGGCTGCCGCTTGTTGCAGGGGGAGACCGCGTCGGTGAAGTACTGGCAGCGGGTCCGCTGCATCAGGTTGCCGCCGACGGTCGCTGCATTGCGCAGCTGCGCCGAGGCGCCCGCAAGGAGGGCTTCGGCCACCATCGGGTAGGCCTTGGCGATGAAGGAATCATCGGCCACGTCGCTATTGCGGGCGAGCGCGCCGATGCGCACCGAGCCGCCCGCCTGCTTCTCGATCCCCGACAGGCCGGGGAGACGGGTGATGTCGATGACCCGCTCGGGCGTCGTGACACCGCCCTTCATGAGATCGACGAGGTTGGTCCCGGCCGCCAGGAAGGCGGCGCCGGGTTGGCGCGCGGCACCGATCGCCTCGGCGACGGACGAGGCGCGGGTATAATCGAAGCGGATCACGCGGCGTCCTCCCGATGCTCCATGCGGCCGCTCGCGTCCTTCACGGCCTCCAGGATGCCCGCATAGGCGCCGCAGCGGCAGATGTTGCCGCTCATGCCCTCGCGGATGCGCTCGGGATCGGTCCCGGCTTTGCCCTCGCGGATCAGGCCGACCGCGCTCATGATCTGCCCCGGCGTACAGAAGCCGCACTGGAATCCGTCATGGGCGATGAACGCGGCCTGGACCGGGTGGAGGGCGTCGCCCTCGGACAGACCCTCAATGGTCAGCACCTCGGCTCCGTCGAGGCTGACGGCGAGTTGGACGCAGGAATTGATCCGGCGCCCGTCTACGAGAACGGTGCAGGCGCCGCACTGTCCACGGTCACAGCCCTTCTTGGCGCCGGTCAGGCCGAGCCGCTCCCGCAGCAGATCGAGAAGCGTGATGCGCGGATCATCGAGATCGATGTCATGCAGCTTCCCGTTCAGGGTAAGCCTGATGGGTATCGTCATGGTGGGGTTCCGGCAGGTGTAGGCTGGAACGGTTACAAGTAGATGAGCGGGTTGGAGCGACGAGCCCACTTGTCCGAGAAATGTGCGCAATCTCACAGAACGCGCCGGGGTTCTCGCACCCGCTCACGTTTCTCAGCGCACGGCCCCGCGCAGCGCCTCCACCATCACCTCGACGGCTTCCTGGACGTCCTTACCGAGGTTGATCTCCGTCTCGCCCGCCTCGGCGAGACCGCGCTCGGTCAATTCCTCGACGCCCTTCGGATCGGCCTCATGGCCGTTGCCGTCCTTGCGCACTATCGAGGTCACGCGCTCGCCGCTGACCAGCCGGTGATAGGCTGCAAAGGCCAGGATCGAGAGAGCGTGGTCGGATAAGCCCTTCACATCGGCCATGTGCGCGGTCCCTGGGGTCTCGTCAGTGATGTGCGCGCAACGTCCCGGCCCCGTTCGGGGTCCCGGCTAGGACGAAACGCCGCGCAGCCCATGATTCCGCCGCCGATCCACGATATCGCCCCGCAACGTCCTGGTGTAACCGATCCGTTACCATGCCTGCCCGTCCCGATGAGCCACGTATCGAGGAAGCCACCGAGGACGCTTCGGTCGCGCCCCGCAGCCCCGCCGATTTCGAGGCGCGACTGCGCCAGCAGGTCATCCTGTCCGAGTTCGGCGTCGAGGCGCTGCGGGGCAAGGATTTCAACCTGCTGCTGCAGCGGGCGACCGAACTCTGCGCGGAGGGGATGCGCGCCGAGTATTGCAAGGCGCTCGAATACCTGCGCGGCGAGGATACGCTGCTCGTGCGGGCAGGGGTGGGCTGGAAGCCGGAGGTGATCGGCCATGCGACGGTCGGCGCGGACCTCGCCTCGCCGGCCGGCTTCGCCCTGAAGACCGGGCGGCCGGTCATCTCGAACCATCTTGCGGACGAAACACGCTTCCGCACCCCGCAATTGATGGCCGATCACGGTATCCGCCGGGCGATCAACGTGCTGATCGAGAACCGGGACGGGGCCTTCGGCGTGCTGGAGGTCGATGACAGCCGCGAGGGCAAGTTCGATGAGGCGGATATCGCCTTCATGCAGGGCTTCGCCAACCTGCTCGGCAGCGCCATCGAACGGCATCGCACGGAGGAATTGCTGCGCGCCTCCCTCGCCCGGCAGGACCTTCTCGCCCGTGAGATGAGCCACCGGGTGAAGAACAGTCTCGCCATCGTCGCGAGCCTCCTGACCCTCCAGGCGCGCTCGGCCGAGGGCGAGCCCGCCGTGCTCGCGGCCCTTCAGGATGCCCGCAGCCGGGTCGAGGCCATCGCCACCGTCCACGATCAGCTCTGGCGCCAGGGCGACCTCGCGGAGAAGGACGGGGCAGGGGAGGCGGTCCCCGGCGAGATCGACCTTGCGCCCTTCCTCGACAAGCTCGTGCTGAACCTCGCGAGCGGCGCCCCCACCCACCGCCTGACCTGTGCCGCCGATCCCCAGAAGCTCTCGGCCGACCTTGCCATCCCCATCGGGCTGCTCATCAACGAGCTCGTCACGAACGCCCTGAAATACGCCTACCCCCTCGCCCGCTTCCCCTCCGGCGGCGAGATCCGGGTGCGGGCCGAGCGCAAGAACGCGACGCTCGTCGTCGAGGTGGCCGATGATGGGATCGGCCTGCCTGAGGGGTTCGAGATCGGCCGCAGCTCGAAGAGCCTCGGCACCCGCGTCATCGCGAGCCTCGTCCGCCAACTCGGCGGCACCCTCACCCTCCCGCCGAAGGAGCATGGTGCCCAGTTCCACCTCGCCGTGCCGTTGGAGAAGGGAATCGGTTGATTCGCGGCTAGTCCGTCCTCATGCGATGAGCGAGGTTGGCGAATTAAACCACTGGCAGAATTGCTATTTGATGGCACAACTTAAGGCATCGGTTGATGTCGCAAAATCGGCCGGGGAGGGGCCTTCGCACCGTGAAACGCTGGTGCCTCCGGCGGGCGCCGCCTATCCCATGGACCTCCCCGTCCCTGGAAGATGGCCCGTATGATGATCCGGCTCGCCGCCGCCCTCGCCACGACCCTTGGTGCCGATCCTTCCGTCGGAGCGCTGCCCGCCGCCTCCCCGGTCTACGATCTGGAACGGATCGTCCCGTGCGGCGAAGCGCGGACGATCGCCTTCTACGCCTCGCTCTTTCCCGATTGCACGCCGCAGGGGCCGGTGGTGATCCGCGTGCTGTCGCAGCCGCACCATGGAAAGGTGACGATCGAGACGGCACAATCCTTCACCAGCTTCGTGACCTCCTCGCCGCTCGCAGAGTGCAACACGCGGAAGGTGTCCGGCCAAAAGATGGTCTACCAGGGGGCGGAGGGGTACGAGGGGGTGGATTCGTTCCGCATCCTCGTCATCAATCCCGACGGGACAGGCTACGAATCCACGGTGAGGATCGCGGTGCGCTGACGGCGCCCGGCGGCACAAGGGCTCGATGGACGCCATAACCGAGCGAGAGCTGGGAAGCGGAACGGAGTCCGGCGCGGCCGCCTCCCTTGCGGAGCGGCTCCATGGCTTCCGCAGCCTCGGCGACAATTGCGAGTTCGGCTTCGTCCAGCGTTACGGCGGCGTGGAGCCCTCCGGCCTGCTGCGCTTCGCCTACACGCCGATGGAGGACCTGATCCGCGGTCTGCGTTGCGGCTTCGAGGATCTCGGCGCTCCGGGTGACCTGCACCTTTCGGTGAGCCAGGGCGGCACCTTCTACTGCCACAGCCGGGCCTACAACATCTGGGCCAATACCGGGCAAACGCCCGACAGCATCACCCCGGAGACCTTGCTCGACCGGGAGTACGGCCGCCTCGCCCATCTCAAGCGCAAGATGCTCGATGAGTTGGCGACCGGCTCGCACATCTTCGTCCGCAAGGTCGCACAGGATGAGCCGCAAGCGGATTTCGACCGGCTTGCCGAGGCCGTGTGGGCGCATGGTCCCTCGACGCTGCTGCGCGTGACGGAAGCGGGTCCCGACTGGCGGCCGGAGCCGGTGCGGCGGGCCGGGGACCGTCTGATCGAGGGGAGGGTGCGCCGCTTCGCGCCCCTCGATACGGCCTGGGAGACCGATCTCGAGCCCTGGATGCATCTCGTGGATTCCGCTTGGTCGCTGGTGCGGGGCGCGCCCGCCACGGAGCTAGGCGAGGGCGCCTTCGAACCCGCGATGCTCCTGCCCGGCGGCCTGCGCCGCCATGCGGGCCGCCGCCGGGAGCCCGGCTTCCACGGCTTCACGCGGATGGTCGACCGGGCTGCGTTCGATCCGCAGGCGATCTACACCTTCGCCGCCTGGATCTGGATCCCCGAGGCGTTCTCCGGCACGCGGATTCAGGCCGCTGCGGGCTATGCCCGGATGTCGGGGCTCAATGCCGATCTGACCCGGCGCAGTTGCTGGCAGAAGGTCTGGGCCTCGGGCCACCTCACCCATGCCGAGCGCGAGCCGGTCGGTCTCGCCATGGTCGGCAGCCGCCGCGACCATTTCTGGTCGGCGGGAGCCCGCTTCGTGCGCGGACCGATCCCGGAGCAGGGGCGGGCACCACACTGGCCGACGCCGCCCAAGCCGTTGTCGCTACGAGACCTTTTCGCGAGGCTTCAAGCCCGGTTGGGATAGCCCACAGGTACCGATCCAGAGTTCGCATAAGATATATTATGGAACTTAAATGGTGTGGCGGGGCTGCGGGGAGGGGTATGGTTAATAGTGTTAACCATACCTGCTCGAGGTTGCGGATTGCTGAATTGCCCCACTGACGCTCACGACAAGGCCGGACTTTCCGTGCGGGTGAGGGCTGTGGGAGCCCCCTGCCCTCAGGCGGCGCGTTCGGCGAGCCGGTGCACGTCGGCGAGGATGCGGCCGTCGGCGGCGCGGCAGGACAATTCACGGGACAGGGCTTTGTCGGACAAGCGGATCTCCGCCGGGCCGGTCAGGGCGTCGACGCCAGCCAGGAAGCCCGCCGCGTCCGCGGGCGCGTCCCGGCCGCCGCCGAGGCCGCGCCACCACAACACGGCTTTCTCGCGCTCGTAGCCGCGCCCCTCCGGCCGCAGCCGCACCCGCCAAGAGCCGTCGGCCCAGGCCAGCACCACGTCGAGCCCACCCGGCACCGCTTCGAGGCTCCATTCCGTCACGGGATGCCATGCTCCGTCCGCGCGCGGCGCCGGGGCGAGGGCGGAGTCCGAGAGGATCGCCAACTCATCCTCGGCGGCCGGGTCGTGCCCCGGCTCGCGCTCGGCCTCCGGCTCGGTCCAGCAGGCCTCGCAGGTCGAGGCGTTGAGGGCGATGAGCGCGCCGCATCCGGGGCAGGGCTTGGCACGCAGGCCCCCTGCCCCGCCGCGTACCGCCTCTGCGGTGCGGACGGTGACGGAATCGACCGGGCCGTGCATCCGCACCAGCCCGGCATAATCGAGGATCAGCGCGTCGTCCTTGCCGGGCGCCCGGCGCAAGGCTCGACCGACCTGTTGGACGTAGAGACCGGTGCTCCGGGTCGGTCGCAACAGCGCCACGAGGTCGACCTCCGGCGCGTTGAAGCCGGTGCCGAGCACGCCGACCGATGTGAGGCAGCGGATCCGGCCCGCCCGGAACTCCGCGACGATCCGGTCGCGCTCGCGCTTCGGCGTACCGCCATCCACGGTCTCGCAGGAATAGCCCTCCGCGCGCACGGCATCGCGCACGGCGGCGGCATGGGCGAGTCCGGCACAGAAGGCGAGCCAGGAGCGGCGCTTTGTGCCGTATTCCGCCATCTCGGCCACCGCCGCGCGGGTGATCCAGTCGCGATTCACGGCGGCTTCCAGCTCGCCGGGGATGTAGTCGCCTCCGCGACGGCCGACCCCGGTCACGTCGAGTTGCGTCAGCGTCGCCTTGGACACCAGCGGGGCGAGATAGCCCCGGCGGATCAGGTCGCCGGTATCGGCCTCGTAGGCGATGCCGGTGAACAGCCGCCCCGCCCCCTCGTCGAGCCGCCCGGAATCGAGCCGGTAGGGCGTCGCTGTGAAGCCCACGACGCGCATCGACGGGGTGAGGGCGGCGAGGCCTGCGAGAAAGCGGCCGTAGCGGGTCTCGGCCGAGCGGGGGATGAGATGCGCCTCGTCCACCACGACGAGGTCGCGCGGGCCGATGGCGTCGAGCCGGTCCGCCACGGACTGGATCGAGCAGACCAGCACCTGTGCGTCCGCCTCGCGCCGCCCGAGCCCGGCGGAAAAGACGCCGGCGGGCGCTTCGGGCCAATGGCGCTTCAACTCCGCGAGGTTCTGCGCGACGAGTTCGCGACTATGGGTGACGATCGCGACACGGGTGAGGGGCTCCCGCTCCAAGGTCTCGCGGGCCAGCGCCGCGATCACGAGCGACTTGCCTGCCCCGGTCGGCAGGACGACGAGGTGACCCGCCTCCCCTCCCCGCGTCCAGGCATGCTCGAGCGCATCCAGACTCGCCCGCTGATAGTCCCGTAAGCGCAGCATCAGGGGCTCCCGAAGGACGAGCCCTTCTGCGGGCGCAAGGCGGAACCCCGCGAAGCCTGCGACAGCAGGTAAATATCCATGATCCATCCGTGCCGCGCCCGCGCCTCCGCCCGCAACCGGCGGATCTCCTCAGCGACGCTGCCGAGCCGCCCGGCGACGAGGATCTCGTCCGCGCTGCCGAGATAGGCGCCCCAATGGATGGTCAGGTCCGGGTCGAGCCCGGCGAAGCTCGGATCTCCGTCGAGCATCACGACGACGCTCTCCGCGCCCTCCGGCCATCCCGAAGCGAGGCGTCGGCCGGTGGTGATGCAGATCGCCCCGCCGATGGCGTTCAGGGGCACGGCGTGGCGGGCGCAGAGCACCTGAACGCTCGAAATGCCGGGGATGACCTCGCAGGCGAGGGGTATTCGACCCCGCGCCGCGATCCGCTCCAGGATGCGTAGCGTGCTGTCGTAGAGGGCGGGATCACCCCAGACGAGGAGGGCGCCGACCTCCCCTTCCCCCAACTCCGCGAAGGCTGCTTCCAGCCGCTCGGCGCGGGCGGCGTGCCACGCCTCGACGGTCGCGCCGTAATCGGTCGGGTTCCGCTCGCGGGGCGGGTCGTCCACGCGCACGAGTCGGTAGGGGCGGGCGATATGCGCCGCGCAGATCCGCTTGCGGATCGCCACGAGATCGGCGGTCTCGGCCCGCTTGTCGAGGACGAACACGGCGGCCACGTCGGACAGCGCCCGCACCGCCTGCAACGTCAGGTGCTCGGGATCGCCCGTACCGATGCCGACGACGCGGAGGGTTCTGACGTGCTCGCTCATGTCGGAGCGCTGACTAGCGCGCTGCGTCGGCCTTGGCGAGGATCGTCCGCGCGATGGAGAGATCCTGCAGGGCGATGCCGGAGGGGTCGAACACCGTGATCCTCTCGGCCGAGGTGCGCCCCCCCTCCCCGCTCGCCAGCAGGTCGCCAGGGGCCTGCTAGCGGGTCCCGCCGATGAGGATCGGCGGGTCTCGCCCTGGGGAAAACAGGGCGAGACCCGGCCCTGGCGTTTAGAGGCACGCCCCACGGGCCGTCACGGGCCACAGAGCCTCGACGCGGCCGTTCCGCACGCCCACCAGCCAGTCGTGGACGTTCACGGTCGGATCGCAATGGCCTGGGATCAGGCGCAGCCGGTCGTTGAGGCGGAGCACGTTGCCGGGATCGGCGATCACGCCGTGCTCGTCGGAGGCCTTCAGGTACTCGACGTCACTGCGGCCGAACACCACCGGCATGCCGCTATCGACGCTCTGCGCCTTGAGGCCCGCGTCGCAGATCGCGACCTCCTTCTTCGCCTTGCTCATCACCGAGGTGAGGATGAACAAGCTGTTCTCGAACGCGGAAATCGGCTTGTCGCCCGCGTCGCGGACACGCTGGTAGTCAGCGTCCATGAAGACGTAGGAGCCGCATTGCAGCTCGTTGTAGACACCGCTCGCCCCTTCCATTTCGAAGCTGCCCGTGCCCGCGCCCGCGACGATATCGCAAGCCAAGCCCTCGGCTTTGAGTAGATCGACGGTGCGCTTCGTGTCGTCGATGGCCTGCTGGATCAGCGTCCGCCGCTCGCCGTGCTCACGGACGTGCTGCGCCTTGCCTTGATAGGCCTGGAGCCCGGCGAACGTGAGGCCCGGCCGGTCGGCGATGCGCCGCGCGATCGCCACGGCCGGCTCACCCGGCGCGACGCCGCAGCGGCCCGCCCCGACATCGATCTCCACGAGGCATTCGAGGGTCACGCCATACTTCACGGCCGCCGCCGAGAGGTCATCGACGTTGCCAATATCGTCCACGCAGACCAGCACCCGGGCGCGGGTGGCGAGTGCGGCCAGCCGCTCGATCTTCTTGGGCGCAACCACTTGGTTCGACACGAGTACGTCGCGGATGCCCGCGCTCACCAGCGCCTCGGCCTCGCTCACCTTCTGGCAGCAGACGCCGCAGGCGCCACCGCGCTCCATCTGGATCATCGCGATGTCGGAGGATTTGTGCGTCTTGGCATGGGCCCGGTGACGCAGCCCGTGCTCCTTCATGTAGCGGCCGAGCTTCTCGACGTTCCGCTCGAAAGCATCGAGATCGACCACGAGACAGGGGGTATCGACCTCTTCGACCGGCATGCCGACAGCGGCGGGAATCGTGTTGGCCATGGGGTTTCTCCCACTCTCTCAGGAAGCGACGCCGATGAGCTCGGCGATGCGGGGCGTGGCCTTGATGCCGGTGCCGGTGAGCACCACGACATTCGTCTCATCGGCGCGGATTGCGTCGCGTCCGGTCAGGTCGGTCAGCGCCGCCGCCGCCATGGCGCAGGTCGGCTCGACATAGAGGCCGGAGCGGGCGAGCGTGTGCAGGGCGGCCTCGATCGCCGCCTCCGACACGGCGACGGTGCCGCCGCCGGAGCGGCGAAGCGCTGCCAGAACCTCACGTCCGCGCACGGGCTTGGCGATGGACGCACCCTCGGCCAGGGTCGGGCGCGGCTCGATGGGCAGGGCCTCCTCCGCGCCCGCCGCGAAGCCCGCATGGAGCGGCGCGCAATGGGCGGGTTGGACCGCGTAGAGGCGGGGCAGGCGGTCGATCTCGCCGCGGCGCAGCAGTTCGCGGAAGCCGATATCGCAGCCGAGGATGTTGCTGCCCGCGCCGCAGGGAATGATGACCGAGTCCGGTGCGCGGAAGCCGAGATCCTCCCACAGCTCGTAGGCCAGCGTCTTGGTGCCCTGGAGGAAGTGTGCCTGCCAGTTATGGCTGGCGTAGAAGATCGATTCTGCCTGAGCCTCGGCCGCCTCGGCGGTGGCCTGCCGCGTGCCGGGGATGAGTTCGATCTCGGCGCCTGCCGCGCGCATCTGCACGGTCTTGGCCGGGGAGGTCGAAGCGGGCACGAGGATCTTGGCGCGCATCCCGGCGGCCGCCGCATAGGTCGCCACCGCCGCGCCGCCGTTGCCGGACGAATCCTCCAACACGGCCTCGATCCCCTGCTGCCGCAGGATCGAGAGCATCACCGAGGCGCCGCGATCCTTGAAGGAGCCCGACGGGGCGAACCATTCGAGCTTGAAATGCGCGTGGCCGCCGTTCCAGGGGCGCCGCACCAGCGGGGTACAGCCCTCGCCCAAGGTGATGGGATCGGTCACCGCCACCGGCAGCGCCTTGGCATAGCGCCACAGAGATCGCGTGCCGGTGGCGATCCCGTCCCGCCCGATGCCCGGCAGGTCGGTGATCATCAGCGGGCGTCCGGCCTCCGAACGCCAGCGGGGCGTGTCGATCGGATAGGTCGTCTCGTCGATGGGATCGAGATAGGCGGGCAGCGTCATTGTCAGGCCTCGGCGGCGATGCGCTTTGAACTCATAATACAGAATTTCTGCGCGGCGCACCGCCCCCGTTGGGGCGATGGCCAAAGCGGCGGCTCTCAAGCCGCCAGGGCGTAGCCGGTAGCGACAGCCTCGTGCTCGGCCGCCACGGCCTGCGCGATGAGTTCGGCCGTCGCCCCGGACAGGGTCCAACCGAGATGGCCGTGGCCGGTATTGTAGAACACCCCCGCCCGGCGTCCCCGTCCGACCTTGGGCAGCATGCTGGGCAGCATGGGCCGCAGGCCGCTCCAGGCGATGACGCGATCGGTGGCGACGCCGGGGAACTGCTCTCGCGTCCAATCGATCAGGGGTTGGATCCGGTCGTGGCGGATGTCGCGGTTGAAGCCGTTGAACTCGGCGGTGCCCGCCACACGGAACCGGTCGTCCCCGAGGCGGCTGGTGACGATCTTCGTCGCCTCGTCGAGGATGCTGACCTGCGGCGCGGCGGCCTGGGCCTCCGGCGTGTAGAGGTTCACGGTGATCGAGTAGCCCTTCACCGGATAGACGTTCACCCGGTCGCCGAGCATGGCCGCGAAATGGCGGCTCGCCGTGCCTGCGCAGATCACCACCGCGTCCACGGCCTCGTCACGCTTTTCGCCTCGCGCGCCCTCGTGCCAGGAGACGACGTGGCCCCCCTTCCCACCCGGCTCGATCGCCTCGACGGTCGCGTCATGGACGAAGCGCACGCCCTTGCGGGCGCAGGCCGCCGCGAGGCCGCGGGTGAACTTGTGGATGTCGCCGGTGGCGTCGGAGGGGGTGAAGAAGCCGCCGAAATAGTCGCCTGCCAGCGTCGGCTCGATGGTGCGGATCTCCTCCGGCGTGACGGCGTGGCGCTCCAGGCCGCCCTGCTGCAACAGGGCATTGACGCCCTCCGCCTTCCGGAAGGCTGCCTCGTCCCGGTAGAAATGCAGGATTCCGCGCGTCTTGAGGTCGAAATCGATTCCCTCGTCGCGGGCCATGGCGAACAGGGCCTCCCGCGCCTTGATCGCGAGCCGCACCGTCTCGACGGTGTTGGCCCGGTAATGGGCGATCTCGCGGACGAATTCGGCCATCCACGACAGCTTGTGCCAGGAGGGGGTGGGATTCATCAGCAGCGGCGCGTCGCGCCGGGTCATCCAGCGCAGGCCCTGGATCACCGTGGAGACCTTGTTCCACACTTCGGCGTTGCAGGCCGAGAGCTGGCCTCCGTTGGCGAAGGAGGTCTCCATCGCGGCGTAGCGCTGCCGGTCGAAGACGGTGACGCGATAGCCGCGCTGAACCAGGGCATAGGCTGTCGTCACGCCGGTGATGCCGGCGCCGATCACGGCGACATGGGTCATGGGTTTGGAACTCCGGAACATCTGGACGCAGAGAACCGGCCTAGTGTGAAGCCGGTCGGTTGCGCCCCATCTGTCCCGGTTGCCTGAGAGCTTGATCCGGCGCCGCCCTGGCGAGGCGGGTGAGCACGGACGTCCCCTTCGGCGGGTGCAGGCGGATCGACCGCTGCACCGCTCTCCAGATTGCCCCGACGACACGGTTCTGGTGCCTGAGAGTTTCCGGGGCGGTTGCTCCGTCGGCGCCGGGCCGTCTCTGACGGACGGTCCCGGTCTCTCCCGCATCATCGTGAAGGGCGGTGCGACACTAACGCAGGGCTCGCCCATGCTGAAGCCCGATTCAGCGCCTTTCCTGCCGATCTTCCTTGCAATCGGCGACGCCTGTCACACCTGCTGACCCGGAACCCTCGGAGCCGCCGACCGGATGACAAGCCTCAGCCTCGCCATCGCCTTCGGAACCCGCCTGCTCCTCGTCCTGCTGTTCCTGCCCTTCAGCGCCCTCGACAAGATCCTGAACTTCAAGGGTGCCGTAGGGCAGGCGCGGGAGGCGGTCCATGCCAATGCCCCGGCGGTGGCGCTGATCCTGATCGGGCTCACGGTTGAGATCGGCATGTCGGCCTGCATCCTCACCGGAGCCTTCGACCGGGCGGCGGCCTTCGTGATGGCGGGCTATTGCGGCGTCACGGCGCTCCTGTGGAAGCAGTTCTGGAAGCCCGGCGATTTCTGGTCCGGCGGGAAGGGACGCGAGCTGTTCTGGGACTTCCTGAAGAACTTCGCCCTGGCCGGCGGCTTCCTGCTCATCACCTTCGGCACGGGGGCGAACACGGTGGAGAGCTTCTTCGCCGACCCCCTCGCCTCTTCGCATCCGTACGCAGTGACAACGCCGCACTAGTTTGCGGCGTACGGCCCTCCACGTGTCTGTGCGAGCAAAGCGACGCCAATCCAGGGAAACGCCATTTCCGAAGGCGTCCCGCTGCCCTGGGTCGCTTCGCTGCGCTCGCAATGACGAAGGAGGCGAGATTAGCCCTGAGGCGGCACCGTCGCCGTCATCGACGGGCGGCCCTCGAACACCGCGTACCACGCTGCCGTGGCCGGGCGACCGTCGCGCCAGGCGAGTTCGGGGAACCGGAAATCGAGGTAGCCCAGGGCACAGGCGATCGCGATGGTGCCGATATCGAGCACGGGCATGTCGGCGACGATCGCTTCGATCCGGTCGAGACCGGCGGTGATCTTGGCGACCTGCCCCGCATCCCAAGCGTCCCAGCGAAGGGTCTCGGGCCGCAGGGCGCGCTCATAGCGGGCGCTGAGGGCGGCATCGAGCATGCCGTCCGCGAGGGCTTGCCGGGCCAGGGCGTCCCACCGTTCGGCCCCCTCGGGGAACAGGTGCGTGCCTTCGGAACGCATGTCGAGGTATTCGCAGATCACCCGGCTGTCGAACAGGCAGGTGCCGTCCTCCAGGATGAGGGCGGGGACCTTACCAAGCGGGTTGTGGGGCGACACGTCGGGCGAGCCCGCCGTCGGGGAGACGCCGGCCGTCACGACCGCGATATCGCCGGCTTGGCCGGTCTCATGGGCCAGCACCAGCACCTTGCGGGCATAGGGTGAGGCGGGAGAGTAGAGGAGCTTCATCGGCCGGTCCCGTTTCCTTGGTTGGCGGCACAACGCACCGATCCGGCGCGGAAATCCAGCCCGCCGCCTCACCTATCCGCGGCATTCATCGATCAGGCGACGCAGGAAGCCGGTGCAGGCGTCGAGTTCGCCCCGCGTCACGTACTCGTCGGCGCGGTGGGCACGGGCGATCGAGCCGGGGCCGATTACCACGCTCGGAACTCCGGCGGCATCGAACAGACCGGCCTCCGTGCCATAGGAGACCTTGGCGTGGGCGTTCCGCCCGGCGAGGCGCTTGGCCAGCGTCGCGATTGTCTCCTCCGGGTCGGTCTCCAGGCCGGGATAGTCGATCAGCGGCTCCACCGTGATTCCGCAGGCGGGATCGACCGCGCGCATCAGGGGAGCGAGCACCGCCTCGGCATGGGCGACGGCCCCGGCCGCGAGCGCGCCCGCATCGTCAGCGCCGATGGCCCGCACTTCGAAATCGACGCTGCACGTGTCGGGAACGATGTTGAGCGCCGAGCCGCCGCGCACGACGCTCGACAGGGCGGTGGTGTGGGGCACGTCGTAGAGCCCGTCGCGCGCGCCTTCGCGGGCGAGGCCCTCGGCCATGAGCCGCACATGCTCGATGAACCGGGCGGCATATTCCACCGCGTTGACGCCCTGGGGCGCCAGGGCCGAATGGCAGGCGCGGCCCGTGAAGGTGACGCGCGCGGCGGACTTGCCCTTGTGCCCGAGCACGACCTCCATGCCCGTGGGCTCACCGACGAAGCAACCGAGCGGCTTCGGGAACAGCTCGCCCATCCGCGCGATCAGCGGGCGCACGCCGAGGCATCCGACCTCCTCGTCGTAGGAGATGGCGAGATGGAGCGGAACCGCGAGTTCCGCCGCCGCCATCTCCGGCAGCAGGGCGAGGCACACGGCCAGGAACCCTTTCATGTCCGAAGTGCCCCGCCCGTAGAGCCGCCCGGCCTCCTCCCGGAGCCGGAACGGGTCCGAACTCCACGGCTGGCCATCGGTGGGCACCACGTCGCTATGACCGGACAGGATGTAGCCCGGCCTGTCCGCCGGGCCGAGGCTGATCCACAACCCGGCCTTCTCGCCGGATTGGTCGGGCACCCGCGTGACGGAAGCGCCGTGGCGCCGGGCGAAATCCTCGATCCAATCGATCAGGGCCAGGTTCGAGCGGTCGCTCACCGTGTCGAAGGCGACGAGGGTCGCGAGAATCTGTGCCGCGTCCGGCGCCTGCGCCGCGTCCGTACCCATGCAATCCTCTCCGTTGTCCCCCTCGCGTGCCCGGGTCGACAGGGCGGGGGAGTGTAACTACGCGCTCAGGGAACCTAGGCTCCCGCGAGGCGTAGCTTGGCAGAATGCTTCGCGGACCTCTGCCGCCGATGCTTCATGGGGATCTACCGATGCGCGTCCGATCCGCCTTTCTTCTCTCCACCCTTCTGCTCACCTTCGCCAGCGCCCCGGCGCTCGCCGATGTGTCGATCACCGTCGACAAGGCGTCGCAGCGCATGACCGTCGCCGTCGACGGGACGCCGCGCTATTCCTGGCCGGTCTCGACCGGCGGGGGAAATTACGACACGCCTTCGGGCAGCTTCCGCCCGTTTCGCATGGAGCGCACGCACTTCTCCAAGGAATGGGACGACGCGCCCATGCCTTACGCGATGTTCTTCACGCGGCAAGGCCACGCCATTCACGGCACGAACCACGTCCGCAGCCTCGGCCGCGCAGTCTCTCATGGCTGCGTGCGCCTCTCCGTGCGCAACGCGGCGACCCTGTTCGGCCTCGTGAAGCAGCAGGGGATGAACCGCACCCAGGTGACGATCGAGGGCGAGGGCTCTCCCATGGCCGAGGGCGGACGGCGGACCCGGCCCGTCGTGCGCGGTGGATACGGCGTCGCGAATTACGATGACGACCAGACCGGTGCGCGCACGGTCTATTACGCCGTGCCCGCCCGCCGTCCGGTTCGCGGCCCGGCCTATGACGACCCGAGGGGAATCGACGGTTTCGGCCCCTCCCCCGTCGACATTTACGACGGGTACTGAGACGGGCCTTTAACCTACGGTAGAATTCGAGCTCGTTAACTCTCCTTCTAAGTGAAGCCTTTACGGGCGGTCGCGACGATGCCTCCGCATCACGACCGCCCGTGGCGGGTGGTGAGGAGAGGGGACGAACCGACGATGCGGCTCGCTGCATTTTCCACCGTGTGCCTCATGCTCGCGACGCCGGTCCTGGCGAGCACGAACGAAGGCGCCGTTTCCGCGCGAGGCCCACGCCTCGATGCATGGCTGCGCGGCGTCGATCCGGGCACGACGAGTTCCATCCAACCCAGTCAGGCCGCGCCCGCGAAGCCCGCCTGCCCGCCCGAGCGCCGTGTCGGCACGGGCGCGGGCTTCTGCATGATCAACTGATCCTCGGGTTCTACTCTCCGACCGCGGCCCCGGCCGGGCGGCGATTGTCGTTGGCGCCGTAGAGCAGCCCAGGCCGCATGCCCTGCGTGCGGGAGGCGTCGTTGCCGGACGACGCAGTCTCCGGCTCGGTCGCCCCGGCGCCCTTCACCGCGATGAGTTCCTGTGCCCCCCAGGGCTTCTGCACGCTCACGGCGTGGCCCATCGCCTTCAGGATGGCGAGGGTGTCCGCCGAAAGAGCGAAGGGCTCGGCATAGAGCGTGTCCGGCAGCCACTGGTGATGGATGCGCGGGGCATCGACCGCCTCCTGCGGCTGCATGCCGTGGTCGAGCATGTTCATGATCACCTGGGCGTTGATCGTGATGATCCGAGAGCCGCCGGGCGAGCCCACCACCATCACCGGCTTGCCGTCTCGCAGGACGATGGTCGGCGCCATGGAGGAGAGCGGGCGCTTGCCCGGCGCGATGGCGTTGGCGGTGCCCTGAACGAGGCCGAACAGGTTCGGCACCCCGACCTTCACGGTGAAATCGTCCATCTCGTTGTTCAGGAAGAAGCCGGTGCCGGGGGCCATCGCGCCCGAGCCGAAATAGCCGTTGATCGTGTAGGTCAGCGAAGCCGCGTTGCCGTTCCGGTCGAGGACGGAGATATGCGTCGTTTCCGGCTTCTCGCGGGGGGCCAGGAGGCTCGGATCGGGCCGCACCTGCACCGAGGGCGTCGCCTTCTCCGGGCTGATGCCCTCCCGCAGGGACCGCGCGTAATCCGGCGAGATCAGCCGCTCCACCGGATTGGCCACGAAGGCCGGGTCGCCCAGCGTCGCATTGCGGTCGGCATAGGCGCGCCGCATCGCCTCGACCATCAGGTGGACGGTGCGGGCCGAATTGAAGCCGGAGGCCGCGATGTCGTAGCCGTCAAGAATCGTCAGCATCTCGCACAGCGTCGTCCCGCCGGAAGACGGCGGTGGCGCCGAGAGGATCGTCGCGGCGCGGTAGGGACAGGAGAGCGGCGGATCGTCGGTGATCGTGTAGCCGGAAAAATCCTTCGCGGTCAGGATCCCGCCGCCCGCCGACGAGGCTGCCTCGACGGCACGGGGGATCTCACCCTTGTAGAAGGCGTCCGGCCCGCCCTCGGCGATGGCCTGGAGGGTGCGGGCGAGATCGGCCTGGACCATCTTGTCCCCCGGCCGGAACGGCGTCCCGTCGGGCCGCAGGAAGATTCTTGCCACGGCCGGGTCCCGGGCGAACTTCTCCGTGCCGGTTTCCAGGATGTCGGTATCACCCCGCGTCAGTACGAAGCCGTCCCGTGCGAGGGCGATGGCCGGGGCCATCACCCTGGCCAGCGGCAGGGTGCCATAGCGCGACAGGGCGGTGGTGAGGCCGAGCACCGTGCCGGGCACGCCCGCCGCCTTCCAGCCGCGCAGGGTCGAGCCCTCCACGACCCTGCCGCTCGCATCGAGATACATGTCCCGGCTTGCGGCGGCGGGGGCCTTCTCGCGGAAATTGACGAAGTGGCTTCCGCCCTCTGCGGTGTGGACCAGAAGGAAGCCGCCACCGCCGAGATTGCCGCAGCAGGGGTTCACGACCGCTTCGGCGAAGGCCACCGCCACCGCCGCATCGACGGCGTTGCCCCCCGAGGCGAGGATGTCCGCGCCGATCCGCGAGGCCAGGGCCTGGGACGAGACGACCATGCCGTTCTCCCCTTCCACCGCCGGGGCGGAGGCGGCATGCGCGAGGCCGGGCAGGGCCAGCAAGGCGACGACGCACGCGATCCGCAGGCCTGCCATCATTCCCGGTTCCTCTCCTTCCGCCGTCCATCCCGATCTAGGCCAGGATAGACGGGAATCAGCCATTTGCGCCGCGTCCTCGGGGCGCGGATCGCGTCGGCCTCATGAAAACCGTATTGGAACCGTCACCACGCTGGCTGACACGGAAGCCGCCCGGATCAGAGCCCCCATGCCGTCCCCGCCTCCGGAGCCGGCGACCGCACGCCCCGCCGCGGGGCTCGCGCGGATCGCCGCCGGATTGACCCTGTTTCAGCCGACACAGGCGCAGGTCGCGTCCCTGTCCGGGCGCCTGCCCGCCGGGCTCGTAGCGCGGTTCGCCTATGCCAACTCGCTCCTCGACCCGGCCTCGAAGGCCGAACTGGAACGGGCCGGTTTCACCCTTCTGGGCGACGGCACGAATCTCGGCATCGCCGAGGCGCTGAATCGGCTGGCGGCGGCGGCCAAATCCGCTGGGGCGGATGCCCTCTACCTGCTCGATCAGGATGCTGCAGCCTCGCCTACCCTGCCAGGCGCTCTCGCGGCCTCGCGGGAGCGCCTGCTCGCGCGCGGCCTCGCCCCGGCGGTGGTCGGCCCCTCCCCCGCCGCCGCGCCGGGTCACAAGGCGCCTGCCTATCCGGGCCGGCCGGGCGTCGAGGCCATCGGGGACTTGCGGCCGGTGCAGTTCCTGGCGACCTCCGGCAGCCTCGTCGATCTGGCCGTCTTCGCGCGCACCGGCCCTTTCCGGGCCGATTTCTTCATCGATGCCGTCGAGCTCGAATGGTGCTTCCGTGCCTGGAGCTTCGGCCATGGCAGTTATCTCGACCCCGCCGTGACGCTGCCGCACCGGGTCGGTGGCGGGACTATCCGCGCCTTCGGGGTCGCGATGCCACGCCAGCCCCTGTTCCGGATGGCGACCTACCTGCGCAACAGCGTGTATGCGTGGCGCCTGCCGCACCTGCCCCTGTCGTGGAAGCTCGCCCAGGGGCTCTACCTGCCGGTGCAGGCCCTGCTGTTCTGGGCGGATTCCGGATGGCGTCCCGCCGTGCTCCGCCGTCTCGCCGGAGCGGCGCGCGACGGGATGCTCGGTCGCCTGGGCCCCCCGCGGGACCTGCCCCGATGACCGATCTCGACGTGGTGATCGTCAATTGGAACGGCGGCGACCTGCTGCGTGACTGCCTTGCGGGGCTCGCCGCCTCGGACGGCGCGGAGCGCGTCGCGGTGACCGTGGTCGACAACGCCTCGACCGATGCGTCCCTCGCTGGATTGCCGACCCTGCCCGGCCCGCTCGAGATCATTCGCAACGCTGAGAATCGCGGCTTCGGCCGCGCCTGCAACCAAGGTGCGGCGGCGGGCAAGGCTCCTGTGATCCTGTTCCTCAACCCCGATGCGCGGGTCGAGCCGGATACGCTGGCCCACGCGAAAGCCGCGCTTCTTGCCGAGCCCGGCTGGGGCATCGTCGGGGCGCGGCTCATCGAATCGAACGGGCGCACCGCCCGTTCCTGCGCCCGCACGCCGACCCCCGCTGCCATGTTCGGCCGGGCCTTTGCGCTCGACCGGCTCGGCCTCGTGCCGCCGCACTTCCTTCTCGACTGGGACCACGAGGACGACCGCGCCGTGGATCAGGTGATGGGCGCCTTCCTGATGATCCGGCGGGACCTGTTTACCGCGCTCGACGGCTTCGACGAGCGGTTCTTCGTCTATTACGAGGATGTCGACCTGTGCCTGCGGGTACGTCAGGCCGGCTTTTCCGTGCGCCACCTCGCCGGGCCGGTGGCCCGCCATCTCGGCCAGGGTACGACCCGGCAGGCCAAGGCACGGCGCCTGTTCTACATCCTGCGCAGTGAGATCCTGTATGCCGCCAAGCACCACGGCCGGATCGCTGCCCTCGCGCTCGCCGTCGCCGCCTTCTGCGGGCAGATTCCCCTGAGGCTGGCCCAAGCCCTGTCACGCCGCTCCATCGCCGAGGCGGGGGAGGTGCTCCGCGCCGCCCGCCTCCTCGCCGCCGCCCTGCCCGAGATCGCCCCTGTGATCCTCCGGGCCTGACCCTTCCTGAAGACCCCGCTGATGCTCCACGGACACCGAATCGCCGTCGTTCTGCCCGCCTACAACGCGGCAGCGACCCTGGAACGCACCCACCGCGAGATCCCGTTCGACATCGTCGATGACGTGATCCTCATCGATGATGCCAGCCGCGACGCGACGGTGGCGGTGGCCGAACGGCTCGGCATCCACACGGTGCGGCACGCGAAGAATCTCGGTTACGGTGGCAATCAGAAGACCTGCTACCGCACGGCCCTGGAGCGCGGCGCCGACGTGGTGGTGATGCTCCACCCGGACTACCAATATGCCCCGCGCCTCGTGACCGCGATGGCCTCCATGATCGTTTCAGGCGAGTACGACGCGGTGCTCGCTTCGCGCATCCTGGGTAACGGGGCGCTGGTCGGGGGCATGCCTCTCTACAAGTACGTCGCCAACCGGGGGCTGACCCTCGTGCAGAACTGGCTGATGGGCCAGAAGCTCTCCGAGTACCATTCGGGCTACCGGGCCTGGAGCCGGAAAGTGCTGGAATCCCTGCCGCTCGACCGTTGCTCGGACGATTTCGTGTTCGACAACGAGATGCTGGCGCTGGCCATGCACCAGGATTTCCGCATCGGCGAGATTTCCTGCCCGACGCGGTACTTCGACGATGCCTCGTCCATCAACTTCCGTCGCTCGTGCATCTACGGGCTCGGCGTCCTCCGCACGAGCCTTGCCTACCGCCTGCATCGCTCCGGCCTGAAGGCGGACCCGCTCTTTGCGGACCCCGTCCCCACGGAGGCGCGCCCGTGACGCTGCCACCTCTCTCCCGCCTCGCCGGGCTAGCGCTCCTCGGCGGTCTCGCCGCCGCGCCGTTGGTGGCTGGGATCCTTGCCCCCGACGCCGCCGCCCGGCTGACCGCGCGACTCGCGGAGCTCGGCCCGGCGGGGCCCGCGATCCTCCTCGTCGTGCAGGCGCTGGTCGCCGCCTCGGGCGTGGTACCCGCCTCGGGCGTCGGCATCGCGGCGGGGGCTCTGCTCGGGCCTGTGGAGGGATTCTGCGTCGCGGCGCTCGGCACCATGACGGGCGCGCTCATCACCTTCGCCGTCGCTCGCACCGTGCTCGGGGCCCGCGCGCTCGCCCGGTTCGGCGGCCGACGTCTGGCCGCCCTCGACGGGGCGCTCGCAGCGGAGGGCTGGCGGCTGGTCTGCCTGATCCGGCTCTCGCCGATCATGCCCTTCGCGCCCACGAGCCTCGCCCTGGGGGCGAGCACGGTCGGCCTGCGTGACTACGCGCTCGGAACGCTCGCCGCCCTGCCCGCCCTGTTCGCCTATGTCGCCCTCGGGGCGATGGGCCAGGGTGGCGGGCACCTCCTTTCCGGCGCCGGTCCGGCGGAATGGCTGCGGCTCGGCGTGCTGAGCGCGGGCGCGGTCGCCACCGTGCTGCTGATGCTGCGCCTGCGCCGGATCCTCGGCCGGGCCGTGCCCGGCCACGCCCTGCCGAACGGAAACCTTCCCGGCGGAGACCTGACCGCGTGATCCGTCTGCCTTCCGGCCCCCGTTTCTGGTGCTGGGCCTATCTGGTCCTCTGCGCCCCGGTCTGCATCGCGCTCGCGCTGATCGTGCCGCCGGGCGAGGTCGCCGACGAGGGCTCGCATCTCGCCCGTGCCGTGGCCCTGACCCAGGGCGACATGATCGGCCACCGCGAGCCGGTGCGGTATTCCGACGGCTCGACCCACGTGGCGGCGGGGGTGCGGATCGACCCCTCCTGGGAGCGGCTGACGCGCTCGCGGCCGAAGGATTTCGGCGGCGTCCTCTACCCCCTCGACGACCCGCCGGATGCGCGGGGCCGGGTTTTCGTGCCCCTCTACACCGTCGGCACCTACCCGCCCTTCCTCTATGCCCCCGCTGCGGCGGGGCTGATGGTCGGGCGGATTCTCGGCCTCGCGCCGGAGGTCTGCTTCTATCTCGGGCGGCTCGGCATGGCGACCGCGACCCTCGCCATCGCCATGGCCGCCCTGGCGTTGGCGCAGCGCGGCCGAGTGGCCTTCTTCGCGATGCTTGCCCTGCCGATGACACTGTCGCTCGCGGCCTCGTTCAACCAGGATGCGCCGATCATCGCCCTCGCGGCGCTCGCCGCCGCCCTGCTGACGCCCCGGCCCCTCGCCGGGCCGGGCATGCGGCTGCGTCTCTCCGGCGCGATCGTCAGCCTCGCCCTCGTGGTCCTCGCCAAGCCGCCCTATGCCGGGCTCGCGGCGATGCTGTTGATCCCCCTCCCCTCGGGCGAAGGATCCGGCGGCCTCGCGCGCCATGCCGTCCGGCGCCTCGCGGCGGCGGCGCTGACCGTGCTGCCCGCCGCGCTCTGGACGGTCGCGGCCACCGCCACCGTCGCGACGCCGGTGCCGCGCGATGCCTATGAGGCCGGGCCGCTCTGGTCGGGCCCCCGCCCGGCGACCTTCACGTCGACCGATCCGAAGGCCCAGGCCCAGATTCTTCTCGACAAGCCCGCCCGTCTTCTGACCCTGCCGGGGCATTTCCTAGGCACGATCAAGCACTTGACCATCCTCGCCAAGGGCGCTGTCGGCATCTTCGGCTGGCTCGACCGGCCGCTGCCGGGCTTCGTGTACGGGATTTGGGCTTTGGCCCTGCTGGCGCCGTTCCTCCTGCTCAGGCACGGCACGATGCCGCCCTGGCCGGAATGGCTGCTCCTCACCGCCTCGGCCGTCGCGTGCCTGTGGCTGGTGGTGATCTCGCAATACCTGACCTGGACCAATGTCGGGGAGAACCGGATCGACGGGCCGCAGGGGCGCTACCTGCTGCCCCTCGTGCCGATGTTGATCCTGGCCTTCGCCCCCACGCGACGGAGCCCTTCGCCCGGACGCTGGCCTGCGATGCTGCCCGTGGCGGCGGCCGCCGCCGATCTGATCGCGGTTCCGCTCGCCGCCCTCGCCATGACGGCGCCGACCTGAGCGGCCGGGACAGCTTGCCGGGCGAGCCGAGCCGCCTACAATTCTGGGTTGCTCCCTCGGAGTGATCCGCCATGCGCGCCCTCGTCTGTCTCGTCCTCGTCCTGGGGTGTCTCGGCTCGGGTTCATGGGCGGGCGAGACGGAGCAAGCGGCGGCTCGCGCCGTCATCAGTCGACAGGCTGAAGCCTTCGGACGGGACGACGCCTCGACCGCCTATGCCCAGGCGGCCCCCGCGATCCGCGAGATCTTTCCCAACCCGGACCTGTTCCTCGGGATGGTGCGCAACCAGTACAAACCGGTCTATCGCCATCGCAGCTTCGTCTTCGGCTCGGCCCGCGACCTCGGCGAGACCTCGGTGAGCCAATCCGTGGCGATTCAGGACGAGTACGGCACCGATTGGACCGCCGAATACACCCTCGAGCGCCAGCAGGACGGCGAATGGCGCATCACCGGCTGCCGCTTGGTCAAGGCACCGGGGATCAGCGCATGACCGCCCGGCCGCGATCGCATTTCGACACGCAAGCCTGCATCGTGTAGAGGGTCCGCCTTCCCCACGGAGGCCCCTGTGCTCCACGTCTCGACCCGCGGCGAGGCCGCGCCTCTTTCGTTCTCGGATGCGCTGCTCGCCGGCTTGGCCCGCGATGGCGGGCTCTATCTGCCTGAGACCTGGCCGCGAATCGGCCGGGACGAGATCGCCGCGCTCGCCGGTAAGCCCTATGCGGAGGCCGCCAAGCGCGTGCTGCGCCCGCTGGTCGACGGTGAGATCGCCGATGCCGACCTCGACCGGATGATCGACGCCGCCTACGCCACCTTCCGGCACCCGGCGATCTGCCCGATCACCCAGCTCGACGACAACCTGTTCCTGCTGGAACTTTTTCACGGCCCGACGCTCGCCTTCAAGGACGTGGCGATGCAGCTGCTGGGCCGCCTGATGGACCATGTGCTCCGCCAACGCGGCAGCCGGGCGACCATCGTCGGTGCGACCTCGGGTGATACCGGCTCGGCCGCCGTCGAGGCGTTCCGGGGCCTCGATCAGGTCGACGTGTTCATCCTCTACCCGCATGGGCGGGTCTCGGAGGTGCAGCGGCGGCAGATGACCTCGGTCGATGCGCCCAACGTCCATGCGCTCGCCGTCGACGGAACGTTCGACGATTGCCAGAACATCGTCAAAGCCCTGTTCCAGCACGCCGAATTCGCCGACGCGGTGCGCCTGTCCGGCGTGAACTCGATCAACTGGGCGCGGGTCGCCGCGCAGGTGGTCTATTACTTCACCAGTGCCGTGGCGCTCGGCGCCCCTCACCGGGAGGTCTCCTTCTCGGTGCCGACCGGCAATTTCGGCGACATCCTCGCCGGCTGGGTCGCAAAGAAGATGGGCCTGCCGATCAAGCGCTTGATGATCGGCACCAACGCCAACGACATCCTCGTGCGCACCCTGGAGCACGGCGCCTACGAGCTGCGTGGCGTCGAGCCCACCACCTCGCCGTCCATGGACATCCAGATCTCCTCGAACTTCGAGCGGCTGCTGTTCGAGGCCCTCGGCCGGGATGCGTCGAGCCTGTCGCGGCTGATGGCCGGGCTGAAGCAATCGGGCGGGTTCCAGCTCGACGAGACGGTGCTGGCCAAGGTCCGCGACGAGTTCGACGCCCATGCGGTGCCGGAACATGCGGTGATGGAGGAGATCGCCTTCAGCCATGCGGCGACGGGCGTGACCCTCGATCCGCATAGCGCCATCGGCGTGAATGCCGCCCGCCGTCTGCTGAGCAAGGACCCGGCGACACCGGTCGTGGCGCTCGCGACCGCCCATCCCGCCAAGTTTCCCGACGCGGTGGCCAAGGCGACGGGCGGCCAGCGCCCCATCCTGCCCCCGCACCTCGCCGACCTGATGGACCGGCCCGAGCGCGTGACCCGCATCGCCAACGATCAGGGCGCCGTCGAGCGCCTGATCCGCGAGCGCGCCCGCATCACGAAGGGCGCGTGACCGCCACGATGAACGAGCATTTCTCGACTCACGCCGCCTCTCCGACACTCAAGGTGACGCGGCTTGCCAACGGCGTCACCGTGGTGACCGAGCCGATGCCGGGGGTGGCGACGGCGAGCCTCGGCGTCTGGGTCGGGGCGGGCTCCCGCCACGAACGGGCGGACGAGAGCGGGCTCTCGCACCTCATCGAGCACATGGCGTTCAAGGGCACCGCCCGCCGCTCGGCCCGGGACATCGCGGAGGAGATCGAGAATGTCGGCGGCGAGATCAACGCCGCCACCTCCACCGAGACCACGAGCTACACCGCTCGCGTGCTCGGCGAGGATGCGGGCCTCGCCCTCGACGTGATCGGCGACATCCTGACCAGCGCCACCTTCGAGGCGGGCGAACTCGCCCGTGAGAAGGGCGTGATCCTGCAGGAATACGCGGCCATCGAGGACACGCCGGACGACGTCGTCTACGACGCCTTCACCGAAGCCGCCTTCCCCGGCCAGCCGGTGGGGCGGCCGATCATCGGTCGGCCCGAAACGATCCAGAGCTTCGACGAGGCGGGCATCCGCGCCTACCTTGCTCGGGAATACACGCCGGACCGCCTCGTGGTGGCGGGCTCGGGCAGCGTGCAGCACGAGGCCATCGTGGCCGCGGCCGAGCAGCATTTCGGAGGGTTGAAGGCCGCCGAGGCGCCACCGATGGAGCCCGGCCGCTACGGCGGCGGCGAGCGGCGCATGAAGCGCAAGCTCGAACAGGCCAATCTGGTCATCGGCCTGCCCGGCCTCTCGTTCCGCGACGAGGGCTACTATGCCCTGCACATGTTCGCTCAAGTGCTCGGCGGCGGCCTGACCTCGCGCCTGTGGCATGAGGTGCGCGAGACCCGCGGCCTCGCCTACGAGATCCAGGCGTTCCACTGGCCCTTCTCCGATTGCGGCCTGTTCGGCATCGGCGCGGGCACGGCGGGCTCGGATGTGTCCGAACTCGTGGCCGTGACCCTGGAGGCGACGACCCGCGCGGCCCGCGACCTCGACGAGGTCGAGATCGCCCGTGCCAAGGCCCAATTGAAGGTCTCGCTGCTCTCGGCGCTGGAAACGCCGGGTGGGCGGATCGAGCGCAACGCCCGCCAGATCCTCGCATGGGGCCGGGTGATCCCCGCCTCCGAGGTCATCGCCAAGGTCGATGCGGTGACGGTCGATGACGTGCGCGCGGTGGCGGCGACGATGCTCGGCGGCACGCCCACGGTTGCCGCCATCGGGCCGATCGCGGGGCTGCCGTCGATCGACAAGATCGCGGCGGGGCTGCAGGGAGCTTGATCCGCCGTTCCCCATCGCCACCCTCATCCTGAGGTGCCCGGCGGGCCGGGCACCTCAGGATGAGGGCGAGGGGTGGATGGGGAACGCTGGCGGGGATGCCTGAAAGGCCATCAACTTGATTTGGCCGCAAAGGGGCGCGATCCGCGAACGGTGGACCGGCGCGCCCTCGGCCTTGCCGGGCCTTAGCGTCGCCTTTACCAATCGCGGTCGCCAGGGCGGCCGATGCAGACACCCCCGGCCGGACACGTCAGCCCTTTGCGCATCCTCGCCCTCCTCCTGATCCTGGTCGGCGGCCTCGTCTTCGGCGGCCCCGCGCGTGCCATCGAGGCGGTGCGGGTCGGCCTCGACCAGCCGGTCATCGACCTGACCGGCGCCATCGAGCGCTACCGCTCGGACGGCGACCTCGTTCAGATCTCCACCGCCGCCGGCAAGGACGGCATCAAGCGCCGCATCGTCGTGAAGGCCCGCGACGCGGGCGCCCGGCCGGACTGGATCGCCTTCGCGCTCACCAACGACACCGACGAGCAGATCGATCGCATCCTGATCGCCCCGCATTTTCGTCTGGTCGGATCCGGGGTGATCTGGCCCGATCTCGGCGGCTCGCGCATCGCCGCCATCACCGCGAGCCAGGGCATCCGCCCCGAGCGAGACGAGAACCCGGACGCGGACCAGTTCACGATCACCCTCGATCCCGGTACGACGGTCACTTACGTGGCCGAGTTGCGCAACGCCAACGTCCCGCAACTGCACCTGTGGGACCAGGATGCCTACCGCCGGAAGACCTCCGGCCTGACCCTCTACAAGGGCATCATCATCGGCATCAGCGGGTTGCTCGCCCTGTTCCTCACCATCGTCTTCGTGGTGAAGGGTGCGATCATCTTCCCCGCCGCCGCCGCGCTCGCATGGTCGGTGCTGGCCTATGCCTGCATCGATTTCGGCTTCCTGCAACGGATCTTCCCCGTCACCGAACTGGCCGAGCGGGTCTATCGCGCCTCCGCCGAGGCGGTGCTCGGCGCGACGCTGCTGGTCTTCCTCTTCGCCTACCTCAACCTCGCCCGCTGGCACGTGCGCTACAGCCACGTCGCCTTCTTCTGGCTCGCCTTCCTTGCGGGGCTCGTCGGGCTCGCGGTGTTCGACCCGCCGGTCGCGGCGGGCGTGGCGCGCATCTCGATCGCGGCGGTGGCCGGAATCGGCCTGCTGCTGATCCTCTATCTCTCCGTCCATAACGGCTACGACCGGGCGATCCTGCTGGTGCCGACCTGGCTCCTGTTGATGATCTGGGTGACGGCCGCGGGCTTTGCCGTGACGGGCCAGATCGGCAGCGATCTCGTCCAGCCGGCACTGATCGGCGGCCTCGTGCTGATCGTGATGCTGATCGGTTTCACGGTGCTCCAGCACGCCTTCGCGGGAAGCGGCCTGTCCCATGCGCTCGTCTCCGATACGGAGCGCCGGGCGCTCGCGCTGACCGGCGCAGGCGACGTCGTGTTCGATTGGGACGTGCCCGCCGACAAGATCTTCGTCGGCCCGGAGATCGAGGCGCAACTCGGCCTGTCGCGCGGAGCGCTCGAAGGGCCGGCCTCGAACTGGCTCGGTGCCCTGCACCCGTTCGATACGGAACGCTACTCGGCGGCCCTCGACACGGTGATCGAGGAGCGGCGCGGCCGCATCGTTCACGATTTTCGTCTGCGCTCGGCGGCCGGAAGCTATTTCTGGTACCGGCTGAAGGCCCGGCCGGTGATCGGCGCCGATGGCGAGGTGATCCGCGTGGTCGGCACGATTGCCGACGTGACCGAGGTGAAGACCGCCGAGGAGCGCCTGCTGCACGACGCGGTGCATGACAGCCTGACCGGCCTGCCGAACCGTGAGCTTTTCGGGGACCGGCTCGACGCGGCCTTGGCCTTCGCGGGCCAGGATGCACGCCTCAAGCCCACCGTCCTCGTCCTCGATATCGACCGCTTCACCGGCATCAACGACGCGATCGGCCTCTCGGCGGGCGATTCGATCCTGCTCACCCTGTCCCGCCGCCTCGGCCGCCTGCTACGCCCGCAGGATACGCTCGCCCGCCTCTCCGGCGACGAGTTCGCGGTGATCCTGCTCTCCGAGCGAGATCCCGACCGGATCCTCGCCTTCGCCAGCATGATCCAGAGGGCCATCGCCACGCCGATCACCTATGCGGACCGGGAGATCTTCCTCACCGTCTCCATCGGTCTCGCCCTCTATGAGGGTGGCCAGAAGCGCGACGAGGTGCTGAAGAACGCCGAGGTCGCGATGATCCAGGCCAAGCGCCAGGGCGGTGACCGGATCGAAGTGTTCCGGGCCCATATGCGCTCAGAGCGCTCCGACCGGCTGATGCTCGAAGGCGATCTGCGCAAGGCGATCGAGCGCAACGAGATGCGGGTGCTGTTCAACCCCGTCGTGCGCCTGGACGACCGCACGGTCGCCGGTTTCGAGACCGTGCTGCGCTGGGACCACCCGAAGCTCGGGCGCATCCCGGCGGCGACCTTCATGCCGCTCGCCGAGGAATGCGGCCTCATCGTCAATCTCGGCATCTTCGCGCTCGAGCGCACCGCGCTGGAACTGGCGGCGTGGCAGCGCTCTCTCGAAGTCGAGCCGCCGATCTTCGCGGCCTGCAACCTCTCCTCGCGGCAGCTCCTGCGCCACGATCTTCTTCACGATGTGAAGACGGTGCTCGCCCGCTCCGGTGCCCTGCCCGGCTCCCTGAAGCTCGAATTCAGCGAGAGCCTCGTGATGGAGAACCCGGAATACGCCGCGCAGATGCTCTCGCGCATCCACGACCTCGGCGCAGGCCTGTGCCTGTCCGATTTCGGCACCGGCTACTCGGCGCTGTCCTACTTGCAGCGCTTCCCCTTCGACACGATCAAGGTCGACCGGGACTTCGTGCGCCAGATCTCGTCGGGCCAGACGGCGATCCTGCGGTCCATCGTGAAGATGGCGAGCGAGTTGAACCTCGCCATCGTCGCAGAGGGCTGCGAATCGGAAGCGGATGCGGTGGCGCTCGCCGAGCTCGGTTGCGAATACGCCCTCGGCCCGGCCTTCGGCGAGCCGATGACCATGCTGCAGGCCCGGCAGATCGTCGGCGCCGCGCCCGAAGCCGCCTGAGCCTTCGAATTAAGCCCCCCTTAACCACGTTCACCCACAGTCATCCACAGTTCGCGTGAGCGTGGGGATGGGCGATGGCCGAGGCGGCGAGGCGTTTTCAACCGGCGGGTAGCCCGGATCTCGTGCGCCGCATGATCGCTCGTCCGATGCGTCACGCGTATCAGGTCCGCACCCGCCTGCCGGAGCGCGAGGCTCAGACCCTTGCCGTGGCGCCGGTCCTGGCGCGGGCCGAGGCCGCCATTGGCCGGCTCGAATCCGAACTCGGCGTGATGAAGGCGGTGGTGCGGGCGCAGCGGGAGGAGATCGCTTCCCTGCGTGCCCAGCGCCAGCTCCTCACCGAATCCTCGCCCGACGACGACGTGCGGGCGACCCGCGAACGGTGGGCCGCGCTGGTCGACAGCCTGCTGATCCGCGCCCGCTGAACACGTCCGGGCCTGCCCCCGCCCGTCCGTTCCCGTCCAGGATAATCCAGTGTCGTACGATGTCCGCGGGAACGCCGATCCCACCTTTCCGCATCGTGCCTTGAGACAGGGCGAGGGTTCCGCCATGCGCGCGCGCTGCTCGCTCGTCGTCAACGGCCGTGCCGTCCGCTGCTCCCCCGGCGAGACGCCCCTGGAGGCCGCCTTGGCAGAGGGGATGATCGCGCCGGTTCCGGGGCTCCACGGGGCGAACCTGCTCGGTCAGGGCGCGGCGCCCGCCATGCGCCGCAGCCAGGGCCGCCGCGCCCGCGAGGCGCCCGCGCCCCTGTCGGAAATCCCCGAAAGCGATCCCGCCTCGGCGCCCTCCCCTGCGCAGCAGGAGCGCGCGAAGCAACAGAACCTCAAGGGCAGCGTCACAGAGGTGCGGCGGCTCGGCCCCGGCATCCTCGAAGTGGTGACCACCCTGTCCCGCCGCCCCCTCCACGAGCCGGGCCAGGCCTTCACCGTGACCCTGCCGGGCCTGGGCGCGCGGAGCCTGTGCCCGACCCTGCGGGTCGACGGCTCGGCCGAGATCAACGAAGCCGTGTTCCACATCCCTCGCGATGCGGAGGCTGGCGACCCCGAAGGACTGATCGTCGGCGGCGAGGTGAAGCTCAAGGGCCCACTCGGGCGCAGTCATTACCGTCCCGGCGGCGGTCGGCTGGTGCTCGCCGCTTCGGGCGCCGGGTTCGGGCCGATCTGGGCCATCGCACGGGCCGCACGCTACATCGAGCCCGGGCGGGACATGGCCCTGTCGATCGGCGCCCGTGACGCCCTCGATCTCTACATGCGCGAGAGCCTGGACTGGCTCCGTGCCACGGGCGTCGGCCGGATCGTACTCTGTACCGAGCGTGGCCGTCAGCGTCCGCCGGATGTCCGCCTCGGGCCGGTGGGCGCCCATCTCCCGCAATTGCGGGCGACGGACGTGATCCACGTGGCGGGCGATATCGGCACGGTCGGCGCCGTGCAGGCGCTCGCCGGAGCGGTCGGCGCGCGCTGCTACCCGATCGTGGTGGAGTAGGCCCTATCTCCCTTCCCCCACCGTCAGGTTCCCGGTGCCGGTCCGCCCGTAGCGGGCGGGGCGGTACATGTCCTCGACGCTGGCGCCGGGATGGACGTAGGTTCCCGGCGAGACCGCCCGCACCGCGTAGGCCACGGTGAAGAAGGCGGGCTGGCTCGTCTCACGGGTATAGGCGGCCACGAATCGGTCGTCCCGGAATTCGGTGTGGACCGGCTGCACATCCGATTTCGCGAAGGCGAGGCCTTGCAGCGCATCCGCGTCGAGGAGCTTCGGATTGTCGATCTCCAGCCCCGCGGGCAGGCGATCCACGAGGAGGAGGCGGGCGGCCTCGGCCTTGGCTTCTGTCACCTTGAGAACCACGACGAGGCGGTCGTTCTGGCGGATGCCTGTCGCGGCATCGACCACGCTGCCGTCGAGCCGGTGCAAACTGCGCTCCACCGTATAGCCGCGCGACTCGGCGGGTTCGGGGGTGAGCGGGTTGCCCGCGACGCCCAGCGACACCTGAACCGGCGCCGCGCCGGTATTCACGAGCACTTTGTCGCCCGCGCTCAGATCCGCCTCCCGGAAGGTGCGGGCCAAGGCTCCCGTCTGGGCTGCGCCGTCGAGGGTGAAGGACAAGCCCTTTGCCTCGTCCGCGAGGCTCTGCGCGGCGAGCACCATCCAGGCATTCTCTTGGGTGCTGGTCGGGCGCCCATCCGCCCGTTCCTGGCCGAGGACCGCGCTTGCGGGCGCAAGGGCCGACCCGGCGAGCCCGGTCTCGGCGGCGAGCGCGATCAGCCCGGCGCCGTCGCGCAGGCGGGAGCCGTAATCGGCACGGTAGCCTCCCCGATCCCGCTCGGCGGACAGCGCGGAAACGGCCGAATCCATCACCTTGGCGGCCCGGCCGCGGTCTCCCAGCAGGGCCAGGGCGGCGGCGAGCTGTGCGCGCCCGAGGGGCGTCCGAAAATCGGAGAGGCGCGAATCGGCGAGGTAGCGCAGGTCGCCCATTACCGGGCGTCCGTTGCGCGCGAGCACATAGGCGGCATAGGCGAGGTCCGCGCCCCCGTCGCGCACCTCGCTCGCATTGGCGACCGCGTTGCGCAGCCGGTCGAGGGCCAAAGCGAACGGCCCCTGCGGCACGGCGAACTTGCGCTCGCGGGCACGGGTGAGGAAGTCGCTGACATAAGCGTCGAGCCAGAGGTCGTTCGACCCGTCCGCCGACCAGAGCCCGAAATCGCCGCTCGAGTCCTGACGCGACAGCACCCGCTCGATGGCCTCGCGCACCCGCCCGTCCACGTCCGGGTCGAGGGCCATGCGGTCGAGGCTGGCGAGCCGGTTCACGTAGAGGAGCGGCAAGGCCCGGCTCACGATCTGCTCGGAGCAGCCATAGGGATAGCGATCAAGCGCCTGGAGCAGCACGGGCACATCGATCCCCGGCGGGGTCGAGGCGGAGAGCGAAACGCTGCCCGTGCCGGGAATCACATCCGCCAGGAGGTCGGCCGAGACCCGCAGGCTTTCGCCGGCTGCGAGGGTCCGCACCGAGCGCCGCAGCAGCGCGCCCGTGCCGGGTGCGATGCCGAGGCTGAGGCTGCGCGACAGCAGGGTGGGCAGGCCCGGCCCCGAGAGCGTGACATCGAGCCGGGCGGTGCCGGGCCCCGCCGCCGTGAGCGGCACGGCGAAACGACCCTGACCCTGTGCGGCGAGCTTCAGCGTGGTCCTGAGCGCCGGCGCGCCGACGAGGACCGGCCCGGACGGGCTGATCGTGGCCACGTACTCGCCTGCCGGTCCCTCGACATTGTCGAGGGCCACGAACAGGCGCGAGCGGTCGCCGATATCGAGGAAGCGCGGCAGGGTGGCGCTCACCACGACGGCATCGCGGATCGTCACATCCGCCTGGGCCTGCCCGACGCGGGAGCCGCTCCACGCCGTCACCATCACCCGGCCGGTTCCGTTGAAGGCGGGAACGGGGAAGGTGACCCTGGCCGTGCCGTCCGGCCCGACCTTCACCACGCCGGAGAACAGGGCGAGCGGCGCCTCGGTCGGTGGCGCGTCGGCGAGTTCGGCTCCGGCCGCGTCGCCGCCGGAGCGGATCGCCCCGGCGCTGCCCTGCATGCCATCGATCAGGTAGCCGTAGACGTCGCGGAATTCCGGCCCGAGCGCTCGTTGGCCGAGGAAGTAGCGGGTCGGGTCCGGCGCGACGTAGCGCGTCAGGTTGAGGATGCCGACATCGACCATCGCGACCGTCACCCGGGCCTCTTCGCCCGGAGCGAGCCCCAAGATCTTCACCGGCAAGATGAGATCCTGCCGGGGGCGCACCTTTGCTGGCGCGTCGATGGAGACAGTGAGGGCACGCCTGTCGCGATCGACGGAGAACCACGCAAGGCCGACCGCCCGGCCGGGCTGACGCTTGGCCGCCTGATCGAGGGGCCGGTAGGCAGTGGCGACGAGATAGGCGCCCGCGCCCCATTCCGCCTTCACGGGTAGGCGGATCGTGGTGCCGCCCTCGGGCACGCTCACCTCGCGGATGTCGTGGATCCTGTCGCTCACCACCATCACGCTGGCTTGCCCAGCGAATTTGGAGCCGAGCTTGGCGGTAAGGGTGTCACCTGCCGCGTAGGCCTGCTTGTCGAGGGTGAGGTCGAGGAGATCGGGGGCCTGCGCCGTCTCGGAGCCTGCCCAACCGACATCGAAGCCAAGGCTCGCCGCCGCCTCGGGCGCGCCGGGGGCCGTCACGTCCAGGCGGTAGGAGCCGAGGCCGACCGGCGCCTGGATGCGGCCGGGGGCATCGGCAGTCAGGTCGAGGGTGCCGCTGGCGATCCGTTTCGTGGTCTTGGCGGCCTCGAAGGACCAGCGGCCATCCGCGCGGTACCATTGATAGGTCTTCTCGACCCGGTTCAGGGTCCACGTCACGCCCGCCTTGGACAGGCGGCGCCCGTCGGGCGAGGCCATCACCACGTCGAAGCTCGCGAGATCGCCGTCCTTCAGGTCCGAGAAACCCTTGCGCAGGGCGAGTACCGGCCCCGAGGGCAGGATCGGCAGGGCCACGCTGCGCGAGAGCGCCCGCCCGCCGGGCTCGCCCACCGCCAGGGTGATCTTCGCCTCGAGCGGCCGGGGTGCGGCGATCTCCGGCACCGGCACGGCGACCTTCGCCGCGCCCTGCGCATCCGTGGTAGCGTGGGCGGAGAGTTCCCGCGTCGTCGCCTCGACCGCCTCGTCGTCGAGGCCGACCGTGAAACCGTCGAGACCCTTGATCCCATTCCCCGAGGCGGCCTGCACGGTGACGCTGCCGGAGACATCGAGCCCCGAACCCGGCGCGCCGTAGAGGTAGCGGGCGGCGACCGCGATTTCGGCCGTCTCGCCCCGCGTCAGGCTGGGGGAGGCGGAGGTGAGTGTCACGTCGAGCCGCTCGGGGACGTAATCTTCCAGCAGGAAGCTCGCCTCCCCCACCGGTGGGGCCTTCGGGTCGGTATAGGCCGCGATCCGCCACGTGCCGTGCATCGCCCCCGACAGGAGCGGGAGTGGCAGGGCCCGCCCGCCGAGCCCCTGATCGGCCACGGAAACCCGGCGATACTCGACGCCGTCCGGGCGCTTCACCACCAGGGTCAGGGGTAGATCGGCCACGGCGTTGCCGCGAGCATCGCGCAGGAGGGCGGCGATCTGCACTGTCTCGCCGGAGCGGTAGACCCCGCGCTCGGTAAAGACGTAGGCATCGAGCCCCCCGCCCTCGGGACGGCCCTTCACGCCCCGATCCGTGAGGTCGAAGGCGGCCTGATCGAGATCGAGGAAGCCATAATCGTTGCCGAGCGAGGCCACGACGAGGCTCGGCGCGGTGCCACCCTCCCCCCGGCTCAAGCCCGCCTCGAAGGCGGCATGGCCCTGCGCGTCGGTCTTGCGGGTCGCGAGAACCTCGTTGTCCCGGGCGACGAGGCGGATCTCCGCCCCCTCCATCGCCTTGGCCGTGCCCAGCGAGCGCAACACGACGTGCACGCCGTCCCGCCCCTTCGTGGCGGTGAGGCCGAGATCGGAGACGACGAACCACTGCGTCGCCTGGGTCTCGTACTCCTCGTCCGAGGCGGCCGTGCCGGAGGCCCGGGCGAGCATCACGTAGACGCCCGGCTCCAGCGTGCCGACCGCCTGGAGCACCGGGAAGGCCGTGACGCTCTCCTGGTTGATCTCGGCCTTGGCGGTGTCGAGGCTGCCCTTCCAGACCCGGACGCCCTTCTGCGCAGCGATGGTCTTGGCGGTGGAACCGCTGAGTTGGCCGAGGAAATCCTCCGAGCGCAGGGTCGGCAGCAGGCCGCGATCCCCGATGCGCAGCACTTCGACATCGAGCTTCGGGGCGTTGACCGAGACGATGGGAATGCCCGCCTGACCGGTGCGCGGCAGAACGTAGTTGCGCCCCGTGAAGCGAGCCTGCGGTGCGCGATCCCGGACGTAGATTTCGTAATCGGCGGGTTTCAGCAGGGTCTCGCCGACCGCCGAGGGGAGGCCGGGGCGCAGCACCACCGCGTAGCGGTTCCCGTGCTTCAGGCCATCGACGCAGACTTGCGACCCCTCCCCCGTCACCGCCGCGGAGGCGCTTCCGGACACCGCGACGTAGGGCGCGAAATCCGCCTTGGGCGCGACCGCCTCCGAGAAGGTGAAGCACAGGCGCGGGGCGGCGGCGTCGGAATCGACCGTGTAGTTCAGGATGCGGAAGCCATGCTCGGCGCGCAGTCGCTCGTAAGTCTCCCGGATCGACGCATCGTCCAGCAGCGCGAGGCTCGCGGCATAGGCGTCGAGCGCCGGGCGCCACTCCTCCTGATCGGCAGCATTCTCGCCGAGCAGGGCGAGGGCCGAGGCGGCATCGGGGGCGGTGCGGGCGCGCTCGTAGGCGCGATAGGCGGCGGCCAGCGCCTGACCGCGCAGGCGCGTCCGGCCTTGATAATCGTTCTCTTCCGTCTCGCCCGCAGCGGCTTGCGCGGCGCGGGCATAGGCGCGCCAATTCGCCGGATCGCCCGGCTCGGCCGCCACGGCGGCGGCGAGCGGCGCCAGCGCCTCGGCAGGCTTCTCTGCGGTGAGCAGGGTCTCACCCTTGCGGCGGGATTGCGTGGCGGGCGGAAGATTCGTCCCGGCCTCGGCCTTGAGGCTCGCCTCCAGGCGGACGGCATCGCTCGCGAGGTTCGGGCGGGCGAAGGTCTTCTGGAACGGGGCGGGTTGGGGCGCTGCGGCCGGAAGCGGCCTCGGCTGGGCGGAAACGGGCGCTGCCGTGAGTAGCAGAGTGGCGAGACCGCCCGCCACCGCATCGATCCACCACCGCGCCATGCGTCCCTCCCCCGCCGCCGCGACGCGAATCGCGATGGCGGAGGGAGATTACAGGGCGAGAAGGGGAAGTGAACCGCTCAGTAGACCTGAGCCGGTTCCGCCTGCGGCCGGTTCGCCTTGGCGTCCAGGCTTTTCTCGATGACCTTGCCCAGGTCGATCATGATCCGGTCGATGGCGTAGTCCTTTGGCGTGTAGACGGCCCGCACGCCCATGTTCTTGAGCACCAGTTCGTCCTCCGGGGAGATGATGCCGCCGACGACGACCGGAACGTGATCGAGCCCGGCCTCGCGCATCATCGCGCGGACCTCGCGCACCAGCGGGACGTGGCTACCCGACAGGATCGACAGGCCGACCACGTGGGCGCCGGTCTCCTTCGCCTTGGCGACGATCTCGGACGGGGTCTGGCGGATGCCGTCATAGGTCACGTCGAAGCCGACATCGCGGGCGCGCAGCGCAATCTGCTCCGCGCCGTTGGAATGGCCGTCGAGGCCCGGCTTGCCGACGACGAGCCTGGGCTGCTCGCCCAGGCGCTCGCCGAGATCGGCGATGAGCAGCCGCGCCTCGTCGGCGGCGCCGGACGAAGCGGTCTCCACCGTGACGCCGGTCGGCGCGCGGTACTCGCCGAACACCTGACGCAGGCGTCCGCCCCACTCGCCGGTGGTGACGCCCGCCTTCGCCGCCGCGATGGAGGCAGGCATGATGTTGGTGCCCGAACGCGCCGCCTCTTCCAGCGCGTCGAGGGCGGCCTTCACCGCCACATCGTCGCGCTGCTCGCGCCACGCCTTGATGCGGTTGGCGGCTTCCATCTCCACCGTCTCGGAGACGGAGAAGATCGCCCCTTCGCCCGCCGTGAGCGGAGAGGGCTCGCCCTGTTGCCACTTGTTGACGCCGACGACGATCTGGTCACCCGCCTCGATGGCCGAGATGCGCTTGGCGTTCGACTCCACCAGGGCGCGCTTCAGGGCGCCGGTTTCCACCGCCGCCACGGCACCGCCGATGCCGCCGATCCGCTCCAGCTCGGCGCGGGTCTGAGCCTTCAATTCCTCGACGCGCTTCTCGATGACGTGGCTGCCGTCGAAGATGTCGTCGTATTCGAGCAGATCGGTCTCGAAGGCGAGGATCTGCTGCATGCGCATGGACCATTGCTGGTCCCACGGGCGCGGGAGGCCGAGCGCCTCGTTCCAGGCGGGCAATTGCACCGCACGGGCGCGGGCGCGCTTCGACAGGGTAACGGCCAGCATCTCGATGAGGATGCGGTGGACGTTGTTCTCGGGCTGCTGCTCGGTGAGCCCGAGCGAATTGACCTGCACGCCGTAGCGGAAGATGCGCTTCTTGGCGTCGGTGATGCCGTACCGCTCCTGGGCGATCTCGTCCCAGAGTTCCGCGAAGGCCCTCATCTTGCAGATTTCAGTGACGAACCGCATCCCTGCGTTCACGAAGAACGAGATCCGGCTGAACACGTCGGAGAAGCTGGCCTCATCGAAATTCGGGTCCTCGCGCACCGTGTCGAGCACGGCGATGGCGATGGCCAGCGCGTAGGACAGTTCCTGGACCGGCGTCGCCCCCGCTTCCTGCAGGTGGTAGGAGCAGACGTTCATCGGGTTCCACTTCGGCACTTCCTTGGTCGTGAACAGGATCACGTCCTTGGTCAGCCGCAGGCTCGGCGCGGGCGGGAAGACGTAGGTGCCGCGCGAGAGGTATTCCTTGATGATGTCGTTCTGCGTCGTGCCCTGAAGAGCGGCGATCGGCGCGCCCTGCTCCTCGGCGACCGCGAGGTAGAGGGCGAGCAGCCACGGCGCCGTGGCGTTGATCGTCATCGACGTGTTCATCTGGGCGAGCGGGATCTGGTCGAACAGGGCCCGCATGTCGCCGAGATGCGCGATCGAAACGCCGACCTTGCCGACCTCCCCGCGCGAGAGCTCATGGTCGGGGTCGTAGCCCGTCTGCGTCGGCAGGTCGAAGGCGACCGACAGGCCGGTCTGGCCCTTGGCGAGGTTGCCCCGGTAGAGCTTGTTCGATTCCGCTGCCGTCGAGTGGCCCGCATAGGTGCGGATGATCCACGGCTTGTCGCGCTTCACCTCGGCGATTTCGGCGCTCGCGCCCATTCCACCCTCTCCCGTACCGCGTTCTGATTGCAACGCTCAGAGCGCCGCTTGCGGCGCAGCGTAGCCGAGGCTCAGGCCGCCGTCATCCGGGCCGGGCTGCACGAAAAATCGGGGTTGACGGTGAAGGGAATTTGAGACCCGGCCCTTCTGCTCCGGCATCGCGAGCGTAGCGACACGACCCAGTGTAGCGGGACACCGCCAGACGTGGCGCGTCCCTGGATGGCTTCGCTCTCGCTCGCAATAACGAGTTTGGCTAGTCCAGCAGCGCCGCGACCGCCCGTGCCGCCGCTCCGTAATCGGCGAGGTGGACGCCGTCGCCGAGCGCGCCCGGCCGGGCGAGACCGCTCCGGCCTTCGCGCAGATCCGAAAAGGGATCGGCAAAGCCGCAGCCGTTCTCAGACGCCAGCCGTTCGAGGCGGGCGGAGTAATCCTCGACCGCCGCCGCCTCGCGCTCCTGGCCGGGAATCGGATCCATCGGCGGCAGGGCCAACACCACGACCCTGTCGGCCTGGGTGCGCAACCAGCGCATCAGCGACAGGGCCGCCGCCTCGAACCGGCCGATCCCCTCAGGAGAGAGCGGGCGGACGCGCACCGAGAGGTCGTTGCTGCCGAGGATCATCACCGCCACCCCGGCCCGGCAAGGAACGCGCAGCTCCGGCAGGCGCGCCGCGTAGCCGCCGATGCCGATACCGCCGACGCCGCCATTCACGACCGGCCAGGGACCGAGGGGGTGTCCGCACAGGAACTCGGCATGGGAATCACCGAGGACGAGGACGAAGCCGGGCTCGGCCGCGTCGAGATCCTGCTGGATCAGGGGGAAGCGCATGGCGATGCGCTCCCGGCAGATCCGTCTGTAGCGGCGGCGCTGGAGCGACCGGCGCAGCCAGCCGAGCATCAGCGCCCGAACCGCTCGAATTTCGGGAAGCTGCGCGCCATCATCAAACCGACCTCGGCACGATGGCCGATCCACTTCTCGAGGATCGTCGCGTTGGCGAGGCGTCCCTCCGCCGAGCCGTCCTGCCAGGGCAGGCCGTCTTCCAGCTTGAAGACATGGGCGTGGGTGAGGTGTCCGCTGCGGCAGCGCTGAAGCCGCACGCCCTTGCCTCGCGCGAGTTCCGCCACCTCCCCGATCGGGAAGATCAGGAGCAGCTTCTCCGAGTTCAGCACCGCCACATGGTCGCCCTCGGCGGGGACCATCAGCGCCGCCGTGGCCGACCCGTCGAGGCCGAGGATACCCTTACCCTTGCGGGTATTGGCGACGAGGGCGTCCGAGGGCGCCACGAAGCCGCGCCCGTCCGAGCCCGCGAGGAGCAGCTTCGTCTCCGGCCGGTAGGGCAGAGCCGCCACCACCTCGGTGCCGTCATCGAGATCGACCATCAGCCGCACGGGATCGCCGAAGCCGCGCCCGCCCGGCAGCTTCGACGCGTCGAGGGTGAAGACCTTGCCGTTCGATGCGAGCAGCAGGATCTTCTGTGTCGTCTCGCTCGGGAAGGCGATCTTGAGGCGGTCGTCACCCTTGAAGGCCACGCCCGACAGGTCTGCCACATGGCCCTTGAGGGCGCGGATCCAGCCCTTCTCGGAGACGATCACCGTGATCGGCTCGCGCTCGACCAGAGCCGCCGTCAGGTCGACGCCCGCCGTATCGGGCGGATTCTCCAACGTGGTCCGGCGCTTGCCGAGCTTGGTCTCCGGTCCGAACGTCTTCTTCACCGCACGGATCTGAGCCTGGATCGCCTTCCACTGCGCCGGCTCGGAGGCCAGCAGCCCGTCGAGTTCGGCCTTCTCGGCGGTCAGGGCGTCGAACTCGCGCCGCAGTTCCATCTCCTCCAGCTTGCGCAGGGAGCGCAGGCGGGTGTCGAGGATGGCGTTGGCCTGCACCTCGGTGAGTTCAAAGCGCGCCATGAGGGCGGGCTTCGGCTCGTCTTCCTCGCGGATGATGCGGATCACCTCGTCGAGGTCGAGATAGACGATGAGCAAGCCGCCGAGGATTTCGAGCCGGCGGTCGATCTGGCCCAGCCGGTAGCGCGAGCGGCGCTGCAGCACCACCCGGCGGTGATCGACCCATTCCCGCAGGCATTCCGCGAGCCCGATCACCTTGGGTACGAGGCCGCCGACGAGGACGTTGAGGTTGAGCGAGACCCGCGCCTCGAGTTCGGTGAGGCGGAACAACGATTCCATCAGGATGACCGGATCGACGCTGCGCGAGCGCGGCTCCAGCACCACCCGCACATCCTCGGCCGATTCATCGCGGACATCGGCGAGCAGCGGCAGCTTCTTCTCCTGCAGAAGCTCGGCCATCTTCTCGATCAGCCGCCCCTTCGGAATTCCGTAGGGGATCTCGGTGACGACGATGTTCCACGTCCCCCGGCCGAGATCCTCCTTGTGCCAGCGGGCGCGGACCCGGAACGCCCCGCGCCCGGTGCGGTAGGCTTCCGCGATCGACTCGGCTGAATCCACGAGGATGCCGCCGGTCGGGAAATCCGGCCCTTGCACGAACTTCGCGAGCTGACCCGAATTCGCCTCGGGGTGATTGATCAGGTAGAGCGCCGCGTCGCAGAGTTCGGCCGCGTTGTGCGGCGGGATCGAGGTCGCCATGCCGACCGCGATGCCCTGGCTGCCATTGGCGAGCAGGTTCGGGAAGGCCGCCGGAAGAACGATGGGCTCTTCCTTCTCGCCGTTATAGGACGGCCGGAAATCGACCGTGTCCTCATCGATCCCGTCGAGGAGCAGGCGGGCCACCTCGGTGAGGCGCGCCTCGGTGTAGCGGTAGGCGGCGGGGCCGTCGCCGTCGATGTTGCCGAAGTTCCCCTGACCATCGACCAGCGGGTAGCGCTGCGCGAAATCCTGACTGAGCCGCACGAGGGCGTCGTAGATCGCCTGATCGCCGTGGGGGTGGAAATCACCCATCACATCGCCGACGATCTTCGCGCATTTCTTGTGCGCGGTGTTCGGGTCGAGCCGCAGGAGGCGCATGCCGTAGAGGATGCGCCGGTGCACCGGCTTCAAGCCGTCGCGAGCATCGGGCAGGGCCCGGTGCATGATGGTCGAGAGCGCATAGGCGAGGTAGCGCTCTTCCAGCGCGGATTTCAGCTCGACGCTCTCGATGCCGTCGCCGGACGGCGGCTCGAAGGGCTGACCCATGGTGGTTCCCCGACTCTTCCCGCTGCCCTCTCCGTCATTGCGAGCGGAGCGAAGCAATCCAGGGGGGGCGCCGTCGTCTCAGGCGTCCCGCTGCCCTGGATTGCTTCGCTCCGCTCGCAGAGACGCGGAGGCCGCGGCCAACTAGAACATACCGCGAACACTAGCCCGCTGCGACGCCGAGCGCAACGAATCGCGCCCGCTCCTCAGGTGGCGTGAGGCCGCGCGGACCCCAGACGTGCCGGTCGAGGAAGTATCCCGTCAAGGTAAACCCTTGTGCAACGCCGTCCGGCCCCGGCGCGCCGCCCTCGCGCAGGAAGGTCGGGAGGGGAAGCAGCTTGTCCCGGTAGGGCTCCCCCGCCGCCGCACTCACCGCCCGGCCGGTACGGGGCGAAACATAGGCGAGGCGGTCGTTGCCGCCTGTCGCGGCACAGGCCGAGAGATCGAGGCCGAAGCCGAGTTCGGTGAGCACGGCGAGTTCGAACCGCACCATCAGCGGCGGGGCGATGTCGGCATCGTCCAGATGCTCCACGAGGATGCACGCCGCTTCGTAGAGCGCGGGGTGTGGATCCCGCTCGGGCAGGAGCCGCAGCAGCGACCCCATCGCGCCGAGCCCGTAAAGGGCGAGGCCGGAGCCGATCATCCGCGACACTTCCGAACTCAGCGGCTCGACGGCGAAGGCGCCGAGCCCGTCATCGAGCCGCGCCCGCCATGTGACGCGCACCCGGTTGCCCGGTTGCAGCACCGGCTGCATCCGGCGCGAGCGCCCGCCATGCACGAGGCCGAGATGGCGACCGTGCTCGGCTGTCATGGCTTCGAGGATGATTCCGGTCTCCCCGTGCCGACGCAGGCCCAGCACCAGGGCATCGTCCGTCCATTGCATGAGAGGGATATAGGTGTTTTCCGCTCCGTTGCGTTAGCCTTGCGCGATGCCAGCCACGAACCTCGACCTGACCCTGGACCTGATCCGCGCCGCCCATGCGTGCCCCATCGCCGACGATCCCTCCGCACTCACGGTGATGACCGACGAGGAGCTACGACCCGGCCTTGAGGAGATCGTAGCCGGACGGGAGGGCGCCGCGCTCTGGGTCTTCGCCTACGGCTCGCTGATGTGGCGGCCGGAATTCCCGGTGGCGGAGCGGCGGCTCGGCACCGTGCGCGGCTTCCACCGCCGGTTCTGCCTGTTGCAGCGGCGCTTCCGGGGCACGCCGGAACGGCCGGGCTTCGTGCTCGCGCTGGACCGGGGTGGCCTGTGCCGGGGCGTCGCCTTTCGCCTGCCGGATGCGGAGATCCGCGAGGCGCTAATGCCACTGTGGCGGCGAGAGATGCGCGGGCGCGGCTACGTCGCCCGCTGGCTTCCGGTGCAGACCGAAGAGGGAACCGTCTCCGCCCTCACCTTCCTCGCCAACCGGGCGAATGACCGCTACGCGGGCCGCCTGCCGGACACCGAGCTCGCGGAGATGATCGCGACGGCCTGCGGCCATATGGGGCCGAGCGCCGAATACCTCTACCGCACCGTCGAGGCCTGCGAGGCGCTCGGTATCCGCGACCGGCACCTGTGGCGGTTGCAGGCGCTGGTGGCGGCGCGGCTCAGGGAGAGTCTGGATGGTTCCTCCCATCCACTGTCCTCATCCTGAGGTGCCCGGCTTGCCGGGCCTCGAAGGAGGGGGGGGGATGGGCGGCGAGGCCGTCGCCTCAGATCCACGCGCGCTTCGTCGCGACGATGCTGCGCGCACCGGCATGCTCCGCATCGGGGTTGCGGAGTTCGCGGAAGCCGGGAGCCCGGCCGTCGATGAGATAGACGACCAACATGAGGCCGAGGGTGATCTTGATGCGCATGGCCACGCCTGAGGACTTAAGCGTGGCGGTGTAGGATCGATCGATTTTGAATGAGTTGCTGCAGCGCACATCAACCCTGAGCTGCGCACCCCTTTCCTTTCACCGTGGTAAAGCGGCCCTTCCCGGCTGCGTCGCGGCATTAACGGATCAAGCTTTCCATGCGGATCGTGGCCCCTGCCCTCGCTGTTGCGCTTCTGGCCTCCCCGGTCCTGGCGGGTGAGGTCGGCGTCGTGGGCGAGGCGACCATCGGCAGCGCGTCGCGCCACGCCACCCTGCGCCTTGCCTGCGACCCGGCCCATGCGGGGCTCTCGGCCACGCTGACGATCCCGCGCTTCGCGGACCTGTCCTCGACGTTCGATTTCGACGCCTTCGAGGGGCCGAGCGGCACGACGAAACCCCTCACCGCCCTCCGGGTAGCGGGGGCGAACGGCGTGCGCAGCATGATCGCCCCGGCGAGCGGATCGGTGGCTGCCGATCCATCCACGAGCTACATCCTGACCGTCGCCGGCCCGAAGCGCACCGAGAGCCCCCTGCGCGGCATCGCGCCGGGTCTCGCGGAGGCGGGGGCACGGATCGTCTGGACGCAATCGAGCCCCCGCGCCGGGGACGCCTCGGTGATCGCGACCTTCCCCGTCACCGACGCGGCGGCGGTACGGAAGGCGATCGAGCGCTGCGTCGGGCCGTAGCGTCCGCCTGTCTCTCACCCCTGCGGGGGAGGGGAGCGACGATCGGACAGTCGAGGTTTCGAAAGGACCGAGTCCTTTCGCGGGTGCAGGGCAGCGCCCTGCTCATCCAAGGGCTTCGCCCCTAGGACCCCACCAAAGGGCTCGCCCTTTGGGAACCCGATCTCAACTCACCTCAACCTGCGCCACCCCCGGCATCGCGCGGAGCATGCCGGCCAGTTGCGGCGTCGCTTGGTAACGGCCCGGCAGGCGGATCTCCACCTCGCGCTCGCCGCCGTCGAGGCGCAGCACCAGGGACACCTCCCCCTCCCCGCGCATGGTCAGGCGGCTCTGCACCGCCTGGATGCCGCGCGCATCGTCGAGATGGATGCGCATGCCCTTCTGGAAGCGGGCCACCGCCGCATCCAGGGGTTCGGCGGTCATGATCCGGGCGCGCACATCCTCGCCCTCCAGATTCGCCTGAAGCTGGAGCACCAGCGGGCGGCCGGGCTCCAGGATCTCGCGATAATGGCCGAGACCTTCCGAGAAGATGATCGCCTCGAAATGCGCCGTCCGGTCCGACAGGGTGACGATGCCCATCTTGTTGCCGGTCTTGGTGCGCCGCTCCGCCCGGTCCAGCACCGAGGCCGCCACCCGGCCGACGCTCGTCGTCCCCGCCCGAACCGCCCGGCAGAAATCCGCCCAGCTCTGCACCCGCAGCTTGTCGAGGAGATCGCCGTATTCATCGAGCGGATGGCCCGAGACGAAGAAGCCGATCGCGGCGTATTCCCGCTTCAGCGTGTCGGCCATGGGCCACAATTCGTGGGGCGGGATGCGCAAGGAGACATCTGCCGAGGCGACACCGCCGAACATGTCGGTGACGCCGGTCGTCTCGGCTTCGACCGCGCTGGCGGCGAGCCGCATCATCGGCTCGACCGCCGCGAAGGCCCGCGCGCGGTCGGGCTCGATGCAGTCGAGCGCGCCCGCCTGGACGAGGCTTTCCATCGTCCGCTTGTTCACGAGGCGCGGGTTGAGGCGCCGCGCAAGGTCTGAGAGGTCGGTGAAGGGCTTGTCGCCCCGCGCCTCCACCAGCGCCCGCACCGCCTCACGGCCGACACCCTTGATGGCGGCGAGCGCGTAGAAGATCTTGCTGTCGCGCACCTCGAACACCTCGCCCGAAGCGTTGATCGAGGGTGGCTCGACGGTGATCTTCAGGCGCTGCGCGTCCTGCCGGAATTCCGCGATTTTGTCGGTGTTGTCGATATCGAGCGTCATGGCGGCGGCCAGGAACTCGACTGGGTGGTTCGCCTTCAGATAGGCGGTCTGGTAGGTCAGCAGGGCATAAGCCGCCGCGTGTGACTTGTTGAAGCCGTAATCCGCGAACTTGGCGAGCAGGTCGAAGATCTCGTTCGCCTTGGCCTTGGTCAGGCCGCCCGCCTCACAGCCCTTCACGAAGCGCTCGCGCTGAGCGTCCATCTCCGCGCGGATCTTCTTGCCCATGGCGCGGCGGAGCATGTCGGCCTCGCCGAGGGTGTACCCGGCGAGCACCTTGGCAATTTCCATCACCTGCTCCTGGTAGACGATGATGCCGAAGGTCTCCTTCAGCATCGGCTCCAGGCTGGGATGCGGGTACCAGTTGGCCTCGTTGCCGGCATCTCGGCCGAGCTTGCGCTCGCAATAGACGGGGATGTTGGCCATCGGGCCCGGCCGGTAGAGGGCCACCAGGGCGATGATGTCCTCGAACCGGTCGGCCTGCATCTCGCAGAGCGCCTTGCGCATGCCCGCGGATTCGACTTGGAACACGCCGACCGTCTCGCCCCGGCCCATCGGCGCGTAGGTTTCCGGGTCATCCAGCGGCAGGGAGGCGAGATCGATCTCGATGCCGCGCGCCTTGAGCAGGTCGGTGCAGCACCTCAGCATGGTCAGCGTCTTCAGGCCGAGGAAGTCGAACTTCACGAGGCCCGCCTGCTCCACCCACTTCATGTTGAACTGGGTGACGCGCATGCCGGTCTTCGGGTCTCGGTAGAGCGGAACCAGCTCTTCCAGCGGCCGGTCGCCGATCACCACGCCCGCCGCGTGGGTCGAGGCGTGGCGGTGCAGCCCTTCGAGCTTTCGCGCGATATCCACGAGCCGGGCGACGACCGGTTCTTCCTCGATCGCCTGCTGGAGCTTCGGCTCGCCCTCGATCGCCTGGGCCAGCGTCACCGGGTTGGCCGGGTTCTGCGGCACGAGCTTGGTCAGCTTGTCGACCTGCCCATAGGGCATTTCGAGCACGCGACCGACGTCGCGCAGCACGCCGCGGGCGAGCAGCGTACCGAAGGTGATAATCTGCCCGACCTGCCCCTCACCGTAGCGCTCCTGCACGTAGCGGATGACGCGCTCGCGGCCCTCGACGCAGAAGTCGATGTCGAAATCCGGCATCGAGACGCGCTCGGGATTCAGGAAGCGCTCGAACAGCAGGCCGAAGCGCAGCGGGTCGAGATCGGTAATGAGCAGCGACCACGCGACCAGCGAGCCTGCGCCGGAGCCGCGCCCCGGCCCGACCGGAATGTCGTGCTCCTTCGCCCACTTGATGAAGTCCGATACGATCAGGAAGTAGCCGGGAAACTTCATCGAGACGATGACGTCGAGCTCGAAGGCGAGCCGCTTGCGGTAATCGTCCTCCGTGAAGCCCGGCGCGGTGCCGTGCTGCTGCAGGCGCAGTTCGAGCCCCACCTCGGCCTGACGACGTAGCTCCGTCGGCTCGTCGGCGGCGATCGCCTGCGCCACAGCGCCCGAGGCTTCGGCCAGCGCCTCGGCCATCGGGGCCGCCTCGCCCCCGGCGACCCGGGAGAAATTGGGCAGGATCGGCTTGCGGGTCCGCGCGCGCACGGCGCAACGCATGGCGATCTCGACCGTGGACGTCAGGGCGTCGGGCAAGTCGTGGAACAGGGCGGCCATCTCGGCCCTGGTCTTGAAGTTGTGGCGCGGCGTCAGCTTGCGGCGGCGGTCGTCCGACACGATCCGCCCATCCGCGATGGCCAGCAGCGCGTCGTGGGCGTCGTAATCGTCGGGCTTCGAAAAGAAGGTCTCGTTCGTCGCCGCGACGCCGAGCCCGTTCCGGTCCGCGAGATGGAGCAGGGCCGCCTCGATGCGCCCCTCTTCCGGCAGACCGTGGCGCTGAATCTCGACATAGAGCTGGTCCTCGCCGAAGGCGCGCTTCAGGCTCTCCAGGCGGCTCGTGGCGAGTTCGGGGCGTCCGGCCCGCAGGGCGGCATCGAGGGGGCCGCCCGCTCCGCCGGTCAGCGCGATGAGCCCGTCGGCGTAATCCACCAAGGCGGTCGCGGCCACGCGGGGCGCCTCGCCGAGGGGGGAATCGAAATAGGCGCGGCTCGCGAGCCGGAGGAGGTTGGCATAGCCGGCCTCGTCCTGCGCCAGCAGGACCACGCCGTGATAGGTCGGCAGGGTGCGGGCATGGGGATCCGCCGCCTCGAAGGCCACGGAAAGCTGCACGCCCGCGATCGGCTGAAGCCCGTCCTTGGCCGCCTTCTCGGAGAATTCCAGGGCGCCGAACAGGTTGTTGGTATCGGTGAGGGCCAGCGCCGGCTGCCGGTCGGCCACGGCGGCCTTCACGAGGTCGCCGAGTTTCACCGCGCCTTCGAGCAGGGAATAGGACGAGTGGACGTGGAGGTGGACGAAGCCGACCTCCTTCAATTGACGTGTCATGTCCGGCCTTGTTCGGGGGCCGACGAGGATCGGCCCTGCCCGCCCCGGAGTCGACCGCCCGGCGGCCACAGCGGCCACTTATCCACTGCTTGGGGGCCGATTTCCGGCCCCTGTGGCAGCCCAGTGAAACGCGGGGACATCCTGTGGATAAGCGCCTTTCGAAGGGAACTTTCGCCCGTTTGCGGACCCGCTTTCAATGAATCGGTGCGAGGGCTACCGCCCAGGCGCCGAACGCGCCGAACAGAATACCGAACGCCATGAACTCCACCATCCCGGTCAGGATCGCCCGCTTCAGCATCATCGCCGCCTCCCGTCTTTGTTGAGGCAGTATGTTCTTGTTTTGTTCTTTTGAAAGCGGAGATTTGAACGGACATCACGTGGCGTTTGAAGATGGTTGACGAAGGGTTGAGGAGGGAGAGGCCCCATCCCAAGCCTTATCCTCATCCTGAGGTGCGGAGAAAGCCGCCTCGAAGGAGGGCCCCAGGGTTCGCCGAGTCTTCTGGAGCCCTCCTTCGAGGCCTGCTGGCGCGGGCACCTCAGGATGAGGGCGAGGGTGGGAAGGGCCGCGAAACGATGACGGCTTGCGTCAGTCGAGCGGCGTAATCTGACCGTCGCGGATCGTCACCCGCCGGTCCATGCGGGCGGCGAGATCGAGGTTATGGGTCGCGACCAGGGCGGCCAGCCCCGAGGCCCGCACCAGCGACATCAGCACCGAGAAGACATGACCCGCCGTGCCGGGGTCGAGGTTGCCGGTGGGCTCGTCCGCGAGCAGAAGGCGCGGCCCGTTGGCGACCGCGCGGGCGATGGCGACGCGCTGCTGTTCGCCGCCGGAGAGTTCGGCCGGGCGATGGACCAGCCTCTCGCCGAGTCCGAGGAACGTGAGGAGTTCGGAGGCGCGCGACTTGGCCTCGCCACGCTTCAGGCCCCGGATGAGCTGGGGCATCATCACATTCTCCAGCGCCGAAAACTCGGGCAGGAGGTGATGGAATTGGTAGACGAAGCCCATCTCCTCGCGGCGCAGTCGGGTGCGCTCGGCATCCCCCATCGCGGCGGTCGGGCGCCCGCCGATATAGACCTCGCCTCCGTCCGGCCGTTCGAGCAGCCCGGCGAGATGGAGGAGCGTCGACTTGCCCGCGCCCGAGGGGGCGACGAGGGCGACGAGTTCCCCCGGCCAGATCGCGAGATCGGTACCCCGCAGGATTTCCAGGGCGCCCTCGGCCTGGGCGTAGCGGCGCTCGACCTGTGCGAAGAACAGGGCCGGGACCGGCGGGGCGTCGGCGGCAGCGGGGCCGGAGCTCATGGACAGGGGCCTCAGCCGTAGCGCAGGGCCTGCACCGGATCGAGCCGGGCGGCGCGCCACGAGGGATACAGGGTGGCGGCGAGCGACAGGATCAGCGTGGTGACGACCACCGCCACGATCTCGCGCGGATTCATCTCGGCGGGGATCTCCGCGAGGAAGCGTACGGTCGGATCCCAGGCACCGGGGAAGAGGAAACGCTGGATCGGCTTGATGTTCAGGGTGATGACGATGCCGAGCACCAGCCCCGACAGCGTGCCCACCACGCCGATCAAGGCGCCGTTGATGAGGAAGACCCGCATGATCGTGCCGGGCGTCGCCCCCATGGTGCGCAGGATCGCGATGTCGCTCGACTTGTCCCGCACCAGCAGGATCAGGCCGGAGACGATGTTCAGCGTCGCCACCACCACGATCAGGCTGAGGATCAGGAACATCACGTTCCGCTCGACTTCGAGGGCTCCGAAGAAGGTGCGGTTGCGTTGGCGCCAATCGGTGAGCAGCAGGGGGCGCTCCGCCGCCATCTCCAGGGGCTCGCGCATGTCGCCCACATGGTCGGGATCGTCGACGTAGATCTCGATGAGCGAGACGTCGCCCTCGCGGTTGAAGAAGGTTTGTGCCTCGGTAAGCGGCATGAACACGAAGGTCTGATCGAACTCGGTCATGCCGACTTCGAACACCGCTTTCACCGTGTAGCTCTTGGTGCGGGGCGCCGTGCCGAAGGGGGTCGAGGCGCCCTTCGGCGTCGAGAGGGTGATCGTGTCCCCGGCCTGAAGGCCGAGCGTGTCCGCGAGGCGCTTGCCGATCAGCACGCCCGTGCCGTCATCGAAGCCTTCGAGGGTGCCGCCGCGGACCGACGTGGTGACGGCGGCGAGCGAATCGAGATCCTGCGCCCGCACTCCGCGCACCAGCACGCCCGACCCGCCATATTGCGAGGAGGCGAAGGCCTGTCCCTCGACCAGCGGCACCGCCGACTTCACCCCCGCCACCTTGGACAGGCGTTCGGACAGGTCCTGCCAATCGTTGAACGAGCGGTCGATGGGCGTCGCGAAGAGGTGGCCGTTGATGCCGACGATCTTCGACAGCAACTCGGCCCGGAAGCCGTTCATCACCGAGAGCACGATGATGAGGGTCGCGACACCGAGCGCGATGCCGAGCACCGAGAAGAAGGCGACGACGGACACGCCCCCACCCCGCCGCCGGGCGCGGAGATAGCGGCCCGCCAGAAGCCATTCGAACGGGGCGAAGGGCGGCGTGCCCGCGCGCATGGCCGCGACGAAGCCCGACGTCCAATGGGCCGCCTGCCCCCTCAGCCGGTCGAAGGTCTCGCGCCCCGCCATCGGGCCGCCTCAGACGCGCTTGATGCGTGCCAGGAGGTCGATCGCCGGCAGGCTCTCCCGCTCGCCGCCCGCACGCCGCTTCAACTCGACCTTGCCCTCGGCGAGGCCCTTCGGCCCGACCACGACCTGCCAGGGCAGGCCGATCAGGTCGGCGGTGGCGAACTTGGCGCCCGGCCGCTCGTCGCGGTCGTCGTAGAGAACAGAGAGGCCGGCGGCCTCGAGCTCGCTCTGGATCTGCGCGCAGGCGGCATCGGTCGCCGCGTCGCCGACCTTCAGGTTGATCAGCGCCACGTCGAACGGAGCCACCGCATCCGGCCAGATGATCCCGGCCTCGTCATGCGAGGCCTCGATGATCGCGGCGACGAGGCGGCTTGGGCCGATGCCGTAAGAGCCCATATGGACCGGCCGCTCGATGCCGTCCGGCCCGGCGACCTTGGCATTCATCGGCTCGGAATACTTGGTGCCGAAATAGAAGATGTGCCCCACTTCGATGCCACGGGCGGAGAGTCGACTCTCCTCGGGCACCTCGGCGAAGGCATCCGCCTCGTGCATCTCCTCCGTCGCGGCGTAGCGCGAGGTCCAGGCGTCCACGAGGCCCTGGAGGCCGGCGACGTCGTCGAAATCGACGTTCTCGGGTGGAATCTCCATGTCGAGATAGGCTTTGTCGCAGAACACCTCGCTCTCGCCGGTCTGGGCGAGGATGATGAACTCGTGCGAGAGATCGCCGCCGATCGGGCCGGTATCGGCGCGCATGGGGATCGCCTTCAGGCCGAGCCCGGCGAAGGTGCGCAGGTACGAGACGAACACCTTGTTATAGGCGTGGCGGGACGTCGCCTGATCGAAGTCGAAGGAATAGCCGTCCTTCATCAGGAATTCGCGGGAGCGCATGGTGCCGAAGCGCGGACGCACCTCGTCCCGGAACTTCCACGAGATCTGGTAGAGGTTCTTGGGCAAATCCTTGTAGGAGCGCACGCTCGCCCGGAAGATCTCGGTGACCATCTCCTCGGCGGTGGGGCCGTAGAGCATTTCGCGCTCGTGACGGTCCTTCAGGCGCAGCATCTCCTTGCCGTAGGCATCGTAGCGGCCGGATTCGCGCCACAGCTCGGCCGATTGCACCGTCGGCATCAGGATCTCGACGGCGCCCGAGCGCTCCTGCTCCCGGCGGATCACGTCGCAGACCTTGTTCAGGACCCGCAGCCCGAGCGGCAGCCATGCATAGATGCCGGCCGATTCCTGCCGCACCAAGCCGGCGCGCAGCATCAGGCGGTGAGAGACGATCTCGGCTTCCTTGGGCGTCTCGCGCAAGGTCGGGAGGAAGTAGCGGGAGAGACGCATCGATCGCTTCGAAAGGAGGCCTGCGGGGCCTCAAGGCGCCCGGCGACGGGCACACAACACGTCACTGTGGCAAAAAACAAGCGGATCCTGTCCGGGAACGACCGCTCAGGCTTTACCGGATGGCGGGGCGCAACCCCGGCGCGAGCGGTCAGTTCCACGGGTCGGCAAAAAAGCGCAGATTTTTTCTCCAACCCCGGTGACAGCACGCATTGTTGTTCCTATAAGCGTGCCGCGATGTTTGCGACGCCCCGAGGGGCTGGCGCAGGGTCCGAGTCTCGGGAGGAAAAACCGGCCACCACGCAGGCAATGCGTCGGGCAATTCAAGGCCGAACAACTGGTAAATTTAAAAGCAAGGCCCTGGGGCCTTGCTTTTTTGTTTTGTGCCTAGTGCTCTCGATTGAGGCAACACTTGTGGGTTGCCGTTCCTCGCGAGAGCAAATTTTCAATTGCTGGTAGAATCGCTGTCGCGGCAGGAGGTTTCAGCGGATCCCGGCTTCGGAGAGTTCGCGCCGCCAGCAATCTGCCGAAATGAGCGCCCCCTTCTCGGTCGAGAAGGCATAGGGCGATTGCCGGACGGGCGTGCCGTCCTGGCGGCGGATGATCCAGCGAAAGGTCGGCGAGGCGCCCGAACTGGGCACGATCTCGACGGTATGGGAATGGTCGTGGGCAATGCTCATCAACCAATAACGTTCGCAGCCGCGATATTGCTCCGCGGTGCAGATTGCCTAGCTTGAAGTGTGACCCGGATACCACGCCCACCGGTTGATCTGTCCCGGTAAGGATAAGCTGCCACACTCTGTACGAACGCGGCCCGCATGGAGAGGGGATCGCAGGAACAGGAGCGGCGGAGCCGATGAACAAGTCCAGCCAGGCGGAAGAGGCGACTGTCGTGGCCTTCCCGGCCCGCCTCGCGCCGACGATCACCGATGAGGCGGTCGCCTCCGTGATCGAGGTGCTGCAGGACCAACTCGCCCTCGCACGCGAGGGCAAGCTGCGCTCAGTCGCCGTGGTCTCGGTCTCGTCGGACGGCGAGGCGATCGGCACGCAATGGTCCTGCCGCAAGGGCGACCTGACCAGCCTGATCGGCAAGCTGACCGTCCTCACCCACGACATGATGGCCTCGCGGGAATAAGGCCGCTCAGCCCCGATCAGGGGCTGGTCAGGTCATCTCGTCGAGTACAGCGAAGCCATCCAAGACCGCAAAACGCCCCCGGGCGGCGCGGACCCTCGGATGGCTTCGCTGCGCTTGGGGCGATGTCGAAGGCTGATGGCGCCCTGCGAGCCGGACCTTCGTGGCAGGCTCGGATCAGGTGGCTCGCCGTATTCCCGTGCGCCTGAACGCCAAAGCTTGGCCGAACCACAGCACAAAGCGTGGCCGTCGAAGCAAAGACGCTAGCGATGTGAGGGAGTTGTTAGTGTGATGGCTCCCCGAGCAGGACTCGAACCTGCGACAAGGCGATTAACAGTCGCCTGCTCTACCAACTGAGCTATCGGGGATCACGGGGGTGTCTCTACACAGCGCCGACGGACCGCGCAAGTCCTGTTCGACGCCAATTTTGCCGCCGACCGATTTGTTGCCGAAAGGCAACGCGGTCCGTGAGGGCGGAACGAAAAAGCCCCGGCCTTCAGGGCGCGGGGCTGCATCGTCATCGTGCTGTCTGGAAAGATTGGAGGCCTCGGAGGGAATCGAACCCCCGTACAAGGATTTGCAGTCCTCTGCGTAACCACTCCGCCACGAGGCCATCGCGATCACGGCGTGAGCCGCGCGGGGTCTGGCGGACGACCCCGGAGGCCGCGTCTCTAGCAGAGGTTCCCCCTGACAGGCAACGGGCCAGATGGCGCCAATTCAGGTCTGCCACACGCGCGGCATCGGCAGCCTGCGATAGGCCGAGAGGAACCGGGCAGCGCGCTCTCGCAGCGGTCCTACCGCCGGACCGAGCATCCGTAGGGCGAGATGCCCGTTCCAGGCGCTGGCGGCGGCCTCGATACCGTCCGCTGGCCGGTCGAGGCGTTCCAGTTCGGCGCGCGCCTCCTCCAGGCGAGCCGCCGCGCCGGGGTCGAGGTCGAGCAGGGTCGCCGCTGCGCTCGCGCCACCGCCGATCGGGGGGCGGGCCAAGAGGTCGGAGATCGGCCCTTGGATCAGCGCCGTGTCGGCATAGGTCAGGCGCCCGTCCCGCCGCACCCGCCACGCATCGGCGAAGAGCCCCTCCCCGATCCGCTCCCGCCGCGCCGCGCGGCCGAAGGCCACGATCTCGACGGCGAGCATCCCGGCCCCCGGCGCGAGATCGACCTCGAAGCGGCGGCGCAGGCGGGCCTGATCGAACAGGATCGTCTCCTGTGGCAGCCAAGCGAGCCGCGCCCCCTCTCCGATCGTGACGTGGTTCTCGACGCGGCTCTCCGGCCCATCCGAGCGGTAGATCTTCTCCGCCGCCGTCGTGGTGAAGACGAGTTCGCTCCCCGCCGCGAGGTCGAGCTCCACCCGGAAATCGTCACCGCAGGCGACGCCACCCGCCGTGTTGACCAGCACGGCTTCCGGCGCCCCGCCGACGCGGGGGAACCGCAGCCGCGACGGGCCGGATTCGGCGAGGTCGCGGATCCGCGTCGGCCCGCCCTCCCCGCTCGGTCCCACGACGAGCCGGATCCGCCCGACAGACCTCTGACGCGCGGCGACGCCTGCGGGAGCGTCGCAGTTTGCCTCCTGAATGTGCATGCCCCTCATCCGCGCCCTGCCTCTTCCGTGGGCAATGCCTCCGAGGAGGACGGTCTGTCGAGGATGCGCCTACCAAACAGGCTGGCCACCAACTCCACCAGCACCCGTGCCGAGCGACCGCGCTCGTCCAGGAACGGGTTCAGTTCGACCACGTCCAGGGAGCCGACCAAACCGCAATCGTGCAGCATCTCCATGATGAGATGCGCCTCGCGGAAGGTGGCGCCGCCGGGTACCGCCGTGCCGACGGCGGGGGCAATCGAGGGATCGAGGAAGTCGATATCCAGGCTGACATGCAGATGGGCGTTCTCGGCCGACGCGTGTTCGAGCACCCGGCGCAGGGGCGCGACTACGCCGAACTCATCGATGGCGCGCATGTCTGTGACGCCGACCCGGCGGGCGCGGACCAGGGCGCGCTCACCCGCATCGACGGAGCGCAGGCCGAAGAGGTGGACGTGGCGTGGGTCGAGTGGTGACGGTGACGGCTCACGGAACAGGCCGGTGAAGCCCGGTTCGCCGCAGAGCGCCGCCAGCGGCATCCCATGGACATTGCCGGAGGGCGAGGTCTCCGGCGTGTTGAAATCGGCATGGGCATCGAGCCACAGCACCCGGAGTGGACGCCCCGTCCGGGCGCAATGGCGCATCGCCCCGTCGACGGAGCCGAGCGACAGGCTGTGGTCGCCCCCGGCGGCGATCGGCACCGCGCCCTCCGCAAGCGCCGACTCGACGGACGCCGAGAGGGCCTTTGCCCAGGCCGCCACCGCGGTCAGGCCGGTCGCGCCTGGCGCCAACCCGGCCGGGGCGACATCACCCCGGTCCTCGACCATGTGGCCGAGGTCCCGCAGCGTCCGTACGAGCCCGGCGGTGCGCAGTGCCGCCGGGCCCATCAAAGCGCCCGGCTCGCTGGTACCGACCTCGATCGGCGCGCCGATCAAGGCGATGTGCCTGCTGTCCTCGTCGCGTTCATGCGGCATCGGTTTCTCCGGAAAACGAGAGCGGCTCTAGCAGAGACCGGACCGCTCCTGATGACGGCCCAAGCGGCGCTGCGTGCTCGTCAGGAAAGCAATCCTCGTTTCTGCCCAAAAAACTGGCACGGCCATTGCCTCCGGTTGCGACGTCTCGTGCAGACGACAAGGGGAAGACCGTGAAGACTTGGAAGACGTGGAGTTCGGCCGCCGCGATGGCCGCCGGCCTTGCCCTGGGCGCGCTTTCGACAGGCGCCGCGCGGGCGGAAGACACCATCAAGGTCGGCATCCTGCACTCGCTGTCGGGCACGATGGCGATCTCGGAAACGACCCTCAAGGATGCGATGCTGATGCTCATCGCCGAGCAGAACGCCAAGGGCGGCGTGCTCGGCAAAAAGCTGGAGCCGGTGGTGGTCGATCCGGCTTCGAACTGGCCGCTCTTCGCCGAGAAGGCCCGCGAGTTGATCTCGAAGGACAAGGTCTCCGCCGTGTTCGGCTGCTGGACCAGCGTGTCGCGCAAGTCCGTGCTGCCGGTCTTCAAGGAGCTGAACAACGTCCTGTTCTACCCCGTCCAGTATGAGGGCGAGGAGAGCGAGCGCAACGTGTTCTACACCGGCGCCGCCCCGAACCAGCAGGCGATCCCGGCGGTGGATTACCTGATGTCCGAGGATGGCGGCGGCGCGAAGCGCTGGGTGCTGGAGGGCACCGATTACGTTTATCCCCGCACGACGAACAAGATCCTCGAAGCCTACCTCAAGTCGAAGGGGGTCGCGGCCGAGGACATCATGATCAACTACACGCCGTTCGGCTTCTCGGATTGGCAGACCGAGGTGTCGAAGATCAAGGCGTTCGGCTCGGCGGGCAAGAAGACCGCCGTCGTCTCGACCATCAACGGCGATGCCAACGTGCCGTTCTACAAGGAGCTCGGCAACCAGGGCATCAAGGCGACCGACATCCCTGTCGTCGCCTTCTCGGTCGGCGAAGAGGAACTCGCGGGCATCGACACCAAGCCGCTGGTCGGACACCTCGCGGCCTGGAACTACTTCGAGTCGATCAAGACCCCGGAGAACGAGGAGTTCATCAAGAAGTGGCAGGCGTTCAAGAAGAACGCCAAGGCCGTCACCAACGACCCGATGGAGGCCCACTATATCGGCTTCAACATGTGGGTGAAGGCGGTCGAGAAGGCGGGTACCGCCGATCCGGACAAGGTGATCGCCGCGCTGCCGGGCATCGAGCAGAAGAACCTCACCGGCGGCACCGCAACGATGCTTCCCAACCACCACATCACCAAGCCGGTCTTCATCGGCGAGATCGAGGCCAACGGCCAGTTCGATGTGGTGTGGAAGACCGACAAGCTGATCCCCGGCGAGGCGTGGTCCAAGCAGCTCGAAGGTTCGAAGGACCTCGAGGCCGATTGGGTGAAGCTCAACTGCGGCAACTACAACACCAAGACCAAGAAGTGCGGCGGGGCGTAAGTCCTTCGCCTTGCTTGCTCCACGAGCGGGGATCGCTGACCGACTCATCCCACCCTGGACCTCATCCTGAGGTGCCCGCTTCGGCGGGCCGCGAAGGAGAGCTCCAGAAAGCTCCGCGATCCCTGGAGCCCTCCTTCGAGGCGGCTTCGCCGCACCTCAGGATGAGGGAGCGAAGGGATCGAGAGCGGTGGTTCGCGTCACGCACTGATCTCCGGGCGTGGGGCAGGGGGACCGGCGCCCCTTTCGTTGTCGGCGCCGGCTCATCCGAGATGAGAAAAGAATGATCCGCCTTATTACCCTCCTCGTCCTGCTCCTCGCCGGCCCGGCCTTGGCCCAGACGCCGGACCCCTACGCGCAACTCGCGGGCGACGGCTATGCCGAGATCGAGGCGGGCGTCGCCGGGCTCGCCGCCAGCGGCGATCCGCGCGCCGGGGCCGTGCTCTCGGCCCTGTCCGACGGGCGCCTCCTGGCGCGGCCCTCGGACAAGGCGCTGTTCATCCGCCAGGGCAGTACCCTGGTCGACGCGAAGACCGGCGCCGCCGCGTCCGACGATGCGACCCTCAAGCCCGTGCGCGCCAACAACCGTGTCCGCCGGGGCATCGAGGCGGCTCAGGGCCAGTTGAACCTCATGAGCCCCGATCCGGCCAAGCGGCGGGAGGCGGCGGATGCCGTGTTCAAGGCCCGTGACGCGGCCGCCCTCCCCGCCCTCGATGCGGCCCTCGCGCGGGAGAAGGATGCAGGCATCAAGCAGGCCATGGCCGAGGCCCGCGCGGCGGTCCTCCTCGCCAAGCCCGGCACGTCCGAAGCCGAGAAACTCGCGGCGGTCCCCGCCATTCAGAAGCGGGGGGACGGCGACGCCATGGGTATCCTGCGCGGCCTCCAAGCCGATCCGAGCGAGGCGGTGCGCGCTGCTGCCGGGCGGGGCATCTCGGCCATCGAGACCCGGCTCGCGATCCTGGGGGCGCTTCAGAACGTTTGGTACGGCATCTCGCTGGGCTCTGTGCTGCTGCTCGCCGCCATCGGGCTCGCCATCACCTTCGGCGTGATGGGCATCATCAACATGGCCCATGGTGAGATGGTGATGCTCGGGGCCTACACGACCTATCTCGTGCAGGAGGCGATCCGCACGAAGGCGCCCGCCCTGTTCCCGTGGTCGCTGGCCATCAGCATCCCCTGCGCCTTCCTCGTGGCGGGGCTGGTCGGCGTTCTGATCGAGCGGTTCATCATCCGGTTCCTCTACGGGCGCCCGCTGGAAACCTTGCTCGCCACCTTCGGCGTCAGCCTCGCCCTGCAGCAGGGGGTGCGCTCGATCTTCGGGCCGACGAACCGCGAGGTTGGTGCCCCGGCCTTCATGAGCGGTGCCTTCGATTTCTACGGCCTGTCCATCACCTGGGGCCGGATGTGGATCATCCTGTTCGCGATGGCGGTATTCCTCGGCTTACTGTTCGTCTTGCGAAGAACGTCGTTCGGGCTGAAGACCCGGGCCGTCACCCAGAACCGGCGCATGGCCGCCGCCATGGGCATCCGCACGCCCTATGTCGATGCGCTGACCTTCGGCCTCGGCTCCGGCATCGCGGGCATCGCCGGGGTGGCCCTGTCGCAGATCGACAACGTCTCGCCCAATCTCGGCCAGGGTTACATCATCGACTCGTTCCTCGTGGTGGTGTTCGGCGGCGTCGGCAACCTGTGGGGCACGCTGGTCGCGGCCCTGACGCTCGGAGTCGTGAACAAGCTCGCGGAGCCGTATATCGGCGCCGTGCTCGCGAAGATCGGGCTCCTGATCTTCATCATCCTGTTCATCCAGAAGCGCCCGCGCGGGCTGTTCGCGCTGAAGGGCCGGGCGGTGGAGTCGTGATCGCCTCCCGTTCCCCGACCTGCGCCGTCATTGCGAGCATCAGCGAAGCAATGATCGTGGGTATGCCCGGAGCCGCCCCATGACCCGCCTCATCGACCTCAAGGGCTGGATCTTTCTGGCCGTCCTGGCGGCGTTCTGCCTTGCGGTGCCGCTGCTGAACCTGGCGGTGCCGGAGGGCTCCGGCCTGCACCTGCCGACCTACCTCGTCTCGCTGTTCGGCAAGTATCTCGCCTATGCCCTGCTCGCGGTCAGCCTGGACCTCGTCTGGGGCTATTGCGGCATCCTCTCGCTCGGCCATGGAGCGTTCTTCGCGCTCGGCGGCTATGCGATGGGCATGTACCTGATGCGCCAGATCGGCAGCCGGGGCGTCTACGGCAACCCGATCCTGCCCGACTTCATGGTGTTCCTGAACTATAAGGAACTGCCCTGGTATTGGTACGGGTTCGACCATTTCGCCTTCGCAGCCCTGATGGTGCTGCTCGTGCCGGGGTTGCTCGCCTTCCTGTTCGGCTGGCTCGCCTTCCGCTCGCGCGTGACGGGGGTCTACCTGTCAATCATCACCCAGGCGATGACCTACGCCCTGATGCTCGCCTTCTTCCGCAACGACATGGGGCTCGGCGGCAATAACGGTCTGACCGATTTCAAGGACTTGCTGGGCTTCAATGTCCAGTCGCAGGGTTTCCGGGTCGGCATCTTCGTGGCGACCGGCCTCGCGCTGGCGCTCGGCTACCTCATCGCCCGTGTGATGACGGTCTCGGCCTACGGTAAGATCCTCATCGCCGTGCGGGATGCCGAGAGCCGCACGCGCTTCCTCGGCTACAGGCCGGAGCACTTCAAGACGCTGGCCTTCACCGTTTCGGCGATGATGGCGGGCGTCGCGGGCGCCCTTTACGTGCCGCAGGTCGGCATCATCAATCCCGGCGAGTTCGCACCGGGCAATTCCATCGAGGCGGTGATCTGGGTCGCCGTCGGCGGGCGCGGGACGCTGGTCGGCGCGGCGCTCGGGGCCGTCGTCGTCAACTACGCCAAGACCGTACTGACGGGCGCGATGCCCGATGCGTGGCTCTTTGCGCTCGGCGCCCTGTTCGTCGTCGTGACGCTGTTCATGCCGCGCGGCATCGTCGGCACGCTGGTGGAGAGGTTCGGCAGCCGCCGGGCGGCGGCCAAGCTCCCGCCGGAACCCGAGATCGCGCCGAAGCTCGCGGAAGAGGGGCAGGGATCGTGAGCACCGACCTCATGGAACGACCCGCGTCGGCGCCGGGCCCCGCCAACAAGACGAAAGTCACCGACGCGCTGCTTTACGTCGATGACCTGCGCGTGACCTTCGACGGCTACAAGGCCCTGCGCGGCCTGTCGCTGACGCTGCTGCCGGGGGAGATGCGCGCGATCATCGGTCCGAACGGCGCCGGCAAGACCACGATGATGGATTGCATCACCGGCAAGACGAAGCCCGACAGCGGCATCGCCCTGTTCGACGGGAAGCACGACCTGCTGGCACTGGACGAGCCGGCCATCGCCGACCTCGGCATCGGTCGCAAGTTCCAGAAGCCGACCGTGTTCGAGAGCCACACGGTGGCGGACAACATCCTGCTGGCCCTGAAGGGTCCCCGCGCGGCGGCGGCCTCGTTGTTCGGCTGGCGCAATCGCGTGGCGGCGGAGCGCATCGACGCGATCCTGACCACCGTCGGGCTCATCACCCATCGCGCCCGTCCCGCAGCCGATCTCAGCCACGGGCAGAAGCAGTGGCTGGAGATCGGCATGCTGCTCGCGCAGGATCCGAAGCTCCTCCTCGTGGACGAGCCGGTCGCGGGCATGACCGATGCCGAGACCGCGCAGACGGCCGATCTGCTCCGGCGGATCGCAGGTGAGCACGCGGTGGTGGTGGTGGAGCACGACATGCATTTCGTGCGCGCACTCCAGTGCCGCGTCACCTGCCTGCACGAGGGCGCGGTGCTGGCGGAAGGCTCCATCGACGCCGTGTCGGCCGACCCGAAGGTGGTCGAAGTGTATCTGGGGCGGTGATGACCGCGCCCTCCCCTTCATCACCCGCCGTCATTGCGAGCGAAGCGAAGCAATCCAGGGCAGCGCCACGTTCGGAGGCGGTCCGCATCCCTGGATTGCTTCGCGATGCTCGCAATCACGAGATTGGGCTTCAACAGCGAGCCGGGGCCACAACATCATGCTGAGCGTCGAAGGCATCGACCTGTATTACGGCGCGGCGCAGGCCCTGCGCGGCGTGTCCCTGAAGGCCGAGGCCGGGCAGGTCACGACCGTTCTCGGCCGCAACGGCGTGGGCAAGACCTCCCTCCTCCGGGCCATCGTGGGACAGCAAGCGGTGAAGGGCGGGGCGATCCGCCTCGATGGCCGCGAGATCCAGGGGCTGGCGCCCTATGACCGGGCGCGGGCGGGCGTCGCCTTCGTGCCCCAGGGCCGGGAGATCTTTCCCCTGCTCACGGTGAAGGAAAATCTCGAGACCGGCTTCGCTCCCCTCAAGCGGCGGGACCGGCACGTCCCCGCCGAGATCTACGACCTGTTCCCCGTCCTGAAGGACATGCTGCATCGGCGCGGCGGCGACCTGTCTGGCGGCCAGCAGCAACAGCTCGCCATCGGCCGCGCCCTCGTCACCCGGCCGAAACTCCTCGTCCTCGATGAGCCCACGGAGGGCATCCAGCCTTCGATCATCAAGGATATCGGCCGAGCCATCACCTACCTGCGCGGCAAGGGCGAGATGGCGATCGTGCTGGTCGAGCAGTACTTCGAATGGGCGCGCGACCTCTGCGATCATTACGCCGTGATGGATCGCGGACAGGTCGTGCTTTCCGGATCGCGCGCGGACATGGTCGAGGCCGACGTCCTGAAATGGATGTCAGTTTGACGGAAAACATGTCAAGCAGAACGCCCGACCGGCATCGGCCCAATCGAAACAGTCAAAAGGGCGTAAAAGCCGCGATATCAGATCTCGAACGGTGTCGGGCATCAATTACAAATTGCGCTCCCCTTAAAGCTATCTCAATCAGCCGCTCCTAGGGTGCAACCCACAATAAGAGTGGGGCGCTCCATTATGTTGAATTCATCGCGGCTGAGCACGCGTCTTCCGGCCATGACGATCGGTCTGGCCCTGATGAGTGCCGCCACAATGGGTGGCATCAGCTGGTATTCAGCCCGGGCGAGCCTCCTGACTGCGGCGGGGGATCGCCTCCAACTCGCCGCCTCCGCCCGGCGGGACAGCATCGAACTCACGGCCGAGCGCATGCACGCCGATTTCGTGGCCGTCGCCGCCCATCCGCAGGTCGTCTCGAACTTCCCGGACCTGATCGAAACCCTCGATCCGGGCAAATCCGATTACGCGACGGTGATCGAGGCCTTCCGTGCGCCCAAGACCGTCGAGGAGCGCATCGCCCTCGATGGCGGTGCGGGCACGGGGATGTATGGACGCCGCCACGGCAAAGTGCAGGAGATCGCCCGCAAGCTGGTGGCGCAGCCGGGCTATGGCGACCTGCTCTTCGTCGATGAAAACGGCCGGATCGCCTACACCACGACCAAGAGCGAGGATTTCGCGGGCACCGTGGCGGAGGGTCCGCTCAAGGAGACCGGTCTCGGTCGCCTCGTGGAGCGGCTGAAGACGGCTGAGCCGAATGCCGTCCTGTTCGAGGATTTCTCCGCCTACCCGGTCGGCGGCGTGCCCTCGGCCTTCATCGGCCGGGCGATGACGAAGCGCGCCAACGTCGCCATGGGGACCTCGCAGGCGGTGGAGCGCATCGGCTTCATCGTCATGCGCGTCACGCCTGCCCTGTTCAACCAAGTGCTCGCCAAGCGCACGGGACTCGGTGAGACCGGACAGGTGCTGGCTGCGGGCCAGGATGGGCGGCTGCGCAGCGATCCGCCGCTCAACGCGGAAAAGGCGGGCACCGCGATCAAGGATCTCGGCATTCTGTCCTTGGGCGGATCCGGCAACGGAAGCTTCAGCTATGAGGCGGTGAACGGCCCCCATATGGCCGCCGCCGCGACGGTCTCCGTCCATGGTGCGCCCTGGACCGTCATCGCCGAGCAATCCGAGGCGGAGGCGCTTCAGGATGCGCAGTCGCTCTCGCACACGCTCATCATGATCGGCCTCGCCGTTCTGGCGGCGACGGCCGTGCTCGGCCTGCTGCTCGCCCGCTCCATCGTGAGGCCGCTCGGCGCCCTCACCCGCGCACTCAAGGCGCTGGCCGCACGCGAGGACCTCGCCGAGGTGCCCGGCAGCCGCCGCGCCGACGAGATCGGCGACATCGCGCGCGCCGTCGTGACGATCCGCGACATGACGCTGGAGGAGGCTGCGCAGCAGTTGCGCACGACCGAGGCGGCCCGGCTTCGCGAAGAGCAGGCCCGCCGCGCCATGCTTCAGGACCTTGCGGACAATTTCGAGCGGTCCGTGGTCGGGATCGTCGGTGACGTCAGCGGCGCGGTCACGACTCTCGGAGGCACCTCCGGCACGATGAGCTACGCGGTCGGCGAGACCTCGCAGCGTTCGGCCAACGTGGCGAGCGCCGCGCACCAGACCGCAGCCAGTGTCACCACGGTGGCAGCGGCGGCCGAGGAACTCGGCGCGACGGTGTCCGAGATCAGCCGTCAGGTCGAGCAGGCGGCGGGCATGTCGGACGCGGCGGTGCAGGAGGCCGAGCGCGCGGGCAGGACGGTGGCGGATCTCTCCGCTGTCGCGACCCGCATCGGCGATGTGGTGCGGATGGTCTCGGCCATCGCGGGCCAGACCAACCTCCTGGCCCTTAACGCCACGATCGAGGCCGCCCGCGCGGGCGAGGCCGGACGGGGCTTCGCCGTGGTGGCCAACGAGGTGAAGGAACTCGCCGCCCAGACCTCCCGCGCCACGGACGAGATCGGGCAGCAGGTCGCGGCGATCCAGGCTGCGACCGGCGGCGCGTCGGTGGCGATCCAGTCGATCACGACGCAGATCGAAGCCATGAACCGCACCACCACCGGCATCGCGGCGGCGGTCGAGCAGCAGGGCGCGACGACACAGGAGATCGTGCGCAGCATGACCCAGGCGTCGGAGGGCACCAGCGCCATGACCTCGGACATCGCCGAGGTGGCCCGCGTGGCCGACGAGGCAGGCCGGGCCGCGGCTTCGGTGGCCGAGGTCACGGGCCATCTCGCCACGCAATCCGAGCGTCTGCGGGCCGAGGTCGCCCAGTTCCTCCAGAACGTCCGGGCGGCGTAGGAACAGGATGCCTCCTCTCCCCGTCTACGGGGAGAGGAGAGGGTTCGAACGGTTCGAGCCGCTCATGCAGCCCGCGCGGCCGGTTCCTCGGCGGCGGGCGGCGTCGGCTTCCCGCCCGAGAAATCCCGCGAGGCCAGCGGCAACTCGATCGCCGCACAGAGGCCGCCTTCGGGGCGGTTCTCCAAGGTCAGGCGCCCGTCATGGGCCTCCACGATGGCCTGAACGATCGAGAGACCCAGGCCGAAGCCGCTCGCCGCATTGAGATTGCGCGCCCGGTCGCCGCGCACGAAAGGCTGCAGCATCGTCTCGCGCTCCGCATCGGGAATGCCCGGCCCCTGATCGAGCACGCAGATCCGCACCCCGCGCGCCGATCCTTCCATCGTCAGGCTGGCCCGGCCGCCGTATTTCACGGCGTTGTCCACGAGGTTGGTGACCGCCCGTTGCAATTCGTCGGGCTGGCCGCGCACGAGGACATGGCGGCTGCGCTCCACGGTGACGGGCGCCCCGATATCGGCGAAGCCATCGCAGACCGTCTGCACCACCGAGGCGAGGTCCACGAGACTGTGGCTGCCGGGATCCCGCGCCTGCCCGTCGCGGACGAAGGACAGGGCCGCCTCCACGAGGCCGTTCATCTGGTCGAGGTCGCGCAAAGTCGCCGCGCGGGCGGACTCGTCCTCGATGAACTCGGCGCGCAGGCGTAGACGGGTGATCGGCGTGCGCAGATCGTGACTGATCGCGGCGAGCATCTGCGTGCGGTCGTCGATCAGCCGCCGGACGCGGGAGCGCATCCGGTCGAGGGCGCTGGAGACGGCGAGCACCTCCTGCGGACCGGATTGGGGCAGGGCGACGTGGTCGTCCCTTGCACCGAACGCTTCCGCCGCGCTCGCGAGCCGGGCCAGGGGCGCCGTGAGCGCCCGCGTCGCCCAAAGGCAGAGCAGGGCCAGCGTCAGGGCCAGGAACACCACGGTGAAGATCAAGGCGCCCTGGCGCGGCGGGCGCAGGGGATCGTCCGCCAGGGTGGCGCGCAGCATCGCGCCGTTGCCGGTGACGATGCCGACATGCAGGAATTCGCTGTTGCCGGAGGGCTTGAGGCTCGTCACCGTCACCGGGCGTCCGGCGGCGGCGCGCAGGCGGCGAACGATCGCCCGGTCCGGGGCGGGCTCGGCGCCGGGGGGCGCCACGCCGTCCCAGGGTTCGACCTCGACCAAGGGCAGGGAGCGCGCGCCCGCCGCGATCAGGGCCGGGCGCGCGGAGGGCTCGGCGACATCGAGGAGGCGGGCCAGCACGCCGACCCGCGCGGCGGCGACACCAGGCAGCGTGTCGGGGTTTTGCGGCTCGTGCAGGAGGAAGAACGACATCGTGGCCACCGCATGCGCCACGGCGATGCCCGCGACGACGAGGAGTGCCATCTGCCCCGCGATGCTTCGCGGGCGCAGGCGGGCGCGCAGGGCCGCCAGCGTCATGACCGGGTGACCTCCGGCGTGAACAGGTAGCCGCCCGAGCGGATGGTGCGGATGTATTCAGGGTTACGCGTATCGCGCTCGATCTTCTGCCGGATGCGCGAGACCAGGACGTCGATGCTGCGCTCGAACGGCCCGGCCGCCCTCCCCTGCGTCAGATCCAAGAGCTGGTCACGCGAGAGCACCCGCCCTGGCCGAAGGCAGAGAGCGTGGAGCAGGTCGAACTCCGCCCCCGTGATCGCCACCCGCGCGCCTTCGGGGCTCAGGAGCTGACGCAGGGACACGTCGAGGGTCCAGCCCGCGAAATGCAGGCGCTTGCGCTCATCCTCTTCGGGGGCCTCGGCCGAGACCCGCCGCAGGATCGCCCGGATGCGGGCGAGCAGCTCGCGCGGGTTGAACGGCTTGCCGAGATAGTCGTCCGCGCCGAGTTCGAGCCCGAGGATGCGATCCACCTCCTCGGATTTCGCCGTGAGCATCAGGATCGGGATCTGAGAGGTCTCGCGCAGACGGCGACACAAGCTGAACCCGTCCTCGCCCGGCAGCATCAGGTCGAGCACGATGAGGTCGATGCGCGCTTCCGCGAGGGCCCGGTCCATCTCGCGACCGTCCCCGGCAATCGTCACGCGGCAATAGTTGCCGCGCAGATAGCGCGCCACGAGGGCAGAAATCTCGCGGTCGTCTTCCACCACGAGAATGTGGGGGGCGGCGGAATTGGTCATCGCGCGGGTATCGAGGAGTGGATCGGCAAGCGTCATCCTCCGATTATGGCCCCACGACGCCGATATTCGAAGATCCCGGAGGGAACCATTTTGTAAACCGGTGTTTCCAGCCCCGCGAGATCGAACGGGGAGGCACCATGACACGCAGCGATACACGCCGTGACACGATCGCACCGCAGCCGCCGGAGCTGGCTTCCCCCTGGCGCACCGAGGCGCGGGCCGCGCTGCAGGCCGAGGCCCGCGCCTTCGCCCGCGAGACCGTGATGCCGATCGCCGACGAACTCGACCCGCAGAAGGCGCAGATGCCGCCCTCCCTCATCGCGGCCATGGCCGCGAAAGGCTGGTTCGGCATCACCATCCCGCAGGAGCATGGTGGGTTGGGGCTCGGCGTGTTCGAATACTGTCTCGTCTCCGAGGAACTCGCCCGGTCCTGGCTGTCGGTGGGCTCGATCCTGGCGCGGGGCCAGGGGCTCGGCACCCAGACCCTCGATCCCGAGCGCCGTTCCGCCCTGATGCGCCGGTCCGCAAAGGGCGAGTGGATCGGTTCGATCTCCCTGTCGGAGCCCAATGCGGGCTCGGACCTCGCGGGCGTATCGACCAAGGCCGTGCGCGAGGGCGATACCTGGGTGCTCACCGGCCGCAAGCGCTGGGCGGGCTTCGCCAAGGGCGCCCACTTCATCGAGGTTCTGGCGCGGACCCGCGAGCCGAAGCCGGGCGAATTCCGCTCGGCCGGGCTGGAGCCCTTCCTCGTGGTCAAGCAGCCCGGCACCTTCCCCGAAGGCATGAAGGGCCGGGTGATCGATAAGATCGGTTATCACGGCTTCGAGACCTTCGAGCTCGACCTCGAAGGGGTGCGGGTGCCCGAGAGCGACCGTCTCACCGGCCTCTACGGCGACCAGGGGGCGGATGCGGATTCCGGCGGGTTCGCCGCCGTGCAGCGCGGGCTGAACATCGCCCGCGTCCACACCGCCGCGCGGGCGGTCGGCGTCGCGCGGGCGGCGGTCGAGGATTGCCAGCTCTACCTTCAGGAGCGCGAACAGTTCGGCCACCCGATCGGCGACTTCCAGGCGCTTCGCTTCGCGCTGGCCGACATGGCCGCCGATGTGACGCAAGCCCGTGCCTTCTGGCAGCAGGTCGCCCATCTCCTCGATCAGGGCGAACCGGCTGAGGCGGAATCGGCCATGGTGAAGCTCACCTGCACCGAGATGGCGGTGCGGGTGACGAACCAAGCGATGCAACTCCATGGGGGCAACGGCTACACGACCGAGCGCCGGGTGGAGCGATACTGGCGCGATGCCCGCCTCACCACGATCTTCGAGGGGACCAGCGAGATTCAGCGCCGGATCATCAGCGACCGGATGCTGCCGCGGCCCTGAGGCCATGCGGCGAATCGTCGAGCCCGCCTCCCCACCGACCCGCCATCGGCTACCTCAACGGTGGGGACTGTCCTTTGCCGCCCATTTGGCGGCCCAACCGGAAATCCAGTGTCGAAGCCCATCAGCGATTACGCCATCGTCGGCGATACCCATTCCTGCGCGCTGATCGCCCGCGACGGCTCGATCGACTGGCTGTGCTGGCCGCGTCACGATTCGCCTGCGCTGTTCGTGAAGCTTCTGGATGACGAGAAGGGTGGCTCCTGCGCCGTCACGCTGGCGGGGCTCACAGGCACCCGTCGGCACTACCGTCCCGACACCAACATCCTGGAGACGACCCTCACGACGCGGACGGGCCGCGCCGTCCTGACCGACCTGATGCCCGTCAACCCGCCCTCACCCGAACCCGAGGAGGGGCCGGATGGCGAGGGCGAGAGCCGCCTGATCCGCCTCCTCACCTGCGAAGAGGGCACGGTCGAAGGTGTCTTCACCGTGCGCCCCACCTTCGACTATGCCCGCCGGGCCTGCACGCCGATCGAGGCGGAGGGCTCCGTCCTGTTCGAGGCGGGGGATTGGCGGATCCGCGTCAACGCAGCCCCCTGCCCGCGCATCGAGGGCGATACGGCCACGGTGACGTTCCGTCTCGCGGCGGGGGAGACGGCTTATCTCGTCCTGACCCATGGCGAGGATTCGGAGGGCGCCGGTATCGACGATCTTGCCGGGGCACAGAGGAGCCTCGCCGGCACAGAGGAATACTGGCGCCGCTGGAGCGGCCGGTGCACCTATCGCGGCCCTTACCGGGAGGCGGTGCTGCGCTCGGCGCTTTGCCTCAAGCTCCTCACCTATTCGCCCTCGGGCGGCATCGTCGCGGCCGCGACCGCCGGCCTGCCGGAGGCCGTGCCCGGCAACCGCAATTTCGATTACCGGTTCACGTGGATGCGCGATGCCGCCTTCACGGTGACGGCCTTCGTCATGCTCGGCTACGTGCGCGAGGCCTCCGAATTCCTGCGCTTCCTGCGCGAGCGCGACGACACCTTCGGCCGCGAAACCAAGCTGATGTACGGCGTCTGCGACGACATCCCGCCGGAGGAGGCGCTGACCCATCTCGCGGGCTGGAACGGGGTCGGCCCGGTGCTGGTCGGCAACGCTGCCGAGGGGCAGGATCAGCACGACATCTACGGCGAGTTGATCCGCGCCCTCTGCGTCTTCCTCGAAGCGGTGGATTACGACCCGCCTGAGAAGGTCAACGATCGCCTGCCGAGGGTGCTTGAGAACCTCACCGCCCGTGCGATCCGCCACCGGCACGATGCCGATCACGGTATCTGGGAATTGCGCACCGGACCGCGTCAGCAGGTCCATACCAAGGCGATGATCTGGGTGGCGCTCACCGATGCCGCCCGCATTGCCCGCCGGATCGACGGGGTGCCCGGCGACACAATCGCGGAGTGGGAGCGGATCGCCGCCGAGGTCCGCGCGGAGTATCTGGACAAGGGCTGGAGCGAGGAGCGCGGCGCCTTCACCGGCGCCTACGGCTCGCACCATCTCGACGCGGCGGTGCTGCGCGTCGCCCTGTTCGGGGCCATCGACCCGTCCGATCCGCGCCTGCGCGCGACGCTCGCCGCCATCGAGCAGGAACTCGGCGCGGGCGATCTGATCTACCGATACCGGATGGAGGATGGGTTCGAGGGCGACGAGGGGGCCTTCACGGCCTGCGCCTTCTGGCGGGTCGGCTGCCTCGCCCTCGACGGGCGGACCGGCGAGGCCAAGGCCACGTTCGAGCGCCTGCTGGCGCGCGGCAACGATGTCGGGCTTCTCGCGGAGGAGATCGATCCCGTGACCGGCGAGCAGCGAGGCAACACCCCGCAGGGCTTCTCGCACATGGCGTTGATCAACGCCGCGTTGCGCCTCGACGGCGCCATCGCCCGCTTCGGCCTCGTCGAGGATGGCGGGGCGACGGTCCAGGCCCGCGCGGCCGAATAGGACCGGCGCGGGGCGCCTTCACGCGGCGATGGCGATGCTGTCCTTCGCCGGGCTCGTACGGCTCGCGCGGAATTCGGCGATGAGGGCGGTGTCGAGTTCGGTGAGGATCGTCTCCGGCACGGCCTCGACAGGCGCGGGCTCCCGGCCCTTGCGGAACCAGTCGATGATCTGATCCGGCAGGGATTCGAGGATCGCGCCGACAGGGTCGGTCCGGCCTTCCTTGACCGGCGTCTCGACGGGGGTGGCCTCTGCGAAGCCCTGCGCCCGGCGATGGGCGTCCAGCGCCTCCTTCCAGGCGGCGTCGGCGGCGAGGCGTTCGCGCTCGGCGGCCTCGCGCGCCGTGGCCTCGGCCAGGATCGCGCGGGTGGTCTCGCGCGCCTCGTCGCGGGCGGCCTCGGCTTCGAACCGGGTAAGCAGCGCGACGACGCTGCGGATCTCGGGGCTCTCCCAGCCCTCGCAAGCCTCGATGGCCCGTTCGATCATCCGGCGGGAGAGGCCCGCTGCCCTCACGGCGCCGTTCGGCTCCGTGCGGGCGGTGTCGCGCCATGCCGACAGCACCGCCTGCATCGCGGGGAGAAGGGCGGCGGGCAGGCGCGCCCGCTCATGCAGCCCGGCCACCGCCTTCGGATCGCGCATGGCGCGGGCGACGACCGCATGGTCGAGCCCCGACAGATCCGCGAAGGCCGTCTGCGCGAATTCGATCCGCCCCGACAGGATGGCGCGAAGGATCAGCCCCGCATTGAGCTGGTGCGTGCCGCGCAGGTAGCCGACGAGGCGGGAGGTCGCCGCCGCGCCCGCTCCAGCGCTGAGGTCGAGGGCGGTGCGCTCCGCGATCTCGCGGTTGATGCGCTCGGAGCGCGCCGCGCCGAGCCAGCCACGTTCGGTGGCGAAGGAGGAAAGGCTCTTGGCGAGCGCCATGGCGATGGCGTGGCGCACTTCAGGCGGCAGGTCGTGCCGGGCGAGGAGGGCCTCGCGCAGGTCGGCCTCGTGGCCGAACCGCTCGATCATCCGCAGGAGGCGCCCGCCGGTGATCCGCGCGGTCGGGTTGCCTGCGAGCGCCACCAGGGTCGGAAGATCCGCGATCTCGGCGAGTGCCCCCGACACGGCCGGGGTGAGGTGGTGGCGCCGGGCGATCACTTCGCGCGCCTCCTCGTCGCCGAGGGCGGCGGCCTCGACCAGATCGGCCTCGGTGAGGACCGGGGAGCGGGCGAGGATCGGCTCGGACACCTCGAACCCATCGCAGGACAGGGCGACCACGATCGGGCGCGGGCTGCGGGCGGAATCGGCACAGACCTCCGCGAGCGCCCGGCGCACAGAGGGGGCCGGATCGTCGAGGAGGCTCAACAGGGCGGTCTTCGCCTCCCACGAGGCTTCCGCATCGAGGTTACCGTAGAGGTAGGCCCGCGCCATGGCCGCTGCCCCTTGCGCCCGGCGATCCGCCGGCGCGTTGAGGGTCAGGGCCAGGAATTGGCGGATGATCATGGACTTCTTGATCATGGGCCTCTCCTTGGGGCGAACAGGGTGTTCGCGGACGGGGGCGCGCCGAATTCCGCCGGGCGGCGGGGCGGCAGCGGGGCGTGGGTGAGGGCCGGACCGGGCGGAACGACCTCGCTCGCCAGCGAGCCCGTCACCGCCGGGATGTCTTCGGGATCGGCCGAGGCGAGGAGTGGCGGCGCGATGGGGCTCTCGGCCTCGTTCGAGCGCGGGAAGTAGGACGGCGCGGGCCGCGCGGTGGCGGTGCCGGAGGTCCGACCCTGCCAGAGCTTGGCGACGGCATCGTTGGCGGTCGCGCGGCGATCGGTCTGGAACAGGCTGCGCAGATCGGAGCCGCCGCCGAAGGCGGTGGCCGTCGAGACGTAGGCGTTGGCCGAAGGCGGGATAGCCTGAGCCTCGGACGGGCTGTCCTGGCGGATCGCGACGGGTGCGGCATTGGCGTTCGCACCCTGGGCCGCCGCCGAGAGGCTGGCATAGAGTTCGGCCGCCGTGCGCGGGCGCCCGGAGCGGTCGTAGAACAGCGACCGGTTGGCGGCGGCGGCCTCCGGCAGGTCGAGGGCGGCCACGCGCTCGGGAAAGGTCTTGGCGGTGCCGATCAGGCTGGCGGCGCCCTTCGCCCCGAGGACGTGGGCGGCGTAGAGATCGCCCGCCGTCGGCTCGTGGCCGATGGCGGCTTGCAGGGCCTGGGCATTCTTCTGGGTCAGGGCGCCTGCCAGCACGGAGGCGACCTTCGGGTCGCGCCGCAGATCCAGGATCGCCTGCTTCTGAGACGGGTCGGCGACGGCGTAAGTGCCGTCCGACTGGCGGACGATGGCATCCGCCTGCGCCTGCAGCCCGAGCTGCGGGCCGGCGTTCTTCATCGTGCCGAGCCAGGTCTGCTCGATGAACTGGAACAGCCCCGTGGCACTGGAGGTCGGTGCCTTGGCCGCGGGATCGAGAGCCGATTCACGGCGCGCCGTGGCGAGGAGGTAATCGAAGCCGACGCCCGTGGCGCTCGCCCCGTCGCGGATCGCCTGCACGACCGGAGCCGGTGCGGGACGCACGAGCGCGGGCGGCGTCGGGATCTCCGGGGGTGTAGCCGTGGTGGTGAACAGGAACATCCGGCGTCGGCCAGTCTGTGAGGACCGGCCGACCCTGCGCCTGTCATGGTAAATAAAGCCTCAAGAATGAAGCGGTGTTAACGCGGGCTTCAGCCGTTAAGACCCGGTAAACTCTCCTGCACCCTTCGGGCGGCGCATGGTGAAACGCGTCTCTGGAGTGGCATGAAAGTAATCGAAATAACCTCCACGCATGATCGGATGCATCGCGGCGGTGTCGACCATTCCGTCTGTAACAAATCGATCTTCGACATAAATCGAGACGACCTGCCCGATCACGAGGAAATTCTCGGCTTCGCCGCCGCCGAGCGGCACGAGCGGGACGGTTTGCAACCACCGGCATTCGAGGGCGGCGGGCGAGGCGGCGACCCGGGGCGGGCGCACCTTGCGAGAGGGGGCCGTGTCCAGCCCGGCGAAGGTGAACTCGCTCTCTCCGCGTGGCAGCGGCGCGGACGAATCGTTCATCCCGTCGCGCAGATCCCAGGTGGCGAGGCTGCACACGAACTCGCCGCCCTCCTCCGTGAAGACCAGGGCGTCCTTCCGCCCCGTGGAGGAGAACGCGACCATGTTGTCGCCGACCGCATTGAAGAACGAATACGGTGCGAGGTTCAGGCGCCCGGCCTTGTCCATGGCGCTGATCCAGCCGATCGGCCGGGGGGCGACGATGGCCTTGAGCGGGCTGTGGGGAAGGCTGCGCTCGGCGCGCGGAAGATCGAGATCGTAATGCACGGTCGCCTCACAGGGTGGTGACGATGTCGGCCAGGACCGGTCGCGGCCGGTCCGAGGGGATCTCGCGGCCGCGCCCGATATGCACGTAACCCGCCAGCTTTTCCTGCGGGGCGAGGCCCAGCGCGTCGAGCACCCGGCGGTCGTAGGCGTGCCACTCGGTGAGCCAGGAGGTGGCGTAGCCCATGGCGTTGGCGGCGACGATCAGATTCATCGCCACCGCCCCCGCCGAGAGCACCTGCTCCCATTCGGGGATCTTCACGTGCGGACCGGCGCGGGACACGATGGCCACCACAACCGGTGCGTGCTGCAGGCGCTTCCGCTCCTGCTCCAGCCGATCCGGCCCGGCCTCGGGATTGTCGGCGGCGAAGGCGGCGGCGATGGCCTCGCCGACCCGCGCCCGCGCCTCGCCCGCAATCACAATGAACCGCCAGGGGGCGAGCTTGCCGTGATCCGGCACCCGCGAAGCGAGGGTGAGCAGGGTCTGAAGCTCGTCTACCGTGGGGCCGGGCCCGTCGAGGAGCGGCGGCGGGACCGAGCGGCGGGTCCTCAGAAGGTCGAGTGTGGCGGTCATGGCTCCCGTCCGAACGCTGTCGTGAGGCGGTCTTGGGCCGGTGTGGCACGCGACGCCCCGGCGTGGAAGGTCCGGGCCGCTGATGCGGCCTTGCCGCCGCCATGGTCACGCGCCACAGGAGCGATCATGGCGGAACGAGGATCGGCGGGGATGGGCACGGGTCGGCTGACGAGGTGGCGCGTGGGGCTGGCGGCGTCGGCCTTCGCGCTCCTGCCCTCCCTTGCCCCAGCGCAGCAGCCCATGCTCCAGCCCGGCACGAACACGCCGATGCTGACGCCCTCGATCACAAGCCCTTCGCTACCGCCCTCCCTGCCTGCGGCCGAGCCCGACGCGCAGCTCAGCCTGTCGGCGATTCTCTCGGGTGCTGGAACGCCCCTGCGGGACGGACTCGCTTGGCGGATCTTCGACGATCGAGGCGAGGGCACGCGGCCCACGATCGTGGCCCGCTCGACCGAGGCCGAGCCGCGTTTCACCCTGCCGCCGGGGGCCTATGTCGCCACGGTCACCTACGGTTTCGCCAGTTCCGCCAAGCGCATCGTGCTCGGCGGGCAGGCCTCGAGCGACACGTTGAGGATCGCCGCTGGCGCGCTCCGTCTCTCCGGGGCCGTGGGCGACACCAAGATCCCGCAGGATCAGGTGACCTTCTCGGTCTTCGTGCCCGTGGGGACGAATTCGGAAGGGCGCCTCGTGCGGTCGGCGATCCGTACCGGGGAGGTGCTGCGCCTGCCGGAGGGCACCTATCACGTGGTCTCGATCTACGGAGAGTCGAACGCGATCCAGCGCGCCGATCTCAAGGTCGAGAACGGTAAGGTCACGGAGGCGACCCTCAACCACCGGGCTGCTACCGTCACCCTCAAGCTCGTCGCCTCGCCAGGAGCGGAGGCCTTCGCGGGCACTGCCTTCTCCGTGCTGACGCCGGGCGGCGATACGATCCGCGAAGCCATCGGCGCCTTCCCACAGGTGACCTTGGCCGAAGGCGATTACGTGCTGATCGCCCGCCATGACGGGCAGGTCTTCACCCGCGAGTTCAAGGTGGAGAGCGGGCTCGACCGGGATATCGAGGTGCTCGCCAAGACCGAGCCGAAGCCTGAGCCAAAGCCCGAGGCGGCTCCCGCGAACTGAAGGGGCGGTTTTCGTTCCATGTTTCGCAGATTTACATTTCTGCGTGAGGGGGGAACGATAGCGGGAGGTCGATGCTTCCCTGCCGCCCACTTCAACGGGCGTTGGAGGTTATCATGCGTCGTCTCGTTCTTGCTTCTCTCGCCGCTGTGCTGCTCGCCGGCCCCGCCCTCGCCGCCGGAGAGAAGGCCGCCCCCGCGACCGTGGCGCCCAAGTTCGTGAACGTGCCGCAGGACGCGGTGCTCAGCTACAACCTGATCGGCCTCAACGTCACCGACGCCCAGAACAACACCGTCGGCGAGATCAAGGACCTCGTGATCGAGAACCAGAAGCTCGCGGGCTACATCCTCTCCGTGGGCGGCTTCCTCGGCATGGGCGAGCGCTACGTGGTCGTGGCTCCCGATTCCGTGGCGCTGGGCTACGATGCCGACGCCAAGAAGTGGAAGGCGATCATCGGCGCCAGCAAGGACCAGCTGAAGTCGGCGCCGGAGTTCAAGTACGACGGCAAATTCAAGCGCTGATCGAAACGCGCATTCCCTCTCCCCGCTTTACGGGGAGAGGGGGCTTCTTCCCGGTCCGCCCGTTCGGCGGCTGCGATCAAGCCTTACGGTTCCTTCTCTTCGCCCCCGCGCATCAACTCCCCGGCGACGTCGGTCAGCCGCGGCGGTTCGGTGCGCACGAAGGGCAGCGGGCGGCAGACCGCCAGGGCCGCGAGCCCGAACCGGGCGGTCATCAGCCCGTTCAGCACCCCCTCCCCGAGCTTCGCCGAAACGCGGGCCGCGAGGCCTAGGCCCAGCACCTGCTGCATCATGCTCTCGCCCACCGCCATGCCGCCGGTGACGGTGAGATGCGCGAGCGCCGAGCGGGCAAGCCGCAGGAAGCCGAGGAAGCCGGGCCGTCCGCCGTAGATCGTCGCGATCCGGCGTAGCAGGCGCATACCGGCGAAGAGCACGAACGCCACGTCCACAATGGCGCGAGGGCTGAGCGCCGTCACCGCCGAGACCTGCTTGGCCGCCGTCGCGATGGCGTTGCGGGCCTGCCGGTCGAGGTCGCCCAACAACTCCCGCTCCGCGAGGCCGATCCGGTCGTCGACGTCGAGTATCGCATCCGCCGAGGCATCGAGCCGGGCGCGAGCCGCGCTCAGCCGCTCCCGGTCCGCGTAGAGGCCGGACACTTCCTTCACCACCGCCAGGGCGCCGGAATGGTCACGGGTGGCGATGGCGTCGATTGCGGACTGGCGCAGCCGCTCGATCCGCTTTTCGCGCCGCAGGCTGACGAGTTCGCGCCCGACGATCACGGCAAGGGCCAGCAGGGCGAGGCCGAGCAGGGCGAGCGCGACCCAGCCGAGCCACGGCGCCGCCTGGAACAGGTCGGCGATCATCCGCTCGATGGAGAGACCGACGCCGAGGGAGACGAGGCCGCCCGCCGCCGACCAAAATAGGGCCCCCCAGGGCGAGCGGCTCTTGGGCGCCACCGGCACTGGCACGCCGTCGGCGGCGTCCACGATCTCAAACGGCTCCTCCACGATCACCGGTGCGGGCGTGGCGCGCTCGGGCGGCGGCGCGACACCGGGCGCGGGCGGGGGCTCGGGAGACAGGCGGAAGGCCCGCGGCTTCTGGGATGAACTCATCGCGAAGGATCCGAGGCTATCAGGTGAGCCGGTCGCCGATCAGGAACTGCATCGCCCGGTCGAGGCGGATCTGCGGCAGATGTCCGGGGCGGCCGAGATGGTCCGGGCGGACCAGCGGCGGGCGGAAACGGGGGAAGCGCAGGGAGCCGGGCTCGACGGCGCCTTCCAGCACCGCCTCCGGGCGGGCGGGTAGTTCACCGGGGAACACGGCGGCCTCGCTCTGGCCGTCGAAGATCTCGTCGCCCACGACCTCGCCCGCCTCGGGCGTGCCCGCCACGGCGCGCAGTACCTCGCCGTCATCGTGCACCGTGGTCTCGCGGGTCGCCCGCACAGAGGCGAGCGCCACCGTGCCGACCCGGGCGCCCGCCGCCTCCGTCCGGCGCATGGCGCGCGAGACGAGAAGGCGCAGGAGCGCGTCGAGCCGGTCATGGCTCGTCTGATGGAGATGGTCGGCCTTGGTGGCGGCGAACAGCACCCGGTCCGCGCGGGGAGCGAAGAAGCGCGACAGCAGAGAGTTGCGGCCGATATTCAGGCTGAGCAGCACCGCGTCGATGGCCTCTTCTAATTCGGCGAGCGCGGTCGGCCCGGCATCGACGGCCGAGAGCACGTCGACCAGCACGATCTGGCGATCGACCCGCTGGAAGTGGTCGCGGAAGAAGGGCGTCACGACCTTCGCCTTGTAGGCCTCGAACCGCCGCTGCATCAGCCCGGCGAGACTGTCGGGGTCGATCGTGTCCGGCAGGCGGTCGAGGGGCGCGAAGGTCAGTGCCGGGGACCCCGCGAGGTCGCCCGGCATCAGGAAGCGCCCCGGCGGCGTCGTCGCGACCGATTCCGGCCCGGCCCGGAGCGCCGTGAGATACGCCTTGAACGCGTCGCTCGCCCGCTCGGCGGCGACCTCGTCCAGCGGCGAGGCCGGATCGAACCCCTGTAAGGCGGTGAGCCAGGGCGCGGCGATCTCCGCCCGCCCCGGCCGCCGCGTGCCCGCGATGGTGGAGCGCGACCACGAGACGTAATCCGTCTCGATCAGGGCGAGGTCGAGGAGCCATTCGCCGGGATAATCGACAACGTCGAGCATCAGCGTCGCCGGGCCGGAGCGCCACCCGGCTGCGCGCTCGTAGGCGATTTCCAAGCGGAACTGGCTGATCCTGTCGGTCGAGCGCGGCCACGCGCGGGCCTCGGTCAGGGTCGCGAAATGCTCCTCGAAGGGGAAGCGCGGCACGTCGTCGTCGGGCTGCGGCACCAGTCGTGCCCGGCGCAGGCGTCCCTCCTGTGCCGCGGCGAAGGCGGGTAGGGCGTGCGTCTCCACGAGGTGGTGGATCAGCGCCGTGGTGAACACGGTCTTGCCCGAGCGGGCGAGGCCCGTCACCCCAAGGCGAAGGGTCGGCTGGACGAGGAGGTCCTGGGACGCCTCGGCAAAGGCGCGCAAGGCGGAGCCGGCGCGGGAGGCGAAGGTGTTTACGGGAGGGGCCACGGACCGTCTGGCTCGGGAAGGGGCAGGCGGGCGTGAGGTGGCGCGGCAAAGGCGCGGTCGCAAGGGTAGCGAGGTCCGGGCGAGCCCGCTTATTGCTGCACAGAGGCCGATTGTTCCTGCGCGAGCCGACCGATCGCTCCGGCCACGAGGTCCGGCCCGGCGCGCAAGGTGCCGAGTTCCACCGCCGACATGGCGAGCATGACCGGCGCGAGGTTCGGGAGCGGCGATCCGTCCGGCGCGAAGAGATGCAGGTCGTCGTCGGGCTTCAGACCGACGCTGCCGGAGATTCGCGCGGCGTAATTGTTGATGCGCACCGTATCGCCCGCGCAGAGCGGGGCGGGCAGGCGCAGGTCGAGGAGCGGAAGCCCGGCGGCGATGGCCGGGAGCAACGCCGATTCCGCAACCATCCGATCCGGGCTCGGCACGCGCCCGTTCCCCAGCAGAGCGGCGGGGTCGGCGACGCGCGGGGTGGTCCTGTTGGCGTTCGGCAGGATGCCTTCGGCGATATCGCCCACCGGGCGCGGCGCGGAGATGCGGGCGGCACTGCGCGCGGCCGGACGGACGCCCATGCGGGCGAGCGGCGACCAGGGCTGGACCCTAAGCGCCCCGCCTCGCGCCGGGCGAGCCGCCGCGACGCGAGGGGCGCCGCCCGGCCGGTGGCGGGCGAGGAAGCGGGCGCGCAGCGTTCGACCCAGCCCCTTCGGCGCGAGGGTCGACGAGACGGCAGGCGTCACCACTGAGGCGCGGCCCGCCACGGGGGCGCCCCGGCATTCGGCGGGTGCCCAGCGGCGCACGATGGCGAGGGCGCTGCGGCGGCTGTAATCACGGTAATAGCGGCGCAGCAGCCGCGCGGCGGCGTCGGCCCCGTCATCCAGGGTCGCGAAGGCCGTGTGCCCTTCCCCGTCCGCGCCGATCTCCCCAGACCAGCGGGCCGACTTGATGCACCAGCCATTGTTGAGCCGCACGCAGCGGGCGACGTAGGGCGGATCCTTGGCGAGGCTTGCCGTGAGGGCGAGCGCCCTCGGGCGCAGGGCCGCGCCGGTCTGCTCGTGCCAGTTGGATACCGCCCGCGCCGCCGGATCGTAGCGCGGCGTCTCGGTCTTGGCTGGGCTTGCCTGCGGCAGGACGGACGCATCCGGCAGGGCGGCGTGCAGGTGTCCCCACAGGCTCGCGGTGGCGAGGAGGAGGCTCAGCAGCACGGGCCGCCCATGATGTGCCTCACGGGTTCAACACCTTGAGGGCCGCTTCGTGCAGCCTCGGGTCGCCCGCCGCGATCACCCGGCCGCCCTTGGCCGCCGAGCCGCCATCCCAAGAGGTGACGCGCCCGCCCGCGCCCTCGACGATCGGGATCAGGGCACAGATGTCGTAGGGCTTCAGCCCCGCCTCGACCACGAGGTCGACCTGGCCCGCCGCGAGCATGCAATAGGCGTAGCAATCGGTGCCGTAGCGCGAGAGGCGTACCTGCCCTTCCAGGGCACGGAACCGCTCCGCCTCCTCGCCTTCCGCGAACAGGCGCGGATCGGTGGAAGCCAGCAGCGCCTGTCCGAGATCGGCGCAGCGGCGGGTGCGCAAGGTGCGCTCTCCCGCCGGGCCGCGCAGGCGGGCGCTGTGCCCATCGCCGGTGAAGACCTCACCCAGATAGGGCTGGTGCATCAGCCCGCGGACCGGCACGCCATTGCGGGTCAGGCCGATCAGCGTGCCCCAGGTCGGCAGGCCCGCGATGAAGGCGCGGGTGCCGTCGATGGGATCGAGCACCCAGACGCATTCCGCGTCCTCCCGCTCGGTCCCGAACTCCTCGCCGAGGATACCGTGGCCGGGGAAGGCCTTGGCGATCATCGCCCGCAGGACGACCTCTGCCGCCCGGTCGGCCTCTGTGACCGGATCGAAGGGCGAGCCGCCCCGCGCCTTGTCCTCCAGCGCGAATTGCGCCCGGAAGAACGGCAGGATCGCCTTGCCCGAGGCCTGGGCGAGATCCTCCATGAACCGGCCGAGTTCGACGACGCTCATGCGGTGGCTTCTCCGACGGGCGGCTCAGCGCCGACGGTCAGACGAAGGCGGGCGACCGGGGCCGACGTCAAGCCCCCTGCCCCACCGGACCGGGCGCGACGACCGCGACCGCCGCCGCAGGGTCGGGTTGGGGATCCTGCCGCGCCGGGCGAGCCGGATCGGCTTCGGCGGCGGCGAGCACCGCTTCCACCGCTTCGTGCAGGGAGCCCGAGACGATATCCGCGTCGAGGGTGAAGCCGGGGCGGCGCTGGCCCTCATCCGCCAGCCACAGGCCGGCGAGCATGGGGACGGCGGGCATGCGCTGACGCAGGCGTGCGATGAGGCGGTTAAGATGCTGCGGCTCGCCACCATGGGCGATGGAGACGACGCAGGCGAGCCGTGCTCCCTTCGGTTCGAGCTTGGCGAGATGAACCGAGGCGGTCTCGGCGAAAGGTATGGTCCGCGCGCCGATTCCGCGTTTGGCGAGGATCTGCGCCAGGATCGCCACGGCGGCGGCATCCAGGAAGCCGCGGCCGGAGATGCAAAGCACGGCGCCGTCGCGGGTCCAGGTCTCCGGCAGATCGCTCGGGATCGGATGGACCGGCAGCGGGCTGCATGCCCCCTGGGCCTCGCAGGCGTCGGTGGCCTCCTTGTCCTTCCTGGCGCCATCGACCGGGCCGTCCGCGCGGTCGGCGAGGTCCTCGATGAGTTCGGAGAGCGTCCCGCGCATGGCGCTCTTCTGGGCGGGGGTGAGAACCCCGCGCGCCGCGTCGCGGGCGGCGAGTTCCAGGGCCTTCAGCACCACGTCCTCGTAATAGGAGGACAGCGAGCAATGCTGGAGGATCAACTCGGCATGGCCAAGCACTTCCTCGGAATCGCCCGCCAGGATGCGCTGGTAGAAGTTCTGCACGGGTGTCAGTGCGGGCCTGTCACCGAACAGCACGTCGAGGAATTCGAGATGCTCGGCATGGCGCCCGAGCACCACGAGGCAGACGGTGAGCGGCGTCGAGAGCAGGAGCCCCACCGGCCCCCAGAGCCATGTCCAGAACAGGGCCGAGACCAGCACGGCGGTGGGCGAGAGGCCCGTCGACTGGCCGTAGAGCATCGGCTCGATCACCTGTCCGGTCAGGGGTTCGAGGATCAGGAACAGGATCGCCGTGGCGATGGTCATGTTCCAGCCGGGCTCGAAGGCGGCGGCCAGAACCATGGGCAGCAGGGCCGAGATGAAGGCGCCGAGATAAGGCACGAAGCGCATCAGCGCGGACACGATCCCGCAGAGGACGGGGTTCGGCACGCCGATCAGGTACAGGCCGATGCCCACGACGAGGCCGAAGGCGGAGTTCAGGGCGAGCTGGGCCACGAAGTAACGGGAGAGGCGCCCTGCGGCGTCGTCCATCGCTACGGTGGTGCGGTGGAGGTCGCGGGATCCCGCGAGGCGGATCAACCGGTCGCGCAAATCCTCTCGCTGCATCAGGACGAACAGCAGCACCACGAAGACGATGCCGGTGGTCGCGAGCGGCTGCATGACCGGCGAGAGCAGCGTGCTCGCCGTCTCCAGGGGGCTCGGCGGGCTCGCCGCCATCTCCACCAGCATCGGCTTACGCTCGGGCTGGGGCGGTCCGGCTTCCGCCGGAGGCTTGGGTTTCGGCGGCGGTTCGGGCTTGGCCTCGGTGCTGGCCCCACCATGGATCACACGGCCGATATTGGCGACGTAGTCAGTGATCCGCCCGGCCGGGCTGTGGCGCAGGCTCTCGATCTTGCGCTCGATGGTGGCGCGGTAGCGGGGCACGTCGCCCGCGAGGTCGGCGACCTGGACGCCGATCAACGTCGCCAGCGCCCCGACGATCCCGAGCGTCATCAGCACGGTGAGCCCCACCGCGACGAGGCGCGGCAGCCGCCAGCGCCGAAGGACGTTCACCAGCGGTCCGAGGACGAAGGACAGGAGCAGAGCGATGGCGATCGGGATGAAGATTTCCCGGCCGAAATACAGTCCGGCCACGATGATCGCCCAGACGATCAGCGGCGGGGCGAGCGCTGCACGGGGCCGCTCGGCGGCATCGACGCGGGTCGGCCGCAAACGCATCGCCGGACCCTCCGGGCTGAGCCCCCCGGTGCTCCTCTTGACCATCACCGACCCGTAAGCCCCCACGACGCGACTTTCGGCGCCGACCGGGGCCGGGGCGCCGCACGTTGAACGGACCGGGAGGGGAATTCGATCCCGCCCGGCCGAAGCGCGGCCGTCGGACCCTCGTCAGGCTCCCTGAACGCCAGCCCTCGCGACCTCGCCCGCATCCTTCAGGTCGGGCAGCGACCGGCAGAGGGTGAGCACCCGTGCGGCCTGCGCGGCGGGCAGGATGCCGTCCGCGAGGTCCCTGAACTTCGCGTCGAGCTGGACGTCGGTCATCGGTTTCTCCACGCTGCCGATGGCGTGGTCGATGTGACGGTGGATCGTGCGCCCGTCATTGAGGGTGACGACCATGTCGACCTGCGCCGGGTCGACGCCGGGGGTGACGACGGGGTTCACCTTGGCGCGCAGGGCCAGGACGCGGGGATCCTTCACCGCCCGGTCACTGAACTGCTTCTCGCCGCCCGCCCCCTCCACGAAAGCCACCGCCACCGCGTGGTAGATGCTGAACTTGCCCTCCAGCCCGGTCCTCGGCGCGGTCTTGCCGGTCAGCTCCAGCACCAGGGGATGCACCTTGAGATCGACGGACTTGATGTCCTCCGGCTTCACATGCTCTCCGTCGCGGACCTGGATCGCGGCGTCGATCGCCGGATGCATGACGATGCCGCAGGCGAAGGGCTTGTAGGTGTTGAGCGCACTCTCATAGCGGTGGCCGAGCCCATCGGTGATCTGCGACCAATCCTGCTTGGTCGAAATGGTCTGTGCCCAGCCCCGGCGGACCTCGATCATCTTCTCCGACGACGTGAAGCCCTTCGAGGCCAGGATCGCCGCGAACAGCCCGTTGGCGGCAGCGCGGCCCGGATTGAAGCTCTTGTTCATGGAGCCGAACGACTCGCGCAGGCCCACGGGTTGCGAGGCTGCGAGGCCGAGCGCGTAAATCGTCTGCTCGACGCTCAGGCCCATCAACTTCGACACCGCCGCCGCCGCGCCGAACGGCCCGCAGGTGCCGGTGATGTGCCACCCGGCATCATAATGGTTCGGATAGACGACGTTGCCGATCCGGCATTCGACCTCGATGCCCACCACCAGCGCGTCGAGGAAATCCTTGCCGGAGACGGGTTTCATCTCGGCATGGGCCAGGATCGCGGAGGCGACCGGACCCGCCGGGTGGATGATCGTCTTCAGGTGGGTGTCGTCAAAATCGAAGATGTGGCTCGCCACGCCGTTGAGGAAGGCGGCGTTCATGATGTCGAACCGCTCGGAGCGGCCGAACAGGCTCGCCTGGGGCGGGCCGGAAAAGGGCTGGAGCGCCGAGACCGCGATATCGACCGTCTCGTGATGCGAACCGCCGATGGCGACGCCCACCCAGTTCAGGAAGCTGCGCACGCCCTCCCGGCGGACAGCGTCCGGCAGGCCGTCATAGGAGGAGTCGTGGATGAACTCCGCGAGGATCTTCGTCACCGGCGGCGGTGGGGCCTTCGGCGGGGGAGCGGGCGTCTCGGCCGCCTGCGCCACGGTCACGGCCGGCGCACCCAGCGCAAGGCCGGCGGCGCCGAGTAGCGAACGGCGGTTCATACCCATGAAAAATCCTCCCGCGCGGGCCGTCTCGGACCCGTCGTGGTCGACATTATATCGGTGATTTGACGTTCCGCGATGTTTCAGCGGCGTCTTTGCGAGCGCAGCGAAGCAACCCAGGACAGCGGGGCATCGCAGGACGGTGCGGATCCCTGGATTGCTTCGCTGCGCTCGAAAAGACGGTGTGGGTTGTGAAGCCACAAAGCCTCACACCACTACAGGCATCGTCGCCTGATCGCCCACGCCGAAGACCCGCCGGTAACGGGCGACCTCGTCGGAGGGCCCCTGCGCCTTGGTCGGGTTGTCGGAGAGTTTCACCGTGGGATGGCCGTTCGCGTCCATCACCTTGCAGACCACGGAAATCGGATCGAGCCGCCCATCCGGCATCAGCCCCCGGAAATCGTTGGTGAGCAGCGTGCCCCAGCCGTAGCCGATGCGCATCCGGCCGTGGAAGCGGGCATGGATGCGCTCGATTTCCGCGATGTCGAGTCCGTCGGAGAAGATCGCGAGCTTGTCGCGCGGGTCGCGACCGTGATCCTGCCAGAAGCGGATCGCCTCCTCACCGCCCTCGATCGGATCCTTGGAATCGATGCGGATGCCGGTCCAGTCCGCGACCCAATCCGGCGCGTTCGCCAGGAAGCCGGTCGTGCCGTAGGTGTCGGGCAGGACGATGCGAAGGTTGCCCGCGTAATCCTCCTGCCAATCCCCGAGGACGGCATAGGGCGCATGGCTGAGCGCCGCATCGTCGGGGGCGAGGGCGGCGTAGACCATCGGCAGTTCGTGGGCGTTGGTGCCCACCGGCTCCACCTCCCGCCGCGCGGCGATGAGGCAGTTCGACGTGCCGAGGAAGCGCGGCTCGCCCAAGCCTTCGGCCATCGCCTGCACGCACCAATCCTGCCACAGGAAGCCGTGCCGCCGCCGCGTTCCGAAATCCGCGATGGACAGGTCGGGAAGGCGCTGCAACCGCTCGATTTTCTCCCAGACCCGCGTCATGGCGCGGGCATAGAGCACCTGAAGCGTGAGCTTGCCGAGGCCACGCAGCACCGCGCGCGCCCGCAACTCGTTCAGGATGGCCAGGGCCGGCACCTCCCACATGGTGGTCTCGACCCAGGGGCCGTGGAAGGTCAGCTCGTATTGCCCGTCACGGGTGGCGAGTTCGTATTCGGGCAGGCGGAAATTCTCGAACCACGTCACGAATTCCGGCCCCAGGATCCGGCCCTGCCCGCGAAACACGTTGCCGCGTAGCCACGTCACCTCGCCCTTCGACAGGCGCAGCGACCGGGCGTGGTCGAGTTGCTCGCGCAGCAAGTCCTCATCGACCTCGTCCGCGATGCGCACCCGCGCCGTGCGGTTGGTGATGCCGAAGGTCGCCGAAACCTGCGGATGCCGCCGCAGGATCGTCTGGGCCATCAGCAGCTTGTAGAAATCCGTATCCAGCAGCGACCGAACGATCGGATCGATGCGGAAGCTGTGGTCGTAAACCCGCTTCGCCAGATCGAGCATTTTTTTAAGACTTTGCGTCGCGCCGGGGGAGAGCGAGGGCGCACGGATTCCGCCTAAGGGTCAATGCCTGCGGACGGGGGACCTTGCGCTTGTCCCACCCTCATCGTCATTGCGAGGCGGAGCCATCCAGGGCGCGACCTCTGCGGGGAGGACAGTGCCGCCTGGATTGCTTCGCTGACACTCGCGATGACGGTGGTCGCAATGAAAAGGGCGGCGGCCGTCTCCGGCGCGCCGCCCAGTCGTCATCCGTTCAAGGGATTCAGCTCAGCTTGACCTTCTCGGTCTCGGTCTTGGGGCTCTCGCCGGTGATGGCGGCCTTCACGGTGCCGTAGAGGTGCAGCATCGTCGCATTCGGGCTGTCCCAATACTCGCCCTTCTCCGGGCAGACGCGGATCAGGGCGACCTCCGGATCATCCTTGCCGTTCGGAAACCACGTCTTCAGGCTGGTATTCCACTTGGCGTCGATGAGCGCCTGATCGCGGATCACCTTGGCCTTGCCCGCGACCGACACGTAGTTCTGGCTCGACGGGTCGGAATAGGCGAGGTTCACCTGATCGTCGCGGCTGATCTCGGCGGTCTTGGGCGAATGCAGCTTGGTGAAGAACCACAGGTCGCCGTTCTCATCGATGTCGTTGTTCCACATCGGGCGGCTGTTCAGGGTGCCGTCGCTGTCGACGGTGGTCATCATCGCGACCTTCACGTCCTTGATCAGATCGAACAGCTTCTTGGCGCCCTCGTGGTCGCGGTGGTTCTGGTGCACGGCGTCACTCCTGACTCTGGCGGTGGGCTGCAGCGAGCGGCCCTGCCCGGATTCGCCTCGACAACGGGTGAAGCTCCGGTTGGTTCAGGCTGATCGCCAGGGTGGTGTTTCGCGCGTGCGCGTATAGATGGAAGCATATTGAATTCCGGAGCCTGCAACCTTGGCCATCACCCGCGACGACGTGCTGCGCGCCCTGCAATCGGTGACGATCGACGCCGCCGGCACCACCCTCCCCGGCTCCGGCCGCCTGTCCCAGGTCGTGGTCGATCCGAATAACCGGGTCATGTTCTCGATCCTGGTCGATGCCTCGGAGGCTGAGCGGTTCGAGCCGGTGCGGCGTCAGGCCGAAGGCCGTGTCCTGCAGATGCCCGGCGTCTCGGGCGTGTTCGCGAGCCTCACCTCCGAGCGCGACACGAGCCATCCGGCCCAGAGCTCCGCCGCCCCGCGCCCGGTCTCGCCGCCGCCCGTCGCCCCGCCCCGGCCCGGCGCCCCGCCGCAACAGGGTCCGAAGCTTCCGGGCGTGCGCCACATCGTGGCGGTCGCCTCCGGCAAGGGCGGCGTCGGCAAGTCCACCACCGCCTGCAATCTCGCCCTGGCCCTCCAGGCCCAGGGGCTGAAGGTCGGCCTGCTGGACGCCGACATCTACGGCCCCTCGGTGCCGAAGCTGTTCGGCCTGTCGGGTAAGCCCAACGTGGTCGACAACAAGGCGATGGAGCCGATGGTCGGCTACGGCCTGAAGGTCATGTCGATCGGCTTCCTGATCGAGCCCGAGGCGGCGATGATCTGGCGCGGGCCGATGGTGCAGTCGGCGATCACACAGATGCTGCGCGACGTGCTCTGGGGCGAGCTCGATGTGCTCCTCGTGGATATGCCCCCCGGCACGGGCGACGCGCAGCTCACCATGGCGCAGGCGACGCCGTTGTCCGGTGCGGTGATCGTCTCGACGCCCCAGGATCTCGCGCTGATCGACGCGCGGCGCGGCGTGACCATGTTCAAGAAGGTGGCGGTGCCGATCCTCGGCATCGTCGAGAACATGGCGACCTTCATCTGCCCGAATTGCGGCCACGCCTCGCACATCTTCGGCCATGGCGGCGCGCGGGTAGAGGCGCAGCGCCTCGGCGTACCGTTCCTCGGCGAGGTGCCGCTGAACATGACGATCCGCGAGACCTCGGATGCCGGCCGTCCCGTCGTGGCGACCGATCCGGAGGGCCCGCAGGCCAAGGTCTATCGCGAGATCGCCACGGCCCTGTGGGCGAACCTGTCGGGGGCGGGCCCCGCCCGCTCGGCGCCGAAGATCGTGTTCGAGTAGGGTCCCGGGTGGCGGCCTCCGTCCTCGGCCTGATCCTGGCGGGCGGCCTCGGGCGGCGGATGGGCGGGGTCGACAAGACCCTGCTGCCGCTCGGCGGACGGCCGATCCTGGCGCGGATCGCGGAGCGCCTGCGCCCGCAATGTCCGGCCGGGCTGGCACTGAGCGCCAACGGCGATCCCGCGCGGTTCGCGGAGGCCTTCGACGGGCCGGTCCTGCCCGATTCCGTGCCCGACCTGCCGGGGCCGTTGGCGGGTATTCTGGCCGGGCTGGAATACGGCGCGGCCTCGGGCGATGTCACCCATGTGCTGAGCGTGCCGGGGGATGCCCCGTTCCTGCCGGAAAATCTGGTCGCGCGTCTGGTCGCGTCCCTCGGCCCCGCACCCGTCGCGGTGGCGGCGTCCGGCGGACGGGAGCACTACACGGCAGCGCTCTGGTCCGTCGCCCTGCAGGACGACCTGCGGGCGTGGCTGGCGGCCGGCGAGCGCCGGGTCGGCGCCTTCATCGCCCGCCATGGGGCAGGCGTGGTGAACTGGCCGACCGAGCCGGTGGACCCGTTCCTCAACCTCAACGCGCCGGAGGATTTCGCCCGCGCGGAGGGCATCGTCTCGAACTGCAGCCCACCCTCCGCCTCGGGGTGAGGTGGAGGGTAGGTAGGAGTGGCGGCTTACGCGGCCGCGCCGACCGAGGCCTTCACGATCTTGTCCGGGGAGCGCGGCGGCTCACCCTTGTTGATCGTGTCGATCACATCCATGCCTTCCACGACCTTACCCCACACGGTGTACTGCTTGTCGAGGAAGCGGGCGTCATCGAAGCAGATGAAGAACTGCGAGTTCGCCGAGTGCGGGAAGTTCGTGCGGGCCATGGAGCAGGTGCCGCGCACGTGCGGCTCGGCGTTGAACTCGGCCTTCAGGTCCGGGAGCTCGGAGCCGCCCGAGCCGGTGCCGGTCGGGTCACCGGTCTGGGCCATGAAGCCGTCGATCACCCGGTGGAAGGGCACGCCGTCGTAGAAGCCCTGCCCAGCGAGGGTCTTGATCCGCTCGACGTGGTTGGGGGCGAGGTCGGGGCGCAGCCCGATGACGACGCGGCCCTTGGTGGTCTCGAGGACGATGGTTTCGTTATCCGCCATGATCGGTTCTCCGTTGATGCGGGGTGTGGGTGAGGGGTTGCCGCCGGTCAGGCCGGGGGATGGTAGACGAAGCGCAGGGCCATCGGCCGACCGGCAATGGCCCGGCCGAGGCCGGGGGTGAGGCGTACCGGGGTGCAGCGGCCGAGCGCTGCGACGGTGGCCCGCGTGAGCGCCGGACGATCACTATCCGGGATGCCCGCCGCGTAGGTGATCCGCGGAGTGCCGATGAGGCTGCCGTCACGCCGGAGCGAGAGCCGCGCCGTCACCTGAACGTCGGGCCCATGCGGTGTAGCGGTGAAGCGGGGTGCGCTCCAACAGGCGGCAAGCGCCGGGAAGAGCTGCCTCAGCGTGTCCGCCGCGCCCGCCGGCTTATCCGCGAGGGGCACGTTAATCGTGGCGCGCAGGGTTTCCGGCAGGGCCAGGGGATAGCCGCCGCCGGGGGTATAAACGTAGCCCGAATAGAGGTGGCCCCCGTCATAGGCGCGCGCCGGGGCGGCCGCGCCGAGGACGAGGACGCCCAGCAGGACAGGCCGGAAGGCCAGCCTCACTGAGCCTTCTCGGCGAGCGTCATGCGCACGATCTTGTCGGGATCCTGCACCGCGCCGCCAGGGGCGCCGGGAGCGGCCTTCTTGATCTTGTCGAGAACGTCGAGTCCGTCCGTGACGTTGCCGACGATCGTGTACTGGCCGTTCAGGAACGGCGCATCGCCGAGACAGATGAAGAACTGCGAATTCGCCGAATTCGGGTTCGAGGAGCGGGCCATGCCCACCGTGCCGCGCTTGAACTGCGCGCTCTTGGAAAACTCGGCCGGGATGTCGGGCAGATCGGAGCCGCCGGTGCCGTTACCCTTCGGGTCGCCGGTCTGGGCCATGAAGCCGTCGATCACCCGGTGGAACTTGAGGCCGTCGTAGAAGCCGCGCGAGACGAGCGTCTTGATCTGCTTCACGTGTTTGGGCGCCAGATCGGGGCGCAGTTCGATGGTGATGCGGCCGTCCTTGGTCTGCAGGTAGACGGTGTTGGAATCGGCGGCGAAGGCCGGGGCCGTGAGGCCCGCCGAAAGGGCGAGCGCGAGGAGCGTGCGGCGTATCATGGCTCTGTCGGGGTCCTTCTGGTCTCAAGGATGGGCCGGCGCGAAACGCGCCTTGAGCCGGGCGGCGACCTCGGCGGGCACGAAGGGGGACACGTCCCCTCCCATGCCGGCGATCTGCCGCACCAGGGTCGCGGTGATGGGCCGGGCGCTGGTCGAAGCGGGCAGGAACACGGTCTGCACCTCGGGTGCCATGGCGCCGTTCATGCCGGCGAGCTGCATCTCGTAATCGAGGTCGGTGCCGTCGCGCAGGCCCCGGATGAACACCGTGGCGCCGCAGCGCCGCGCCGCCGAGACGGCGAGGTCATCGAAGGTCACGACGTCGAGGACGGCCCCTTCGGCCGCCGCCATCGGCCCACAGGTGAGGCGCAGCAACTCGGCCCGCTCCTCGGCGGAGAAGAGCGGCGCCTTGCCGGGATGCACGCCGATGGCGAGCACCAGCCGATCCGTCAGGCGGCATGCCTGGCGCACGACGTCGAGATGGCCGTTCGTGACCGGATCGAACGAGCCTGCATAGAGGGCAGTACGGGTCATTGTCCGCTGCCCTAGCCTGTTTTCGGCCTGGACGGAACCTGTGGGGTGAGTTCCCCAGCCCTACACCTCCCGTCTTTGCGAGCGTCAGCGAAGCAATCCAGGGCAGCGGGACGCTTCCGAACGAGGCGGATCCCTGGGTTGCTTCGCGTCGCTCGCAACGACGGCAGCGGACTACGGAACCGGTGCCACCTCGTGGTGCGAATCCAGCACCGCGTCGCTCGTCGGCACGGTCTCGGCCACCGCGTCGGCCCGGCGGCGGTCGGGGGAGGTGGCCTCCTCCACGAAGGCGGCGATGGCCTCGGTGAGCGGCAGGGTGCGGGTCTGTTGGCTGCCGAGGCGGCGGATCGAGACCGTGCTCTCCTCCGCCTCACGCTTGCCGAGCGCCAGCAGGACCGGAACCTTCGCCAGCGAATGCTCGCGGACCTTGTAGTTGATCTTCTCGTTGCGCAGATCCGCCTCGACCCGCAGGCCCGCCTTCTCCAGCGCGCGCACGACCTTGGCCGCGTAGGGATCCGCCTCGCCGGTGATCGTCGCCACCACGACCTGGACGGGGGCGAGCCAGAGCGGGAAATGCCCAGCGAAATGCTCGATCAGGATGCCGGTGAAGCGCTCCATCGAACCGCAGATCGCCCGGTGGACCATGACCGGCGGCTTCTTCTGCCCGTCCGCGTCGACGTAGAAGGCGCCGAACCGCTCCGGTAGGTTGAAGTCCACCTGCGTGGTCCCGCATTGCCAATCGCGGCCGATGGCGTCGCGCAGCACGTACTCGAATTTGGGCCCGTAAAACGCGCCCTCCCCCGGGTTCACGGCGGTCTTGATCCGCCCGCCGGACTGTTCCTCGATCTGCGCAAGCACCCGCGTCATCACGCTCTCGGCGTGGTCCCACAGGGCGTCCGAACCGACGCGCTTCTCGGGACGCGTCGAGAGCTTCACGACGATCTCCCCGAAGCCGAAATCGGCATAGGTCGAGAGGATCAGGTCGTTGATCTTCAGGCACTCGTCCGCGAGTTGGTCCTCGGTGCAGAAGATATGAGCGTCGTCCTGCGTGAAGCCGCGCACGCGCATCAGCCCATGCATGGCGCCCGACGGCTCGTAGCGATGCACCACGCCGAATTCCGCCATGCGCAGAGGTAGATCGCGGTAGGACTTCAGGCCATGCTTGAAGATCTGCACGTGGCCGGGGCAGTTCATCGGCTTGAGGGCGAACCAGCGCTTGTCCTCGGCCTCCTCGCCCGCCGATTGCGCGGCGAACATGTTCTCGCGGTACCAGCCCCAGTGTCCGGAGGTCTCCCACAGGGCCTTGTCGAGGATCTGCGGCGCGTTCACCTCGGCGTAGTCGCCACGTAGGCGGCGGCGCATGTAGGCGATGAGCTCCTGGAACACCGTCCAGCCCTTGGCGTGCCAGAAGACGACGCCCGGCCCTTCCTCTTGGAAGTGGAACAGGTCCATCTCTCGGCCCAGGCGACGGTGGTCGCGGCGCTCGGCCTCCTCCAGGCGGTGGAGATAGGCGTCGAGATCTTCCTTCATGGCCCAGGCGGTGCCGTAGATGCGGGTCAGCATCGGGTTGTTCGAATCACCCCGCCAATAGGCGCCCGCGACCTTCATCAGCTTGAAGGCGGTGCCGACCCTGCCCGTCGAGGTCATGTGCGGGCCGCGGCAGAGGTCGAACCACTCGCCCTGTCGGTAGATCTTCAGATCCTCGCCCGGCGGGATGGCGTCGACCAGCTCGACCTTGAAGCCTTCCTTCTTGTCGGCAAACAGGTTGCGCACGTCGTCGCGCTTCCAGACCTCCTTGGTGAAGGCCGCGTCCTTCGCGATGATCTCGCGCATCTTCGCTTCGATCGCGGGGAAGTCCTCCGGCGTGAACGGGGCCTCGCGGTGGAAGTCGTAATAGAAGCCGTTCTCGATGACCGGGCCGATGGTCACCTGAGTCTCCGGCCAGAGCGACTGCACGGCCTCGGCGAGCACGTGGGCGCAATCGTGCCGGATCAGTTCGAGGGAGCGCGGGTCGGCACGGTCGAGGAACTCGATCCGGGCGTCCTGAGAGATCGGATCGTCGAGGTCGCAGACCGTCCCATCGAGCGCCATGGCCACGGTGCGCTTGGCGAGCGACTTGGCGATGCCCTCGACCACGCTGCGGCCGGTGGTACCGGCGGCGACTTCGCGCGTGTTGCCATCGGGAAAGGTCAGGACGGGCATGGTCTGTCTCCTGGCTCACTCCTGCGAACGGGGCAGGTAAGCGGGTCGGTGCGGGAACGCGAAGGCGCGCCGTTTAGACGGTTTCGCGCCGGGATGGAATGTCGAGCGCGCGGTTAGGCGCTCCGCACGAGACGGCTCGCGAAGAACCCGTCGAGGCCATGGCTCGGCAGGGTGCGCAGATCGCCGTGGGCGTCGATCAGCTCGTGCTGGCCACCAACCTCGTCCGGCCGAACGGCCGCTCGCACGAAGGCCGGGTTCCGGGTGAGGAAAGCGGCGACCTGCGCCTCGCCCTCGTCGGGCTCCAGGGAACAGGTGCAGTAGACCAGCCGCCCGCCCGGCCGCACCAGCGTCGCTGCGCGGTCGAGTAGGCGCGCTTGTAATTGGGCGAGGCGGGCGATGTCGGCCTCTTCCTTAATCCAGGCGACGTCGGGATGGCGGCGGATCGTGCCCGTGGCCGAGCAGGGCGCGTCGAGAAGCACCGCGTCGAACGGCTCGGCCTGATAGGCGGTGGCGTCGGCCACGGTGACCTCGGCGGTCAGGCCGATGCGGGCGAGGTTCTCGCGGAGCCGCTCCAGGCGCGGGGCCGAACGGTCGAGGGCCGTGACGGTGGCGCCACGGCTCGCGAGCTGCATCGTCTTGCCGCCCGGCGCGGCGCACAGGTCGAGAACGCGCTCACCCTCCGTCACGCCGAGCAACCGGGCGGGGATCGCGGCTGCGGCGTCCTGCACCCACCATGCACCCTCACCGAACCCGGCCAGGGCCGGGATCGCCGCGCCATCCGGAGGCAGACGCAGGGAGCCGGTCGGCAGCAGGGTCGCGCCGAGGGTCTCGGCCCAGCGCTGCGCATCGTCCTCGCGGCGCGGGGTCAGGTCGATCGCCGCGCTCGTGAGATGCGCCTTCGCGATGGCGGCCGCCCGCTCGGGCCCGAAGGACGCGACCCACCGCCGGGCCAGCCAGTCGGGCGTGTTCCCGCCGAGCGGATCGGCGGCGGCCAGGATAGCCTCGCGCTCACGCGCCACCCGGCGCAGCACGGCATTCACCACCCCCGTGAACCCGGCGGTGCGCTGGTCGGCCTTGGCGAGGCGCACGGCGCAATCGACGGCCGCATGATCGGGCACGGACAGGTCGAGGATCTGCGCGCAGCCCGTGGCCAGCAGCGCGAGCAGGCGGGGCTTGCCTACGGGCAGACCCTTGTCGAGCCGCTCGGCGAGGACGAAGCGGATCTGCCCGAGCCGACGGAAGGTCGCCACCGCGATCGCCCGTGCCAGCGCGGCATCGGCCGGCTCCAGCCGCTCGGCGCGCAGGGCGGCGGCCAGCGCCTCATCGAGCGCCGGAGGCCGCTCCTGTCCGATCAGATCGGCGACCGCCTGCACGGCCACCCGCCTCGCGCCGAGCCCTGCCGCGTCCTGGCCGGTCGTATCGCTGTCATCCGCCGCGTTGCGGACCTTGCCTCGAGATGCCACGTCTAACCTTGAAACCCTGTCGATCACGACACGACCTCACACCCGAGCGAGCCCGATGCAAGACCGCAGCGACGATTCCGCCCCCGCCGAGGCGCCCCGGCGCACTTTGACCCCCGCCGCCGAGCGCGCCCTGGCCGAGGCGGCCGAGCGCCGCGCCGCCATCGATGCCCGCGCCGCGGCCATCCAGGCTCGCCCCGAGCGCCAGGGCCGGGGCGGCCTGGAGCCGGTGCGCTACGAGGATTGGGAGGTGAAAGGCCTCGCCGTCGACTTCTGAGGCGCGGAACGGACGCCCCGCCCTCCCGTTGCCCTGCCATTCGATGGGAGAACGGTCATGGCGACGAAGGTTTCGGCCAAGCAGGCGGTCGAGGGTCCACACGGTGAGATCGGCCTCGCCTCGGGCGAGCGTGTCGCGATGCGCATGTGGCGCAACGAGGAGCCCAATGCCGAGAAGCCGATGACCCGCTCGGAACACGAGACGGTCGGCTACGTGCTGAGCGGACGGGCCGACCTGATCGTCGGCGGCGAGACGGTGTCGCTGGCGGCGGGCGATTCGTACCTCGTCCCGGCCGGGACGGAGCACACCTACCGCATCCACGAGACCTTCACCGCCGTGGAGGCGACCTCGCCCCCAGCGAAGTAGCACTCCGTCACGCGAAGCGCTTCGCTCCGGCGACGCACAGGACCACGACGGCACTGACGGCGAGCATCGTCCCCGAGACGGGCTCGCCGATCACCAGCGCGGCCAGCGCGAGGCCGAAGAAGGGCTGGAGCAGTTGCAACTGCCCGACGCTCGCGATGCCTCCCAGCGCCAAGCCCCGGTACCAGAACACGAACCCCACCAACATGCTGAAGACCGAGACGTAGGCAAGGCCGCTCCAGGCCGCCATGCCGACGCCGTCCCACCGCGTCGGCCATGTGGCGAGGGCGAGCCCCCCCATGACGGGCAGCGCCAGCACCAGCGCCCAGGAGATCACCTGCCAGCCGCCGAGGCGCCGGGACAGGGCCGCACCTTCCGCATAGCCGAGACCGCAGAGCAGGATCGCCGCGAGCATCAGGAGGTTTGGCGCGAGGCCCGCCGCCCCGCCCTGCGCCATGGCGAAGCCTGCCACGGCACCGCTGCCGAGGACCGAGAACAGCCAGAAGGCCGGGCGCGGGCGTTCGCCGCCGCGCAGCACGCCGAACAGGGCGGTCGCCAGGGGCAGCATTCCCACGAAGACGATGGCCTGCGCCGAAGTCATTCCGCGCAGGGCCAGCGCCGTCAGAAGTGGGAAGCCCGCCACCACGCCCAGGGACACCAGGACGAGGGCGCCGAGATCGCCCCGTGCCGGCCGCTTCTGCCGCAGCAGCCAGAGCAGCGCCCCGCTTAGGAGGGCGGCGATCACCGCCCGCGCGGCCGTGAGAAACAGCGGCGCGAAGCCCGCCACCGCCAGCCGCGTCGCGGGTAGCGACCCGCTGAAGATCACAACACCGAGGAGCCCACTCCCCCACCCTGCCGTCGTCCGCCGCATGATCCATCCGCCTCCGAGACCGTGGGCTTACGGAGCGCGGCGGGATTGCGATACGGACGGAGCGGCACGGTTGGGACGAACTGTACTGCTCCACCGGCCGGAACGGACGCTGCTTAGTGGGTCATCAGCACGGGCGTGCCGACATCGACCCGCTGGTACAGATCGACCACATCCTGATTGTACATGCGGATGCAGCCATAGGACGCCCAGGTGCCGATGGAACTGGGACGGTTCGTGCCGTGGATGGCGTATTGCCCGCCCGCCAGCGTCATGGCGGCGGCCCCCATCGGGTTGTGCGGCGAGCCCCCGGCGATCACGTTGGGCAGGCGCGGGTTATCGCGCTTCACCTCCCACGGGGGCGACCAGGCCGGGGCGACGTACTTGCCGTCGATCCGCGCCGTGCCGAACCATTGCTTGCCGGGCTTGCCGACCGCCACGGGATAGCGGATCGCCGTGCCGTCGCCATTCACGAGGTAGAGCTTCCGCTGCGATACGCTGACCACGATCGTGCCCGCAGACGCATCACCGAAGGGCACGACCTCCCGGGCCGAGGCAGACCCGGCCGCGACCATGGCGGCCAACCCCAAAACAACGGACACCCGACCCGACATCGCCGCAACTCCACAAGCGTGAGTGTATGCGGGCCATCAAGCCATGGTCCCTCACGACCGTTCCAGCAAAAGCTATGGTTGATGCGTGGAGAACCACTGAAACCGAAGGTGAGGGTAAAGAGAAACAGTGAACCGGCATCGTGAATGCTGAGGACGATGCTTACCGCTCGTAGAGTTCCGCCCCGCGCGGATCCTCCTGCTGCCAGCCGTGGCGCTCCAGTTCCGGGTCGGGATGCTCTTCCTGCGGCAGGCCGAGGCAGAGATAGGCCACGAGCCGCCAGTGCGGCGGTACGTCGAGAATCGCCGTGACCGTCTCGGGGTCGAGGATCGAGACCCAGCCGACGCCGATCCCCCGTGCGCGGGCGGCGAGCCACAGGCATTGGACAGCCCCGACCACCGAATAGGCCAGGGTTTCCGGCATGGTCGCCCGGCCGAGGCCGAGACCGGTGCCGGTCGCCTCGTCGCAGAAGGCGGCGAGGTGGACCGGTGCCTCGCGCAGGCCAGCGAGCTTCAAGGCCCGGTAGTGAGCGGCGCGGGCGTCGTCGTAGCACGCGGCGGCCGCCGCGTTGCATTGGGCGAAGCTGTCCGCCACGGCGCCGCGCCGCGCCGGGTCCGACACGCGCACGAATCGCCAGGGGCGGGAATTGCCGACGGAGGGCGCCCGGTGCGCCGCCGCGAGGCAGGCACGCAGGGCCGCCTCGTCCAGGGGATCGGGACGGAAGCGGCGCACGTCCCGGCGCCACGCGAACAGCGTGTCGAGCCGGGCCGTGAAGTCACCGTCGAAGGCGGGCGGGTCCGTGGTCACCGAAGCGGCATATCTGCCGCGACCGCCCATCGCAAAAGCAAAAAAAGGCCGCCCGGGAAGGGCGGCCTTAAGTCCCTTGGGTCTCGAAACCTCGGAGTGCCGGCTCAAGCAGGTTCGGACGGTGGCCGAGGCTGGGGAGCACGGGTTCGGCCAACGGCCGGGCAAGATCCGGCGAGGTTCGAACTGTGTTGTCGGGCCGCAACACGGCCCACAAAAGGCGCTAATAGGGCAAAACCGTGAAGTTTGTCGCTTGGATGTGTCTTGGCAATCACGCGGGCGTCATCGCCTCGTGCGGGTGAGGCCGTGCCTCTCCCCTTGCGGAGGGCCGATGCGGGGACCATCATCCCGGCTAAGGACAGCGCGCCAGGAGCGATGATGAGCGAATGGACCAGCGCCGGGCCGCGGCCCGACGAAGCGTCAGGACATGTCATCCCCTTCCCCTCCCGGGCCGAGCCGCCGCAGGTGGCCTTCAACCGGGACGAGTTGCGGGTGATCTTCAACCTGTACGGACGCCAAGTCGCCCAGGGTGAGTGGCGTGATTACGCGCTGGATTTCCGGCGGGACAAGGCGGTGTTCTCGATCTACCGCCGCACCTCCGAGATGCCGCTCTACCGCATCGAGAAGGACCCGAAGCTCGCCCGGCGCCAAGGGGCCTACGCGGTGATCGCGGCGAGCGGTCATGTGATGAAGCGAGGCACCGATCTCGCGCGGGTCATTGCGGTGCTGGAGCCCGGCCCAAGAGCGGTTTAACGGGCGAGCCCCATCTCCCGCACGGTCGCTAAAGCCTGCGCCTGGACGTCCTCGGGCAGGGGGAGGATCGGGCGGGGCGGTTCGGCGCCCGCGAGGGCGTGTACGATCCGCAGGGACGAATGGGCCTTGAACAGGTCCCAGAGGGGCGCCATCGCGGCATCCAGAGCGCGGGCGCGGGGCGCGTCCCCCGCCTGAACGGCGCGGACGATCTCCAGGCACGGCTTCGGGAACAGTCCGGCGGCGACGCTGTACCATGCAACCCCTCCGGCCAGCATCGCCCCGGTGGCGTTCCAGTCTCCGCTGAAGCCGAGGGGAAATCCGTCCGGCAGGGCATCGCGCAGATCCGTCACCGTCGCGGCCGCGTCCTCCGGTGCCGGGCCGGGGCATTTGGCGGCGACCACCCCCGGGAGGCGGGCGAGGCGACCGAGCAAAGCCGGCGTGAAGCGGAAATGCGTGGTGGCCGGGTTGTCGTAGATCACGAGGGGCAAGCCGCCCTCCCCCGCCACGGCGGCGAAATGGGCGAACACCTCGTCTTCGGTGAGCGGCGTGTAGGAGACCGGCGCGAGCAGCCCCGCCGTCGCACCCGCCTCCCTGGCGTCCTCCGCGAGGCGCACGGCCTCGTCGGTGCGCAAAGCCCCGATCCCAACCAGCAACGGCACTCGGCCAGCCACCGCCTCGGCGGCGACGGCGACGGCGCGGCGGCGCTCCTCCCGGGCGAGATAGGCGTAGGTGCCAGTGCTGCCGAGGAGCCCGATCGAATCGACCCCAGCCTCGACCAGCGGCGCGAGGAGCCGCCGCAGATGATCCTCATCGACCCGGCCCGCGGCGTCGCAAGGGGTGATCGGGAAGGCGGAGAGGCCGGTGAACGCGCTCATGGGGTGGCTCAAAACGGGGATCCCAAAGGGCGGTGCCCTTTGGCAGGTAAAGGGCGGCGCCCTGCAAGACCCAGGGGGCTTGCCCCTGAACTCCACCAAAGGAGCCGGTCCTCTGGGATCCTGCAACGAAAAAAGGCCCCGGCGGTGTCCCGCCGGGGCCTTTTCGGTCCGTCGTGCCTATCGTTTAGCGGCGGTCGCCGACCAGCGAGAGCAGGAACTGGAACATGTTGATGAAGTCGAGGTAGAGCGTCAGGGCGCCGTTCACCGACATCTTGGCGGCCATCTCACCATCGAAGCCACCGTAGAGATACATCTCCTTGAGCTTCTGGGTGTCGTAGGCGGTCAGACCCGCGAAGATCAGCACGCCGAGCACCGAGATCGCGAACTGGAGCGCCGACGAGGCGAAGAAGATGTTCACCAGCGACGCGATGATGATGCCGATGAGGCCCATCATTAGGAACGAGCCCATGCCGCTCAGGCTACGGGTGGTCGTGTAGCCGTAGAGGCTGAGGCCGCCGAAGGCCGCCGCCGTGATGAAGAACACCTGCACCACGCTCGCCCCCGTGAAGACGAGGAGGAGGGTGGACATCGAGGCGCCCATCACCGCCGCGAAGGCGAAGAACATCGTGCGCGCCGAAGCGGCCGACATCCGGTCCATCCGGAACGAGAAGACGAAGATGAAGGCCAGCGGCGCCAGCATCAGCACCCACTTGAGGGGGCTGGTGTAGAGCATCGCGCCGAAGGACGTCAGCACCGGCCGCGTACCCTGGTAGGCCGCGACGGACGCCATGTTGAGACCCAGCGCCACGAGGCCGGAAATTCCGAGCCCCACAACCATGTTGTTGTAAACGCCGAGCATGAAGGAGCGCAGGCCCTGATCGACTTCGACCTGGGTCCCGGCATAGCCGGTCGGCTGCTGCTGCTGGCCGTACCGGAAGGGGCTGTTTTCGAATGCCATGGGAGTTTCCTTGCGGAGGCTCTCTCAGCGTGGTGTTTCGGGCGAGGCCCACGCAGGACCTCTGGCGCCGGGTGGCGCCTCGGTGATGAATATGTTGCGGGACGCTGCTCCGCACAAGACCCGGCCGAGGTTCGAGAAGCGGTTTTGGGCGTCTCTCGCATGTAAATTTGTTCATGAAATCCGGGATTAAACCCGCTACTCGCCCGAACGACCGGTGTTCGACTGGGAGAGGATTAATGCGCTCCTTATAACTCACGCAGGTACGGCGCCGGCTTCTGGCCGAGGATTCGCGCCGTCCCGGCAAGGCCGAGCAGGACCGCGAGCAGCACCGCCGCTCCGGCGGCGATCAGTGCCCCCGACAGGTCGAGCTGGAAGTCGAGGTGCATTACCTTGGCGACGATGACCCAGCCCGCCACGCTGCCGGCGATCAGCCCGAACAAGGCGGTGGCGAGGCCGAGTGCCGCGTATTCCAGGGCATAGGCTGAGAGCAGCCGCGACCGGCTGGCCCCGAGCACTTTCAGCACCACGGCATCGTAGAGCCGCGCCCGGTGGCCCGCCGCCACGGCGCCGCCGAGGACGAGAAGGCTCGCGAGGATCGCCACGCCGCTCGCCCCGCGAATCGCCAGGACGAGGCGCCCCACGAGGTCGCCCACCGCGTCGAGGGCATCCTTCACCCGCACCGAGGTGACGGAGGGGAATTCCTTGGCGACGCCGCGCAGAATGCGGTTCTCGGTCGCCGCATCCGGTCCGCCCGGCAGGGACAGGGTGGCGAGGTCGGAATGCGGCGCGCCCTTGAACGTGCCCGGCGAGAAGACCATCACGAAGTTGATGCCGAGATTGCGCCACTCGACCTTGCGCAGGTTGAAGATCGTGGCGGTCACGTCCCGCCCGAGGACGTTGACGGTCACGGTATCGCCGAGCTTCAGCCCGAGCATCCGGGCGAGATCGCCCTCGAAGGAGACGAGGTGGCCCGCGCCTTCACCGGCGTCCCACCAGCGCCCGTCCTCGACCTTCGTGCCCTCGGGCACCGTGTCGGCGTAGGTGATGCCCCGATCGCCGTCGAGCACCCAGGCGGCATCCTCCGGCGGACGGATCTTGCGGACCGGCACGCCGTTCAGGGCGACGATGCGCCCGCGCATCATCGGGACCTCCTCGATCTTGCCCGAGGGGGCCTGCGCGCGGAGGTAGTCGCTGAACGGCCCGGTTTCGCGCGAGGGGATGTCGAGGAAGAACAGGTTCGGCGCCTTGGCGGGCAGCGTCGCGCTGATCGTCCGGCGGACATTCGCGTCGATGAGGCTCAGCGCCACGAGGAGCGTGACGCCGAGGCCGAGGGAGAGGACGATGGTCGGTGTCAGGGCGCCGGGCCGGTGAAGGTTCGCGAGCGCCATCCGGGGCGCCGCCCGCTTCGGGTGCGGCAGACGCCGCGCCCCCGCCATTAGGCCCAAGGCGACGAGGTGCAGGAGCCCGAAGGCGATGCCCGAGGCCGCGATGAAGATCAGCGCCACCCGCCTGTCGAAGGACGTGGCCACCGACAGGCCGACGAGGAGCAGGACCGAGCCCGCCAGCCAGAGGCGGTAGCGCCGCCGGGGGGCGACACGAGCGGGATCCACGGTATCGCGGAACAGCCCCGAGACCGGCACGTCGTGGGCACGGCCCAGCGGCGTGATCGCGAAGGCGAAGGCCGTGAGCAAGCCATAGGCCGCCGCCAGCGCCAACTCGCCGGGGGCGATGGTCGGGTTGAGTGGCAGGGGCAGGCTTTCGGAGAACAACGCCTCCACGAGGAAGGGCAGGCTCGCCCCCAGCGCGAGGCCGATGAGCGTGCCGAGGCCTGCAATCAGCATGACCTGCGTGAGGTAGAGGGCCACCACGGTCGAGCCCGGCGCGCCGATGCTCTTCAGGGTGGCGATCGCCCCACGCTTGCGCTCGACGAAGGCGTGGACGGCATTCGCCACGCCGACCCCACCGACGATCAGGGCGGTGAGGCCGACCAGCGTCAGGAACTGTGTGAACCGCTCGATGCTCTGGGCGAAGCGCGGATCGGCATTGGCCCTGCTACGGACCTGCCAGCCCGCCTCCGGGGCGCCCTGACGCACCCGCGTTTCCACCGCATCGAGGGCGGTGCCAGGGGGCAATTGGACCCTGTAGCTCCACCGGCTGAGGCTGCCCGGCTGGACGAGACCAGTACCACGAAGGGCTTCCTGCGATACGATCAGGCGTGGCCCGAAACCGATGCCGCCCGCAATCTTGTCGGGCTCGGACTGGATCGTTCCGCGCAGGGTCAGCGGGTGACCGGCAAGCGTGATCCGGTCGCCGGGCTTGAGATCGAGGCGGGTCAGCAGGGCGGGGTCGGCCAGCGCGCCGGGTGCGCCGTCCTTCACGCCGAGCAGGCCGGGAAGGTCGCCGGGCGGATCCGTGACGAGTACGCCCGCCGCCGGATAGGTTGCGGGATCGACGGCCTTCAGTTCCACCAGCGTCGCGTCGCCACCCGGCGCCACCGCCATGGCCCGCAGGGAGGCGATGATGTCGAGCCGGCCCTCCTTGCCGAGGACCGCCCTCTCCTGCTCCGTCGCCTCGCGGTTGATGAGGCTGTAGGACAGGTCGCCGCCAATGATCCGGCGCCCTTCGCGCCCGAGCCCGTCCGAGAGGGAGCGCGATACCGAGGCGATGCCCGCGATGGCCGCGACGCCCAGCGCGATGCAGGCGAGGAACACGCCGAAGCCGGACAGACCGCCGCGCAATTCGCGCAGGGCCAACCGGAGGATGAGCGGCATCCGCCGGGGCGGGCGGGCGGCGGGGGGGAGCGTACCGTGCACCTTATCGCCCCCTCATGCCTCGACCGCCCCTTGCACCGGCTCCTCGACGACCCCGGAGCGCAGGCGCACCGTGCGGTCGCAGAGGCGAGCGAGGCCATTGTCGTGGGTCACGAGGACGAGGGTCGCCCCCCGATCACGCTTGAGGCGAAAGAGCAGGTCCACGATCTGGCGGCCGGTGGTCTCGTCGAGGTTGCCGGTGGGCTCGTCGGCCACCAGGATCGCCGGATCGGGTGCGACGGCGCGGGCGATGGCGACGCGCTGCTGCTCGCCGCCCGAGAGCTGTGCCGGATAGTGATGCAGCCGGTGGCCGAGGCCTACCGCCTCGAGTTCGGCGCGGGCGCGCTCATGGGCGCCCGGCCTGTCCGCCAGTTCGAGGGGCAGGGCCACGTTCTCCAGCGCCGTCATGGTCGGCACGAGGTGGAAGGACTGGAACACGATGCCGATCCGTCGGCCGCGGAAGCGGGCGAGGGCATCTTCGTCGAGGCCCACGAGATCCGTGCCCTCCACGAGCACCCGGCCCGCATCCGGCCGTTCCAGGCCGGCCATGACCATGAGCAGCGTCGACTTGCCCGAGCCCGACGGGCCGACGAGGCCCACCGCCTCCCCACGCCCCACATCCAGCGAGATGCCACGCAGGACATGCACGCGGGCCGGGCCGCGCCCGAGGCTGAGGTCGATCCCGTCGAGGGCGATGGCCGGATGGGCCGGTGCCGTCCCGCCGCTCTTGTCGTCGCTCATGGCGTGTCCGATCTGTGGGCGATGACGAGCATGAGACGCACGGCGCCGCGCCGGATTGGGTTGCGGCGCGATATGGGTGATGCATTGCGGCTGCGCCATGACAGGCGCCGCCGTTTCCCGATTCTCGTGCTGTTTGCCGCATTGATGAGCCTGATTGTCTCCTCTCCGACCCTGGCCGCCTCGCGCCTGATCAAGCTCGTGGCCTTCGGGGACAGCCTGACCGCAGGCTACCGCCTGCCCGCCGACGCGGCCTTTCCCGCTGTGCTCGAACGGATGCTGAAGGCGAAGGGCCGCGACGTCTCGATCGCCAATGCCGGAGTTTCCGGCGACACCACGACCGGGGGGCTCGACCGGCTCGACTGGTCGGTGCCGGACGGGACGGACGGGGTGATCCTCGAACTCGGCGCCAACGACATGCTGCGCGGCACCGACCCCGCCATCGCCCGGCGGAATCTGACGGCGATGCTCGACCAGCTGAAGGCGCGCGGCATCCCCGTCCTGATCGCCGGGATGCAGGCGGCCCCCAATCTCGGCCCCGATTACCGCGCGAAGTTCGATGCGATCTTCCCCGATCTCGCCAAGCGATACGGGTTGATCCTCTATCCGTTCTTCCTCGAGGGGATCATCGGCGATGCCGGGCAGCACCTCGATGACGGGCTGCACCCGAACACGAAGGGCGTGGAGACCATTGCGGCGCGGATGCTGCCGACGGTCGAGCGGTTCCTCGACACTCTCCGGACCAAGGCGGATCGGTGATGCCACGCCTGTTCACTGCGCTTGCCGTTCCGACGGATATCGCGGCCGCCCTCGCCGCGTACCAGGGCGGCCTGCCCGGAGCCCGCTGGATCGAGCCAGGTGATTTCCACGTCACCCTGCGGTTTCTCGGCGATGTCGAGCGGACCATGGCCGAGGATTTCCTCGACCTCCTCGGCGAGAGGCGATTGAGGGCGCCTCTCGCGGTCACCCTCGACGGGCTCGGTGTGTTCGGCGGAGGCAAGCCCCGGGCGATCCTCGCCACGGTCCACCCCTCCCCCGAGATCGTCGATCTCCAGGATGAGCAGGAGCGCTTGGCCCGGCGCGCCGGTCTCGCCCCCGAGACACGGCGCTTCACCCCGCATGTCACCCTCGCCCGCCTGCGCCGGGAGGCGGGTCAGGAGGCGGTGGCGATGTACCTGTCGCAGGCCCCGATCTTCACGCCCCTGACCTTCACCGCCGACCGGGTGACGGTCTACTCGGCCCGCGAGTCGACCGGTGGCGGGCCGTATGTCGCGGAGGCCGAGGTGCCGTTCGCCTGAAGTCCAGCGTCAGCTGGCCTTGAGGAAGGTCTGCATGCTGGCGCCGAGACCGCCCGAATGCTCGGCGAGGCGCTCGGAGATCTCACGGACCTTCTCAGCCAGGGTGCCGGTGGCACCGGCGGCGGTCGAGACGCCGGTGATGTTCACGGTCATCTCCTGCGTCGAGGCCGCCTGCTGCTCCACGGCCCCCGCGATGGCGAGCGTCAGTCGTGACAGCTCCTCGACCGCTCCCGTGATCATGCCGATGGCCGAAACGGCCTCGCCGGTGGCGGATTGGATGGCGTGGATCTGCTGGGTGATGTCGTCCGTGGCGCGGGCGGTCTGCCCGGCGAGTTCCTTCACCTCCGCCGCCACGACTGCGAAGCCCCTCCCCGCCTCTCCCGCACGGGCCGCTTCGATGGTCGCGTTCAGGGCGAGCAGATTGGTCTGGTCGGCGATCGACTTGATCATCGCGACCACGGAATCGACCTTGCCGGTCTTCTCGGCGAGCGCCCGCACGGTCTGATCGGTGGTGCCCGCCTGATCCGCGATCTGGTTCGCGCGTTCCGAAACGCGGCCGACCTGGCTGGAGATCTCCTTGACCGTGCTCGCCATCTCCTCGGATCCGGCGGCCACGGTGGCGGCAAGACCGCTGGCCTCGTCGGCCGAATGGTTCAGCCCCTCGGCGGATTGGCGCATCTCGTCGATGGCCCGGCCCAGCGCATCGACCACCCGCGTGACCTCGGCCGCCATGGCAACCTGCGCCGTGATCACCGACCACGTCAGCATCGGACCGATATAGTGACCTTCCGGATCCTTGATCGCGGAGACCTGGAGGTCGAGCGTCTCCGGTCCGACCTTGATTCGTGTCCGGTGGGGAAGGCGGCTCGCATCGGCCAGCATGTTCCGCTGGTGATGGGGATTCTTGTGAAAGATGTCGAAGGACTTGCCGAGCATGTCGGCTACCTTGACCGGCAGGTGCTGCTCGATCGTTCCCAGCGTCCGCGAGGATGTTCTGTTGAGATAGTTGATCTTGAAATCGTTCTTGGGATCGGCCGTCATCACCGCGACCGGCATATCGTCGATCATTGTCAGCAGGCGGCTGACCTCGTTCTTCTTGGCAGTGATGTCCGCCGCCACCTTGATGACCTTCAGCGGCTTGCCGTCCTGATCGAGGACGGGATTATAGCTCGCCTCAAGCCAGACCCGACGCTTATTCTTGTCGAGGCGCATGAATTCGCCCGAGACGAACTCGCCGGCTCGGAGCTTCGCCCAGAACTGCTCGTATTCAGCCGACTTCGCGAACGTGTCTTCGATGAAGATGCGGTGGTGCTTGCCCTTGATCTCCGAGAGATCATACCCGACCACCTTCGTGAAGTTGGTGTTGGCCGTCAGGATCGTGCCGTCCATCTCGAATTCGATGATCGCCATCGACCGATCGATCGCGTCGATCACGAATTGGGATTCGGAGAACTTCGGCCGCCTGAACATGATGGAATTTTCCCCCTTGATGCTGCGCAATAGCATCCACCCAACTCATTAAAATTCGGCAGTGGCGTCATTTGTATAATCCTGAGATATTCATTTAAAGTTGCTTCAATTTCATCCATGCCCATTGATTTATGTTGGGGTGGCCATTCGTTGTAACGACAAAGAAGCGGTTTTCGATCAGGCTCACTGCGACCGGGCGAATCGACACTTGAAAGAATTTTTTTAAGGCCGCCGCAGTGCGGATTTTTATTTGTGAAGCTTAAGTCGGAACGGTAGCAACTGGCAGCCGGATTTCAGATCTCTTTCGGGGTTGGTCTCATCCGGGCGCGGTGCGTTTCCTGCAATGCACAAGGCCGCGAAGTGTCGATCGATGCGACAAACGCAGAGCGGATATGGCGAATCCGCATTCACGAGTCCGGCCGATTGCCCCCATGATATTGCAACGCACCATCGCGGGCCGATTGGCCCGGCCGGAGGTTCCCATGACCCTCATTGCCAAGTCCGTCGCCTGGAGCCTCAGCGTCTCCGCCACCCGCATCGGCCGCGCCCTCAACCGATCGGCGGCCGGTCGCTACGAAGAGGCCCGCGCGCAGGTCGAGCGCACCGGCTTCGGCGGAATGCTCTGATCTGCCTTCTGGGGAGTCCACGGATCGCCGGGATTTGAGGGCGACGTAGTTTCGTCGCTTTCCCTCGTCATGTCGCTCTCGGCGCGGTCGCCTCTTGGCAGCGCCCGGAAAGCGGGATCGTGAGGGCGATGGCGAGTGGCCTGACGGCGAACGAGCGCGAGGGCGGGCGGCTCAGCCCCCTCGAATCCTATCTGCATGTGCTTCATGCGCTGATGCTGCGCGACATGCGCACCCGCTTCGGTGGCACGTTGTGGGGCTACGGTGTGGTGGTGATGTGGCCGTGTGTCCACATTCTCATGCTGATTGCGATTTACTCTTTCCAACACATGCCCGCCCCGGTCGGGAATAGCGTACCGCTTTTCTTCGCGACAGGCCTCGTGCCAGTGCTGATTTTTCAGTACGTTTCTCGCGAAGTGATGAAGGCCACCATGGCCAACAAGCCGTTGACTTATTATCCGCAAGTCAAGTTGTTCGATCTCATTCTCGCACGCGTTCTCGTTGAAATTGTTACTGGTTTCCTTGGTCTTCTTGTCGTTGTAAGTGTGCTCATCGCCACAGGAACGGATCCTCGGCCCGTCGACAACTTTCTTGCAGTGACGGCATATCTATCGTCTATTCTGCTTGGCATTGGCATAGGTGTCATCAACGTCGCCATTGTTGGCTTTTTTCCCGGCTGGCTTGTCGGCTACGCGCTCTTCAACATCGTCATGTATCTCGCCAGCGGCATCATCTTCATGCCGAGCTTTCTGCCCGAGAAAATATATTACTGGCTTAAGTTCAACCCTGCACTTCAACTTGCCGAATGGATGAGGTCGGCTTATTACCCAAATATTGGCGTGCAAGTCGATTATCTGTATGTTATCATATTTGCCCTCACCTCGATGGTGCTCGGGCTGCTGATCTTGAAGCATATCGTCAGCAAGCGAAGCTGAGGCGCGGCGCGATCGAATCGCCGGGGCGGCGCGGAACCAGCGGGTGTGGATGCCGTTGGCGCCGTGCCCGGCGGTGTTGCGGCGGGCAAGCTGAGGCCCGGCCGGGCCGCCGCGAGGCACCATGCGCGAGACCGTTCCGCTTTTTCCCCTGCTGGCCGCGGCCCTGCGCGACGGCGCGGATCACACTGCGCAGATGCTGCGGCTGGCGCGCATCGAGACCGACGCCGCCCTTCGGACATGGCTCCGGCTCGCGGGCATCCTGGGCACGATTCCGATCCTTGCGGTGGCGACCTTCTTTCTGGGGCTCGATGCCCTGGTCAAGATCATCGCCGCCCTGAGCGGTGCGCCGCTGGTCTCGGCCTTCCTCGTGGCCGCGCCCTTCATCGTTGTGGCCGGCATTCTCGCGTGGTTCGGCGCCAAGCGAATGGCGCTGTCGAGTCTTGAACCGTACCGGTCCTGGCAGAAGGCGGGCCGCTCGCCCGGCGCTTCGCGCGCGAACCCGGCCGCATGAGGCGCGCGGAAGGTCTGTTCCCGGCTCAGCGCGAAGCGTCGCGTCCCGACGAGTGGGATCCGAGATGGAGGAAGCTGCGCTCGCCCGTGGCCGCCTCAGCCACGTGCTGGATCGTCTCGATCAGATCCGCGACCGGCCGGGCCTGCAGGGGCCGGAAGCTTGCGGTCTCCACGACGCGGCGCGGTTCGAGGCGGCCGGCAGCGAGTTGCGCCTCGCTCAAGGCATCGAAACTCCGACGTTTGGCCATGCTCTCGATCCTCCGTTCCGAACCTCAATCCAACATGGTTGACGAAAGGTTAATTTTCCGGGTCCCGGAGGTCCCATGACGAGCGCGGTCATCGTCGGAGCGTCGGGCGGCATCGGCCGAGCCCTGGTTGAGCGGATCGCCACGAGCGGCGCTTTCGATCGAATCTTTGCATTGTCGCGGACGGGCACCGAGGGCGGGCCTGGGATCGTCACGGGCCGGATCGACCTCGCCGACGAGCAGAGCATCCGCGAGGCGGCGTCCCGCGTGGCCGAGGACGGGCCGGTGGGTCTCGCGATCGTCGCGAGTGGAATGCTGCACGGTCCCGGCGTCTCCCCCGAGAAGGCGTTGAAGGCCGTCGATCCGATCGCGATGGCGCAGCTCTTCGCGGTCAACACGATCGGCCCCGCCCTCGTCGCCAAGCACGTGGTTCCGCTGCTGCCCCGAACGGGCCGCAGCGTGTTCGCGGCTCTCTCGGCACGGGTCGGCTCGATCAGCGACAACCGTCTCGGCGGCTGGTACGGCTACCGGGCCTCGAAGGCAGCCCTCAACCAGATCCTGCGCACCTTGGCGATCGAGGCCGCTCGCACCCGACCGGAGGCGATCATTGCGGGCCTCCATCCAGGAACGGTCCGCACCGGCCTTTCGAACCCCTTCCGCCCTGATGCCGACAGCCCCGATACGGTCGCGCCGGCCGAGGCGGCTGCGAATCTCCTCACCGTCCTGAACGCCCTTACGGTCGCCGACAGCGGAGGCATCTTCGCCTGGGATGGCCAACCGGTCCCGCCTTAGCGCCAGCGCCTCTCGGAGCACTTGCCAGAGCCGGATCGGCCGTCTAGGAGATCGCGGTCTTTGGGGCGTCGCCAAGTGGTAAGGCAGCGGTTTTTGGTACCGCCATTCCCAGGTTCGAATCCTGGCGCCCCAGCCAAAATTTTCAAGCCGTTCTGAGGCTTATGGACCCCGTCATACCCGACAGCGCGGAACAGATCGTGGATCTCCGCCGCACAAGAGTCGGCACAGTCACTTCGCCGCTTCCTCAGCTTCGCTGAATTGCCCTCTCTCGCGGCAATGGACGAAGTAGCAATTACCACTGCCCTCGCCGCGCAAGACGCGGCTGAAGCGCTCATCGCGCTCGGTTGGCTCGTCGAGCCGCAAGGTTCCGACATGGATGGGTGGCTCGTCGGTGGCGCCTTCATGACCGCCGTGTAGCGTGCAAAATCGAATGGCACGGCGCGCAGGTTCGGCTGTCATCACTTCGCAGCGCCTGCCGACAGCCTTGGAGCGCGCTTGAACCACCGCGCTCACTGGCCCTTCCGTCACTTGCTGTCCTCGCCTGCGCCGACGTTCACCGTGGTCAGGAAACCGCCCGACACCGTCATCACCTTCTCCACCGTCTCGGCCTTCCAGCGGCCGTCGATGTAGCCGCCGAAGCCCGTGGTGATAAGCGATCACCTCAGTCGCGCGCTGTGTGGGTGGGTATTTCCCCAAGCGGTCAGGGGCAAGCGCTGAGGCTTTCGGAAGTCTCCTTCCTCGGCCTGGGCTATCCGGACGACGCAGCCGAGCTCGCGAATCTTGAGCACCGTAGTTCGCGATGGAGCGATACCATCCGTCGACGGCTGCTCTCCACATGCCGGTCATGAAAGCCGCCGGACCGCTTTCCACCCAACCCTGCCATTCAAGCGCTCGCTGCTGGGCCTCTCTCTGGCTGGAAGCGGCTAGTCCGGTTCGACGGCGATCAGCAGATCATGGCAGACTGCTCCCCCAGCCCTTCTCGGTCGTAGCGGCCTGACTTCGTTCTTTCGGAGAAACACCACCCCGGGCCCGGAACCGAACTCGACCGTAGGCCGTCTCTGGCTCGGCGGCGTCTCAGAGATCTGTTTGGGGCGCCCAGGCGGTCTCGCGGGGGGGCGGCATGATCAACGACCTTTGGTACAAGAATGCCGTCGTCTATTGCCTGTCGGTCGCCACCTTCATGGATGCGGACGGAGACGGCATCGGTGACTTCATCGGGTTGGAACGGCGGCTCGATTACCTCCAGGGGCTCGGCGTCACCGCGATCTGGCTGATGCCCTTCCAGCCCTCGCCGAAGCGCGACGGCGGATACGACATCTCCGACTATTATGGCGTCGACCCCGACTACGGCTCGCTCGGCGACTTCGTGGCCTTTACCCACGCGGCCAAGCAACGTGGGTTGCGCGTGCTGATCGACCTTGTGGTCAACCACACCTCAGACAAGCATCCCTGGTTTCAGTCCGCCAGATCCGATCCGCAGTCCCGTTACCGCGACTGGTACGTCTGGTCGAAGACGCGCCCGGCCAACGCCGACGAGGGTATGGTCTTTCCCGGTGTCCAGACATCGACCTGGACCCACGACGAGAAGGCGAAGGCTTGGTACTTCCACCGCTTCTTCGACTTCCAGCCGGACCTGAACACGGCGAACCCCGAGGTTCAGGCCGAGATCCTGAAGATCATGGGGTTCTGGATCGAGCTCGGCGTGTCCGGCTTCAGGATGGACGCGGTTCCTTTCGTGATCGCCGAGAAGGGCGCGGACGTGAAGGGCAAGCCACGCGAGCAATTCAACATGCTCCGGGACTTCCGCGAATTCTTGAGTTGGCGCCAGGGCGACGCAATCATCCTCGCGGAGGCCAACGTTCTGCCGAAACAGGATTTCGACTATTTCGGCGATGACGCCGACCGCATGAACATGATGTTCAATTTCCAGGTCAATCAGGCGACTTTCTACGCCTTGGCCGCTCATGACGCCCGGCCCCTGGTGAAGGCGATCGAGCGCACGAAGCCGCGCCCGCTCTCCTGTCAGTGGGGCATCTTCCTGCGCAACCACGACGAGTTGGATCTCGGTCGCCTGACGGAGACGCAAAGGCAGAAGGTGTTCGCGGCGTTCGGGCCCGATAAGCGGATGCAACTCTATGACCGCGGCATCCGCCGCCGGTTCGCGCCCATGATGGATGGTGATCAACGTCGCATCCGTCTCGCGTATTCGCTGATGTTTTCGCTCCCCGGCACGCCGGTGATGCGCTACGGCGACGAGATCGGCATGGGCGATGATCTGTCGTTGCGGGAGCGGGAATGCGCCCGCACGCCGATGCAGTGGACCGCGGAGGCTCACGGTGGTTTCACGCTCTGCGACCGGTCCGTGAGCCCCGTCATCGAGAGCGGCCCGTATGGCTATCCCCATGTCAACGTCGCCGACCAGCGCCACGATACCGGGTCATTGCTCAACTGGATGCAGGGGATGATCCGGCAGCGGAAGGAAGCGCCGGAGATCGGCTGGGGCGACGTCGTCCCGCTGCCGACCGAACACCCGGGGGTCCTCGCCCTGCGCTACGATTGGCGGGGCAACTCCGTGTTGTGCCTCCATAACCTCGATGCGAAGCCGGTCGAGCTGAGATTGGATACCGGGGTACCCAAACCGTCGGGGGCGGTCTTGGTCGACCTTCTTACGGGAGCGCGGAGCGACGCAGGCGCGGACGGTTCCCACACCCTCATGGTCGATGGCTACGGCTATCACTGGTTCCGGGTCGGGGGTCTGGACGCCCTCATGCGACGGCACACGACCTGAGCGGTGACGCCACTCACCCTCATGATCCGGCCGACTCCAGGTCGGTCACACGCTCTTGAAGGGAATCGCGATGCCGGCTCGGACGTGGTGGAAGAACGGGGTAATCTACCAGATCTATCCGTGGTCGTTACAAGATACGAACGGCGACGGTATCGGGGACCTTGCCGGCATCCGCGCCCGTCTCGACTACATCGTCGATCTGGGCGTGGATGCGATCTGGATTTCGCCGATCTACCCGTCACCGATGGCCGATAACGGCTACGATGTCGCCGATTACTGCAACATCAATCCCATCTTCGGTACACTCGCTGATTTCGACGCGCTGATCGCTGACGTGCATGCGCGGGGCCTGAAGCTGATCCTCGATTTCGTGCCGAACCACACCTCTGACGAGCATCCCTGGTTCGGCGAGAGCCGCGCGTCCCGCACCAATCCGAAGCGCGATTGGTACATCTGGCGCGATGCCAAGCCGGATGGCTCGCCGCCCAACAACTGGCTCAGCAATTTCGGCGGCCCGGCCTGGCAATGGGACGAGACGACCGGCCAATATTATTATCATGCCTTCCTGACCAAGCAGCCCGACTTGAACTGGCGCAATCCCGAAGTGCGCCAAGCGATGCACGAGGCTCTCCGCTTCTGGCTCGACCGGGGCGTCGATGGCTTCCGCGTCGACGTGATCTGGCACCTGATGAAGGATGCGGATCTCCGCGATAACCCGCCGAATCCTGCGTGGCAGCCCGGGCGCCCCGAGATCGACAGCCTGCTGCAGATCCATTCGACCGATCAGCCCGAGATTCACGAGGTGATCGCCGAGATGCGGCAGGTGCTCGACGCCTATCCGCAGCGCGTCCTGATCGGCGAGATCTACCTGCCGATCGAGCGGCTGGTCACCTATTACGGCCGCGATCTCACGGGCGCGCACCTGCCGTTCAATTTCCAGCTCATCCAGGCCGCCTGGAACGCGTCCGGCATCGCCAAGCTGATCCGGGAATACGAAGCCGCATTGCCGGAGGGCGGCTGGCCGAACTGGGTGCTCGGCAACCACGACCAGCCGCGCATCGCCGCCAAGGTCGGTGACGCCCAGGCCCGCGTGGCCGCCATGCTGCTCCTCACCCTGCGCGGGACGCCGACCCTGTATTACGGCGACGAGATCGGGCTCGCCCGCGTCGACATTCCGCACGATCGGATACAGGATCCGTGGGAGAAGTCCGAGCCGGGCCTCGGCTTCGGCCGCGATCCGCAGCGCACGCCGATGCAATGGGATGCGAGCCCTGGTGCCGGCTTCACAACCGGAGAACCCTGGCTGCCGTTGTCGGCGGACCATACCGCGCGCAACATCGAAGCCTTGTCGGCCGACTCCGGATCGATCCTCACCCTCTACCGCCGCCTTCTCGCGCTCCGCCGTAGCACGTCAGCCCTGTCGATCGGCGACTACCAGGGGATAAGGAACGAAGGCTCGGTGCTCAGCTTCGAGCGACGTGGCGCCCAGGAAGATGTTGCGGTGATCCTCAATTTCGGGGCTGAGCCAATCGACTGGATCCTACCGGACGGGCGCGAGGGACACCTGCTGGTGACGACGATGCTCGATCGCGAGGGCGAACCGGTCGGACCTGTGATCCGGCTGCGTTCGAATGAGGGGCTGATCATTCGATTGACCGAGTAGGGCCTTCATCAGGTCGGTCGACGCGCGGAGCGGACGGCATGGATACGACAAGGCCCTGGGGGGGCGTTCTGTCGGGCTCGTTTCCCGCGTTCGTGCTGCTGCAGGGTTCGCTCTATGCCGCCTATGGCACCGTGTCGCCCTTTCTCCCGAGCTTCCTCGGCGAGCGCGGTCTCACTTCCGGTGAGATCGGAATCGCGCTCGCGGCGGGCACCATGATGCGCATCGCGGCGGGTCCGGTCGCTGGCTACCTCGCGGATCGCTACGATGCCACGCGAGGGGTCCTCGGCCTCATCGCCGCCGCGTCAGGGCTGATCGCCTTCGCCTATCTCGCCAGCGACGGCTTCTGGCCGATGCTGGTGGTCAGCGTGCTGCACGCCGCCGCCATCGCGGCGCTTGCGCCGCTGGCCGATGCGCTCACGCTCGCCGCGGCAGAGCGGGAGGGTACGTTCTCCTACGGCTGGGTCCGGGGCGCGGGTTCCGCAGCCTTCGTGCTTGGAACGTTGGTTTCGGGTGTGCTCATCGCCTGGGCCGGGTTGGCAAGTATCATCGTGTCATGTGGCGTGCTGTTTCTGCTCACAGCTGTCGCGACGGGCTGTGTACCACGCGCACCCGCACGGGAAGCGCTTCCCAGTCTCGGCTTCGGCGGCATCCGTGAACTTCTGGCCCTTGCGCCGTTCCGGCGAATGCTCGTGGTGGCGGCGCTCATCATTGGCAGCCATGCCCTGAACGACGGCTTCGCGGTGATCCGTTGGCGGGAGGCTGGCATCGGCCCGGGAACGATCAGCTTGCTCTGGTCCGAGGCGGTCGCCTCAGAAGTCATCGTTTTCGTCCTCATCGGACCCTGGCTTCTGGCGCGCCTCGGGACGGCCTCAGCCGCGATGCTGGCGGCCGGGCTGGGCGTACTGCGCTGGTCCATCATGGCCACGACAACCTCGGTTCCCATCCTGGCCACGATCCAGCCGACGCACGGGTTTACCTTTGCGCTGCTGCACCTCGCTGCCATGCATCTCTTCGCTAGGGTCGTTCCGGAGCGCCTCGCGGCCAGCGCGCAGACGCTCTACGGAAACTTCGGACTCGGCGTGGCGTCGGCGGCCATGACCGCGATGAGCGGCCTGCTGTACGGCGCGTTCGGCGCCGGAGCGTTCTGGTTCATGGCCGCCCTCTGCGCCCTCGCCGTTGTCTTCGCTGCCCACTTGCATAGGGCCAAGACTTTCGCGTGACCCCTTCTTCCGTCGCGCTCCATTCTCGCCAACGCCAAAGCAAGGCGGCCGTCCGCTTTGAACTTATGGCCGCAAGCCGCCGGACGACCGGGGCGGGCGCTTTGCAGAATGTCCGCTGGTGCGCGGTACGGCTCGGCCTTCCCTCCCACTTTCCCTCGCGACTTCAGCAACCTCAAACTGAAGCTCCGGGTGTCCCAGACAGCCCGGGGCCTTCATGCCCCCAGCTTTCCCCCTGACTGCTCCGACGTCACCCAAGCCCTCAGCCTGTCCGCCGCGGGCGCAGACCCGGCTCCATCAGCCTCACCGTCACCTGTCGCATTCTCGACCGTCCCCTCGCTGTCGTTCTCGACGATAGGGGATCGGGGGGCGGTTCGGCACAAAGCACCACCACGTGCTCGCTCAAGTGCGTCACCCACGGCAGTTCTCCGGCGAAGCCCCGGGTGCCCGCGTTGAAGGATCGGGATCGTCGGCACCGCCGGTAACACCCGACATGCATGGTCGGCTTAGCTTCCCGGGTCGGAGCCGATCATCGTCGCCCACCGCGACCCTGCTGATCGTGAGGCGGCATCTGGTCGATGGCAGGGACAGCGGCGCGCTGGATCGAAAAACGATCGGCTGACGTTCCTGGCCGCCACCAACGGCCAAACCGGAGGAACGCCCATGCGTATTCGCTACCTGCTGCCGCTCGCCGGCATGCTCGCGCTCGCGGCCTGCAAGGACGAGAAGAAGGCCGAAAACCCCGCGCCTCCCCCTCCCCCGCCGCCTGCCACCACGGCGCCGGCCAACCCCGCCCCTCCGCCCGCGACGACCAACCCCGCGCCGGCCACCAAGCCGTAGTCACCCGGCTTTGAACACGGCGGGTCCTGCACGCCTCCCGGGTGTCAGGGTCCGCCGACTTCTGCCTGGGCTGATTTCGTCGCCCCGGCCCCGAGTCTCACACCCGTTTTGAACGACCGCCACCGGCCACCTTGAGCGGCGGCTGTCCGTCGCCCGATCAAACCACCCGGATTTGTGGCCTCCCAGTCCACGAAGCCGAGAGAAGATCAGCGTCGAGTTCCGCGTTCAGGCGCGCGATGGCCCCAGGCCAATCGCCCACCTTAGGCTGCCGGGCGATCGTCGCGCAGTCGGAATAGAGGAACGAGTCCCGCTCGCTGTTGTGGTGTATGGCCTCCAGTATCCGTCCGGCCATCAGCCAGGTTCGGGTCCCGACCGCGCCAGCGAGGTTGAAGGGCCACGCGTCGATCGAGGCCAAGCCATCGAGCTCGCGAAAGAGTGCTCCGGCATCGTCGAACGGAAGATCCGCATCGACTACAGTCGCGTGGCGGTCCAGCCCCGCCTCGACGAAGCGGCGAAGACCAAAGCCCTGCTGAAGAATCACCCAATGGATGTCATCCCGCGCCAGCAGCGGGATCAGACAGTGCAAAGGGACACTTTTGGTTTCGCCACCAGGCGCGTCGCTGTGCCAGTACAGGCCGATGCAGGGTCGCCCCTGCGCCCGGCCGCGCATCCGGCGAGCGATGGCCTGAGCCTGCATGCTGTCCGGCGGCGTGAGATACCCACTGGCCTTACAAGCTGCCCCACCCGCAAGATCGGCCCGGATCAGACCGAACGTCCCGACCCAGAAATCCGACCGCTGCTTCGCCGCATCGACTTCGCCGAAGCCGACAACCTCATCGGCCCCCGCGCTTTCGATGAGCGCGCGATAGCGGCCCCTGGTCGTCGCAATGATGTGGCTGGCACCCAAGGCCCTCAGCTGGCGAATGTGCTTGGCCATGCGGAAATAATCGCCATGGCCGCCGGTCGCGAGGACCGTAATCGATCGGCCGTGCAGCGGCTCTCCCTCCCACATCCGCTCGATCAGGGGTGTTTCCGGAAAGTAAGTACTGAAGAAGGATCGGCTGGTCGAGCTGATGGAATGCCGAAGCCCGTCCTCCCGGCCCAACATCAGCATCGTCTCTCCCAGGAAATGGGACACGAAGGGATCGCCGGGGAATTCGATGAGAAGGCGCTCGAAGTCATGCGCGGCCTCCTCCAGCCGATCCAGGATCCACAGGAGGCGCGGGCGCCAGCATCGATCGCTGGCGTGCGGGGAGTGCCTCAAATCCACGTGGTCGAGATAGGGCAATCCGAGCTCCGGCTGCCCGAGCTGGCTCGCGCATCGGAAGAGGCGATCCGACGCCACCAAGGCGTCTGCCTGTGTCACGTTCGGCGCATGGAGGACGTGGAGGCACTGCTCGATGGCGCGATCGAACACGAGTTGCTTGGCCAGACAATCGGCGAAACTCAGGCGTAGCGCGAGATCTCCCGGCTGGGCTTTCAGCGCCGCGCGGGCGATCTCCTCCGCATATTCGAAGTCTCCCTCGGCTAGGTGGTGGCTTATAGTATCGGATACGTCACTCATCGACAGTCCTGTCCATAGAGCAAGCTAGCCGACCTTACTTCTACGGATGGTCAAAGCATCGAGCAGATCGAACGGTCACTCTTTTGTTTATGAGCTAACTGCCTTTCGCTAATTTTGAGTCCCTCATAATGGAATCGAGTTTATAGAATATGTATGTATAAATAGAAATACCCATTGCCGCGAGTTGGGCTATACGAGTTGTGCGAGTATAATTGGCTAGGATACCCGCGGGACGGGAAAGCTCAGTCGCGTTGCTGAGGTGCGAAGCGCTCCGCAACGGCAGGAAGAGCCCCGCCCATGATGCACGAATGGCTCGGTTCACTGCCGCTTCGACATCAAGTCTCAGCGTCGATGAATCTCTGATTTGGAGAAGTACAAACGCTGTTCCTGACGCTTGTGTTGGGTCGTTTACGGAACGACGGGTCAGGGTAGAGAACGAATTGGCTGCGTTCGGAAAGCAATCGACCATCCCGGACGTCTGTTAACAGGCGTAAGCTTCTCGCTGGCCATGACAATTCTCCCCTCAGGCGCCCTGTCTTGGACCGGCCAAGCCGATCAGGTGGCCCGCCGGAGCGCCGGTCGCCTCACTCGACATGATCGTACCGGGCCGAAGGACGCCGCGACCGATGAAGGCGTACCTTCCCAGGTGAGTTCGAACTGGCGCGGTCCTTCGTCGACCTCTTTCACCTGCCTGACAAATCCGCCTGAGGCATGTGTCAGTGGGGATTGGTCTCACGTTACCGATTTGATGACGACGATGCGAACGGCCTCATCTTAAGAGACCCTGATGAAACTGGGTTTGACGTGTTGAGCGGAAATGGCGAGACCGCTCCTTCCCGATGGTCTGTGAGCCGCGATCGCATCGTTACCGCCGCCTGAACGGGCCAAGCCCAGGGACGGTCGGACTCGAACCTCCGACCGCGCGGCCCTGACGGGGATCCTGTTCGTGCTGCGCTCATGCATGCCGTGGGAGCTGCTGCCCCGGGAGATGGGGAGCGCTGCGCAAGCGTCTCTCGAAGCTGTACGCCGACAAGGCCTACGACCACCGTCGCTGCCGCCGGTCGCTGACCCGCCGTCGCATCGCCCGGCGCTCCATCGAACGATGGTTTTGTCAGGCGCTCTAAAGCCGTCTTCGATCAAATGGGCTCACGTACCTCCGTCTTTGCGAGCGTGAGCGAAGCCATCCAGAGCAGCGGGACGCTTCAGAACGGTGCGCCTCCCTGGATTGCTTCGCTGACGCTCGCAAGGACGGCCGGGAATCCATCGACGGGGGCGGCTCTAGGTCGATTGTGGAATGACTGGACAGATGACGTCGTGAATTCGCTTGCGGCATGGGCAGAAGAGCTGACGGTGTCGGTGGCCGAATATGGCTCACCGACACGCGTACCGACTATCGCACCTCCGCGCAGCTCGGCGCGAGCGCGCCCACTGATGCGGTCGTCATGTTCTAGCGAATACCCCCGCTGGCGGTGATGTTCTCTCCGGTGAGCCAACGAGCATCATCGGAGGCGAGGAAAGCAACGACCGTCGCAATGTCGTCCGGCTGACCCGCGCGGCCAAGGGGGGTCTGTGCGACGAGACCTTTCTCCATCTCGGAGCCGACGACGCCCGCTGTGTGCGTACCCTCGGTTACGACGAAGCCGGGACTGACGACATTCACGCGGATCTTGCGCGGGGCCAACTCATTGGCAAGAACCCCCGAGATGGCGTTCACGGCCCCCTTGGTTCCCGCATAGACCGCCGCCGTGGGCGTATGAACATGCGTGATCGCAGATGAAACGTTCACGATGCTTGCGCCCTCGCCGAGATGCTTCACGGCCGCCTGCGTCGCGAGCAGGATGCCGAGCACGTTGACGTCGAATTGGCGGCGGTAGTGATCCTCGGTGACGTCCTCGATCGCAGCGAACTCGTAGATGCCGGAGTTGTTGACCAGAACGTCGAGCCGACCGAACTGCTTCACTGCTGCGTCGATCACCCTTTGCGCCTCGGATGCCTTGGACACGTCACCCTGAACCGCGATGGCTCGGCCGCCGGCCGAGGTGATGTCCGCCACGACGGCGTCGGCTCCCGCCTTGCTCGATGCATAGTTCACCACCACGGCAGCGCCCTCTCTCGCCAAAGCTTTGGCGATACCCGCTCCGATGCCCTTCGAGGCTCCGGTGACGACGGCGACCTTGCTGCTGAGCTTTGACATGTGTGCTATTCCCACGATGGGTCGGCTGCGCGGCGCCAGCCTTGATCCCATAGTTCGGAACTTTGGAACTAACGAAGGATCTTTCAAGACCCCATATGGACGGACGATGAGACCCCTGCTTCACCCCGCGATCGAGGATCTCCGTCCGGAGGCGATCCTCCATGCGCTCGCCGACCCGAACCGTGCAGCCATATTCGCCAAGATCATGCGGGCTGGCTGCGTCGAGGCTTGCTCGGCCTTGTCGGCGGTGGGGGATCGGGTCATCCCCAAATCCTCGTTGTCCAACCACTTCAAGGTTTTGCGCGAGGCCGGTCTGATCCGTAGCGAACGCCATGGCGTCGAGCTGCGCAATCATTCCCGCTGGACTGAGGTGGAAGCGCGCTTTCCCGGCCTATTGGCCAGCATCATCAACGCCTACGCATCTGACGCCGGCTCCGAACTGCGTGCTGAGCAAGACATTAGTTCTGGATGAAGGTGCGATTCAGGTCTGCTCTAAGAGACGCGTCCATTCTTCGGAGATGACCGTCATAGATTGATGGAAGCCTGTCTGCTTCTCCGAATGAATGGCCCTCTCCGAAGCGGTCATCCGGATGACAGACTTGGACGGCCGCTCAGTGGACAGGCTCGACGGACAGCCCTTCATCTCGGTATTCGAGGCTCTCACGCTCGCAAACGACGAAGCGAACTGGGAGGAGCCCGCCTTGAAGACCTGCTCCAATTTTAGACTGTTCCGCTGGACTCTCGAGGCTATTCTAGCATCGGTTGGAGCAGTTGCGCTGCTGAGTAGCACTGCCACAGCGCAGACTAGCATAAAAGTCGGCGTTCTGAATGACATGTCAGGCGTGTACTCTGATATCGGCGGGAAAGGTTCAGTTATTGCTGCTCAGCTTGCTGTCGAGGACTTCGCCGCGTTGAGTAAGGACGTGATTGTCGAGGTCGTGTCTGCCGACCATCAGAACAAACCGGACATCGGCGCTAGCATCGCGCGTTCATGGTATGATCGAGATGGTGTGGACGCGATCCTCGACGTGCCTACATCCTCGGTCGCGCTGGCGGTGAGCCAGATCACACGCGAGAAGAACAGAATCTTCATCGACTCTGGTGCTGGCAGCGTCGATCTGACGGGATCGCAATGTTCGCCCAATACCGTTCATTGGACCTACGACACTTATGCGCTCGCGAACGGAACCGGTAGCGCAATGATCAAACGTGGCGGCGACACATGGTTTTTCCTTACTGCGGACTACGCCTTCGGTCAGTCCCTCCAGAATGAGACAGCAGCTGTCGTGACGCGGAATGGCGGCAAGGTGATCGGGTCGACGAAGACGCCTTTCCCCGCAAACGACTTCTCGTCCTTCTTGCTGCAGGCGCAGGGATCAGGCGCCAAGGTCATAGGACTTGCCAACGCGGGAGGCGATACGATCAACGCAGTCAAGCAAGCCCGCGAGTTTGGAATTGTGCAAGGTGGTCAGAAGCTCGCGGCTCTCCTGTTTTATGTTCTCGATGCGAAGGCGCTCGGGCTCGAAGTTGCGCAGGGACTAGTCCTCACGGAGGCTTTCTACTGGGACCTGAATGACGGCACCCGGCATTTTTCAGAACGATTTGCAAAACGCGCGAATGGCAATATGCCGACGATGAATCAGGCCGGGGTCTATGCTGGACTCATGCATTACCTGAAAGGGGTGGCGGCGACGAAGTCGAAGGATGCCAAGCTCGTCATGGATTGGATGAAAGCCAACCCGACCGACGATCCTTTATTCGGCAAGGGTATGATCCGGGCCGACGGCCGCAAAATTCATGATATGTACTTGTTTGAGGTCAAGGCACCGTCCGCGTCCAAAGGGCCCTGGGACCTCTACAACCGCCTCGCCACGATCCCCGCCGATCAGGCCTTTAAGCCGATGAGCCAGGGCGGATGCCCGCTGATCGGGAAGCTCTAAGAAGCACAGGGCGTGAGTGAGAGCGGGGGGCGGCAGGCCAACGCCGTTCTCCCCCGAGCGGCCCTCTGCTTCCGATACGGTCGTCCGGACCGCCATCGGTGCCTCCGCGACGTGATTGTTTGTCCTTGCGGCGGGATCGAACCGTTGCCGGAGCAGTCGGCCGAGAGTAATCTCGGCCTTGTCGCGAAAAACGATCGCCCGGGATAGGGCCGTCGAATACATGTCATTCACGCTCCTCGCGTGGATCGGCCAGCGTCTCCGAAGCAATCGCCCGATGATCTCGGGTCACCGTGGTGCCCGGCCATTCAAGGCTCCGGTCGCACCCGGTCGCGGGAGCGCACCCATGCGACAGTCGATCACGATTCTTGGTGCAGGCCCCGGTGGCCTCGTGCTGGCCCGCATCCTCCATCTTCATGGGATGTCGGCATCGGTCTACGAGGCGGAGCGATCGGTCGATGCGCGTGCCCAGGGCGGCCCGCTCGACATCCACGAGCCCACCGGACAGATCGCCCTGAGGGCCGCGGGGCTCCACGACGGCTTCCTCCGTCTCGTGCGCCCCGGTGAAAACGCGAAGCGGGTCGTGGATCGAAGCGGCCATATCCTGTTTGACCGGCCCGGCGACTCTGCGGACCATCGGCCCGAAATCGATCGCGGTGATCTGCGGCGGCTGCTCATCGCCTCACTCCCCGCCGGGACGATCAGGTGGTGCCACCGGGCGGCTACAGTCACTGTAGGCGGCGACGGGCGGCACACGGTCGCCTTCACGAACGGCGCGACGGTCACCGCCGACTTGCTCGTAGGCGCGGACGGGGCATGGTCGAAGGTCCGCCCAATGCTCTCGCGCGCCATGCCCGCCTATGCCGGCGTGTCGTTCATCGAGACGACGGTTCGCGACGGCGACAAGCGCCTCGCGGCCAGTGCGGAGGCGATAGGCGGCGGGACGCTGATGGCCGTTGCGCCGGGCCAAGGCATTCTGGCCCATCGGTATGCGGACGGGCGGCTGCACACCTACACCGCGTTGAGGAGGCCGGCATCCTGGTTCGATGCCATCAAAGTCCGTGACACGAAGGCTACCTTGGCCCGCATCGCGGCCGAATTCGCGGGGTGGGCCCCGCACCTCACCGATCTCATCACGACCAGTGACGACGATCCCGTCCTCCGGCCCATCCACGCCCTGCCGGTCGGCCACCGGTGGGACCGAGTGCCCGGTGTGACCCTCGTCGGCGATGCCGCGCATTTGATGTCGCCGTTCGCCGGCGAAGGAGCGAACCTCGCCCTTTTCGACGGCGCCGAACTCGCGAAAGCGATCATCGCCTCGCCCGACCCTATCAACCTCGCGCTCGCCGCATACGAGCAAAGCCTGTTTCCCCGAAGCGCTGGGGTCGCGGATTTCTCTGCTCGAAACCTTGCCCGGTTCTTTGGCCCGGAGGCTCCCCACTGCGTCGCCGCGATGTTCGCACCCAATCCTTCGTAAGCGATTGGCATCGCGGGTCAGCGCGAATGCGGAGCATCTCCGTTCCGCCCCGACCGGCTCTCCCGCTTCCGACCCGACCTCGCCGCCTGAACTGTCGTCGCCTGATCCAGGAAGCGACCCGGTCTTACTCTGGGCGACCACGTATGAGCTTGAGCCGATTCTTGCCAAAGTGAATTGTCGACAACTCGCACCGCTCTCAGCGTAGCTATAAACCTGTCATTTGGGCTGATACACATTTTCGAGAACTATTCGATATACATGCATTATTAATGAGTGAAAATTCGGGTCAGTATATGAAACTATAAGGCTGCGCATTATAAAATTTAACTAATAAATTACCGTAATATGAGATTAAGTGCGTTATCGACCTTGCTATCACGGCTGATGTAAAAATGAAAAATATTCGGATACTTCCGAAAATATCTGCAGCAATCGTCTTCATTGCGGTAGTTGTCGGTGGCTGCGTTTGGTATGCGCAAGGGCGTATGACCCTCATCGATGACTCCTATACGAGATTCATCGACAACGAGGCGGAAGCTGCCACTGTCGCGCGACGGACCAACCGCCTCATCTTCGAATTGAATTACTGGGTGTACAGGATCATCGCGGAGACCGACGACGGCCAGATGCAAGCCGCCAACAAGGGCTTCGAGACAACTTTGCCCAAGATGGCGGAAAGCCTTGCTATCCTTCGCGAGAAAGCGCCGACCTTCACGGCACGCATCGACGCCCAGACGGCACGGATCAACCGCTTTGCCCAAGACGTCAGCGAGGTTCGCCGCCTCGGCACATCCAATCAGAATGCTGAAGCAATCGCTCTCGTTCACAGGGCGATCGATCCGACCTTCAACGCCATGGTCGGAGAGGGCAACAAACTCGGTGATGATATTCAGGAGTTCATGCGCAAGGGCTCTGCCGATCTGACCGATCTGACCAACACCACCCGCCATACGCTGATAGGGCTCAGCGCCTTGGGCCTCATGGTCGGCCTCCTCGTCGCGAGTTTCGTCTCGGTCATCGGTATCACCCGTCCCCTCGGCAACCTCGTCTCGGTGTTGCAGCGTATGGCAAAGGGCGAGATCGATGCGCAGATTGCCGAAGCCCATCGCGGCGACGAGATTGGCGCTGTCGGCAAGGCCGTCGAGGGTATCAAGGAGATGGTGGCCCGCAAGGCCCTGGAAGAGGCGGAGATGAAGCGGTTAGCCGACGAGGCCGCCGCGCGCGAGCGCAAGCGCACCATGATCGAGTTGGCTGACAGCTTCGAGCGGTCGGTCGGTGGTATCGTGGGAATGGTGTCGTCGTCATCGACCGAACTCCAGGCGACCGCGCAGCAGATGACTTCGACCGCCGCCGAGACGGCCAGCCAGTCGATCACCGTGGCGGCCGCCGCCGAGGAGGCCTCGTCCAACGTCAACACCGTCGCAGCGGCGGCCGAGGAACTGGGCTCGTCGGTTCAGGAGATCGGTCGGCAGGTGCAGGGTTCGGCTGGATTGGCGCAATCCGCTGTCGGTGAGGCTGCTCAAACCGCTCATCTCGTCCAGGCGCTCAAGGCCACTTCGGCTAAGATTGGCGAGATGGTCGGCCTCATCTCCGGGATCGCCGGTCAAACCAATCTCCTGGCCCTCAACGCCACCATCGAGGCGGCGCGCGCCGGCGCGGCCGGTAAGGGGTTCGCGGTGGTGGCGACCGAAGTGAAGGCCCTGGCCGAGCAGACGGCCCGTGCCACGCAGGAGATCGCCAGCCAGATCGGCGAGATCCAGGGCGTGACGGATCAGGCGGTTTCGGCCATCGGCGGCATTACGCACCGCATTCGCGAAATCGACACCGTCGCCACCAGCATTGCGGCGGCCGTCGAAGAGCAAGCTGCGGCCACCCAGGAGATCGTGCGCAACGTCTCGCAGGCTGCGATCGGCACCTCGGAAGTGACCGGGACCATCGCGGGCGTGGCCCAGGCCTCGGAGGAAACTGGAGCGGCGGCTGGCCAAGTGCTGTCGGCCGCTTCGGAATTGTCGCGGCAATCCGAGCATCTTACTGCCGAGGTTGCTCGCTTCCTCGCGACCGTCCGCGCCGCCTGAGCTCGATACTCGGCTTCGTGATGCCGATTGAGTGTCCGCTTCCATTCCTTTTGGGTTGGAAGCGGACAAACCGCGTTTCACCCTCAGCAGCAACTCCGTTTTCGACGCGACCCGGTGGCCCCGGCAACCGCTGGAGCATGCCGGCTGTCGGACGTTCAGGGCGCCGTGTCCTCGACGAATTTGGTTCCGCTCCAGACGGACCGACCGCCGGCCTTCAGACCGATCGACTTGAGGCCGGTGTAGGTGTTGTTGCGGCCGGCGGTCTCGTCGAGGTATCCGATCTGGGCTTTCCCGGACGTGGTGGTGTCGTTGACGCCCCCGACGAACGTCACGCCCTCGGTGCGGAAGTTCCGGGTCTGGCCGACAATATCGATGCCGCAGACGTCGGACAGGCGCCCTTTGCTCGGTGCGGTGATGTCGTTGCCGACGGTGTTGTAGCCGCAGATCATGGACGAGCGCAGGAATCCGCCATCGGCACCGCTGATCCGGACGGCCCCGCCGAGATGGGCGGTCGTCAGGATGTTGATGATCTGCAGGAAGGCGACGCTGGTGAAGCCATGATCGCCGTTGATGTCGAGCGCTCGTTTGCCGATGAGTTGACCGTTCAACCGGGTGTTGGCGATGGTCATACGCCGCAGGCTGGCGAAATTCGCGCCCTGGCAGAAGGTGGCGATGTTGGCCTCGTTGCTCTCGTCGTGGTCGCCGCCCATGATACTGCCATTCAGGAGAATGTCGTCCGGACGGACGGCGGCGATCTTGATGTTGTACCGATCGGCAGCAGACGAGAAACAGTCGAGGATCTGGAAGTCCTCCTGGCTCTGGATCTCGAAGATGCAGAGCGGGCCGGCTCGCCGCGTCGTGGTCACCGCGACGTTGCTCGCCGAGGGAGCGACGGCGCTCGCTTGGGTGAGGTCCTCCTGCACCGTGTAGGTCTGCGGAACGGTGGTGGCGCCGCCGTAGAGGGTGCAGGAATCGGCCCAGAACGAGGTCCCGGCCCCATGCGCCGTTCCACCATGCGCGAGAAGGACGGCGGCCTGACCTTCCTGCATCCGCGGGTTTCGCCGATCCCAGATCTGCGCGAGGCTTCGGCACCGGAGCATGCGCTTGCTGTCGCCGCCGTAGAACGCATAGGTGTAGACAGCGCCGCCCTGCTGGCAGTCCTCGACCGCGAAACCGGCGCCACCCCACACTTCGAGCATCGCCTCACTGTGAGAGAGTTGCCCGGCGAGGGTCTCGTTGCCGACGAGCGCGCCCACGAGACGCCCCGGGTGCTCCCAACGGATTCCCTGCACGAGGCCGCGCCCAGCGGATTTCGCCTGATCGGTGCGAGAACCGAGCCGGATAGCCGCTACGCCGCGCGTCGAGGTCACCGGGCCGGAGACTGGGTACGGGATCGTCACGCTCTCCAGCGTCTGGAGGGCGATGTTGCGCGCGAAGATCGAGAATTCGGGATTGGCGCCCATGATGACGGCGCCGCCACCTTCGTAGACGAGTCCTTGCGTCTTGATGTTGACGTAACGGCCTGGATTGAACAGGCGGCACCCGAACTTGTCGATGATCTTCTGGATGCCGACGCTGTCGTCATCGATGCCGTTGAGGGGGACTGGGAAGCCCGCATCGGCAGCCCAGGCCAAGTTATAGAGACCAGACCAATCGTCTGGGCGCTTGAGCCATGGGCCGAACGGGCGGTAAGCCTGGTCGGACGGTGCGCCCTCGAGCGCGAGGCTGGCGGTACTCGCGCCAGCGACCGCGGTAAGACCAGCAAGAATCGCCCGGCGGCTTGGTGCACTAGACATAGGTGGCCGCCTAACGCGGCTTGGGCTGCGACGCCATAGACAACCTGGTCGATCGCTTATTGCGTGCTCCGGATCGGCTTCGTCGGGATCGTGATGATGGCCACCCTGGATGCTGGCGAAGCACCCTTCAGTACCGCCTTCGCAGAGCCGGGCTGATTCCGCCCGGTCATCCCCTCATCAGAAGGCGAAGTACACGACGCTGCACCGGTGCTTTTGACCTATATCGGCGGCCGCTCCCGACTGGTAACACGCGCGAGCGCCCCATACTGGGACCGTCCGAACGCGGGATCGGGTTTGATACAGAGCAGCAACGCAGCCCAGCAGCAAATCGACCTCTCCGCCTGCGACCGCGAGCCCATTCATATCGTCGGCAGCGTTCAGCCGCACGGCTTCCTGCTGGCCCTCGACGTACCTGACCTGACCATCCTTCAGGCCAGCGCCAACGCACCCGCGTCCGCCACGGTCGGAACCGGTCTCGAATCGGCCTATCCGGAACTCGCGGCGCTGGTTCGCCGCTACCTCACAGGTGAAGCCCGGCAGGACGGGGCGGTCTACCTTCGGACGGTCACCCTGGAGATCGGGGGCGCCCATCAGGCCTACGAGGTCGCTGCCCACGGCGTCGACGGTCTTGTCGTCCTGGAGCTTGAGGAGACCGACGACCTCTCGGGCGATGCGGGCCTCGATGCGCTTACCCCCCGGCTTCGGGCCTTCGTCGAGCGTCTTCACGCCGCTCGATCCGTCGAGGATCTCTGCCACCTGTTGGCTGTCGACATCCGCCATGTCACCGGCTTCGACCGGGCTCTGGTTTACCGGTTCGACCGGGATTGGCACGGGACGGTGCTGGCCGAGGACGGCAACGACGTTCTGCCGAGCTATCTCGATCTGCGCTTTCCGGCCTCCGACATCCCGGCCCAGGCGCGCGAACTCTACCGCCGCAACCGGCTGCGCATCATTCCCGATGCGGCCTACGTGCCGGTGCCGCTCAGGCCGGCGATGACTCCGGCCGGCAAGCCCCTCGATCTGAGCCAGTCGGTGCTGCGCTCGGTTTCGCCGGTGCATGTCGAATACATGCGCAACATGGGCACGATGGCGTCCATGTCGGTCTCGATCCTCGTCGACGGTACGCTGTGGGGGCTCGTCTCCTGCCACAACCAGGATTCCAAGCGGGTGCCGCTGCTGGCCCGCAACGCCTGCGATTTCCTCACTCAGATCTTCGCCCTGCAGCTCTCCGCCAAGGTCCGCGGCGAGCAGGCCGAGCAGCGCTTGGCGCTCGGCGCGGTCCAGTCCCGGCTCCTCGGCTACATGGCCGAGGAGGAGAGCTTCATCGACGGCCTGCTGAATCACCCCGACGACGTCCTCGCTTTGGTGAACGCCTCGGGCGCGGCCGTGGTGACGAGCGACCGGTGCCGGTTGCTCGGTGCGACCCCAGCCGAGGGCGAGGTCCGCGCCCTCTACGACTGGTTGTCGGCCCGCTCGGATTCCGACGACGTGTTCGCGACCGACTCCCTGGTGGAGGGGTTTCCCCGTGCCGAGGATTTCGCGGACAGGGCGAGCGGCCTGCTCGCGATCTCGATCTCCAAGCGGTACGCGAGCTACGTCCTCTGGTTCAGGCCGGAGGTGGTGCGCACCGTGAAGTGGGGCGGCAATCCGGTGAAGGCCGTACGGCCCGATCCCGATGGGGGACCGGACCGGCTGCACCCCCGCAAGTCGTTCGAGATCTGGAAGGAGACCGTAAAGGGCCGCTCGCTGCCCTGGTCGGTGCCGGAGGTCGAGGCGGCCAAGGACCTGCGCGCCTCGGTCCTCGGCATCGTGCTGCGCCGGGCCGAGGAACTCGCGGCCATGAGCGAGGAGCTTCAGCGCTCGAACAAGGAACTGGAGGCGTTCTCCTACTCGGTCAGCCACGACCTGCGAGCGCCGTTCAGGCACATCGTCGGCTACTCGAACCTGTTGAAGAACAAGGAGGGCGCCAACCTTTCAGAGAAGGGTCGGCACTACGTCGATACGATCATCGAAGCGGCGTTCTCCGCCGGCACCCTCGTGGACAACCTTCTGACCTTCTCGCAGATGGGGCGCCACTCCCTGAACAAGGTGAGCGGCGACCTGAACGCCCTGGTCGAGGAGGTCAGGCGCAAGGTGATGCGCGACGTCGCGCCCGAGCGGACTGTGCGCTGGAAGATCGGCCCGCTCGGCCGCGTCCACGGCGATCCGATCATGCTGAGGCTGGTCATCGAAAATCTGCTCTCGAACGCGGCGAAGTACACCCGCGGCAAGCCCGAGGCGGTCATCGAGGTCGGGCGCCTGCCGCCCCAGGACGGCGAGGCGGTGTTCTTCGTGCGCGACAACGGCGCAGGCTTCGACATGGCCTATGTCGATAAGCTGTTCGGCGTGTTCCAGCGCCTGCACCGTGTCGAGGAGTTCGAGGGCACGGGCATCGGGCTCGCCAACGTCCGCCGCATCGTCGAGCGTCACGGCGGCCGGACCTGGGCCGAGGGCAAGCCCGGCGAAGGCGCCATCTTCCATTTTACCTTACCCATCCGGGAGGAGGCGTAGCCACATGGCGGGACTGAAGCCGATCCTCCTCGTCGAGGACAACCCGAACGACATCGAGCTGACCCTGGCTGCGCTGGAATCGAGCCAGCTCGCGAACCAGATCGTCATCTGCCGCGACGGTGCCGAGGCGCTCGACTGGATCTTTCGCCGCGGCCTGCACGAGGCCCGGCAGGTGCAGGACCCCGCCGTGGTGCTCCTCGACCTCAAGCTACCGAAGGTCGACGGGCTGGAGGTGCTGGAGAAGGTCAAGGCGGACCCCGCGACCCGCGGTATCCCGGTGGTGATGCTGACCTCATCCCGGGAGGAGGCCGATGTCGTCCGGTCCTACAAACTCGGGGTCAATGCCTTCGTGGTGAAGCCGGTGGCCTTCGATGAGTTCTTTGCGGCCATCAAGGAGATCGGCGTGTTCTGGGCGCTCCTGAACGAGCCGCCCCCGCACAAGGGAGGCTGGCCATCGAACGAATAATCGGGCCCGCAGCCGGCCCCCTGCGCATCCTTCACCTGGAAGACAGCGACCTCGACGCGGAACTCATCGAGGCGGAACTGGAGAACCTCGGCCATCCGGTGGTGATCGAGCGCGTGATCACGCGCGACGAGTTCGCCGCCGCTGCCGTGGAGGGCCGCCACGACATCATCCTTGCCGACTACGTCCTGCCGACCTTCGACGGCGTGAGCGCGCTGGGCATTGCCCGGAAGCAATGCCCGGATACGCCGTTCATCTTCTGCTCGGGGACGCTGGGCGAGGAAGTCGCGGTCGAGGCCATCAAGAACGGCGCCACCGACTACGTGACGAAGCAACGACTCGACCGCATGTCCCGGACCATCGTCCGGGCCCTGGCCGAGCGGCGTGCGCGCCACGACAAGCGCGCCGCCGAGGCCGCCCTGCAGACCCTGAACGACACGCTTGAGGCGCGCATCCTGGAGCGCACCCGCGAGCTCGCCGTGTCCAACGCTGCCCTTGAGGATCAGATCGTCGAGCGCGAGCGCGCGGAGGATGCCCTGCGGCTCAGCCAACGGCTGGAGGCTGTCGGGCAGTTGACCAGCGGCGTGGCGCACGACTTCAACAACCTGCTCACCGTCATCGCGGGCAACATCGAGTTCTTGGAACGCGCCGTCACCGACGAGCGCTCGAAGCGGCGGCTCGCCATGATGCGCGGGGCCGCCGCCCGCGGCGCGAACCTGACCGCGCAGCTCCTGGCCTTCTCCCGGCGCCAACGGCTAGTCCCGACCCCGGTCAGCCTCAACCGGACGGTCGTGTCGATGCGCGACCTGCTTCAAAGCTCCATCGGCGGCTCCATCCAAATCGAGACGACGCTGCAGGACGGGCTTTGGCCCGCGCTCATCGACGCCACCCAGATCGAGCTCGTCATCCTCAATCTCGCGATCAACGCCCGGGATGCCATGGCGGTGGGTGGTCGGCTCGCCATCGAGACGGCCAACGTCACCATCACCGGCAGGCCGACCCGGCCGGAGCAGCCGCAGCCCGGCGACTATGTGATGATTTCGGTCAGTGACACCGGGACAGGGATGCCCCCCGAGGTGCTGTCGCGGGTGTTCGAACCGTTCTTCACGACCAAGGAGACCGGAAAGGGCTCGGGGCTCGGCCTCGCGCAGGTCTTCGGCTTCATCAAGCAGTCCGGCGGCGGCATCCGCATCGACACGGTTCTCGGTGAAGGCACCTCATTCAAGGTCTACCTTCCTCGCGTCGAGGAAACCGAGATGGAGATGTGCGCCGAGGTAACCCCCGCCGAGAACGCAACAGCCCATTGCCCAGCGAGCCAAGCCGTCATCCTGGTCGTGGATGATGACGCCGGGGTGCGCGAGGTGACGGTCACGCGCCTTTCCGAGGCGGGGTATGAGCTTCGGGAGGCCACGTCGGGCCTGCAGGCGCTCGCAGCCCTCGAAGCCGATCCTCACATCGACCTCGTGGTTCTCGACTTCGCGATGCCGGGCATGAACGGGGCCGAAGTGGCGGCCGAGATCCGGAAGCGCTGGCCGACCATGCCGGTGTTGTTCGTGACCGGCTTCGCTGACACCGCCGCGCTGGCCGATGCCGGGGCGAACGGCCCGGATGCCATCGTTCTGAAGCCCTTTCGCAAGGGCGAACTCGAGCAGAAGGTGGCGACGGCGCTGGGCGGCAGGACGACACCGGGCCTTCGTCTGGTCTCGGACCGGACCAAGATCGTCTGAGCGGATCGCGCGAGCGGGCCGCTGGGCGGCGACGATCTACGACGGGCGAATGTCGGCCTGATCGGAAAGGGTTGCGACCGCGCGTGGCGGCGCCTTCCCCTGCGCCTCGGCATCGCCTTCGGCCTGAAGCGTCCATCCCTTCACGAGTGCGTAGACGGCGGGGATCACGACGAGGGTCAGCGCGGTCGAAGAGACCATCCCGCCGATCATCGGCACGGCGATCCGCTGCATGATCTCCGAACCCGCGCCCTGGCTCCAGAGGATCGGTACGAGCCCGGCCATGATGGCGACGACCGTCATCATCTTGGGTCGAACCCGCTCGACCGCGCCGACCATGATGGCGCGGCGCAAATCGGCCCGCGTCGGCGGCCTGGCTTCACGCGCGCAAGCGGTGCGGACCTCGTCCCAGGCATGGTCGAGATAGACCAGCATGATGACCCCGGTCTCCGCAGCGACGCCGGCGAGTGCGATGAAGCCGACCGCTACCGCCACCGAGAGGTTGAACCCCATCCCCCACAGCAGCCACACCCCGCCGACCAGGGCGAAGGGCAGCGACAGCATCACGATGAGCGTCTCGGTCAGCCGCCGGAAGTTCAGGTAGAGGAGCAGGAACACGACGAGGAGCGTGAGCGGCACAACGATCCTCAGCCGTGCCTCGGCTCGCTCCAGATATTCGTACTGCCCGCTCCACTGGAGCGCCATGCCCTGCGGAAGCGTGACGGCGTCGGCCACCGCCTTGCGCGCCTCCGCCACGTAGCCGCCGAGGTCGCGACCAGCCATGTCGACAAAAACGTAGACTGCGAGCTGCCCGTTCTCCGTGCGGATCGAAGTCGGCCCCCGGGTCAACTCGACCTTGGCGACCTCACGCAACGGCACCGTGCCGCCAGCGGGAAGCGGCACCTGCACCTCGTCCGCGATGGCGCGCGGGTCCGAGCGAAAGGCGCGAGGGTAGCGCACGTTGACCGTGTAGCGTTCGCGGCCCTCGACCGTGTTGGTCACGGCCTGCCCGCCCAAAGCCGTCGCGATGACGTCCTGCACGTCGCCGACCATCAGGCCGTAGCGCCCCAGCGCCTCACGGTCCGGCGTGATGTCGAGGAAATACCCGCCGATGACCCGCTCGGCATAGGCGCTCGACGTGCCGGGCACTTTGCGGATGACCGTTTCGACCTGCCGGGCGATGCCCTCCATTGTCTTGAGGTCCGTCCCGATGACCTTGATGCCGACCGGCGTGCGGATCCCGGTGGAGAGCATGTCGATGCGGGCGCGGATCGGCTGGGTCCAGGCGTTCGAGACGCCGGGGAACTGAAGCGCCGCGTCCATCTCGGCCTTCAGGCTGGCGAGGGTTACGCCCGGCCGCCACTCGGCCTTCGGCTTCAGGGCGATGACGGTCTCGAACATCTCCATCGGCGCGGGGTCGGTCGCCGTGTTGGCGCGGCCCGCCTTGCCGTAGACCGAGGCGACTTCCGGGAAGCTCTTGATGATGCGGTCCTGGGTCGCCAGGAGTTCCCCGGCCTTGGTCACCGAGATGCCCGGCAGGGTCGTCGGCATGTAGAGCAGGCTACCTTCGTCGAGATCGGGCATGAACTCGGAGCCGAGTTGCCGGGCGGGCCAGACGGTCGCCGCCAGCACGCCGATGGCGATCAGGATGGTGAGCACACGGGCCCGTAGCACCCCGGCGATGAGAGGCCGGTAGAGCCAGATGAGCAGGCGATTGAGCGGATTGCGATGCTCCGGGACGATCCGCCCGCGCACGAACAGAACCATGAGCGCCGGAACCAGCGTCACCGACAGCAACGCCGCCGCCGCCATGGCGAAGGTCTTGGTGTAAGCGAGCGGCCCGAACAGCCGTCCCTCCTGGCTCTCCAGGGTAAAGATCGGCAGGAAGCTGACCGTGATGACGAGGAGCGAGAAGAACAGCGACGGCCCGACCTCGCTTGCGGCCTCGATCAGGATCTCGATGCGTGGCTTGCCCTCGGGCGCGCGCTCCAGATGCTTGTGGGCGTTCTCGATCATGACGATAGCGGCGTCGATCATCGCGCCGACCGCGATGGCGATGCCCCCCAGGCTCATGATGTTGGCGCCGATGCCGAGCGCCTTCATGCCGCCGAGCGCCATCAGGATGCCGACCGGCAGCATCAGGATGGCGACGAGCGCGCTCCGGACGTGAAGCAGGAAGACGACGCAGACGAGGGAGACGACGACGCATTCCTCGACCAGCGTGTTCCGTAGGGTGTCGATGGCGGCATCGATCAGTTGCGAGCGGTCGTAGACCGGCAGGATCTCGGTGCCGGCCGGCAGGCTTCTGGCGACCTCGGCGAGCTTCGCCTTGACCCCCTCGATGACGCTCAGGGCGTTCGCGCCGAAGCGCTGCAGGACGATGCCGCCGGCGACCTCGCCGTCACCGTTCATCTCTGTGAGGCCGCGCCGCTCGTCCGGCCCCAGTTCGACGCGGGCGACATCCCGGACCCGCAAGGGGGTGCCGCCGGCGGTCTTCAGCACGATGTTCTCGATGTCGGCGACGCTTCTGAGGTAGCCCCTCCCCCGCACCATGAACTCGAACTCGGAGAGTTCGACGGTGCGGCCGCCGACATCGGCGTTGCTCGCGCGGATCGCGTCCCGCAGCCTGTTGAGCGAGATGCCCTGGGCCCGCAGGCGGTTCGGATCGACCACCACGTTGTACTGCTTCACGAAGCCGCCGACGCTGGCGATCTCGGCCACACCCTCGGCCCGCGAGGCACCGAAGCGGATCACCCAATCCTGGATCGAGCGCAGCTCGGCGAGCGTCCGTTCCCTGCCCACGACGACGTATTGGTAGACCCAGCCGACACCGGTGGCATCGGGGCCGAGCGTCGGTGTCACCCCGGTCGGCAGGCGACTCGCCGCCGCGTTGAGATATTCGAGCACCCGCGACCGGCCCCAATACGGATCGGTGCCGTCTTCGAAGATCACATAGACGAACGAGACACCGAAGAACGAGAAGCCGCGGACCACCTTGGCCTTCGGCACCGTGAGCATGGCGGTGGTGAGGGGATAGGTGACTTGGTCCTCGACGACCTGGGGGGCCTGCCCCGGATACTCGGTGTAGACGATGGCCTGGACGTCCGAGAGGTCGGGGATCGCGTCGAGGGGAAGCGTCCTCAATGCGAGGACGCCTGCCGCGACGGCGAAGACGGTCCCGACCAGCACGAGGACGAGGTTGCGGGCCGACCAGCCGATGAGGCGCGCGATCACGGCATGCCTCCCGCCTTTGCAGCCTGCCGGTCGTCCCTGGCCGAGGCGAGGGACTGGAGCGCCGCCTTGAGATTGCTCTCCGCGTCGATCAGGAAGTTCGCTGCCGTCACCACTCTGTCGCCGACGGCAACGCCGTCGCGGATTTCCGTGTAGTCCGTGCCGCGAACGCCGATCGTCACCGCCCGTGGCTCGAAGCGGCCCTCCCCACGATCGATCAGCACGACCTGTCGCTCGCCCGTGTCGATCACCGCATCGCTCGGCACCGCCACGACCGGTCTTCCATCGCCGGTGGCGATGTCGACGTCGGCATACATGTCCGGCAGCAGAGTTCCATCGGGATTCGGCAACTCGATCCGCACCCGCGTGGTCCGGGTTTCGGGGCTCACCTGCGGGTAGATCACCGCGACCTTGCCCGAGAGGTTGCGGCCCGGCGCCGACCGCACACGCACCGTGGCGGTCTGGCCCACCTTGATTCCGGAAAGATCACGCTCGGGGACGTCCGCCAGCACCCAGAGGGTCGAGATGTCGCCGATCCGGAACAGGATATCACCGGCAGCTGCCTTCATGCCCTCGACGGCGTTCCGCTGCAGGACGAGGCCGTCCCGGGGCGAGGCCCAGGTGATGGCCATCGGCACCTTCCGGGCCCGCTCGATCTCGTCGATCACGGATTCCGAGACGTTCAGATTCTGCAGGCGCCGCCGGGCCCCGTCGAAGCCCGGGTTGGCGATGAGCTGAGCCGCTGCCGCGTTGATGTCGGGGGAGTAGACGTGGACCAGCGCCTGCCCCTTGCGGACGCGGTCACCTGTCGTGATGTTCTCGACGTGATCGACATAGGCGTCCGAGCGGGTCGCCACGACGGTCACGCGCCGCTCGTCGAGCGCCACGGTGCCGGGGACGTGCACCGGCTGCGCCACCACCCGCCGGTCCACGGTCTCGGTCCGGACGCCGGTGCGCTGGACCCGCCCGGGCGAGACGGTCACGATGTCGCCGCCTTCGTCGTCGCCCGCATAGACGGGGATGTAGTCCATCCCCATCGAATCCTTCTTCGGGCTCGGCGAGGTATCCGGCAGGCCCATCGGATTGCGGTAGTAGAGAATGCGACGGGAGGCCCCGGCGCCCTTGCCTGCCTCTCCCTGCGCCATGCCCTGGGCGGCCCTCTCCGTCGGCGAGGGCTCCGCCTCCTCCGCGTCCTCGAAGCTGACGTCTTCGCTGGCATGCACGGCGCGGAACAGGCGCCCATCCTCGGTCGCCATCTGCGACGCCGAATAGACCGGCCTCCCATCCGGATCCTGATAGTAGATCACCGGCCCGCTCGCCTTGGCGGGGGGAGGCGCGGCCACGCCCCGGGAATGGACCCATGCCGCGAAGGCCGGCACGGGGTTTCCCCCATGCCCGGCGACGTAGCCGAGGCCCCCCGCCGCGAACGCGGCGAGGATCCCGGCAAGCCATGCCGCTCGGCTCATTTGACGGCCTGGAAGACCAGCTTGTCCTCGACCGTGCCGGTCTCGCCCTGGACCTTGGCGCCGAGCGAGAGACGCCAGCCGCCCGCCATCGAGAGCTTGGCCTTGAAGCGATAGATCCCCGGTTCCGTCGAGGGCAGCTGCTCGAGACGGGTGACCATCTCCTCCATGCTGTCGGGGGCCATGTCGAGGCGCTTGGCGAAGATCACGGCGTCCGGCACCGGCTTGCCGGTCCGCTTGTCGATGAGGCGCACGGCGACGACGGTCTCGCCGACCTTCGCCTCCTGCTGCACGAGCTGGAACTGGTAGTCCTTGATGTCCGCGTGGGCGGGCAGGATCGTCGCCGACGCCGAGAAAGCGGCGCCGAGCAGCGCCGCCAACAGGGCGCGCGCGAAGGGGTTCTTGGGCACGGATCTTGTCTCCTGAACGCGATGGAGGGCGACGCGCGGGCGCGCGTCACCGAGCCGGCACGGGCGCCGGCGGCATCGGGTTCAGGCTCGGGGAGGCTCCGGGTACGGTGTCCCGTGCACGCTGGCGAAGCGCCCCGGCTCCGGCCAAGCTCGCTTGGCGCGGGTCGCGACGGGAACAGGCACCGGCACGGTCGTGGGCAGCAGGGACGCCGCTCCCGCCAGGCACAGGGCCATCAGCGGGCACCCTTTCGCGCAATTCGGCTTGGAGGAGCCAGGCTCTGAGGAGCCGGACTCAGAGGACCCCGACTTGGGGGCATCGGCTTTGGGACAGCATGGCATGTCGTCCATGCTCATGCCGTCCGCCATGTCCATTCCGGCTGACGCGGCCTCGTGGTGAGCCACGGCGGAAGGATCCATCTCCGCCATGCCATGGTCGCTAATGGTCACCGTGCGGTGTCCATGCGCGATCGAGGCATGCATGCCTGCGGTGGCCGCAGGAGCGGCCACCGGCGTCAGGGCGAGGCTGAGAACCGCCAGGAGCGGCAACAGTCGCCGAAGGGCGAGCCAGAGGGTCACGGCGCTAGGATGCCAAATTCCGGGCCGGTGCGGAAGTCCACCCGGCATAGCGGTCGATCTCACACAGGGAGTGCGTGGTGGATCAGCACGACGGCCTTACCGATCCGGCTCCTGTCTTCGATCTGTCTGACGATGAAATCCGCGACGTCGGCCCGCGCGATCAGCCCGTTGCGCCAGGATGAGGGGGTGTCGAGGACACGGTAGCGGCCTGTGGCCCGTCCGCCGGTCAGCACGCCCGGCCGCACGAGCGTCCACTCCAACCCGCTCCGGCGGATGCGCATCTCCTGGGCGTCCTTGTCGTCGTAGGCGCGTCCGAAGACCAGCCGGAACGGCAGGCGCTGCAAGAGGCTGATGGCTTGGCGGCTGTCACCGGAGCCGAATCCCGTCACGGCCACCAACCGGCGGACGCCGGCCTTCTCCATTGCGGGGACGAGGACCCCGGTCGCCTCCGAGAAAAGGCGAACCGGCCCGAGCAACTCCCGCGCGGGTACGCCGAGTGCCTGGACCACCACATCGACGTCCGTGAGTGCCGCCGCGATGTCGCTCCCCTTCAGGGCGTCCCCCTGACGAAGCTCGAGATTCGGGTCGGACAGGGCGATCCTCTCCGCCGAACGGGCAAAGGCCCGCACCTGATGTCCTGCGGCCAGGGCCGCTTTCACGGTTTCGAAGCCGATACCCTGGCTGGCACCGATGACGAGAACGTGGGCCATTGCGATGCCTGATGTGCTGGAAGGATGACAGGATTCGGGAAGATTGGGCTCCCGCGCAGTACCGCCATGTGGCCCCTTGCCCCTGCGCCCCGCCCGCGACCGGCGCGGGAGGCCGAAATGAGACGGCGCCCCCGTCATGGCATTCGGAACCGCCGCTGAGAACCGAGGCTTGCCTTAGGTACCGATCCAGGCCCGAGTGGAGCAGGAAGCCATGTCCACGGATACCGAGACGCATCGCGACCTGTTGGCGGCCTTGAGGAGCGCTCAGGGCAAGGGCGACGGGAGTTTCGAGGCGGCCGTCACGGCCGCCTTCGAACATGTCTTCGAGCACCTGGCACGCCTGAACGACCACGTCTCACCAAGCGGTCCCGATGGCGGAGATCGCCATCTCAAGCCGGGCGAATCACCGACCCTCCGCTGAGACGCCGCGCTGTCTCGGCATCGACCTGTCAGGTAGGCTCGTCCCTAACGGCACTGCCGGTCGAGCATCTTCGCGATGTCCAGGCCTCCGAATGACATTCCGGGCTTGAACGGCGGACCGGGTGTGATGCGGACACGACCGGTCTCGCTGAAGAGTTCGATCGGCTGATTGACGCTCCACGATCCATCCGGGTTGTGCGTGAACTGCGAGCAGTTCACCTCCATCTGACCCGTCGGCTGCTGCGCATGGACTGAACCGGCGCCGAGCACCAAGGCGGATAGGCCCAAGAGGGTGGATCGTGACAGCATGGGAAGTTCCTGAGGCCGAGCGCCTTGGACCTAGAGCGCGTTCTGACGAAGTGGATACCGGTTCGTCGCAAGAATGCGCGTCAAGACAGTGAGCTAGCGCCGTATCCGACCGAGTTGAGCCGCCCCCGTCGATGGATTCCCGGCCATCATTGCGAGCGCAGCGAAGCAATCCAGGGAGGCGAACCGTTCTGACGCGTCCCGCTACCCTTGATTGCTTCGCTGCGCTCGCAAAGACGGAGGCCTGTGAGCCAATTTGGTCGAAGGAGGCTTTAGAACGCTTTCCGACGAAGTGATCGCCGGTTTGTCGCAAGAATGCGCGTCAAGACAGAGCGCTAGAGCCGCATCCGACCGAGTTCAGCCCCCCCGTCGATGGCTTCCTGGCCGTCATTGCGAGCGCAGCGAAGCAATCCAGGGAGGCGAACCGTTCTGACGCGTCCCGCTGCCCTGGATGGCTTCGCTGACGCTCGCAAAGACGGAGGCATGTGAGCCGAGTTGGTCGAAGGCGCGCTCGGTATTCACTGTGCAAAAGCCAGGGATGCCGGTGTTCGCCGCCGTGCCGGAGCGTCTTGGCCGCATAGCCGTCCCCGCCGATCCTCCGTGATCGCACGCCTGCTCACCCAGTGCAGTTCCGGTACCGATGTCAATTTTGTCGATCACCCTCGTCACGGCGAAATCGAATCAGGCGCCTGGCAGCAAATAAACCCGTGGATGAAGAACTTGCGACCCAAGAGGTCGCGGAAGCCCACTACGAAAAGCCCTGACTGCCGGAGAGTCTTGGCCCTCTCCCCGGATTCGGCCAATGCCATCCGATGGCCTGCGCTCTTGGGACGAGCGCGCCTCAAATCAGCTTTTGCGAGATGTTGGTCTTGCCGCGGCAGTCTTTTGCAGCGCAAAAACGAATTGTTGCGGCATTCGCTTGACGCAGACCTGTCATGCGGTATCGTTGGTATACCACATACAAGGTTCGAGGGGTGGCTTCGTCGCCGTATGGGGATACTGGTCCGGCGCGCTCCGGACGGGGGAAAGTCTTGTGCAATCGTTCGATGCTGCCTCAGGTCGGCAGTATTGTTACGTGTTTATGCTCGAAATACGCACTCCTAGCATCGCGCACGCACGCAAGCGTCGGTAAGATTATCAAAATTCAAAATAGCCGCTGCGGACTGCTTTCCAGTCACTCAGCAGGGAGGATTTGCAATGCCAAAACCAACTGAGGCAGACCCGCAACGTGTCAGCGACGGTTATCGCTGGATGCAGCTGGTGCTCGGCGTCGTCTGCATGGTCATGATCGCCAACCTGCAATACGGCTGGACGTTCTTCGTCCCCGAGATCCAGAAGAAATTTGGTTTCGACCGCGCCGCGATCCAATGGGCCTTCACCCTGTTCGTGCTGTTCGAGACCTGGCTGGTGCCGGTCGAGGGCTGGTTCGTGGACAAGTACGGCCCCAAGGTCGTCGTCCTGTTCGGCGGAGTCCTGTGCGGCATCGGCTGGGTCATCAATGCCTACGCCGATACGCTCGGGATGTTCTACCTCGGCCAGATCATTGCCGGCATTGGCGCCGGTGGGGTCTACGGCACCTGCGTCGGTAACGCGCTGAAGTGGTTCCCGGATAAGCGCGGGCTGGCCTCGGGCATCACCGCCGCGGGCTTCGGCGCGGGCTCCGCCCTCACCGTCGCGCCGATCCAGTGGATGATCGCCGACCAGGGCTTCCAGTCCGCGTTCCTGTATTTCGGACTCGGCCAGGGCCTGATCGTCGCCGCGCTCGCCTTCTTCCTGGCGTCCCCGAAGAGCGGTCAGATCCCGGAGGTGACGAGCAACGCCAACGTCATCCAGACGCGCCGCAACTACACGCCGGCCCAAGTGGTGCGTCAGCCGATCTTCTGGCTCATGTATGTCATGTTCGTCATGGTCGGTGCCGGTGGCCTCATGATCACGGCCAACCTGAAGCCGATCGCGGCCGACATCCACGTCGACAAGGTTCCGGTGACGCTGTTCGGCGTGACGATGGTGGCGATCACCTTCGCCGCCACGATCGACCGGGTGCTCAACGGCCTGACGCGTCCGTTCTTCGGCTGGGTCTCGGACCGGATCGGGCGCGAGAACACCATGTTCATCGCCTTCGCCATGGAAGGTTTCGGCATCTACATGCTCTACCTGTGGGGCAGTGATCCGGTGTGGTTCGTGCTGCTGTCGGGCTTCGTGTTCTTTGCCTGGGGCGAGATCTACTCGCTGTTCCCGTCGACCTGCACGGATACGTTCGGCGCGAAGTTCGCGGCGACGAATGCGGGCCTGCTCTACACGGCCAAGGGAACGGCGGCGCTGCTCGTGCCCTTCGCCAACTACCTGCAGCAGAGCTCCGGCAACTGGGACGGCGTGTTCCTGGCCGCAGCAGGGGCCAACATCCTGGCCTCGATCCTGGCGATCGCGGTGCTGAAGCCCTGGCGCAAGCGCGTCGTGGCCGAAGCGCAGCTTCCCGCCACGGTCGCTCCGATCAGCCGGGTCGCGACGGCCTGAGCCGGGAGGCAGCCTCGCAATAAGCGTAGAGGGCCCGGATCATCGTCCGGGCCCTTTGCGTATGATGAAGGAGCTCATCGACACCAGCGGAGGACAGACCGATGCAGCCGTTCGTTCAGAGCACCGACCTGCTCGGGCTCAGCTTTCTTCTCATCGCGCTCGCCGGGGCTGGCATCGCGGGTGCGAGCAAGGGCAAGCGCCCGGTAGAGGATCCGCGAGATTACCTCGCGGGTGGCTCGCTTCTGGTCGCCATCCTGGGGCTCGTCTTCGTGCTCGCCGAATAGCGGTGGAGTGTGTTTAGACAGCGAGGGCGGACGTCCAGCCTCTCGCGTTGCGAGGGAGACCAGCACGCCATTCTGCAACCGCGCGTGCAATAGCCGCCTATTCCCGGTCCTTGCGCTGGTCTAGATATCTCCAAAGCGTAGCCATCGGCTTTCTCGGACGGCGCCTTGCGTGTTTCGCGTGCGATGGGGCTCAGCGAATGACCGTCGTGACGGGGTCGGGACGTCCCTGCCAAGCCGATCCGCCCGCTCCGGCCACGCTCGATCCATGGCGCGCTCCCGGTATCGACAGAGATGCGGCGGCGTGCGCGATCTTCTCACCGTTTGAAGTCGGCACGAAGCGGCGGCCCTTCGTCGTCGCGCAACTCGGCCAATCGCTGGACGGCCGGATCGCCACCCCGTCGGGGGATTCGAAATACATCAACCTGTGTCCGGCGCTGGATCACCTGCACCGAATCCGCGCCCGGGTCGATGCCGTCATCGTCGGCATCGGCACGGTGCTGGCGGACGATCCGCTGCTGACGGTGCGCCGGGTGGAGGGCGCGAACCCGGCCCGCATCGTCATCGATCCCTCGGGCCGGATCCCGCCCACGGCCCGCTGCCTCGCGGAGGACGGGATGCGCAGGATCGTCGTCTGCCGGACGGATGCCGTGGTGCCGGATTCCATGGAAGCCGTTCGGATGGGCGAGGACGAGATCTTCTGCCCGCGGGCGATCATCGTCCGGCTCGGTTCCCTGGGCTTCGCCCGCCTTCTGGTCGAGGGCGGCGCCCGCACCGTTTCGGCCTTCATCGATGCCGGGGCCATCGACCGGCTCCATCTGATGGTCGCGCCGCTTATCCTCGGCTCGGGGCGATCCGGTCTCGACCTTCGGCCGATCTCCGCCCTCAGCGAGGCCATGCGGCCCGTGACGACGACCTACCCGCTCGGCGCGGGCGAGGTTCTTTTCGATTGCGACCTGCGTCGCACCGTCGGGGAGGGACATCCGTCATGACGCAACCGGCTTCATACTCGGCTCCGCAGAAGTGGCTCCACTGGGCCGTCGCCCTGATCATCGTGGAGCAGGTGATCGTGGCCCTGGCGATGACGAATGTCGGCCAGGGACCGCTGCAGAACCAACTCTACGAATGGCATAAGTCCTTCGGCCTCGTCGTGCTGGCCCTGGTCCTGGCGCGGCTGCTGGTGCGGCTGTCGCGTGGGGCTCCGGCGCCGGAGGTCGGCCTCCCGGCTTGGCAGCGACGGGCCGCACGCGTTTCCCACGCGGCACTCTATCTGCTGATCCTGATCGTCCCCATCCTGGGCTGGGCGGGAACCTCCGCCTGCTGCGCGCCGGTCAACCTGTTCTGGGGGCCATCGCTCACCCTACCGATCTCCGGCGGCATGCCGGTTGGGGAGGCGATCCTGAAGGCCCATGGCGCCGGGGCCTTCGCCCTCGTCGCCCTCGTCGCCCTGCACGTGGCGGCGGCTTTGCACCACCACGTGGTCCGGCGCGACGGAACCCTACGGCGGATGCTCGCCAGGCACTGATCCCGGCACGGCCAGACAATCCCTGTGGCCGATGAGGGCCGTGGTGCCGGGCTCGCCCCGTGCGATGGCCCAGGCCGCCACGACATGATCCGACACGAGGCCCGTTTCGGCGACGGCCCCCGCCTTGCCGTCCTTGAGCTGTGCGATCAGATCGCTCTCGTCAGGCCCCAGCCGCCACGGGCTCGAGGCCGTTCGCACTCCGTAACCTCGCTGGCGGAAGGCCGCTTCCAGAGCCGCCGTGGCACCCGGGCCGAGGGCTGCACCGAACCCCTTGTCGCCTGCCTGATGCGCAAGGAACGCGTCCTGCATCGCCGCGTCGGCGGGGTGTGGGGGCTGCCACGTCTCCAACCCATCATAGCTCAGGGCCGTATAGAAGAGCGCGCCTAAGGCCGCCGTCGCTTCGGCGAAGCGATCGATCCACCCGGCCGAAACGAGGTCGAACAGGGCGGCTGCGGTCACGAGGTCCGGCGCGGGACCGAGGATTCCGGCGGGGTCGGCGTTGAGATCGGCCGTCGCGAAGGCCACGCGGATGTGCCGTCCGCCCACCTCCATGACGAGATTCGCGCCGTCCTCCTCCGACCGGTCGGCCCAGGCCGCCAGTACCGTGCGGGCCGCCGCAAGGAGGGCGGGATCGTTGTCGATCAGGGTCCATGACTGATGCGGCCCGAGGGACGGCGCGAGGGCGCGTAGGTTCGATCCGGTGCCGCTGCCGAGATCGAGGATGGTCTGCACTCGGTTCCCCGGTAAGCGCGCCGCCAGGGCTGAGGCCAGCGCATCGATCAGGCCGGCGTCGCGCGCCCGGTGGTCGGCGGGCTCCCGCAGGGCGAGCCATTCGCTGCTGAACCCGGTCATGGCTGCACCTGCCGCAGGGCTTTCGCCACGCAGCGCGCCGTGTCGGACCAGCGCGGGAGCCGTTGCCCGGCCTCCCAGGCCGCCTGTCCCGTCATGGCCCGGCGGGTGGAATCGGTGATCAGGACGCGCAGGGCCTCGGCGAGGGCAAGGCCATCGCCCGGCGGCACCTTCAACCCGGCGGCATCCGGGACCGTATCGGCCGCCGCGCCGCCCGTGGTCGAGACGACCGGTAGGCCCCGCGCCAGGGCCTCCGCCAGCGCCATCCCGTAACCCTCGAACAGGGAGGGCGAGACCACGACGTCGGCCCCGTCGTAGAGGGCGTCGAGCCGGATCGCCGAGACGGCGCCTGCCAGGGCGATCCGCGCCTCAAGCCCCGCCTCAACGATTCGCCCGCGCAAGGCTGCGACGTGGCCGGGCGCCCGGTCCTGCGCGCCCACGATGGTCAGCTTCCAGGGAAGGTCCGGGAGACGTTCCAAAGCGCCGACGAGGATCTCGAAACCCTTGCGCGGCGTCAGCGCCCCGACCGCCAGGAGATGGACGGGATCGCCGTTCCCGCCTTTCGCCCGCCGCGCCGGTTCGGTCCCCGGTTCCGCCACCGTGATTCGGTTCGCCGGGACGGCGAACTCGGCCATGAGGAGATCACGGGTGAAGCGGCTCGTCGTCACCACGTGGGCTGCCAGCGCCAGCGCCGCCCGCTCCGTGCCGAGCAGGTGGTTCGCTTCGTCCCGGCTCAGCCCCGCTTCGAGGCCGAGCGGATGATGGACCAGGGCCACGATCGGCCGCCTCCCGGCGGCGGCGATCACGGGCGTGGGCAGGGCTCCGTAGGCGAGCCCGTCGATGAGCAGCACCGCCCCCTCCGGAGACGAGGTGAGCTTCGCCGCGGTGTCCACGAGGTCGGCGGTGCCCGGATGCGGGAAGGCCGCCGACAGCGCCACCGGTAAGACCTTTACCCCCGCCTCCGGCAGGCGAGCGAGGAGGTGCCGGGCGTAGGCGTAGCCCCCGGTCGGTGTATCGAGGTCCCCCGGAACGCAGAGACAGGCCTCGATCACGCCTCGACCGGCCCTTCGAACCACGCCCGCGCAATGTGCGACTCGTGCAGCATCACCCGGATTCGCGCGATGCCCTCCCCGCCTGGTCCGAGGCCGCCCGCCCGGGCCACGGCGGCCATCTCCCGGTGGATGTAGCCGCACAGATACTCGGTGGTGGTGTTGATGCCTTGGAATTGCGGCAGGGCGTCGAGGTTCTGATAGGTGAGCGGCGCCAGGATACGCTTCAGCGCCTCTCCGGCCCGGCCGATATCGACCACGACCCCGTCCTCCGTGAGCGTCGGCCGGTAGAAGGCGACATCGACCACGAAGGTGGCGCCGTGCAGCGCCTGGGCCGGGCCGAACAGCTCGCCCCGGAAGCTATGGGCGATCATGACGTGATCGCGGACCTCAATGGCGTACATGGTGCGACTCCGGTGACGGGGCTGTCTGTCAGGATCGGTAGCGGACGGCGGTGCAGAGACCGGCGGCATCCGGTGCGAGCAGCCGGGGCAGAGCCTCAGGCAGATCGGTGAAGGCGACGTCTTCGGTGATCAGCGCGTCGAGGCGCGGATCGGTCAGGAGGTCGAGCGCCTTGCCCATCCGGCGCGCGTAGGTCCAGCGCGGGCGGCGGGAGGCCGAGACCTGCCCTACTTGGCTCGAGATGAGGCTCAGGCGGCGCACGTGGAAGTCTTCTCCCAGCGGCACCGTCACGGCGCGCGTCCCGTACCAACTCAGTTCCACCACGCGGCCTTCGTCACCCGTGAGCGACAGGGCTTCAGCCAGGCCCTCCTGGCTTGCGCTCGCATGGAACACGATGTCGGCCGCCCCCCTCGGGGCGGCGCCGGGTTCTGCGAAGGTGGCGCCGAGATGCCGGGCGAGCGCGGCCCGCTCGGCCAGCCGGTCGATCACCGTAACCTCGCAGCCGACGATCCCGCCCGCGAGATAGGCCACGAGCAGGCCGACGACGCCCGCGCCGACGACCGCGATGCGGTCCCCCGGCCCGGCGCCCGAATCCCAGATCGCGTTGAGCGCCGTCTCCATGTTCGCCGCCAACACGGCCCGCCGCGGTGGGACGTCGCTCGGGATCGGATGAAGGTCGTCGGAGGCGGCAACGAAACGCTCCTGATGCGGCCTCAGCGCGAACACGTAGCGCGAGCCCCCCTCCCCTCGAGCCTCGATCCGGCCGACCGCGCAGTAGCCGTACTTGACCGGAAAGGAGAAACGGCCTTCCTGCGCCGGAGCGCGCATGCGCTCGTGGAGTGTGTTCGGGACGAGCCCGTGGAAAACGAGCCGTTCCGTTCCCCGGCTGAGGGCGGTCCACAGCGTGTCGACGACGACCTCGCCCGGGCCTGCGGGCGGCAGGGCTTCGTGCCGCAACTCGGCGCAGCCGGCGGCCCTGTACCAGAGCGCCCTCGCCCGGCCCCTCTCCTCGACATCTGTGCCGGACCCTTCAGAATGATGCACGTCGCCCGCCCGCCGCACAGGGTTCCGGAATTCGAGGAAAGCCTCCTTTCCACGACACCGGCGGGCCTTCAATCGGCGACGGTCCTTCGTCGGCGCCGCAGGGTCTTCTTCCTCCTGAATTTTCTGAGTTTCGCGGGCTTCCTCGGCCTCGTGGGCGCCGTGCTGGGCTCAGGTGGCTGGAGCCCGGTCGATCTCACCCTGTTCGTCTGCTGTGCCCTCATCCTGCCCTGGACGATCATGGGGGTCTGGAACGGGCTGATCGGCCTGTGGCTGATCGCACGGGGCCCCGCCGGTCTCGCCGCCGCCGCGCCGTTCGCGGCGCCGACGGACGACCCGATCCGAATCGATACGGCCATCGTCATGCCCCTGCGCAACGAGGATCCTGGCCGGGCATTGGCCGGTCTCAAGCGGGTGAAGGCGAGCCTCGACGCGACCGGATGGGGCAGCCGCTTCGCCTTTCACGTGCTCAGCGACAGCGACGATCCGGCGATCATCGCCGCCGAGGAGCGGGTGATGGCGGATTGGACCGCACGGGATCCTGAGTCCGGGGATCGGATCGCCTACCGGCGGCGGGCGAACAATGCGGGCTTCAAGGCCGGGAACCTTCAGGAATTCTGCCGGGAGACCGGGGAACGGTACGAGTTGATGCTGCCGCTCGACGCGGACAGTGCCATGGACGGGACGCGCATCCTCGACCTCGTGCGGATCATGCAGGCCCATCCGAGGATCGGCATCCTTCAGAGCCTCGTCGTCGGCACCGCGTCGGCCAGCCCCTTCGCCCGGATCTTCCAGTTCGGCATGCGCCAGGGCATGCGCCCCTACACGATGGGAGCCGCGTGGTGGTCGGGCGATTGCGGGCCGTTCTGGGGGCACAACGCCCTCGTCCGCATTGCCCCCTTCGCCGCCTCCTGCCCGTTGCCGGTGCTCTCGCCTGGGCTGTTCGGCGGGCCGATCCTGTCCCACGACCAGATCGAGGCGGTGCTGATGCGTCGCGCGGGCTACGAGGTCCGGGTCCTGCCGACGGAGGGCGGAAGCTTCGAGGAGAACCCCCCGACGCTGCTCGACCATGTCGAGCGTGAGGCGCGCTGGTGCCTCGGAAACCTGCAATATGTCCGGCTGCTCGGCCTGCCCGGCATCGCGCCGACGAGCCGCTTCCAACTCGTGGCGGCGGTGATGATGTTCATGACTGCCCCCGCGCTCACGCTCGCGCTGCTCTTGTCTCCGCTGGCGGCGATGCAGGCGGACGCGTCGTTTCCGGCGGGGCTTGCGGGCGCCCTCTACCTCGCGTGGCTCGCGGGTTCGATGGCCCCGAAGCTCGCGGGCTATGCCGAGATCCTCGCCTCGGGATCGGCCGCGCGCCGTTACGGCGGTCGCGCGCGCTTCGCCCTCGGTGCCGTGGTGGAGCTTGTCTTCTCCTTCCTGCTCTTCCCCGTGCTCTGCGTCTGGCTGTCGATCGCCATGATTCGTGCCCTGACGGGCCGCCGGTCTGTCTGGAACCGGCAGGATCGCGACGGGGGGCGTGTCACTCTCGCCCTGGCGTGGCGCCGTCTCTGGCCCTGTTTCGGGATCGGGATGGTGTCCGCTCTCCTGACGCTCGGGCTCGGTCCGGCGGCGTTCCTGTGGAGTCTGCCGCTCCTGGCGGGCCTGCTCCTGTGCGTCCCTTTCGCGGTCGCGACCAGCCTGCCATCACTCGGCCATGCGATGAAGCGCAACGCCCTCTGCGCGACGCCGGAGGAACGCGTGTCCGAGACCCGCGACGCCCGCGCGGGCCGATAGCGGCGCTCAGCCTTCGACCGTCGCGTGGGTGGCGAGATAGTCGACGAAGGCGCGGATGCGCAGGGCGAGCCGGGCATGCCCGACATAGAGGGCGTGGATCTCCTCCGTATCGCCGGGATTGAACGGTTGCAGCACCGGCACGAGGCGCCCTGCGGCAAGGTCGGCGGATACGTGAAACCGGCCGAACCGCGCAAGACCGGCGCCGCCCAACGCCATCAGGCGCACCACCTCGCCGGAATTTCCGAAGAAATTGCCCTGGATCGGCCGCTGGCTCACCCCGGCGCCCACGCGGAATGGCCAGGTGTCGATGGAGCGCCGGAAACTGAAGTTCAGGCAATTGTGCTGTGTGAGGTCGTCGGGATGCGTCGGCACGCCGTGCGCAGCAAGGTAGGCGGGCGAGGCGACCACGACCATCCCGCTGGCTCCGAGGCGGCGTGCCCGCAATCGAGAATCGCGCAGCGGGCCGACGCGAATGGCGATATCGGCCGGGGTGACGGCGAGGTCGATCACCTCGTCGGTCAGTGCGAGGTCGACGCTCATCCGGGGATGCTGTGCGAGGAATTGCGGCAGAACCGGCAGGATCACATGGGTGCCGAACGGGACCGAAGCGTTGACCCGGATCCGGCCGCTCGGCTCGGACGCGTCGTCCGTGAGCCCGCGCTCGACCGCTTCGAGATCCTCCAAGAGTTGCGCGGCCCGGTCGCGATACGTCTCCCCCTCCGGCGTCAGGGTCAGCGCGCGGGTCGTCCGCCGGAGAAGAGCGACGCCCAATCGGGCTTCCAGACGGGCGACCGATCGGCTCAGCGCCGAGGGTGTCTGGCGCAGCGCCTTGGCCGCCGCTGCGAAGCTGCCGCACCGGACGACCTGAAGGAAGGCCTCCATCTCACCGAGCCGGTTGTCCATCGGCCATCCCATTCGTGAAACTGATGCACGAGTAACGTGATCTCCTGCGATCTATTCACGAAACGCGAGTGGATCCATCTCCTCACGAGCAACGTGGAGGTCATCATGGATCTGCAACTTACAGGACGGCGCGCTCTGGTGACGGGGTCGACCGCCGGAATCGGGCTGTCCATCGCCAAGCGTCTGGCCGCCGAGGGAGCCGAGGTGCTGATCACGGGGCGCCAGCAGGCCAAGATCGACGCGGCCGTCGCCGCGATCCGCGAAGCCGGGCCGGTGCGCGGGATCCTCGCTGACGCCGCGACGGCCGAAGGCGCAGCGACGCTCGCCAGCCACGTCCCCGAAGTCGACATCCTCGTCAACAATCTCGGGATCTACGAAGCGAAGGATTTCACGGAGATCACGGACGAGGATTGGCACCGGCTGTTCGAGGTGAACGTCGTGTCCGGAGCGCGCTTGGCGAAGACCTATTTCCCCGGAATGCGCGAACGGGGCTGGGGCCGGATCGTCTTCGTCTCCAGCGAATCGGGCCTCGTGCCACCGCCCGACATGATCCACTATGCGGTGACGAAATCGGCTCAGCTGACCATCGCGCGTGGCTTGGCGCAACTCACGAAGGGCAGCGCCGTGACCGTGAATACGGTGATGCCCGGCCCGACCCGTTCGGAGGGCATCGTCGATTTTCTGAAGAGCGTCGCCTCACGGCCGGATCTGACGGCCGAGGAACTGGAAGCCGAATTCTTCCGCGTGCATCGGCCTCTTTCGCTGATTCAGCGCATGATTGAGCCGGACGAGATCGCGGCCCTGGTCGCCTATCTCGCGAGTCCGCTGGCCGGTGCCACGAACGGCGCGGCGCTCCGGGTCGAGGGCGGCATCGTGCCGACCATCGCCTGACGGCGGACCAGGGCGGGTGTGTCCCCTATCGACGAGGGTCAGTGTTCGCTCTCGCGGCCGGGTTCGACCATTGCGACCAGCACCTCGACGTCGCTCATGAATCGGAGCACGGCGTCCTCGACCGTGCTCCGTGTCGGGTCGTCGGCGGGCAAATCCGACAGCATCGCGGCGAGCGCATCCGAGAGTGCCCGTAAGGCCTCGGTGATCGACCGTCGCAAGACCTCGATCTGATGTCGCCGCGATCCAGGGGCTCCCCCCGCGCCCAGGAGGGCGGCGAGTTCGCCGCCCAAACGTCGACCGGCCTCGCCCTGGAGCACAACCGGCAGTCGGTGAACGCAACCCATGGCGTCGCCCTCACCGTGCCAGGACGCGCGCCGCGCCCTTGGTCGTCTCGACGGCCTGGGACACGCTGCCGACCGCCTGGACGATAGCCCCGATATTCTGCGCGATCGCTCCGACAGCCCCGGCGGCGTCCTGCATGTTCGCGGACATGTCCCGAGTGACCACGCTCTGCTGCTCGACGGCGGCCGCCGTGCTCACCACGAGGTCCCGCATCGTCTCGACCGAGCCGAGGATCGTCTCCAGCGATCCGACGACCTGGGTCGAGACCGCCTGGATGTTGCCGATCTCGCCTGCGATCTGCTCGGTCGCGCGTGAGGCTTGGTTGGCGAGGTTCTTCACCTCCTGTGCCACGACGGCGAAGCCCCGGCCCGCCTCCCCGGCGCGCGCGGATTCGATCGTCGCGTTCAAGGCCAAAAGGTTGATCTGGCTGGCGATATTCTGGATCAGGCTGACGATGCCGCTCATGGCCGTCGCCGTCGCGCTCAGCCTCTGCGTCAGCTCGCCCGCCGCCTGGGTCTGCACCTGGGCTTCGTCACTGCTCGCCCGCGCCTTACTCATGCTGGCAGCGATCTCATCGACGGAGTGGGCAAGCTCCTCGGCGGCTGCTGCCACGGACTGGACGTTCTCGGACGTCTTTCCGGCCGCGAGCCGAGCCTCCTCTGATTCGTTGTTCGACAGGCCGACCGCCCGGTCGACCTCCGCGAAGTTTTTGTCGATGAGCACCTTCAACTCGGTCAACCGTTTCACGTCGTCGGTGACGTCGCTGGCGAACTTCACGATCTTGGCCACCTTGCCGTGGCGGTCGAGGATCGGATTGTACGAGCCCTCGATCCAGACCGGTCGCCCGTCACGGGCGATCCGCTTGAATTGGGCAGCCTGATACTCGCCGCTGCGCAGCCGATCCCAGAAAGCATTGTAGTCGTGGCTCGCGCGAGCCTCCGGTTCCACGAAGATGCTGTGGTGCCGACCCTTCACCTCGTTGAGCCCGTAGCCCATGAGATCGAGGAAATTCTTGTTGGCGGTGACGATCGTACCATCTGGCTGGAACTCGATGACCGCCTGGGAGCGGCTGATGGCGGCGATCTGCGACGAGTAGTCGAGGTTCAGGAGCCGCTCCTGCGCGTCCGCCCATTCCACGACGAAGCCGATGCTCCGGCCGCCTTCGGAAAGGGGCGTCACTAGCAGATCGAACACCCGTTTGCCGACCCGGATGGTGGCCTCGTGCGGCTTGTCGAGGGCGGCGAGCATGCGGCGCTGGTGCGAGGGGTCCTTGTGGAAGATGTCGATGTTGCTGCCGATGAGCGTGGCGGCGTCGAAGCGCGGCAATTCCGCTTTCAGGTCGGCCTCGGCCTCCTGCATGAAGTTCTTCAGCGCTGGATTCATGTACGTGATGTTCATGGCCGCGTCGGCGATCATGACGTTGGTGCGTAGCGCAGCGAGCGCGGCGATTTCACTCGAGTTCCCTGCCGACTTGTTCTTCCAGCTCCACGTCATTGCACGCATCTCTGCCTCGAACGCTGCACCAAAGAGGGGGCTGCCGATGGATCAAGAGATTTCATCGGAAGCTGTCCTTGCTCATGACTAGCGAGCAAACCTATAACGATTTCTGAATTTCGCGTATTTTCTAGGAAAAAAGGTGATCGGTTTCGTGTCTTGCCCCTTAAGCGACCCTTAACAAGTTCTGAATATAACTTGGGCTTCCACGGAGCGGAGCCATGCATCTCATCGATCTCGTTCGTCATCTCGCCGATCCGCTGGAGGTTGGCGTGTTGGTGACCGACGCCGAACTCGGTCGGCCAGGACCGACCATCCTGTACGCAAATGACGCCTTCGCGCGGATGAGCGGGTACGAGGTGCGCGATGTCCTGGGCCGGACGCCCCGTATGCTTCAGGGCGCGGGGACGAGTCGGGAGGGCGTGCGGCAGGTCCAGCGAGCACTGCGGACGGAAGGCCGCTTCGTCGGGCGCCTGCAAAACTATCGGATGACCGGCGAGCCCTACCTTTGCGAACTCGACATCCGGCCGATCCAGGGATTGGACGGGCATACGGAAGCGTACATCGCTTTCGAGCGAGAGGTGGTGCGCAGGCGGGGGCGGCCGACCGAGGGCGGAGCTGGACGCTATAAAGCCGTCGGCCTGCAGGAGGCTGGCCCCTTCCCGTTCCTCAAGACCCCCATGTTCGGATGACGGCAGCAGGATGAGTGGCTTTGGCGCCAGACCCTCATCCCAGAGGAAATAATCGTATTTCTCTCATTGGTTTGCCCTGAAGGGCTCGCAACATATGATTGTCTTATCGATCTTTGAACTATGGCTCATTTAAAGGCCGAGTGTGCATCAACCGCCAACCGAACTTAACCGGTGGCATACTTTCTTTCGTTAGGTGTGCATCAAATTCACCTTTCGAACTTGTACGAGATGGTAAGCAGGGGCAGCACTACGGTTCGTCGCGGGCAGCGTGCTCTCCGCTGGGGGACCGAACTCGCCTCGTCCTTCATCAGGCGCCGCCGGGGCGGCGTCGCTCTGACCTTTGCGCTCTCGTCGCCGGTTCTGTTCGGCTTGGTGGGGGGAGGCATCGATTATGCGCGCCTCGTCGCCCGGCGCTCGCAATTGCAGAACGCCGTCGATGTCGGAGTTCTGGCCGGAGGCAACGCCCTGAAGCTCGCCTCGTCCAACGCGGCCTCGGTCAAGGGCGTGGTCGAGCAGATGATCGTCACCAATGCTCCGACGCCGAGCGGCGGACAGGTCACGATCACCGTCGAGGTCGCGAGCGACAAGACCAGCGTGTTCGCCAAGGCCGTCGATACAGTCTCGCTCACCTTTGGCCGCTTTATCGGCATGAGCAGCCAGACCGTCTCTGCGCAGGCCAAGGTCAGCATCGTGGGCAAGATGCGCCTGTGCATGCTCACGCTCGATCCGGCGGCACCCGGCGCCTTCAATCTTCAGAAAAATGCGCAGGTCACCGCCTTAGGCTGTGCGCTCTATTCGGACTCGGCGAACGTGGCCGGAATGGTGGGCGGCGCCAATGCCATGGCCCGGGCGGAGACGATCTGCTCGGTGGGAGGCTATTCCGGGGTCCGCGCGAACTTCTCGCCATCGCCCCAGACGGGATGTCCTGTGATCAAGGATCCCCTGCAGGGTAGGCCCGCGCCGCCGGTCGGCGCGTGCCTCACTCTGCCCTACCCCTTCAACCTGTTGCCGCTCGGCCAAGCGCCCGTGATCGACAAGGACGTGACGCTCGAGCCCGGCACCTATTGTGCGGGTCTCACGATCAAGAAGAACGCCGTGGCGACGATGAAGCCCGGCATCTACGTCTTCAAGGATGGGCCCCTCGTCGTAAAGGACAATGCGACGCTGACGGGAGTCGATGTCGGGCTCTACTTCGCGGGCGACAAGGCCGGACTGCTCTTCGACAAGAAAACGACGATCAGCCTCTCGGCGCCGACGACCGGCGTGATGGCTGGGATGCTGATATCCGAGCAGACTTTCGTATGGGCTCCGCTGGATCCGGCGATCGGGGTCTCGGACGACTTGACCGGTGCGCCGGTGCCTCCGACGCCTGCCCCGCTGGGGCAGACCAGTCCGATGCGAGTTTATCGGATCATCAGCAACAATGCCCGGACGATGCTCGGCACGATCTACCTCCCGGCGGGTCGCCTCGTCATCGACGCCGACAAGCCGGTGGCGGATCAATCGGCCTACACGGTCGTGGTCGCGCGGCAGGTCAACCTCTACGAGGGGCCGAACCTCTACCTCAACGCCAATTACGAAGGCACGAGCGTGCCGGTGCCGAAGGGCGTCGGCCCCCTCGGCGGCAGAGTCGTCCTCTCGGAATGACGGCTATGAGGCCTTAGAGTTCGGGCTGGCGCCGGATGTCGCGCCGACGGACAATGCTGACTTTCTGTGCTTTAGGCTCTGCTTGCAACCGGTGAACCACAATTCCCACGAATAGCCTCGGTGATCTGAGATTATTCCGGTCACATCGATCGCGCGGGATGCTTCGGTGATAATCGTATCTTAGCGCGACCAGACCAGAGTGAGACCCCTATCCCGGATCACTCGATGATGACCAAGATCACCTCACGTCCCGCTCACGAGCCGACCACGCAGCAGCAGCCCACCTGGGGCGGGACGTCGCGATCCGACCGCGAGGGATTCCTCTCCAACCGCAATCTCGGTGTGAAGATCTCCGTCGATCGTCGCGCTCATCGGTGGGACCTCGTTGTAAACGTGCTGATCGGTCTGGTGCTCTTCTCGGCCGTCGTGATCGGCTGTGCGGTGGTCTGGCCATCCTACCTGCATTGCCATCGCATGCAGCAGACGACGGGCCTCATCGGCGGCCAGTCGATGACGACCTGCACCGTCCAGACATCACTCTCGTGGCGCACTCCTGCGTTTTAGGAACGCTTCCGCCGACGTGCCTGGCTCGGGTCAAGCTCTCGACAGGGACGCCCCGTCCTGCCGCATCAAAGCCTCCGCGTGGGCGCGCCACGCGTCGCGCTCGACCTGCACGGCTTCGATCAGCGCGTGCAGGTTTCCGGCATCGATGGCCGTTTCCACGAGCATGTCCTGAGCGGCGGCGAGCTGGTCGCGCAGCTCCGCGTTCTCGGTGGCCAAAGCCAGCAGCAGAGCAACCACGTCGTCGCCCATCTCTGCCCCGTTCGCCCAAGGAAGCGGCGCGTGTAGACGGGCCGGGGCCGCGTGGCAACACGGCGTCGCCGCGGGGCTTCGGAACCGGCAGCGAGCGCTTGGGTGCCCAAGGCCTAACGTGGCCTCTGCTCAGCGCCCTGCTACAGAATCACGCTGGGGTTGAAGGTCTCGTCGCTGAACGGCAGGTGGAAGCGAACCGCGATCCGGCCCGGCTCCGTCCGCACGATGACGGAGAAACGCTTGCCGACCGAGACCGGCAGGCCCTGCATCCAGAGGCGGTGGCTTGCGGGTGGGGACAGGAGGCGGATCCTGGCCCCGGACTTCGAAAGATCGTCGATCTCGCCTTCGGCGATCATGTCGTGAGCCGCGCGGATCACGACCGTTCGGTGCAACGGCACGATGCGCGGCGCGGCCCGTTGATCGATGCCGTTCCGCAGCCACATCAGCCGCGCCGCCACGCGATCCCGGCGGGCGTCGCACAGATCGGGAATCAGGGTGAAGCCCGTTCCTGTCGGGGATGCGATGTGGCCCGCGATCAGGCCGATCCCATCGAGTCGGCACAGGACGGCCTCGCCGGCGCGACCCAGCTCCGCCGCCGTGATCACCACGCGGTCCGGCGAGGTGATCACAGCCTTACAGGGGTGATCGACTTCGCCGCCGAGCGACAGCCGTCCGGCCACCCTCACCGGCTTCGGTGGTGCGGACTCCGCAGGATCGATCACGTTCATGCCGCATCCTGCTCGCAGCGCCGCGACCTCAGGAAAGCCCGCGCCTCTTCCGCCGGAAGCGGCTTGCTGAACAGGAAGCCCTGAACCTCGGTGCAGCCTTCGCGGCGGACGAGGGCGAGCTGCTCCTCGGTCTCGACCCCTTCCGCGACGATGACCATCCCCAGCCGCTCGCCGAGCCCGGCCACGGCCCGGACGATCGCCGCCGCGTCGGGATCCGCGATGTCGCGGATGAAGGTGCGGTCGATCTTGAGCTTGTCGAACGGGAAGCGGCGCAGGTAGCTGAGCGACGAATATCCCGTGCCGAAATCGTCGAGGGCGATCCGCACGCCAAGGGCGCGCAGCCGGTGGAGACAGGCCAGCGCGTCGTCCGCATCGCGCATCAGCACGCTCTCCGTGACTTCCAGCTTCAGCCGCTGAGCCGGCAGGGCCGCATTGATCAGCGCCGTCTTCACGTGCTCCTCCAGGCCGCCGCGAAACTGGACCGGGGAGACATTCACGCCGACCCGCACCTGCTCTGGCCAGGTCAACGCCTCGCGGCAGGCCTCCTGCAGCGCCCAGGCTCCGAGGGGGACGATCATCCCGGTTTCCTCGGCCACCGGGATGAAGTCCGCCGGCGAGATCAGTCCGTGGACCGGATGCCGCCAGCGCATCAGCGCCTCGAAACTGGTGACGGCGCCGCTCGCGACTTCGATGACCGGCTGATAGACGAGGAAGAAATCGCCCCGGCGGATCGCCTCCCTCATGTCCAGGGCCAGCAGATTGCGTGTGGCGGTGCGCGCATGCGCTGTCGCCTCGAACAAGCTGTAGGTGTTCCGGCCCAGGGCCTTGGCCTGATACAGCGCCGTATCCGCTCGCGTCAGGACATCCTTGGCCGAGACCTCCGCGCCGGAGACTAGCACGACGCCGATGCTGATCGTGAGGTCGATCGAGAGGTCATCGACCTGGATCGGTTCATCGATGGCCGCGATGATCCGCTGGCAGACGGCGCTGGCCATGGCCTCGCCGTCGATGTTGCCGAGAATGATCGAGAACTCGTCGCCCCCCTGGCGGGAGACCGTGTCGTTCGCCCGAACCATCGCGCAGAGACGGCTGGCGACGATCCGCAGGACCGCATCGCCCACGAGGTGGCCGAGCGTATCGTTGATGGTCTTGAACCCGTCGAGGTCGCAGGCGAGCACGGCGAAGTGGTCGCGTGTGTGTTCCACCTGCGCCAGCATCCGGTCGAGGTTCTGCCGGAAGAGGGTGCGATTGGGCAGGTCCGTCAGGGCATCGTGATGGGCCAGATGGGCGATGTGCATCTCGGCCTCCTTGCGGCGCGAGATATCGATCAAGGTGCCGACGAGGCGCAGGGCGCGGCCCGCCGCGTCCCTTGCCGCGACGCGCGCCCGGTTGAGCACCCAGACGAAACCGCCGTCCGCCCGCAGGTACCGGTATTCGGTCTCGACGGTGGGGATCAGACCCTTCAGATGCGCAACGAGCTGAGCTCTTACGGCCTGCCGATCGTCGGGGTGGACGGTCGACAGGAAGAAGCAGCCGGCTTCGGTGGATCCATCGCTGTCGTAGCCGAGCTTCGACAGCCAGCCCCCGGACGTCCAGAACGCATCGGTCGACAGGTTCCAGTCGAACAGGCCATCCCCGCCGCTGTTCAGAGCGAGCGCCAGACGCTCCTCACTGATGCGCAGATGCTCGCGACTCGCGCGCAACGCCTCCTCGGCGCGATGCCGGTCGGTCACGTCGAGATGCAGCCCGACGAAGCGAAGGGGCCTGTCGTCGCTGCCCTCGGCGATCGCGCGCCCATGGGATTCGATCCAGCGGTGCCCCCCGGGACCATCGCTGACCCGTGTCCGATACTCGATGATGTTCGTCGCCTGTCCCGCCTCGGCGCGCTTCATCGCCCGCCGGACCCGGGGAAGATCTGCGGCGAGAATGCTGGTCTTGAGTTGCGCCATCGAGACGATCACGGGCGCATCCTGTGCATCGTCGGGGACCGGCAGGCCGTGCAGCCGCGCGCTCACCGGCGACAGGCTGACGAGGCCGGTGCGCATGTCCCAGACGAACTCACCCGCGCCCGCAGCGACATGTGTTAGCTGTAGACGCTCCGTCGTTTGCTCGAGGTTACGCCGCGCCTTCACGCTTTCGTCGGTATCGACGGCGGTGCCCATCACCGAGACGATGCTGCCCTTGAGAAGGATCGGCACCGCCACGACCTTGTGCCAGCGGTAGGTTCCATCCCAGCGGCGCAGACGGACCTCGATCTCGGATCGAACCCCCTTAGCCCGGGCTTCACCCCAGACCTGGTTCAGGCCCATGCGGTCATCGGGATGGACGAGCGTAAACCGGGCCTCGCGGGAGGGGCCGATCGGGCCGTGATAGTCCTCGAAGTTCCGATTGACGTAGGTCGTCTCATCGGTTGCCGCGCAGCTGATCAGGATCATCTGCGGAAGTGCCTCGGCCAGGACGCGGTAGCGGGTTTCGCTGTCACGCAGGGCGTCTTCGACGGCATGGCGCACGCCCATGGCGCGCAGCACCTGAACCTTGTTGGCAAGCCGCTGGTGTAGATCGCTCAGGCTCAGATGGCCGCCGACCAGCGCGGCGATCTCGCTGAGTTGGCGGATCTGCTCGGCCTCGAAACGAGCCCGCGGCTTCACATCGGCGATCCAGAGGATGGCTCTGTGGCCCTGCCCGGTCAGCCCTGCCGGGACACCGGCGAGGAAGCGCGGATTTCCCCGCGTATCCAGAATGACGCGGGGGCCCTCAGCCGCGTCTTCCGCTCCGGTCCAGTCGTGGCCCACGTCCGGGGAGCCGTCTGGTGCCAGATCCGCGTGGCCGATGATGTGGTGTCGTCCCGCATCGTACCAGCCGACGGAGGCGAAGCGCGTGCCGAATTGCTTAGCGGCGATCCGGCAGATGGTATCGAGATGGCCGTCCCGTCTCGCCGTCAGCGCCGGTTCCGGTCGGTGTGCTGTGCCATCCGGCAGTGTTGGAGCGCGGAATTCGTCCATCGTCAGACCCGTGATCAGTCGTCGTCTGTGTCGCCGATGGCGACGTGAACCTGTCCGGTCAGTGCCTTAGGGCCGGACACGTTCGTCGAAGTTGTCGAGCCTGAACGGCCCGACGGATTGGGCGGAGACGCCGCCCGCGAGTGCCCTGACCATTGAGGCCATGCATGTGCCGACGCGGACCAGGAGCCTGAACAAGAGGCCTCGACCCGGCTTCGGCATGATGGCCTCTTCGGAGAGGGAATTGTTATAAAGGATACCGTTGAGAAACTGGCTCGAAGTGTCTGAGATGCGGCCTCGACATCTAAAACCCGAGGCTGATCTTGGTCGTCGGTAATTGAACGACCGTTAACGACGCGGAATAGGTTCTCCGGCTGGAGATGAATACAAAATTTCTAGTATGATGCTTTTCTACTAATGCGGTGCCGATGAACCAGCGCCGTCTGGCAGACAGGACGAAATTTGCCAAATAGCGGCCCAAGTCGGGGGTCGCCCAAGTATTATTTCAGACATAAGCCGTGCGCTGTCTGCGACGATCTGTCTGTGCAGGCGGCGCGGATGAATTCTGCGTGGCTCCGGGCGCAGTCCTCAGCGGCATTCGCTCGCGATTTTCCGATGGAGGCTGCGCAACCCGGCGAGGCTGACATCCTCCGTGATCGCTTCGTGCCACTTGTCCAGGATGCGAATTCTGAAACGCTGCCCGTCGAGGATCGCTTTGAAGGCTTCGCCATCCAGCGCGACAAGCCCGGCATCCTGCATGTCCGCCGTGGGGATCATGGCGTTGGACACGGCCTGATCATCGATCCTGTATTGATAGTTGAAGATTGATTTCTTCGGCAGTCCCGTCACTTCGAGCCGGTCTTGCTTGATCTGGATCCGGGATTGCGGCTTGGGGGTGACGATGCAGGTCGCGGCGTCCTCCGAGTGTCTGAGAGTCCAGTCTCCCTCGCCGGCGAGGATCTGGCCTGCCGCCTGAGCTGCCGCACCGAATGCCGCCAAGCACGCTAGAATCACGCAGGCCGTGACCTTCATCCGGGTTCCCTCTCGCGGGCGATGACGCAGGGCCGGGAAAGGCTCCGGCGCAGCATCAAGAGTGCGGAGACGAGGACGTTCCGAGTGGTCGAGGCCGCACCGGGACGAGACTCGGCGCGACGAGGCGCATCCCCCCCGGCCTGGGATCCGGTCACCCCTCCCCCGGCTGCGCGCCGATCCGCTGCGCCGCAAAGCGCTTGCGAAGCCACGCTGCGGCGGGGCCGCAGGGGCGTTGCTTGTGCCAGACCAGTTCGAGGGCGATGGGCCAGTCGCCCTCATCGAACCGAAGTTCCGGCGTGACGAGATACGGCGCCGTGAGGGAAGCGGCGATCACATGATCGGTGACGAAGGCCCAGCCGATGCCGTGCTTCACCATTTCCAGGATGACCCAGTGGCTTTCCACCCACCACACCTCGGCGGCCACCCGCAGGCGCCGCTTCTCCGGCCCGTCGCCACGTGCGGCCACGAGGATCTGCCGGTGGCGCTTCAACTCCTCCCACTCCACCCGCTCCTTCGCGAGGGGATGATCGCGGCCGCAGACGAACTTCAGAGGCACCCAGCCGATGGTCTGGAAGCCGAGCTCCGTCGGCAGCACCTCCTGTCGCCACATCACGCCGAGGTCGGCGGCGCCGGATTGCACCATCCGGCTGACATCCTCCATCAGCGGAAAGAGCAGCTCCAATTCCACGAAGGGGAAGACCCGGGCGAAGTCGGCGAAGAGGGCTCCCAGGGCATGCTCGGGATAGAGCTCGTCGATGGCGACGACCAGCCGGTTCTCGATCCCCTGCTCAAGGCTGCTCGCGACGCCGATCAGATGCTCGCGCCGGTCGAGCACCACGCGCGCTTCCAGCAGAAGCCGCTCCCCCGCCGGGGTGAGGACCGGGTTCCGGCTCGTCCGGTCGAACAGGAAAAGTCCGAGATCCATCTCAAGGTTTGAGACCTGCGTGCTGACCGCCGATTGCGCCTTCCGCAGAGCCCGGGCCGCGCCGGAGAAAGATCCAGCCTCGGCCGCTGCCACGAAAGCCTGCAGTTGATCCAGGGAGATCGCCATCTATCTGTTTCTCAGATGGTTCCTAACTTGCTGATCGGCTTATCGCAGATAGAAGGCGGCCAACCAATCCGGCTTTCCGAGGCGAGACCATGCGCAGCACGCGAGACCGAATCCGGCACGCCATCCTGTTCGAGGTGGTGGGCCTCCTTCTGATCATCCCCCTGGGCAGCGCTGTGTTCGGCCTGCACGCCTCCGACATGGGCGTCATCGGCGTCGGCAGCGCCCTCGTCGCGACGAGCTGGAACTACGTCTACAACCTCGGCTTCGATCGAACGATGCAGCGGTTGATCGGGCACACGCGCAAGAGCCTCGTCCTGAGGGTCGCCCATGCGGTGCTGTTCGAGGCGGGGTTACTGATGATCCTGATGCCGCCGATCGCGTGGTACCTCGGCATCGGCCTGGTCGAAGCGTTCTTCATGGATCTGGCGATCGCCGCCTTCTACGTGGCCTACGCCTTCGTGTTCAATCTCGCCTACGATTGGACCTTCCCGCTGCCCAACTGGAACGAGATCGAGGCGAAGCCGTCCCATTGAGGTGGGTTCTGCGCTAACGAAGGGGCCATGCAGCCCCCCGCGACCGAGAGCATCCGTCTCCCGTTCATGGCGCCCTACGACTGGGGCGGGGTGCAGGGCTATCTCGCTGCCCGCGCCATCCCGGGCGTGGAACTCGCGGGGCCCGGTTTCTACGCCCGCACCTTCGCCTCGGGCGGGACGCAGGGCGTCGTCAGGATCGCGCTGACGGATGGGAATGCCGTCCTTCTGACTGTGACGGGACCGGTTTGCGATGCTCCCGCGCGAGCCGCGCGCCTGCTCGATCTCGACGCCGATCCGGACACCATCGGGCAGGCGCTGTCGAGCGATCCCTTCATGGCCAGGCTGGTCGCGGCCCGTCCCGGCCTAAGGGTACCGGGGGCCTGGGACGGGTTCGAGCTCGCAGTCCGTGCCGTCCTCGGGCAGCAGGTCTCGGTCGCAGCCGCGACCCGCCTTGCGGGAAAGCTGGTCGCGGCCTTCGGTACCCCGCTGGATGGCGTCTCGGAGCCGGGCTTGACCCATCTCTTCCCGGCGCCTGCCTCGCTCGTCGAGGCCGATGTCGCGCTGGCACTCAACATGCCCCGGGCCCGGGGAGCCGCCATCCGTGCGCTGGCCGCCGCGATCCTTGCGGAACCGGACCTGTTCGATCCCGGCCAAGGTCTCGCCAAGGCCGTCACCCGCCTGAAGGCGCTGCGCGGCATCGGCGATTGGACGGCCCAGTACATCGCCATGCGTGCCCTGCGCGAAGCGGATGCCCTCCCCACAGGGGATATCGGCCTGCTCCGTGCGCTTGAGAACGAGGCTGGCCGCCCGACCGCCAAGGCCCTGGACGCGCGATCCGAGACCTGGCGGCCATGGCGCGCCTATGCCGTGCTTCACCTCTGGGCGTATGACGCAGCCCGGCTCCACGGCTCGGGTCCGAGGGAACCGGCGGTCTAAGCCGTCAGCCCTTCTTGCCCTGCTTGAAGCTCTGGATGGCGCCCTGGCAGCCGGGCGAGAGCTTGGCCATGTTCTTCTCGAAACAGGCCTGAGTCTCGGGGCCCTCCTCAGGCGGCATGTCCCCGCAGAAGGTGGTGAAATCGCCCATGCATTGCTGCTGAAGCGCGGCCTTGTCGTCGGCCGACATCGGAGCGGCGAGAGCAGACATGGTCGTCGCGGACAGAAACAGCGCGGTCGTGATCGAACGTACCAGCATGATGGCGCCCCTCCTCATATCTATGAACGGGGCAGAAAGCCCGAGTGGCGAGAAAGCGTTGCACGCCGAGCGGCTCTCGGAGCCATAAAAAGGGGACGCCCCTGGAAGGGCGCCCCTCCTACCTCGCCCGGTTCGAACCGGGATCCCACGCGGAACGGTTTCGGGGCGCACGCCGTAATGGCCCGAAGCGGAGCCGCTGCGAGGAATCGTCCATGGTGCGCGTGTTGAGTGTGGTCTTGCTGGCCACTGCCTTGCTGTCCGCGCACGGCGCGCTCGCGCAGAATTCGGTCGAGCCGCAGGCGGTCGAGGACAGCGAGCCTCGCCCCGGCCCGCCGCCTCCCCTGCCCGATCTCTCGGACCCGAACGGCCGCGCGGGCGAATCCCTGAGCGAGCCCGGCGAACGCTCCGGCATCCCCAAGGCCTTGCGCTCATCGGGGTCCCGGGCAGGCGGACCGGCCAACGAACTCAACCCCAGCGGACACGCCGAGGAACCGGCTCCGCCGAAGGGCGACCTCGGCCGGGTCGTCGCCGGCAAGGAATTGTTCCACGGGAACTATTGCGGAAAGGGTCAGCGCGGCGAGGGGCTGCCCCCGACCGACGATCTCGATGCCGCCTGCATGCGCCACGATGCCTGCTACGAGACGGCTGGATACAGCTCCTGTGCCTGTGACGCGACGCTCAAGCGGGAGGCCACCCTCGTCTCGGACAGCCCGAAGGCTTCGCTGGAGGTCCGGCGCCGGGCTCTGAGCGTGATCGAGGCAGCGGCGGCGATGGAGTGCCGCACGCCGTAAAGGCCGCCTGCCCCGCAAGCGCGCGGCAATGAATCCTCAACGCCCATCGTCTTTAGTCTGGCCAATATTTGGACTGCCAACCGCTCGTGTGGGTCATCGACGATGGAAGCGTCGCCTGTCGTCTGGGAAGCCGTCACGGACCCGGCCGAGCTGTGGCGCCTGAAGCCGGAGTGGGATGCCCTCTGGCGCGCCGCCGACGGCGATCACGTCCAGACGGAGCGCGCCTGCTTTCACGCCTGGAACAACGATGGGGACCCCTCCCCGCGTCGCCTCCACGCCATCGCCGGTTGGCGAGAGGGGCGCCTCGTCTTCCTCTGGCCGCTCGTCGTCCGGCGGCGGCATGGCCTCTGGTCCATGGTGACTCAACTCGGGCCTCAGGCCGGGGAACTGACCTCCGTGCTGACGGAGCCGGGGCCGGAAGCGGTGCCACGGATGGCTGCGGCCTGGGCGTTCGTGAAGCGGACCTCCCGCGCCGACATCGTCTGGCTCGACTACATCAAGCTCGGCTCGCCGCTTCATCAGGTCGTGACGGCTGATCCGACGCGGATCGGTGGGGTAGGCATCAATCCGGACATCGCCCCCTACGTGCGCTGGCCCGAGACGATGGGCTGGGACGAGTATTATGCGTCCCTCAGTGCCAACATGCGCAGGACTTTCGGCAAGAAGTACAGGGGCCTCGCCAAAATCGGCGAGGTGACGTTCGCGGCGGAAACGGACCCGCAGCGGAGGGCGAGCCTTGCCCGCTGGATTCTGGAACAGAAGCGTCACTGGGCGAACAAGACGGGCAAGCACGGCCCTTGGCTGACGGCTGCGGCCTATGACGGGTTCCTGCGCGACCTGGCAGAGGATCCCGCCGCGACGGACTGCATCGTGTTCGCCCTGTCGGTGAACGGCGAGGTGGTCGCCGCGATGCTGACCAGCATGAGCACCCGGCATATGGACTGGATCATCGCAGGCTATGATCCCGCCTGGAGCCATCATTCCCCGGGCCTCGTGCTGAACGAGCATGGCCTGCGCTGGGCTCACGAGCGTGGGCTGACGGTGGAGCTCGGACGCGGTGCGGAGATCAACAAGAGGTTCTGGAGCCGTGGCGCCTGCCACGACATCCTCTCCTTCCGCCTGACGATCACGCGGCGGGGGGCCCTGATCGATGCCCTGCGCACGACCCTGGCGCGAACGCGCCACCTCCTGCGCCCGAAGGCCGGTCTCGCGGCCCCGGAGGCAGAGCCGACCGGCCGCCGCGACGACGGGGCGTGGGTTCAGCTCCCGCGATAGGTCGAATAGCTCCACGGGGTGATGAGCAGCGGCACGTGATACTTCGCCTCCGGGTCCGAGACGCCGAACCGCACCGGCACACGGTCGAGGAACGGCTGCCCGGTGGTCAGCCCCGCCTGGGCGAAATACGGGCCGATCGCGAAGACGAGTTCGTAGGTTCCGGCCGTCAGCGCCTCGCCCGCGAGCAGGGGGGCGTCGGTGCGCCCGTCGGCATTGGTGAGGCCCGAGGCGATCGTCTCGCCCGTGCCGTCATCCGCGAGGCGCCGGAGTTCGATGGCGATGCCCGCCGCCGGCTTCCCGGAGGCGGTGTCGAGGACATGTGTCGAGAGATGGCCCATGGCGCCCTCTGGAGTGGAAACGCCCGTGCGTGCCCCCTTGGGGAAGTCTCCGCCGGGCTCGTGAAGCCGCGCGAGACGACCATGCGCCGGGGGCTCCGGCAACCCGAAAAGTGCCCCGCATTTTCCGAACCATTTTGAAGGTCCTTGGCGCGGGGGCGGCTCGCGGGCCGGGCCGGTTCGAGGCACATCTATTGCTGCGGCTCAGGCTCAACCATGAGCCGACGCCGCGGCCGAACCCGGCCCCGGCCCCGGCGACAGATAACGGAGGATATCCGTCCCATGTATCCGATCCTGCATGAATGGGGCGGGTTCCTCATTCGATGGACCCATGTCGTCGCCGCGATCGCCTGGATCGGCGCGTCGTTCTATTTCATGCACCTCGACGCCAGCCTGCGCGCCATCCCGGCCATTCCCGCGGGCAAGGGCGGCGAAGCCTGGGAAGTGCATGGCGGCGGCTTCTATCAGGTGCGCAAATACCTCGTGGCGCCCGACCGGATGCCCGAGCACCTGATCTGGCACAAATGGCAATCCTACTCGACCTGGCTGTCGGGCTTCTTCCTGCTCTGCTGGGTCTACTACGGACAGGCCGACCTCTACCTGATCGACCCGGCCGTGCGGGTCATCACCCCGGCCACGGGCGCGTTCATCGGCCTCGGCGCCCTCGCCCTCGGCTGGCTGATCTATGACGGGCTGAACCGTTCGGCGCTGGCGAACCGCCCTCTCGTCCTGGCGAGCGCCGTCTTCGCGACCGTCGTCGCCTTCGCCTACGGCTTCCAGCAGGTCTTCTCCGGCCGGGCCGCGATGCTGCACACCGGCGCGGTCATCGCCACCTGGATGACGGGCAACGTGTTCTTCGTAATCATGCCCAACCAGCGCAAGGCGATCGCCGAACTGGTGGCGGGCCGCGTGCCCAACCCCGCCTGGGGCAAGCAGGCCAAGAACCGCTCGTCCCACAACAACTACCTGACCCTGCCGGTTCTGTTCTTCATGCTCTCGGGCCATTACCCGCTGGCGTGGTCGTCCTCCCTCAGCTGGATGATCGTCGGCCTCGTGGTGATCGCGGGCGGCGTCGTGCGCCATTTCTTCAACGTGCGGAATGCGGGCGGCGGCGACCGCTGGTGGACCTGGGGCGTGGCGAGCGCCTGCGTCGCGGCGGCGGTAGCGATCAGCGTCCTGACCTCCCCCGGCGTTCGCGAGCGGGTCGGTCTCAATGGCGAGCGGGAGGCGACCACGGCCTCCCCGACCCAGACCGCCAGCGTCACACCCTCGAAGGTGGCCCTGGTCGACGACGCGGTGATGGGTGTGATCGGGTCGCGCTGCTCCATGTGCCACGCCCCCGAGCCGCTGTGGCCGGATCTCGCCGCACCGCCGAAGGGCGTGCTGCTCGATACGCCGGAGCATGTTGCGCGCTTTGCCTCCGCCATCCGCACCCAGGCCGTGCTCACCCACGCGATGCCGCCGAACAACATCACCGACATGCAACCCGAGGAGCGGCAGGAACTGGCCCGCTGGCTCGCCGCGCAATGATATCTCGCTCGGGGACCGTTCGAGCGTTACAGGATCCGACATCGTGACCGACAAGCCCTTCGATGACCCGCCGCGCGACTTCCTCGGCTACGGCGAAAATCCGCCGACCGTCCGCTGGCCCGGCGGCGCCCGCGTCGCGGTGCAGTTCGTCCTGAACTACGAAGAGGGCGGTGAGCGCTCCGTCCTCGATGGCGATCCCCATGCGGAGATCTTCCTCTCGGAGATCGCGGGCGCCCTGCCCTTCCCGAGCCGCCACATGAGCATGGAGAGCCTGTACGAATACGGCTCGCGCGCGGGCGTCTGGCGGATCCTGCGCCTGTTCCGGGACCGCGGCCTGCCCCTCACCGTCTTCGGCGTGGCCCAGGCGCTGGCACGCAATCCGGCGGTGATGGATGCCTTCCTGCGCGACGAGCACGAGATCGCCGGGCACGGCTGGCGCTGGTTGCCCTATCAGGACGTACCGGAAGAGCTTGAGCGAGAGCATCTCGCCCGTGCGGTCGAGACCATCCAGGGCCTCACCGGGCAGACGCTGCTCGGTTGGTATACCGGCCGCGACAGCCCGAACACTCGTCGTCTCGTGGTCGAGCAGGGCGGCTTCCTCTACGATTCCGACAGCTACGCCGACGACCTGCCCTATTGGGTCCGCGTCGGGGGCAAGGATCACCTCGTGGTGCCCTACACCCTCGATACGAACGACATGCGCTTCTCTATTCCGGGCGGCTTCCCCTCGGGCGAGCAGTTCTTCGCGCATCTCAGGGACGCGTTCGATTGTCTCTACGTGGAGGGCGCGTACGCCCCGAAGATGCTGTCGATCGGCCTGCATTGTCGGCTCGTCGGGCGGCCCGCGCGCCTGCCCGCCCTCGCCCGCTTCCTCGATCATGTGCTGAGCCATCCCGACGTCTGGGTCGCCCGCCGCATCGACATCGCCCGCCATTGGGCGACCCACCATCCCGCGACCGCCTAGGAACGCTTGCGTCCATGACCGCCCTGTCCGAACTGAATGCGCTGCCTCAGGACGCCTTCGTGGCCCGCCTCGCCGAAATCTACGAGCATTCGCCGTGGGTCGCCGAAGCGGTGTCCGCGCAACGGCCCTTCGCCTCGCGCGCGGCGCTGCACGGCGCGATGGAGGCGGTGGTGGCGAGGGCCGACGAGGCCAGGAAGCTCGCCCTGCTGCGCGCCCACCCGGAACTTGCCGGGCGCGCGGCCCAGCGCGGCGAACTGACCGCCCATTCCCGCGACGAGCAGGACGGCAGCGGACTGCTGACGGCGCCGGTCGATGCGATCGCGCGGATGCAGTCCCTGAATCGCGCCTATTCCGACCAGTTCGGCTTTCCCTTCATCATCGCCGTGAAGGGGCTCGACCGCGAAACGATCCTCGCGCGGCTCGAAGAGCGGCTCGAGAACGACGCCAAGGCCGAGCGGGCGGAAGCCCTCCGGCAGGTCGGGCGCATCGCGGCGTTGCGTCTGGAAGCCCTGATCGAGGGCTGAGCCGACGCTCAGGCCGGCCGCTTGCCCACGCGCGCGAGCTCGCCGGTGACATGGGCGCGCAAGGCCTCGTGCGTCATGTCCACGAAGGTCTTGGTCCGTGCGGACAGCATCTTGCGCGAGGGGTAGAGAAGGCCGAGCGTCGCGGAGGTCGGCGGCGTCCCCTCGAGCACCGGGACGAGGCGCCCCTCCGCGATGTGGGCCGCGACCTCGAAGAGCGGCTTCATCACGATGCCCTCCCCGGCAAGCGCCCATTCGGTGAGGGTGTCGCCGTCATCGGCGTCGATATGGCCCGAGACCGGCAGCGTCACGGTCTCCTCGCCATCGATGAGCGTCCAGCGAAATTGTTCGGAGCCGGGGAAGCGCAGCAACAGGCAATCGTGCTGCAGCAAATCCGACGGCTCGGCGGGCGCCGGATTGCGATCGAGGTAGGACGGCGCCGCGCAGAGGATGCGCTCGATCTCGGCCACCTTCCGGAGGGTGAAGGTGGAATCGCGCATCTGCGACAGGCGGATCGCCACGTCGACCGCCTCCTGCACGAGGTCGAGCAGATGCTCGGACAGGCGCAGGCGGACATCCGTCTCCCCATGTCGCTGGCGGAAGAGCGGGACGAGCGGCGCCACCACACGGCGGCCGAGGCCGATCGGCGCCGTGACCTTCAGGACGCCGCGCGGGGCCGCGCCCGCCGTCTCCACGCTCTTCTCGGCCTGCTCGACGGCCGCCGTGATGTCGAGGCAGCGGTCGTAGAAGATGCGGCCCGCCTCGGTCAGGCTCATGCGCCGGGTCGTGCGGGTGAGCAGGAGGCAGCCGAGATGCTCTTCCAGCGTCTGGATGCGGTAGCTGATCACCGAGGGCGAGAGCCTCAAGGATCGCCCGGCTGCCGAGAAGCTGCCGCTCTCCGCCGAGCGCATGAAGATGCGGATGCTCTCGAGCGAGATCATGGGCAGGATCTTCAGAAGGCGTTTGAAACTGTCAACGAAATTTCCCCGCACATCCTGCGGTTCACGCCGCTAAGCTGCGGTTCTGTCAGCACCCGTTCGACCTTGCCTGGAGCGGGCGGACCAACCTTCGACGGATCGGACCATGGCCCATTCCCCTTACAATCCGCCGAGCGGCGGCCTCCCCGGCCAGACCCAGTTGATGACCGGCCGCGCCGTGTTCACGGAAGCCTATGCCGTGATCCCGCATGGGGTGATGAGCGACATCGTCACCAGCGCCCTGCCCTTCTGGACCGGCACCAAGGCGTGGATCCTGTCGCGTCCGCTCTCGGGCTTCTCCGAGACCTTCGCGCAATACTTGATGGAGGTCGCGCCCGGCGGCGGCAGCGACCGGCCGGAGCCGGATCCTCAGGCCGAGGGCGTGGTGTTCGTGGTCGAGGGACAGGGCACCCTCACGGCCGATGGCGGGACGCATCCTCTGCGGCCGGGCAGCTATGCCTATCTCGCTCCCGGCACGGCCTGGGCGCTGCGCAACGAGGGCGGCGCGGCCCTGCGCTTCCACTGGGTGCGCAAGGCGTTCGAACCGATGCAGGGCCTCGAGGCGCCGACCACCTTCGTCACGCATGAATCGGCGGTCGAGCCCCTGGGCATGGTCGGCACCGATGGAGCCTGGGCGACCACGCGCTTCGTCTCGCCGGACGATCTGCGCCACGACATGCACGTGAACATCGTGACGTTGCGCCCCGGCGCCTCGATCCCCTTCGAGGAGACCCACGTGATGGAGCACGGGCTGTTCGTGCTGGAGGGCAAGGCCGTGTACCGGCTGAACCGCGACTGGGTCGAGGTCGAAGCGGGCGACTTCATGTGGCTGCGCGCCTTCTGCCCGCAGGCCTGTTACGCGGGCGGTCCCGGCCCGTTCCGGTATCTGCTCTACAAGGACGTGAACCGGCATCCTGCTTTGCGCGTCCAGGGAGGTGTTCGTTGAGTGATCGTCTGCTGACCGCGCGGCCCCTGACGGCCGAAAGCTTCGCGCCCTTCGGAACGGTCATCGATACGAAGACCGTTTCGCCGCGCCCGATGAACGCGGGCAAGGCGCGCCGCTTCCACGACCTCGCCGAGATCCTCGTCTCCGGCGAGGAGGCCCGCGCGGTGGTCGGCCTCGTTGAAGCCGAGCCCTATCCGGTTCCGCTGGTGTTCTCCCTGGTGGAGCGGCATCCCTTCGGCAGCCAAGCCTTCATCCCCATGAGCGCGGCGCCGTTCCTCGTGATCACGTGCCTCGACGAGGGCGGGCGGCCGGGCCGCCCGCAGGCGTTCCTCACGGCGCCGTGGCAGGGCGTCTGTTACGCTCCCAATACGTGGCACGGCGTGCTGACGCCGTTCGGACAGGCACAGAACTTCGTCGTCGTGGACCGCGCCGGAGGCGGCGTGAACCTGGAAGAGTTCACCTACGACGAGCCTTGGACGGTCTCGCTGCCGGCATAAAGGCTACCTGTCCCATCCTCGTCCTGCGACGCAGCCTCGAAGGAGGGCTCTGCGATCCCTGGAGCCCTCCTTCGAGGCTGCGTCGCAGCACCTCAGGATGAGGGAGAGAGGAGTAGGAGAACGAGAATATTCACGATCCGGTCGGGCCTTCAGAACACGTGGAAGGCGACGCCGGCGAGGAAGCTCTTTTCTTCCGTGCCCTTGAAGTTGGCGGTCTCGACGTTGCCGAACTTGTTCAGCCAGTACTGGAAGCCGATGAACACATCGACGCGGTTGGGCTGGTCGTAGACGAGCTTGCCGAGGTCGAGGACGAGGTTGGTCCGCGACAGGAATTCGAGGCCGCGCGGCGGGTTGAACGGGAAGGCGGCCACGTTCTGCACGCCGCGGCCCTTGGGCAGGACGATGTTGTTGAAGCCGGTGACGCTCAGCGGCAGACCGGTGAAGGTCAGCGGGAAGCTGTAGACCACCTCGAACTCCGGCACCGTGTCGAAGCTCTGGTCGCGATCGGGCTGAACGTTGAAGCCGTTGCGGTTCCATTCCTTGTAGGCGTGAACGGAGAGGTTGAGGAACCCGGCGGGCACGTCGAAGGCGAAGTTCAGGCCGCCGACCACGTCGCGCTTCTTCGAGCCGAAGGCGTCGTTCTGCGAGTTGGCGTCGAAGCCGAAGGCCAGGGAGACGTCCTTGACGAGGCCGGGGATGGTGAAGGCCTTGGTGCCGGACAGGGCGTTGAGGCTGAGGGTGCCGCGATACAGGCCGTAGGCTTCGGTGTTGCCGTAATCGGCGAAGAACGGGTTGGCGATCGATCCGGGGGGATTGGTCGTGCCTGCGGGGAACTGCGAGCCGGACTTGAGGATGTCGAGGGAGAAGAAGTTGGTGCCGTAGGCCCAGGCGTCGGCATGGGAGATGTTGAGGATCTGCTTGGGCGCCTCGCGCGAGACGAAGCTGCCGTCGGCCCGCTGGATCTGGACGCCCGGCGAGACGGTCGGGAACTGGTAGCGGTAGCTGATCTGCGTATCCGCGAAGAGGAAGAACGGCGCATCGACCGGCTTCTCCGCCGGGGCGACCGGCGCCGTCGAGGACGCTCCGATCTCGGTCGCGTGGACCGCGCAGGACATTCCGAGCGGCACCAGAGCCGCCACCCATCGACGAACCATCTTCATTGTCGCCCCCATTCAACCGGCCGCCTTCACTTCGAAGCGTCGGCCCTCGACCCCGCGCGCTGTCGCGCCACCTCTTCCGCAGAGACCGGCGTGCTCTGCCCGCCCCACTCCGCCCGCATCCACGTTCCGAGCTCGGCGAGCGCGGTATCATCGAGAAGGTTCGCGAAGGGCGGCATGGCCTCCATCCGCTCGTTGCCGGGGAAGCGCTGTGCGGGCAGCCCGTGCAGGGTGGCCCGCACCAGCCCGCTGCCGCTCGCCACGCGCATCAGCGCATTGGTCCGCAGAGGCACGGAAACGTGGGGAATGCCCTCCCCCGCCTGCCCATGGCATCCGGCGCACAGCCCGGCATAGGTCGCCTGGGCGCGGGTCGCCACGGCCTGCGGAACCGCGACGGGCGTCGGCGCGACCGGCTTCTCCGGCTCGCTCGGCAGGGCGTCGCGATCGAAGAGATAGGCCGAGAGGGCGGTCAGGTCCGCTTCGTCCATGTGTTGCGTCGAGAAATGCACCACGTCGAACATTTGGTGCGTCGCCCCGCCCTGGGCCGACAGGCCGAGCCGCATGAACTGCGCGAGTCCGTGCGGGTCGAAACCCATCCGGCGAAGGCCGTCCGGCGTGATATCCGGCGCCTCGACGCCCTCGATCGTCGCGCCGCGATAGGTGGCGTCGCCGCGCATCGCCTGGATCATGTTGCGGGGCGTATGGCACTCGCCGCAATGGCCGAGGGCCTCGGCGACATAGCGCCCGCGATTCCAAAGGTCCGACCGGGTCGGATCGGGCCCGGCGACTGTCGTGGGCAGGCTCAGGACGTTCCAGGCGGCCAGCGTCCAGCGCTGATCGAAGGGGAAGCCGAGCGTGTTCGCCTTGTTCGCCACCGCCACCGGGGCGCGGGTCATCAGGTAGGCGTAGAGCGCGTCCACATCCTCCGCCGAGAGGCCCCGGTAGGAGGCGTAGGGCATGGCCGGATAGAGGTGGCGCCCGCCCGGCGCGATCCCGTCGCGCAGCGCCCGGTGGAAGTCGGCGCGGCTATACCCGCCGATCCCCTCGGGGCTCGGGGTGATGTTGGTGGCGTGGATGATCCCGAACGGCGTCTCGAGCGGTAGACCACCCGCCCAGGGCGCACCGCCGCGCGCGGTGTGGCAGGCGAAGCAATCGGCCGCCGCCGCGACCTTGGCGCCGCGTGGCGCCAGGGCCTTCATCGCCTCCTGGCTCAGGGGCGTCTCGACATCCTGCGCCACGGCGCTGCGTTCGAGGACACCCGATGCGAGGAGGCCGCCCGCGACAAGGGCGCTCGCGGCGAGCGCGGCACCGATGCGCCGGGCGGGCGTGGAGAGGGACAGCTTGGCCATGGCGGCTCTCAGGCGATCGTCAGGCCGGGGGTCGCCAGCACGAGGTCGCGCACGGCCTGGTGGTAGCGGACGTAGCCCGTGCAGCGGCAGATATGCGGGTCGAGGGCATCGGTGACGACGCGCTCGACATCCTCCCGGCGGATGGGCTTCCGCTTCAGCTTCTCGATGAGAACGCTCGCCCCGGTCACGAAGCCCGGCGTGCAGTAGCCGCACTGGAAGGCGAAGTTCTCGACGAAGGCCCTCTGGACCGGCGACAGCACCACCGTGCCGTCCGCCTCGGTTGTGGCGTGGCCCTCGACCGTGCGGACGCTGCGCCCCTCGAACCAATGGGCGCCGGTGATGCAGGTCCGCATCTCGCGCGGGCCGCTCTCGTCGTCGACCATCACCGTGCAGGCGTGGCAGATCCCTTGCCCGCAGCCCATGCGGCTGCCGGTGAGCCCCAGCCATTCGTGCAGGACGTCGAGGAGGCTCGTTCCGACCGGGACGGGGATGGGGCCGACCGTCTCGCCGTTCACGCGCAGCGTCAGGTCGCGGATGTCGATCGCGTTGCTCATGCCAGTGCCTCGCGGATGCGCTCGGGCCGGATGGGAAGTTCGTGGAAGCGGTGACCGATGGCGTGGGCCACCGCGTTGGCGAGCGCCGGGACCACGGCGATCATCACGACCTCCGCGATGCCCTTGGGCGGGTCGGTTTCGGAGAGCGGCGGCAGGATCTCCACCGTCTGGTTCCAGGGGGCCACGTCGCGGGCGCGGGGCAGCTCGTAGCGGTTCCAGTTCCACGTGCCGTCGCCGGGGCCGTCCTCGTAGAGGGGCAGGACCTCCTTGAGGGCGTGGCCGATCCCCATGGCGAGCCCCCCCTGCACCTGCCCCGAGACCAGGGCGGGGACGATCTGGCGGCCGCATTCGAGGATCGAATGGTGCGAGAGGATCGTCACCTCGCCGCTGCCGGTATCGACCGCGACCTCGGCCAGGGTCGCCATCGGCGAATAGTAGGTCGTGCCGACATTGTTGCGCTGGGTCGGCGGGTAATAGGCTGCCATCCGGGGCAGGAAGTGCCAGCCCGCGAGGTCCATCAGGGCCCGGCGGTCGGGGCTCGCGCCCGCGCCGTAGCGCAGGGACAGGGCGTCGATCGGCAACCGTGTCCGCCCCGCGCCCGGCAGGTCGAAATCGGCCTCGGCCCATTGCCAGCGGTTGAAGGTGTGGAGGGTCACGCCGACCGGCAGACCGAGCCGGTGCGCCTCGGCCGCGACCTCGTCGAGGGACAGGGTCGCGAGCCCGCCCCCCATCACCTTGCCGTCCGCGAGCCGCAGCGTGTCACGGGTCAGTTCGTTGTACGAGGCCAGCGCGCCGCCCTTGCCGCCCCGCGCCCAGAGCGCGCGTGCGGCGGGCCAGATCGCGTGATCGACGAGGAACTTCGCCGCCGTCCGCGTGGCATGGCCGAGGTAATAGGCCGAGTTCGTCGCGCTCATGGGAGAGGTGAAGCGCGGCGTCCAGCGGGGATCCTGCGCCCGCCGATCCTCCTCGGCTTGAGGCGTCGTGTAGGGCTGATCCGTGGTGTGGAGCGGCATCTCGGGCCAGCGCACCACGCCGAACTCGGTCTCGGTCGGCGCGCGGCCGAGGATTTCGCCCACCATCGCGGCCTGCGAGGTCGTGACGCCCGGGCCCATCTCGTGGGCGACGTGACGCAGCCGCAGGCGACCCCGCGCGTCGAGTTCCAGGGAGGCGACGGCCGCCTCGGCCCCGGTGCCGTAATCCTTGTGAACCTGGGCGAAGCCGACGCCGTAGCGGTGGCCGGGATGGGCAGCCTCATAGGCCGCCTTCCGCGCCTCGCGCTCCCGCCACAGCGGATGGGCGGCGGCCTTGTTCAGGATTTCTTCGTTGCGCAGCGCCCCCGCCGGAACGGCGCCCTGGCTGTTGCGCTGGCCGGTGCGCATCACGTTGCGCAGGCGCAATGCGATGGCGTCGATCTTGAGGAGCGCAGCGGCTTCATCGACCAGCATCTCGGTGGCCGACATGGTCTGCAGCGTGCCGAAGCCACGGGTCGAGCCCGCCTCGACGGCCCGCGAGGCGAGCGCGATGGCCTGGAAGTCGCTCTTCGGCAGATAGTAGATCGACTGAGCGGCGGTGGCGCCGACGAAGGAGACCGCGACCGAATAGTTCGGGCGACCACCGCCATCGCAGACGTAGCGTCCGGTCATCGCACGAAAGCGGCCGCTCGCCCTGTCCACGAGCAGGGCGGTGTCCATGCGGAAGGCGTGGCGCTTCAGGCCGTTCTGAAACTGCTCGAACCGGTCGTTGGCGAGCCGTACCGGGCGCCCGCCGCCATAGAGGGCAGCGACCACGCAGAGGAACGGAAAGATGTGGTGGTCCTTCGTCCCGTAGCCGACCGTGTAGCCGACCTTGAGATCGACCTCCTTCAGGGGGAAACGGGATTTCGAGACGAGTTCGGCGGCGGCCTCGGCGACGTCGTAGGGCGATTGCGTCGCCATCATCAGGTGCAGCGTGCCGGTCGCCGGATCGTACCAAACGTTGCCGTTATCGGCTTCCATGGCCGAGGCGTCGGTCGATTGCGACTGGTAGGTCCGCCGCATCACCAGGGCGTCGTCGCCCGCGCCGTCGATCTCGGCGGCGATTGCCGCGGCGGCTTCCATGCCCTTCGGGAACAGGCCGTCCTGGCCGGGGGCGGGCCAGGCGGGCTCGTCGCCGGAGAAGCCCGCGAAGATCGGCGAATGCTCGTAGGGCGAAAAGCGATCCGGTGCGTCGGGCGTGTCGCCCTCAATCCGCACCCAGCGCGAGGCACCGTAATGAGCCGGAGGCTTGGGGCCGGTCTTCTCGCCGTATTGCACTATGTCGTCGGCGAAGCGCAGCGCGCGCTTGGCCGCGTTGAAGCGGGGGAAGTCGTTGTAGATCAGGATTGCGACCGGCTGGCCAAGCAGTCGCGGCGTCTGGCCTTGGGGCACGAGAAACCAGTCACCGAAGAAGTCGGCATGGGGCACCGAGACCTTGTCGGCGACCAGATCCTCGTGCCGGACGATACGGTCCGGCTTAAGCGAGGCCGGGAGGCGCGACAGATCGAGGCCGGTGAAGCGGCGGTCGGCGCTGGTCGCCGCGATCAGGAAGGCGTGCGCCTGCTGCTCGGGCCATCCGGCGAGATCGCGAGAGCGATAATCCCGGGAGAAGGTCTTGGCTCCCGTGACCTTGGCGACCGCGTCGAGGCGGATGCGGGGCTTGCCGGGTGCGGTCCAGCAGGAGCCCGCCGACAGACCGGTCTCCGCGAGCTGAGCCTTGGCCGGGGGCGCCAGGAAGGAGACCTTCACGGCGACGCCCGCCGCCGCACCGGCTTTCAGGAAATTGCGCCGCGAGAGCGCTTTGATGTGATCGGCGGGCATGGTGTGTCCCCTCAGGCCCGGTCCAGGGCCGCCTCGGGCGGGAAGGCGTGGCCGTGATCGGCCGCGTGATGCTCGGCTCCGGCGCCGAGGCGGTCGGAGTTCAGGAGCAGGTTCAGGACGATGGCGCCGATGGCACCCAGCGTGATGCCGCTGTGCAGGATCGGCCCGGCCCATTCGGGGGCGGTGGCGGCGAAGAGCTTGGGCGCCGCCATCGGAATGAGGCTGAGGCCGATGCTCACCGCCACGACGATCTGATTGCGCCTGTCCCCCAGATCGGAGCCGCCGACGATCTTGAGGCCCGCCGCCGCGACCATTCCGAAGATGACGATGCCGGCGCCGCCGAGCACGGCGGGCGGGATTGAGGCGACCACGAAGGCGACCTTCGGGAACAGGCTGATGGCGAGGATGATGAAGCCCGCCGCGACCGTGACGTAACGGCTGCGCACCCGCGTCATGTTCACGAGGCCCACGTTCTGGGAGAACGAGGTGTGCGGGAAGGTGTTGAGGCAGCCCGCAATCAGGGTGGAGAGCGAATCCGCCATCAGGCCGCGCGTCAGGGTACGCTTGTCGACCGGACGTCCGACGATGTCGCCGACCGCGAGGAACATGCCGGTCGACTCGACCAGCGTGACCATCATCACGATGCACATGGCCGCCACCGCCGTGAGGTGGAAGGTCGGCCAGCCGAAATGGAACGGGGTGACGAGGGCGAGGAGCGGACGGTCGGCGAGCCCGTCGAGACGGAACAGGCCGAGCGGCCAGGCGATGCACAGGCCTGCGACGAGGCCGATCAGCACCGCGACGTTGGCGAGGAACCCGGTGGCGAAGCGGCTGACCACGAGGATCACCGCCAGCACGAAGGCCGCGACGCCGAGATGGACCGGCGCGCCGAAATCCGGGGCGCCGAAGCCGCCGCCCGCCCAGTTGATCCCGACCGGCAGCAGCGTGACGCCGATGATCAGGATCACCGTGCCGGTGACGAGGGGCGGGAAGAAGTTCGCGAGCTTCGAGAAGAACGGACGCAGCAGCAGACCGAAGAGGCCCGCGCCGATGGTCGCGCCGAAGATGCCGGGCAGGCCGATCGTCGGGTCCTGCGCCATCGCCACCATCGGGCCGACCGCCGCGAAGCTGACGCCCATGATGACCGGCAGCCGGACGCCGAACATTCCGAAGCCGAGGGACTGGATGAGGATCGCGATGCCCGTCACGAGCAGATCGCAATTGATCAGGTAGGCGACGGTCTCGGCGGGCAGGTTCATCGCCGCGCCGAGGATCAGCGGGGGCGCCACCGCGCCGGCGCTCATCACGAGCACATGCTGCATGCCGTAGGCGAGCAGCTTCGGAAGGGGTGGGATCGCGTCGACCGCGTCCACCTCGCGGGGCGTTCTGTCCTGCGCTGTCATGAGCGTGTCCTCCGCCAGCCGGGACCTGTCGAGGCGTCGTCCCGTGATGGTGTCGTCAGGGATCCGCCGTCTTCGGCCGGGCCTCTTCCGGGTCCGTGCCGCCTTGGGGCGGGGGGTTGGGGTTGGTCGCTTGGGGAGCCGTGCAGCCCGTTCCTCGCCTTGAGCGGAAAGGAGTGGCCCTCGGCTCTCGCCCCAGGGTCATGCGCCGCCTACTTGGCTGGCTCTCAAACCTTGCATGGCTGGCCAGGAATGCCATGTGCGAATTTCGGAAGCACTTTGCGAAAATTCGCCAAGGTCGCCGGATGAAGCTGCCGTATGATGCGTGGAGCTGACGGCCCCGGAATGGCGCGCCCGTCACGGCGTTCCTGCTGCCGAGGGGTAGCATCTGGCCGTGGGGGAGCGGCGCGGCCCGTGCGGCACCGCTCCGTGGCGCGCCCGGAGTGATGCGATGACCTCCCTGCTTCTGAAGAACGCCGACATCCTGGTGACGATGGATGCGACACGCCGGGAGATCCCCGGCGGCTCGGTCTATGTCGAGGACAACCGCATCGTCGCCGTCGGCCCCGCGGACGAGGTGCCGGCCCAGGCCGACACCGTGCTCGACATGCGCGGCCACGCGGTGATGCCGGGCCTCGTGAACACCCACCACCACATGTACCAGACGCTCACCCGCGCGGTGCCCGCCGCGCAGGATGCCGAGCTGTTCGGCTGGCTGAAGGCGCTCTACCCGATCTGGGCACGCCTCACGCCCGAGATGGTCCGCGTCTCGACGCAGACCGCGATGGCGGAGCTGATCCTCTCAGGCTGCACCACATCGAGCGATCACCTCTACATCTACCCGAACGGGTGCCGCCTCGATGATTCGATCGAGGGCGCCGAGGAGATCGGGATGCGTTTCCACGCCGCCCGCGGCGCGATGAGCGTGGGTGAGAGCGATGGCGGCCTGCCGCCGGACTCGGTGGTCGAGAACGAGGGAGCGATCCTCAAGGAGACGCAGAGGCTGATCGAGCGGTGGCACGACCCCTCCCGCTTCGCCATGCGCCGCATCGTGGTGGCGCCTTGCTCGCCCTTCTCGGTGAGCCGGGGCCTGATGCGCGATGCGGCTTTGCTGGCGCGCCAGCACGGCGTTTCGCTCCACACACATCTCGCGGAGAACGACAACGACGTCAGCTACAGCCTCGAAAAGTTCGGGATGACCCCGGCGGAATACGCCGCCGATCTCGGCTGGACCGGGCCGGATGTCTGGCACGCCCACTGCGTGAAGCTCGATACGGCCGGCATCGCCCTGTTCGGCCGAACGGGCACGGGCGTCGCCCATTGCCCCTGCTCGAACATGCGGCTCGCCTCCGGGATCGCACCCATCCGGCAGATGCGCTGCGAGGGCGTGTCCGTCGGGCTCGGTGTGGATGGCTCGGCCTCAAACGACGGCTCGCACATGCTCGGCGAAGCGCGTCAGGCCATGCTGCTCGCCCGCGTCGGCTTCGGCCCTGCCGCCATGACGGCGCGGGAGGCGCTGGAGATCGCCACGCTCGGCGGCGCGAAGGTGCTGAACCGCGACGATATCGGCGCGCTGGCGCCGGGCATGGCGGCCGACATCGTCGCCTTCGATCTGCGGGGACTGGAGATGGCGGGGGCGCTGCACGATCCCGTTGCCGCCCTCACCTTCTGCGCGCCGCAGAAGGTGTCGTGGAGCATCATCGACGGCAAGGTCGTGGTGCGCGAGGGGCGGTTGACCACCCTCGATACCGGAGCTCTCGCGGCCCGGCACAATGCCCTGGCAGCGGCCTTGGTGCGGGGCGAAGCGTCCTGACGGCGCCTGAAAACGCGGCATCCCCTCTTCCCGCCTGCGGGAAGAGGGGATGCGCGCTTCTCGTACGACCCTAGAACTCCACCTCGACCGCCAACCCCTTGGCCACTGCCAGATCGACGGCGGCCGAGGCCACGGCGAGGTCTTGAAGGCCGACGCCGGTGCCGTCGAACAGGGTGATCTCCTCGTCCGACGTCCGGCCGGGATGGTCGCCGTTGATCACTGCGCCGATCTCCACGATGGCGCCCTCGGTGAGGAGCCCCCGGCCGATGGCATGTTGCGCCTCGCCGATGCTCACCGATTGCGCGACCTCGTCGGTGAAGACCGTTGCGGCGGCGAGCAGTTCGGCCTCGACCTCCTGCTTGCCCTTCGTGTCGGTGCCCATGCACGCGATATGCGTACCCGGCTTGACGTGGGACGCCTTCAGGATCGGCGCGAAGGACGAGGTGATCGTCACGATCACGTCCGCCTCGGCTCCGAGACGGTCGAGCTCCGCCGCTTCGAACGGCACGCCATGCTCGCGCGCCACCGCCTCCATGCGCCCGAACATGCCGGGGTGGAGATTCCAGGCCAGCACCCGCTCGAACGGGCGCTGCGCCAGCGCGGCGCGGAGCTGGAACGCCGATTGGTGGCCCGCGCCGATCATGCCGAGCACCCGCGCGTCCTTGCGGGCGAGATGCTTGATCGAGATGGCCGAGGCCGCCGCCGTGCGGAGCGCGGTGAGGAGGTTGCCTCCCACCACGGCCCGGCAGCGGCCGGTATCGGCATCAAACAGGAACACCGTCGATTGGTGGTTGGTCAGGCCCTTGGCAGCATTGCCGGGCCAGAAGCCACCGGCCTTGAGGCCGAGGGCGAGGCTTTCCCGGTCGAATCCGGACTTGAAGCCGTAGAGCGCATCGGCATGGCCGATGGCCTCGCGCACCACGGGGAAGTTCCCCGCCGTGCGCCGCGCCATGGAGGCGAAGACCTTCTCCACTGCCGTGAAGCAATCCGCTTCCGTGAGGAGGCCGTCGATCCGGTTTTCAGGGACGATGATCATGGTGACCTCAATACGCCTTGCCGCGCGCCGAGACCGGCCACAGCGTCTCGACCACGCCGTTGCGCACGCCGACATACCAATCGTGGACGTTGCAGGTCGGGTCGCAATGGCCGGGCACGAGGCGCAACTTGTCGTTGACCTTCAGCTTGCCCTCCGGATCGTCGATCACCCCGTGCTCGTCGGAGCACTTGATGTACTTCACGTCGTTGCGGCCGAAGATGAAGGGCAGGCCGGAATCGACCGACTGGGCCTTGAGACCCGCGTCGCAGATCGCCTTATCGGCCTTGGCGTGGCTCATGACGCTCGTGAGGATGAACAGGGCGTTCTTCCACTCGCCCGCATCGATGCGGTGGCCTTCGCGATCGAGGATGCGGCCGTAATCGGCATCCATGAAGGCGTAGCTGCCGCATTGCAGCTCGTTGTAGAGCCCCGACTCGCTTTCGAAGTAGTAGCTGCCGGTGCCGCCGCCGCTGACGAGTTCCGGCTCCAGCCCCTCGCGCTTCAGTGCCTCGACCGCATCGCGGACCTGGGCGATCGCCGCATCGAGCTTGGCGCGCCGCTCCTCGAACCCATCGATATGCTGCATGGCGCCCTGATAGGCCTGGATGCCGGCAAAGCGCAGGTTCGGCGCGGCATCGACCGCCTTGGCGATGGCCACCACGTCGGGCGCGGTCTTCACGCCGCAGCGCCCGGCGCCGCAATCGATCTCCACGAAGCAATCGAGCTGCGTGCCGTGCTTGACCGCCGCCGCCGAGAGGTCGGCAACGTTCGCCACGTCGTCGAGGCAGACGATGATGCGGGCGCCGAGGCGCGGCAGCTTGGCCAGACGGTCGATCTTGGCCGGGTCGCGCACTTGGTTCGAGACGAGGATGTCCTTGATCCCGGCGCGGGCGAAGACCTCCGCCTCCGAGACCTTCTGGCAGCAGACGCCGCAGGCGCCACCGAGCTCCTGCTGGAGCTTCAGGACATCGACCGACTTGTGCATCTTGCCGTGGGCGCGGTGGCGCATCCCGTGCGCCTTGGCGTAATCGCCCATCTTGCGGATGTTGGCTTCCAAAGCGTCGAGATCGAGGATCAGGCAGGGCGTCTGGATCTCGTCCTCGCGCATGCCCGGCAGGGCGGGGACGTCGAAGCCGACTTCCAGATCGGTGATCGGAGTATGTGCGTTCATCGGTCTCTCTCCCCTATTGCCAAGGCAGCTTGTCGAGATCGACATTGCCGCCCGTGATGATCACGCCCACCCGCTTGCCTTCGAAGATGGGGCGGTTCCTGAGGACGGCCGCCAGCGCCACGGCGCTCGATGGCTCCATGACGATCTTCAGCCGCTTCCAGATCAACTGCATCGCCGTGACGATCTCGGCCTCCGAGACCGTCAGGATATCCTCGACATGGTGGCGAACGAAGTGCCACGTCAGGTCCTTCAGCGGCACCTTCAAGCCGTCCGCCACGGTCACCGGCGCGTCGTCGGCGATGATGTGCCCGGCCTTCAGGCTACGGTGGGCGTCGTCCGCCTGTTCGGGCTCCGCAGCATAGACCGCGATGTGCGGGGCAAGCCCGGCGAGCGTGAGGCAGGTGCCCGACACCATGCCGCCGCCGCCGATCGGGGCGATCACCGCGTCGAGATCCTCGACCTGTTCGATCAGCTCGCGAGCGCAGGTCGCCTGACCTGCGATGACACGGGGATCGTTGTAGGGGTGCACGAACTCGGCACCGGTCTCGGCGACCACCTCCGCGAACACCGCCTCGCGGGAGGAGGTGGACGGCTCGCATTCCACCACCTGTCCGCCATAGCCACGCACGGCATCCTTCTTGGCCTGGGGGGCCGTGCGCGGCATCACCACCGTGCACGGAATACCCCGACGGCTCGCCGCGTAGGACAGGCAGGTGCCGTGGTTGCCGGAGGAGTGGGTCGCCACACCCCGCGCCGCCTGCGCCTCGGTGAGGCTGAACACCGCGTTCGAGGCGCCCCGCGCCTTGAAGGCCCCGGCCTTCTGCAGGTTCTCACACTTGAAGAACAGCTGCGCGCCCGCCGCCTCGTCGATGATCCGGGAGGTCAGCACCGGGGTCTGATGAATGTGCGGCCGGATGCGCTCATGCGCGGCGAGCACGTCTTCCAGGGTGGGTGTGATCATGGCTCCCCTCCCTCAGGCGGCCGCGCGCAGGCTGGTCGCCGCCGCGCCGCGATAGACGGCCTGAGCCGCCGCGACGCCGGATCCCAATTCGATGCGCAGGCCGCAATCGGCCATGGCCATCTCCGCCGCCGCGATCCCCGACAGGGCCATCACATCCGTGAGGCTGCCCAGATGGCCGATGCGGAACACCTTGCCCGCGACCTCGCCGAGCCCGACGCCGAAGGCGACATCGTATTGCCGCGCGGCATGGGTGACGATCTGCGTGGCATCGAAGCCTTCCGGCGTACGGATCGCGCTCACCGTGTCCGAGTACAGCTCGGGCCGCGCGGCGCAGAGTTCAAGGCCCCAGGCCGAGATCGCGGCGCGGATGCCGTCCGCGATGCGGCGATGCCGGGCGAAGACGGCCTCGAGCCCTTCGGCCAGAAGCAGCTCCGTCGAGAGCTTGAGGCCGTTCAGCAAGCCGACCGACGGCGTGTAGGGATAGGCGCCGTTCGGATAGCCCTTCGCCATGTCGCGGATGTCGAAATAGGTGCGTGGCAGTGTGGCGGTCGCCGTGGCGTCCAGGGCCTTCGGCGAGAAGGCGGTGATGGCGAGGCCCGCCGGCAGCATGAAGCCCTTCTGCGAGCCGGTGACGGCGACATCGACGCCCCATTCGTCCATGCGGAAATCCATGGAAGCGATCGAGCTGACGCCATCCACGAGCAACAGCGCGGGATGGCCCGTCGCGTCCAGCGCACGGCGCACCGCGGCGACGTCGGACTTCACGCCGGTCGCGGTCTCGTTGTGGGTGACCAGCACCGCCTTGATGCGGTGCGCCTTGTCCGCCGCCAGAGCCTCGGCGAAGCGATCCGCCGGAAGGCCCTCGCCCCAGGGAGCCTCGATCACGCGGACATCGAGCCCGTGGCGGCGGGCCATGTCGATCCAGCGATGGCTGAACATGCCATAGCGCGAGGCCAGGACGGCATCACCCACGCTGAGCGTGTTGGACAGAGCCGTCTCCCAACCACCCGTCGCAGTCGAAGGAAAGATAAAGACCTCGGCAGTCTCGCTCTTCAGCACCTTCTTCACACCGGCGAGTGCCGGATGAAGGATCTGAGCGAAGTACGGCGACCGGTGATCGAGGGTCGGCATGTCTGCCGCCCGCCGAAGCACTTCCGGCATATTGGTCGGTCCGGGAATGAAAACGGGATTCTGTGCGAACATCGGCGGGCGTCCTCCTCCAATACCCGGAAGGATAGCACCGCTTTCTCCGTATTGATATTTTTTTGAAAAAGTTTTTCATTATAGGCGCAAAAGAAGAAAAGCGCTGCCGGTCAGTCGGTTAGCTTTTTCCGTTGAACGAAAAATTTTTTCACTCTAACCCCGCTGATGGGGCGGCGGCGAAGGCGAGGGCGCGATGGATTCGGGGAACCGGCGGCGCGGCCGCCCGAAGGGGTTCGGTGGTGCCAAGCCCACGGGGACGATCCAAGCCCTCGACCGCGCACTCGATGTGCTCGACGTGCTGGCGGAAGGCGACGGCCTCACTTTGTCGGAACTCGCGGGCAAACTCGGGCAATCGGTCGCGACGATGCACCGGGTGCTCGCGACCCTGGAACGGCGGGCCTTCGTCGAGATCAGCGCCGACAAGCAGGAATGGCATGTGGGCGCGGAAGCCTACCGGCTCGGTTCGGCCTTCCTGCGCCGGCACAACGTGGTCGAGCGCAGCCGCCCGATGATGTGGACGCTGATGCAGGAGACGGGCGAAACCTCCAATCTCGGCGTCGAGAAGGAGGGAAGCGTTCTCTTCGTCAGCCAGGTCGAGACGCACGAGACGATCCGCGCATTCTTCCCGCCGGGCTCACTTTCGCCGCTCCATGCTTCCGGCATCGGCAAGGCGCTGCTCGCCACCTACGAGCCGGCCCGGACCGAACGCCTGTTCCGGAGTCAGACCTTCGCGCGATTCACGGACAAGACCATCGGCTCGCTGGAGCTTTTGCGCGATGATATCGAGGCCACCCGCCGCCGAGGCTATGCCATCGACGACGAGGAACGGACGATCGGGATGCGCTGCGTCGCTGCCCCGATCCTCAACTTCCACGGTGAAGCCATCGCCGGGATCTCGGTCTCGGGCCCGACGCACCGGCTCTCGGACGAGAAGCTGAAGGACATCGGCGAGCGCGTCCGCAAGGGCGCGGCAACCGTATCGCGCCTCCTCGGCGCGACGACCGCCTGAGGACAGGGAAGCGACGACAATGGATGTCTTCGAACGCTTGCAGTCATCCGCCGCCGAGGATTGGACGCGCTACGTCGACCATCCCTTCGTGCGCCAACTCGGCGACGGGACGCTGCCCGAGGCGGCCTTCCGCGCTTACCTCGTGCAGGACTATCTGTTTCTGATCCAGTTCGCGCGAGCCTATGCGCTCGCCGCCTACAAGAGCCGGACGCCGGGAGACATCCGCGCCGCGCAGGCGGGCCTCGCGGCCATCCTGGACGAGACGGAACTCCATGTCCGCCTCTGCGCCCGCTGGGGGATCGGGGTCGAGGCCCTCGCCGCCACGCGCGAGCATCCCGCGACGGTGGCCTATACCCGCTTCGTGCTGGACCAGGGCGCGGCGGGCGACCTGCTCGACCTGCACGTCGCGCTCGCCCCCTGCGTCGTGGGCTATGCCGTGATCGGCAAGGCTCTCGCGCCGCAGGGCCCCGAGGCGCTCGGCGATCACCCCTACCGCGAGTGGATCGCCGACTATGCGGGCGACGGTTACCAGGGGGTGGCGGGCCGCGCCCGGGCGCATCTGGACGACCTCGCCGCGCGGACGCTCACCGAAGCCCGGTTCCCGGACCTCGTCGCGACCTTCGCCGCCGCCTCCCGCCTCGAAGCGGATTTCTGGCAGATGGGTCTCGACGTGGCGAAGTCCTGACCCGTCAAGCCCGTGCGTCCCGGGCCGCGAGCCGCTGGTAGACCATGCCGATCCCGAGCAGGACGAGCCCGAGCGCGATGACCGACAGGGCGCGGGCCGCGCCGGTCAGATGCGCGAGATCGAGCAGGGTCACCTTCGCTGCGACCGCCGCGACGATGCCGAGCGCCGTCAGCCGCGCCACCCGCGCGCCCGTCCGTAGGCCGTAGCCGAGGATCGCCGTGCCGAGCACCAGCCAGACGAGGGTGTGCGTCCACAGCTCGGTCTCCGTGATCCCGTCGAGCGAGAGCACCGGACCCTGGAAGGCCTGCGAGACCGCGCAAGTCGCGTAGGCGAGGAGTCCCGCCACAGCCATACCGCCCGCCCTGCCGCGCAGGCGCGAATCCACGGTTTCGGGCGGCATGGAGGCCGCCTCACGGGCGAGGCGCCATGCGGCGAGGGCCGGGAGGAGATAGGCCAGCACGAGCAGGTTCAGCCCCGGTATCAGGCCGACCGGATCCTCTGTCACGAAGGGATTGGCGAGGATCGCCCCGGCGCAGGCCGCCACCGCAAAGCGCGAGAGGCTGGCAGTGAGAACCGAGAAGCCCGCCATCCCGGAGGCACGGTGCAGGCGCAGCGAGGCTGCGGCTCCGGACAAAAGGAAGAGGGAGAGGAGGCCGATATCCCCCGGCGCCGAGAGGGGCGCATAGGCATCGCCGAAGGTCACGAAGCGCACCGTCGCCACGGCGGCGCCAAGCAACAGCCCGCCCGCCGCGAGGGCCGTCAGGATGAGGCTCACCGGCAGGCCCGTTCCGGCGGCGGCGACATCCGCTTTCAGGACCAAGAGCCATCGCCGGTCGGCCCTGCGTATCGCCGCCGGTCCGGGCCACCGGTTCAGCAGCGCTACCGTGCAGAGAAGCACGAGCCCCGGCAGCAGCGTGTCCTGCAGGATCGGCCACAGAGCCGTGCCGCCCTGATGATGGGCCATCCCGAGCGTCCGTACGGCGTTCAGCCCCGCGTGGACGATCACCGGCACCGCGGCGAGCCCCGCCACCGAGGCGAAGAGCGGCATGCGCCAGATGATCGCCAGGGCGCCCGCCCCCGCCGCGACGAGGGCCAACACCAGCGTGACCAGGGAACCGCCGCCCAGGCCGGACACGACCAGCGCGAAGCCGAGAAGGCCGAGCCCGAGAGAGGCGACGATCGACGAGGCGAAGGCGCGATACCCGGGGATCGTGCCCAGCCGGGGCCGGGCGATCGCAAGGAGCCCGATTCCCTGCGCGCAGGCGAGCCCGGCGAGAAAGGCTCCGTCGAGCCCGCCGGCCTGATGAAGCAGGAGATCGGCTGCGGGAAGGAGGATCGCGGCAGAGACAGCGCCGACGAAGGCGGTGGTCGCGACGCGTCTCGAACGCCACATCGCCAGAGCCACGATGGCGAGAATGGCCACCGAAAGGATCGCAACGATCCAGCCGACCCGATCCGGCGAAAGGCCGATCACGACAGGCGTGAGCGTATCTAGCCGAACAGACAGGCCGCACAGAACCGCCACCAGCCCGGCGATGAGGGTGGCGACGAGCGGCGCCACAAGGCGCGTTCGCGTCATCGTCGCCGCGATAGCGAGGCAGGCGAGCAGGATCGTGATGCCGAGGGCGGTCGCCACCGGCTGAAACACGTAGACGCTCGGGGTTCGCACGACATGAGTCGCCAGCAGCAGCCCCTGCCCTCCTGCGATCGCCAGGGCGAGGCACGCCTGCCCACTCACCCGCTCGCTCGCCCAGGCCTCGCGGGGGCGAAGGCGTATCGCCGTGATGGCGATCGCCAGGGCCGCGCCGGGCAGCGCCACGAGCGCGAGGGGAAGGAGCGTTGCGGGCCAGAGCAGGCCCGCCCACCCCAGTAGGATCAGACCAGCAAGGTTCTCGAGCCGCTTCCAGCCGCCGCGCCACGCCGCGGCATAGCCAGCGACGCCGACGAGGGCGACATAGGCGGCGCCCGTGAAAAGACCGTCTCCCACGATCAGGAACGGTACGGCCAAGGCCGCGAGATAGCCGATCACTGCCAGGGCGGGACCGTAGATCAGCGACACGCCGATTCCTGCCAGAGCCGTGAGGGCCATGACGGCGAAGGCCGTGGGCGAGGAGAGAAAGCCGTAGACGGCATGGGCGGCGTAGGCCACGGCGAACAGGCCGCTCAGTCCCGTCCCTAAAAGTACCGAGGGGATATCCGCGATCCGGCGGAAGGCGCCCGCATCGGCAGGCAATTCGAAGGTCCTACGCCGCCGGAAGAACTCCGCGCCCGCGCAGAAAATGAGGGCGAGCAGCGCCGCACCGGCCAAGCGAACCGAAGGCGGGAAGTAGCCTTGCTGGATCGAGTGGCGCACCAAGAGCGCGAGGCCGAAGGCAACGATCCCGCCGCCCAGCAAGGCGGCCCAGCGGCGGCCGAACCGCAATTCGAAATCGATGCGGGCATGACCGGTCGGCGGGAGAGCGGGGACGGACAGCGGTTCGGCGGGAGCCGCCTCGGGCTCGGGCACCGAAGGTTCGCGGATCGGCGGAAGAGGAGCTGTTACGACCTGCGGCTGTGGAGTCGGAAAGCTTTCCGGAGTGACAGCCTCTGTCGTCGGCGCAGCCTCGCTGGCGACACCTCGGCCAAGGGCATTCACTTGGCGCTCGATCCTGCCGAGACGCTTCAACGCGACCAGCAGGAGGATAAGCATCAGAAACTGGGTGAGGCTGTCGAACATGGGCCGACTCCTGAGCGAGGACACATGGGTCCGTCGCCTTGAACGATGTTCATTTAATTCGTAGAAGTCTCTGCCTGTGAGTCGCAAGTGCGAAAATGAACGTCGCTCAAAAAAATGGTAAGGGTCGTCCGCGCAAGGCGCAGGCCGACAGGAATGCAGATCGCCAGGCGCTGATCGACGCCGCCTTCGCCATCCTTCGAGACGGCGGATCGGCGGCACTGACCGCTCGCGGCGTCGCGGAGCGGGCGGGGACGGCGGTCGGCTCCGTCTACACCGCCTTCGACAGTTTGGAGGCTCTCAGGCTCGAAGCGAACGCGATCACAGTGGAGATGCTGCGTACGCATCTCGTTCAGGCGCTTGAGACACATCCGGCCGACGGCCTGGAGCCGCGCCTGCTCCGGCTCGCGGATGCCTATATCGCCTTCGCCGATGCTCACCGGACCATCTGGGCGGCATTGTTCGAGCCACGCACCCTTCCCGCGCCGACCGCGATCACGGACAGCATCGCGAGCCTGTTCGCGGTCCTCGAAAAGATCCTCCGTGAGACGGCCTCGATCGAGGCACAGGAGGCATCCTTGCTCGCACGATCACTGTGGTCGAGCGTGCACGGCACATTGTTTCTCGCCGAGATCGGTAATCTCGGGCCGATCGGCCGTGATCAGGCCCCTGCCCTCGTTCACGCGCTGGTCCGCACCGTCGCGAAGGGGCTCGATCGAAAGGAGAACTGACGCCAGAGCCAAACGCAAAAAGGCCGCCCGAATGGGCGGCCTTTTTGGATCGGTGTCGTGAGAGGGAATGGCTTTGAACTTGCGTTGTGCGGGTCTGGCGGCGACCGACTCTCCCGTGCCTTGAGGCACAGTACCATGGGCGCTGGCGTGTTTAACGGCCGAGTTCGAGATGGGATCGGGTTTTGGGCACGCCGCTCGAGCCACC